>JAFUVB010000099.1 GCA_017471245.1 Prevotella sp.
GGCAGCGTGGCAAAGGCTGCCCGCAATCAATTGGAAAGCCAGTTAGGTCATAGCGTTATTTCACCCGCCAAAGCCAGCGACTATCTGCTACCGGAGGAAAGCCAAAACGAAGAATAAAGGAAACTACTATATGCCTACACTGAATTGGATAGGAAAAGATAAGGCGTTTGAAGTCCACGAGGCTTCTCAGAAAGCCAATGAGAGTATTAACAAATTAGGGGTTGTACCTGTGAGTATATAATAATGACATGACAACGACAAAGAAAATAAACGCAAACGGAACTGAAATATCCGTATTGCTGCAAGGCAACGAAAACGACTATATATGTCTGACCGATATGGCCAGATATAAAGACAAACAGCGTACTGACTACATCATCCAAAATTGGATGCGTTCCCGTAATACCATTGAGTATCTTGGAGTGTGGGAGCAATTGCACAATCCAAATTTTAATCCCATCGAATTCGATGGGTTTAGAAACCAATCTGGATTAAATTCGTTTTCTCTTACCCCGAAGGAATGGGCTGATATCTCATCACAAATTGTGATAACAAACAAATAAAAACGATAATGCAAGATGAGTAACATACAAAATAGCAACGGCTCTTTTCTGAGTGACAATCAATTTCCTATGTTGTATTCTCAAGTGCAGAGCCATATCATAGAAATCAGGCATACGCCTGTAATCGTTGATGCAGATGTGGCCGCCTTATATGGCGTTGAAACCAAGAGGGTGAACGAAGCTGTAAGGAACAACCCCGACAAGTTCCCTGAGGACTATATGTTTGTTCTGACGGCAGATGAGCTAAAGGATTTGCGGTCGAAAAATTCGTCCACAAAAGTATCTGCCAAGAGTCGGACATTGGTAAGATAAAGCACACGGTTAAGAGGGTAAAAAAAACAAAGATTAATATATGCCTACACTGAATTGGATAGAAAAATATAAGGGGCTTGAAGGAGCCACGAGGCTTTGCAAAAAGCCAATGAGAGTATTAACAAATTAGGGCTTGTTCCTGTGAGTATATAATAATGATATGACAACGACAAAGAAGATAAACGCAAACGGAACTGAAATATCCGTATTGCTGCAAGGAAACGAAAACGACTATATATGTCTGACCGATATGGCCAGATATAAAGACAAGCAACGCACTAATTATATTATCCAAAATTGGATGCGTGCTCGTAACACCATTGAGTATCTTGGCGTGTGGGAGCAATTGCATAATCCCAATTTTAATAGCATCGAATTCGATGCGTTTAGAAATCAATCTGGACTAAATTCGTTTTCTCTTACCCCAAAGGAATGGGCAGATAAGACGAATGCAATTGGCATTTATTCAAAGGCAGGTCGTTATGGCGGAACATACGCTCACAAGGATATTGCCTTCAATTTCGGCATGTGGCTGAGTCCCACCTTTCAATTATATGTTGTCAAGGAATATCAGCAGCTTAAAGAAAAGCAGAGCAACCCGTTACTACATAATTGGGACGTGAAACGTATTTTGGCCAAGGCGAACTATACACTTCACACCGATGCCATCAAGAACATCATCATCCCAAAACTCTCTGTTGCCAAAAAGAAAGAGGGAATCATCTATGCGACTGAGGCCGATATGCTTAACCTCGCCCTCTTTGGCTACACGGCAAAAGACTGGGAAGAAGCTAATCCTGACTTGGCAAAGAAACTGAACATGCGCGACACGGCATCCATCAATGAGCTTGTCGTCCTCTCCAATATGGAATCGCTCAACTCTGAACTTATCAAACAGGGAATACCTCGTGATGTCCGCTATGACGTTCTTCATCGTATGGCAGAAGAGCAGCTGAAAGTTCTCAATAAGCAAAATGCGGAATATCGTTTCAAGAAACTAACAAGTGGAACTGATATAACAGAGTAACGAAGATAAAACACAACAAGAATATGGAACCTAAAAAAGTAAGTATTACGCAGTTAATAGCAGATGGGCATACATTTTATGTGCCTTTTTATCAAAGAGCCTATGTGTGGCCTGAGAAATTATGGAACCGTTTTATAAAGGACATGGAATACATTTCAAAAATGGATGAAGAGTATTTTATTGGTTCTGTAATTTTAAAGAAAAAAGAAAGGAATGAGCAGGATAGTCGTTATGAAACCCAAAAATGGGATGTCGTTGATGGGCAACAAAGGTTGACGACATTAGCTATATTATATAAAGTCATTAGTCTCAAGAATCCATCTGCTCACAATCCTTTTGATAAGAGATTCAGAATGGAAGACAACAAGTTAAATATTAAACACTCGTATAATGATAAAGAAGCGTTTTACAGAATCGCTTCCTTGACTGAAGATATCGAGATTGCTAATGAAGGACAAAGTAATCTCATTGCTGCATACAATTACTTTAGGAAGAATGTTGATGTAAAAAAGATTGACCATATCAAAATACAAAAGAATCTATGGTTCATATCTATTTACCTTGAACCATATGAGAAAGAACATAAAATATTTGACACCATCAATTCTATTAGTTTGAAGCTAAACACGGAGGAACTACTGAAAAACTATTTGTTTACTTCTGATACCCTACAAGAATATCTGTCTATTTGGAAACCTATCTTTGAAGCCAATGACACATGCCTCAATTATTGGAAGACAGAATATAGTTTCGCTCGAACAGGAAAGAAAACTCTTTCAGACAGATTCTTCCATATTTTATTGCAAATTATAATGCACGACCCTCGGAATAATATTCAAAGAGAGTATCGAGAGGAGTTTAGAAAATATGACGATGACAATAAATTTGATTATTATCAAAAAATAATTGAATCTGGCAATTGGTCATATATTGAATTCGCAAAAGAAATAGTAAAATACGCACAACTCTTTAGAATTGTATTTACTGGAAACGAAATAAAAGAATCGTCAGATTCATATAAAACGCCATTGAATAGGTTGTTGCTTGCAATATATACTTTAGATGTACATACTGCTATACCATACATATTATATATTCTTAGAAATGTAGACAATAAAACTGTCCGGAATGAGATTTTTTCTCTTTTGGAATCATATATTGTTCGTAGAGTCATTACTGGGGCAGCGTCCAACAACTATAGTGATTTGTTTACAGAAAGCCTTATTGGGCAACAGATTTGCACTTATGATGGTTTATGTGATTATCTTGGGAACAAGGAATCCCATGAATCATTACATATGCCCTATAATTCTGAAGTTGAGGATGGAATCAAGACAAACAAAAAATTGTCAACAGAGAAAGCAAAAGGTATCCTTTATTTAATGGAATCCAAATTGAGAGAAAACTTTTCAAGCCAAACAGCGCTTTTGCCGTTTTCTCAATATACATTAGAGCATTTGATGCCTCAGAAATGGGATACTAATTGGAAAGCGCCCAGTGAATTGCCAGAAGCAGAATTAAAAGAGTTTACTATAAAAAGGAATTCTGCCATTGCCTCATTAGGTAATTTGGCCATTATAACTCAAGGCCTAAACACCAAAGCAAGTAACAAAGCTTGGCGTGAAAAACTCTCTTCTGGGCTCAAAGAAAAAGCTGCCGATCTAATAACCATGAAGGAAGTGATTAAGAAAAAGTCATGGAATGAGGATACCATAGAAGAACGGGCCATATGGCTGGCTGACCATGCAAACGAAATCTGGTTTAATAATATATCTGTAGAAGATGTTGATCTCGAAACAAAGGAGAAAACGAATGGCAAAAAGAAACGTTCTCCTAACAAACTGATTCGCATAGAATATCCCAATGGGGATTTCATACAGAAAGAAAAAGCAAACGAGACACTTATAGAGTTTATACGACGCACAGGATGTAATAGAGTCAAAGAATTAAACATAAAAGTAGACTATAACAATCTTGTTTCTGAAGCAAAAGATGGCACGAATTCATCCGAGTTTCATAAAGTAGACGATAAATGGTTTATTAATACACATAGTAGTAGCCAAGCCAAAGTTAAACAGATAAAAACTATTTCAGAGGCTTTGGGCTTACAAATAAAAGTGCACTTGCTGTAACTCCTGTAGATTTCTGTTAATTCCTCATGCCCGTAAAAAAAATAGTGATGTTTTGAATTACTGGTTAACTCTCAAGAGTTATTGGGAAACTATAATATACTTAGTGGGTAACTCGAAATGAGGTAGTTTAAAATAAAAATTTGTAACTTTGCAAGTGCAAGAAGAAAACGATATGGAAGAGGACAAGACAATACAGACGACGATGTCGACTCTCATCAATGATGTAAGAAACATTGTTGATAGTGGGCTACGAAAGGTATATCAGAATGCCAATGCAATAACCGTTCTCACTTATTGGCAAGTGGGAAGGCGTATTGTTAGTTCTGCTTGTGTTTCAATGATTTAGAGATTTGGTACACGCGAGTGCCAAATCTTACATGGGCACCTTGGACAAGCTAAGCGACAAGGGCGAGTGAGAGGGTAACTCAAAATGAGGTAGTTTAAAACAAAAATTTGTAACTTTGCAAGCGCAAATAGATATGAGTAACGAGATACAATTCTTATTATACCAATTGCCTGATGAGGAAGGAAGGGTGCAGGTGGTTATCAAGGACGAATCGATATGGGCCACGCAGAAAGCGATGGCGCAGTTGTTTGGTGTGGGCGTTCCTGTCATTAGTAAACATCTGACCCACATATTTGAAGAAAGAGAACTTGACAAAGACGTGGTTATTTCCAAAATGGAAATTGTCGTAAATCAGGGACATGGTCAAACGGGGGGGATAACTTGAAATAAGGTAGTTTATAATAAAAGTTGTATTTTTGCAAGCGCAAGAAGAAAACTATATGGAAGAAGATAAGGATTTTCTAAGGCAAGATAACAACTATCGGTCGTTGAAAGCATTTCAAAAAGCGGAGTGCATCTATGATGTGACGTTCTATTTTGCCCATAAGTATCTGAAAATGGGTGATCGAACCATTGACCAAATGGTTCAGGCAGCAAGGTCGGGTAAGCAGAATTTGGCTGAAGGGAACATAGACGGCATCACATCACGAGAGATGGAACTGAAACTGACCAATGTGAATCGTGCATCGCTTCACGAACTGCTGCTGGACTACGAGGATTATTTGCGTGTTCGAGGATTGGAGCAATGGAAGTATGACGATCCTCGTTGTGTCCAAACACGCGCATTTTGCAAGGCTCACCTTGAGTCTGCTGTCTATCGGGAGAAAATCAAGGAGCGCTCCGACGAGACGATTGCCAACATCGCCATTACGCTTATTCACCAGTGTGATGTACTTATACGGGGACTCATAGAATGGAAAAAGCGTGACTTTAAGGAGAAGGGTGGCATCAAGGAGGAAATGTACCGGGCCAGGAGAGACTGGCAACAACGAAACGGGTATAATGGGCGATATGGGACTTATGGGCAACAGTCCAATCAGCCCAGTCAACCCACTCAGCCCAATAACCCCAAGAAGTGAGTAGCTGGTTAATTCTCAGGAGTTAATAGGCATCTATATTACACTTCTTAGACAAGCCAAGCGACAAGGTAGAGCGGCTAACTCGAAATGAGATAGTTAATTGAAGAAGAAATGAGCAAGACATCGATTCGCTTTTAAAGACTATAAGGTTAGTGCCGTGTGGGACGAGGATTGGGGGGTATAATCCTGAGCATTTAAAAGTCGAAATTGAATGTATTTCCAGAGGTAGAATTTACCTGCTTTAACAGTTTCCCGCCTGTAACTGCGAGTTTGAGAATCAGAAACTGCGAGTTTCCTTTTCAAAAACAGCGAGTTTTTGGATGAAAAACTGACAGTTTTTGGCATACAAACTGTCACGAACTCAAAAATGGGGTGAAAACAAACATCCACTTTCCTTTATAATCTGAGAAAGTTTTTATCTCAACAAGCCCATTATCTCGATTTTTTTATCTATATTTGCAGCATCAAACTGCAGAATTATGATTTACAAATACGATTTCCTGATTATCGGGGCAGGCGTGGCTGGTATGAGCTATGCCCTGAAAGTGGCAAGAGCCAAGAAAGGCAAGGTGTGCATGATATGCAAGACTTCGCTCGATGAAGCGAACACCAGTTTCGCACAGGGCGGTGTGGCTTCAGTGACTAATCTGGCAGTGGATAACTTCGAAAAGCACATTGAAGACACGATGATTGCCGGTGACTATATCAGCGACCGCAAGGCCGTGGAACAAGTAGTGAGGAATGCGCCTGAACAGATTCAGGAACTGGTGAAATGGGGGGTGAACTTCGACAAGAAAGATGACGGAACGTTTGACCTGCATCGCGAGGGCGGTCACTCAGAATTCCGCATTCTCCACCATGCCGATGACACCGGCGCCGAGATCCAGCGCGGACTGATGGCTGCCGTGCGCAGCAACCCTGACATCGAGATCAAGGAGAATCACTTCGCCGTGGAGATTATCACGCAGCATCATCTGGGTGCGCGCGTCACAAGGCGCACTCCCTATATCAACTGCTACGGTGCCTATGTGCTGAACCCTGAGACACAGAAGGTGGACACCTATCTGTCGAAGGTCACGCTCATGTGCACAGGAGGCGTGGGGGCTGTATATCAAACCACATCGAATCCAATTATCGCCACGGGCGACGGCATCGCGATGGTATACAGGGCAAAGGGAACGGTGGCAGACATGGAGTTTGTGCAGTTCCACCCTACAGTACTGCACTCGCCGGAGGAGACCCATCCTGCCTATCTGATTACGGAGGCGATGCGCGGATACGGTGGCATCCTGCGCCTACCCAACGGAGAGAGTTTCATGGAGAAATATGACGAGCGCCTGTCGTTGGCACCACGCGACATCGTGGCACGCGCCATTGACAAGGAGATGAAGATTCACGGACTCGACCATGTCTGTTTAGACGTGACGCATAAGGATCCTGCTGAAACGCGGAAACACTTCCCCAACATCTACCAGAAATGCCTGTCGATGGGCATTGACATCACAACCGACTACATTCCAGTGAGACCTGCGGCTCATTATATGTGCGGCGGCATCAAGGTTGACCTGAACGGCTGCAGCAGCATAGAGCGCCTGTATGCCATCGGAGAATGTTCTTGCACTGGCCTGCACGGCGGAAACCGACTGGCATCCAACTCTCTGATAGAAGCAGTGGTATATGCCGATGCGGCTGCCAAGCATTCGTTGGAGCACGTCGACCTGTACGACTTTAACGACAAGGTGCCTGAATGGAACGATGAAGGAACGATGACCAACGAGGAGAAAGTGCTGATCACACAGTCGGTGAAGGAAGTGGGCGAAATCATGTCCAACTATGTGGGCATCGTGCGTAGCGACTTGCGCCTGAAGCGTGCTTGGGACCGTCTCGACATGCTCTATGAAGAGACAGAAAACTTGTTCAAGCGCGTGAAGGCGAGCAAGGACATCTGCGAACTGCGCAACATGATCAATGTGGGATACCTGATTACGCGATGGGCCATCGAGCGCAAGGAATGCCGCGGACTGCACTTCACCATCGACTATCCTGTGCATGCCTATGACAAGAGGTGAGAGGATTAGAGGTGAGAAGCGAGAGGTGAGAAGATTAGAAGTGAGAGGTGAGAAGTGAGAGAATGGGGGAAAACTTAAATTAAATAAATAAAAGGGGGATTTTCCCCTTTTTATTTTGCTCTTTTCTGCAAAACAAGTAACTTTGCAGAAAATCTATAACCTAATATATTTATATTGCTAACTATATAACATGGCTAAACAAATTATCGAATGCGTTCCGAATTTCAGTGAAGGACGCAATCTGAGCGTTATCAAACAAATCACTGATGAAATTGAGACGGTGAAGGGTATCAAACTTCTTGATGTGGATCCCGGTGAGGCGACCAACAGAACTGTGGTGACATTCGTGGGCGAACCCGCAGCAGTGGTTGAGGCAGCCTTCCGCGGTGTGCGCAAGGCAGGGCAACTGATCGACATGCGCCAGCATCATGGCGCTCATCCGCGCATGGGTGCTACAGATGTATGTCCGCTCATTCCTGTTTCGGGAATCACTTTGGAAGAATGTGCCAAGCTGGCTCGCCAGTTGGCAGAACGCATTGCCAACGAACTGGCAATCCCCTGCTACTGCTATGAAGCAGCTGCCTTTACACCAGAGCGCAAGAACCTTGCCGTTTGCAGGGAAGGCGAATATGAAGCACTGGCAGAGAAACTATCCACCGATGGAAAGCAGCCAGACTTCGGCACGCGTGCCTTCGATGAAGGCGTTGCACGCACAGGATGCACTGCCGTAGGTGCCCGCGACTTCCTCATTGCCGTGAACTATAACCTGAACACCACCAGCACCCGACGCGCCAATGCCATTGCCTTCGACGTGAGAGAGAAAGGGCGACCCGTGCGCGAAGGCAATCCGATTACAGGCAAACCGAAGAAAGACGAGAACGGCAATCCCATCATGCAGCCCGGAACACTGAAGAGCACCAAAGCCATTGGATGGTTCATCGATGAATATGGCATTGCGCAGGTATCAATGAATATAACCAATATCAACGTCACCCCACTCCATGTCGCCTTCGACGAAGTATGTCGCTGCGCGCAAAACAGAGGCATACGCGTTACAGGAACAGAAATCGTGGGTCTGATTCCCAAGCGCACACTGATTGAAGCCGGTCGCTATTTCTTGGAAAAGCAGCACCGCTCAACGGGCATTCCGGAAGAAGACATCATCAATATCGCCATCAAGAGCATGGGACTGGATGACCTGAAACCATTCAACCCGTATGAGAAAGTGATTGAATTCCTGCTCGACCCGCCGTCGGCAACAGCAGGAGCCACCGTAGTAAAACCTTCAAGACTGGTTGACTATACCGTGAAGGCATTTGCGGAGGAGACATCTCGCGAGAGTCCGGCACCGGGCGGCGGAACCATTTCAGCCTATATGGGAGCCTTGGGTGCTGCCCTGGGCACCATGGTAGCCAACCTTTCGTCGCACAAAGCCGGATGGGACGACCGTTGGAATGAATTCAGCCAGTGGGCAGACAAAGGACAGGAGCTGATGAGAGAACTGCTCCATTTGGTTGACGAAGACACCGAAGCCTTCAACCGCATCATGGCTGCCTTTGGACTTCCCAAGAAAACGGATGAAGACAAAGCTGCGCGCAGTGCCGCCATCCAGGCTGCAACGCTCTATGCCACACAAGTTCCCCTCCACACCATGCAGGCCTCTTTCCGTGCTTTCGAAATATGCAAGGCAATGGCAGAGACTGGCAATCCCAACAGTGTGAGCGATGCCGGCGTAGGAGCATTGGCAGCCCGCGCCGCCGTCTTGGGTGCCGGTCTGAACGTGAAGATCAATGCTGGCAGTCTGAAAGACCGTGAGACGGCCGACCAATTGATTGCAGAGGCAAACAATCTGATAGAGAAAGCAAATGAGGCTGAAAAAGAAATCATTGCTATTGTAGAATCCAAACTGTAAAGGAACACCTTGATAAACCCTAAAACCACAAAACCATGACTTTCAAAGAAGAAATACAAATCGGTATTCCCGAAACATTGCCTGAACTTCAGGCATACGATCCGGAAATAAACCATGCGCCGAAACGCAAGGACATCCTGACTGCCGAGCAGAAGAAACTGGCATTGCGCAATGCGCTGCGCTACTTCCCGCAGCATCTTCACGCGCAGTTGGCACCTGAATTTGTGAATGAGCTCCATCAGTACGGGCGCATCTACATGTATCGCTATCGTCCGAGCTATCCCATGTATGCCCGTCCGATTGACGAATATCCCGCCAAATGCCGTCAGGCAGCAGCCATCATGATGATGATTCAAAACAATCTCGACCCGAGAGTAGCACAGCATCCGCACGAACTGATTACCTACGGAGGCAACGGGGCTGTTTTCCAGAACTGGGCTCAATATCGTCTGGTGATGAAATACCTCAGTGAAATGACCGATGAACAGACACTCGTGATGTATAGCGGTCATCCCCTGGGATTGTTCCCGTCGCACAAAAATGCGCCTCGCGTGGTGGTTACCAATGGTATGGTGATCCCCAACTACAGCAAACCCGACGACTGGGAGCGCGGCAATGCCCTCGGCGTAACGCAATATGGGCAGATGACTGCCGGTTCTTATATGTATATCGGACCGCAGGGCATCGTGCATGGCACCACAATCACAGTTTTGAATGCAGCCCGCAAGGTGGGTGGCGACAACATGAAACTGTTTGTCACGGCCGGACTTGGCGGAATGAGCGGCGCTCAGCCTAAGGCTGGAAACATAGCAGGCGTGGTAAGCGTCACAGCAGAAATCAATCCGAAAGCAGCAGAGAAGAGATATGAGCAAGGTTGGGTGGATGAGCTGCACCACAACCTCGACGAACTGATACCTGCCATCCGCAAGGCCGTTGCTGAAAAGCGCGTGGTGTCAATGGCATACGTCGGCAATGTGGTTGACCTTTGGGAACGATTGGCTGAAGAAAATGTACATGTAGACTTGGGCAGTGACCAAACATCACTCCACAATCCGTGGGCAGGCGGCTATTATCCCGTAGGTCTGTCGCTCGAAGAAAGTAAGGTAATGATGGCTGAGAATCCCGATGAGTTTAAGAAATGCGTGCAAGCATCGCTGCGCCGCCAAGTAGCAGCCATCAACAAGCTCACCGCACAGGGCATGTATTTCTTCGACTATGGTAATGCCTTCTTGTTGGAATCGGGTCGCGCCGGTGCAGACATTTTCGTTGAAAAGAACGGAGAAAAGAAGTTCCGCTATCCGTCATACGTTCAGGATATCATGGGACCGATGTTCTTCGACTACGGTTTCGGTCCTTTCCGCTGGGTATGCTCTTCAGGAGATCCGAAAGACCTTGAGACCACCGACCGTCTTGCCGCAGAAGTGCTTGAAGACATCCGCAAGCATGCCACCGACGATATCAAAGGGCAGCTTGATGATAACATCCACTGGATCAAGGAGGCCGGAAAGAACAAGCTGGTGGTCGGTTCGCAAGCCCGCATTCTCTATGCCGACAGCGAAGGCAGGACAAAGATTGCACTTGCCTTCAATGATGCCATCAGGCGCGGTGAGCTGAAAGCCCCAGTGGTATTGGGACGCGATCACCATGATGTATCTGGGACAGACTCACCCTTCCGTGAGACATCCAACATCTATGACGGTTCGCAGTTCTGTGCCGACATGGCTGTGCAGAATGTCATTGGCGATTCCTTCCGTGGTGCCACTTGGGTGAGCATCCACAACGGCGGTGGCGTAGGCTGGGGCGAGGTTATCAATGGCGGGTTCGGAATGGTCATCGATGGCAGTGATGACAGCAATCGCCATATCCGCGAGATGCTCCTTTGGGATGTTAACAATGGTATTGCCCGTCGCTCATGGGCGCGCAACAAAGGATCCATGGATGCCATCCGCCGCGAAATGGAACGCACACCAGGATTGGTTGTCACGCTCCCGAACCTGGCTGACGACGACCTCATCTCAAAATCCCTGAACGCATAATCACCATTTAACGATTGTGCCTGTTCGGACTTTCGCAACTATAGAGACTACAGGCACTACAGAAACCATAGAAACAAAAAAGAAAAAAACAATGACACACGAAATATCAGCCGAGCATCTAACCATCGAGCGCATCGGCGAAATCATCTATAACAACTATAAAATTGAACTCAGCGAGGATGCCAAACAGCGTATTCGCCGCTGTCGCACCTATCTCGACAAGAAGATTGCAAGCAACGGCGCACCCGTATACGGTGTGACCACTGGCTTCGGCTCACTCTGCAACGTTAGTATAGGAAAAGACCAGCTGTCGCAACTGCAAGTGAATCTGATCAAGAGCCATGCCTGCGGAACGGGCGAGCGCGTTCCCAACGACATTGTAAAGATCATGATGCTGCTCAAGATTCAGTCGTTGAGTTATGGCTATTCCGGGTGCAAGCTCGACACCGTACAGCGGCTCATCCAGTTTTTCAACAACGACATCTACCCCATTGTATATAAACAAGGATCTCTCGGCGCATCAGGCGACCTCGTTCCGCTGGCTCATCTCTGTCTGCCGCTCATCGGCATGGGCGAGGTGGAGTATCAGGGAAAGGTTTTGCCTGGGGCTGAAATGCTTCGGAAAAAGCGCTGGAAGCCCATCGAACTGGCATCCAAGGAAGGACTGGCATTGCTGAACGGTACGCAGAACATGAGCGCCTTTGCCGTATGGGCACTGCTACAGGCTCAACGGCTGAGCGCATGGGCGGACAAGATTGCAGCCATGTCATTAGATGCCTACGACGGAAGGATTGAACCATTCACCCATGCCGTGCATGCCGTGCGCCCCCATTTGGGACAAATCGAGACAGCCAAGCGCATGCGAGAGTTGCTTGAAGGCAGTCAGATCATCAATTCCATCAAGGCTCATGTGCAGGATCCATATTCATTCCGCTGCGTGCCACAAGTGCATGGTGCCGTGAAAGACACTATCCGCTATGTGAAATCAGTGATTGACACAGAGATTAATTCTGCAACCGACAATCCTACTGTATGTCCGGATGAAGACCTGATTATCTCAGCAGGAAACTTCCACGGTGAACCGATTGCCCTGCCCATAGATTTCCTAAGCATTGCCATGAGCGAACTCGCTGATATATCTGAGCGACGCATCTACCGCTTGGTATCAGGAACACGCGGTCTGCCCAGCTTCCTTGTTGCCAATCCTGGAGTGAATAGCGGTTTCATGATCACCCAATACACAGCAGCCTCTGTGGTTAGCCTCAACAAGAGCCTCGCCATGCCTTCGTCAGTAGACAGCATCCCGTCGTGCCAAGATCAGGAAGACCTGGTAAGTATGGGAGCCAATGCTGCCATTAAATTATATAAGGTGATACTGAACACAGAGCGTGTGCTCGCCATCGAACTGTTCAATGCTGCCCAGGCACTCGACTTCCGCCTGCCGCTTAAGTCTTCTCCTGAACTGATTGAACTGCACGATGAATTCAGGAAAGTGGTTCCGTTCATCCTCAACGACGAACTGATGTATCCACACATCGAAGATGCCATTCAATTCATACGTAGCCACAATGCATAATTAAGAAAACGGCTGAAGGTTTTATTCTTCAGCCGTTTTTTCATGATTCTCACTCACTTCAACGTATTGTCAAACTCTCTCATTTTCTCGCGCGCACGCTTCAGATGCTTGCGGTCGCGCCGCCCCCTGACATCCAGCATGTTGGCAAAATCGAAAGTAAGGATAGGGAAAGCCACCGAATAGCGCGGCATGTTCCGGTTTTGCTCAGCACCGCGCCGCAAAGCCCTAAGCAAATCGGGACTGATTCCTGTGACGACCAACTCGGGCAACACGTTGTGCTGAGGCATCAGATACATCGTATCCGCTACCTCTGCCTGTGAAAGTTTCTCTTTATAATACTGCAGATGAGAGAAGGTAACACTATCGAATGGCACCGGCAGCTCCACAATGCCCTGATAATTGGTACGGCGCACCGTAACACTATCAATGATCACCGATACATCTGTTACCGGCAGCTCGGTTTCAAAATCCAGCACTTTCACCTTGCGCTGTGCATGCGCTGCCAGACAAGACAGCAAAAACACCAAGAGAAAAACCTTCTTCATTTTTCGTCGTACTCCTCCAAAAGACGCTTTGTCCGCTCGCGCTTTCTCTCGCGCCGGCTCTTGTATTTGAAAAACTTCAATATTTTGTCTACCCCTATTCTCAATGCAGGCTCTGCTGGATTGGGAAGCTGACGGTGGCTCTTCAGGTAATCCTTAATGCTTTCTTGCTGAGATATCACCGTCACTTCATCAATCATATTTTCTTTGGCAAAGAGAAATATAGTATCTCGTACTTCTTCAAACTTCAACATCTCTGTGGCATATCTCACATGACTGACATGTAGACTGTCGAACTTTTCGGGAATGGAGGCCACGCCCATGCTATCGGTCTGCGTCCTCACGCCTGGATATGGAACCACAGCTGCCCTTCCCACAGGTTCACGCGTCTCAACATCGAGCACAAGAATCCTGCGCTGTGCTTTTACGGACAGACACCCCATGACCGTAAGCAATATAAGGCAATATCTAAGCATGTCCAGATTCATAAGAATATGATGCAAAGATAATGGTAATATACATAATAACACGTTCTGTTTACCCGAATTAGTAAAAAACAACATTTATTGCTTTAATTATAAAAAAGTTTTTGTAAATTTGTGCCAAATTAAAGATACACCATGAAACAGACACTAATCACAAATATCGGAACACTGGCAGGGATCCTGCCAGCCGGGACATTGAAACGATGCGGCCATGAGATGGCAGAAATCACTTGCATAAACAACGGATGGATGCTGATTGAAGACGGAATGATCAAGGATTTCGGTGAAAATCCCATTCCAGAAACACTTAATTCCATTGAAGTCTTTGATGCGCAAGGCGGAACCGTGCTACCCTCTTTCTGCGACAGCCACACGCATATCGTCTATGCCGACAGCCGCGAAGGAGAGTTTGTTGATAAGATTCGCGGTCTGAGCTATGCTGAGATTGCCCGCCGGGGAGGTGGCATCCTGAATTCAGCCGACCGATTGCACGAACTCACTGAGGAAGAACTATATGAACAGGCCATGCACAGGGTGAATGAAATCATCCAAAAGGGGACCGGAGCCGTGGAAATCAAAAGCGGATACGGACTAAATACGTACGATGAGCTGAAGATGCTGCGCGTGATACGCCGCATTAAAGAAACCGCTCCGCTGAAAGTGATGAGCACATTCTTGGGTGCCCATGCCGTAGGACGCGCATATACAGGCAGACAGGCAGAATATGTGGATTTGGTAATCAACGAGATGATACCCGAAGTGGGCAAGCAGCAGCTGGCAGATTTCATCGATGTGTTCTGCGACGAGGGTTTCTTTACTCCCGAAGAAACAGCCCGCATCCTGGAAGCTGGGGCAAGATACGGCATGCGTCCCAAGATTCACGGGCAGGAATTGGCAGACTCAGGAGGTGTAGAGGTAGCTGTAAGCCACCGTGCTCTTTCTGTGGACCATCTGGAAAGTATGACCGACAACGACATTTCACTTCTTGCCAGTCATGAAACCATACCCACCGCATTGCCGGGAACGTCTTTCTTCCTGAACATGCCTTTTGCTCCGGCTCGCAAAATGATTGAAGCAGGACTGCCCGTTGCCATTGCCAGCGACTATAATCCAGGCTCCACGCCTTCGGGAGATATGAAGTTTGTTGTTTCACTGGCATGCATCAAGATGCGCCTGTTGCCAGCAGAAGCCATCAATGCAGCAACAATAAACACGGCTTGCGCCATGGGAATCAGCAGAGAGTGTGGCTCCATCACAAGGGGAAAGATTGCAAACTTCTTCATCACAGAACCGATTCCAAGCATCGACTACGTGCCTTACGCCTATACGCAACCCATCATCCGCCACATATTCCTCAATGGAATGCAAATCAAATAAACATACGGAAGTAGTTAGTTTCTGACTTCTTAACTACTTCCGTATGTCGATTTCTTTCATAAATGCGTATTGTGTCGGAGGAAAAAGACTATTTAGTAACCTGAATCACGGGATTGCCGATGCAGCCATTTGGAGCCTGTACGTGAATCAGTGCACAGACGGTAGGAGCAATATCTGTGATATGGCACTCCGCTTGTGTGCTTCCGTGAGAAACGCCCCAGCCCATCAATACAAACGGAATGTGACAGTCGTATGGATTCCATGCCGAATGCGTGGTTCCTCCGTCAATCTCCTTCCACACATTATAGTGGGCAGGCTTCAGGATGATCTGTATGTCGCCGCTTCGCTCTCGGTTATACCCGTTGATCATCTTCTCGCGGATGAGCGAAGGAACACTGCTGTTGAGTATATTCTCCATGTCAACGCAATACTGCACCATAGGATGGTGGTTGAAATGATCAACAATAGCGTGCCGCACTTTGCATTCCTCTATTCCGGCACGTGCAATGGCTTCATGATCAAGCACCACTTGATAGTTCATGATGCTCTTGGTCAGTTTTTCCTCAGTGTTGAACACTTTGCAGAGTGCCGCGTTGAGAGCCGGCTCCTCACGGTCAACAAAGAAACCGCCAGCCGGAATCCTATGCTCTTGGTTCTGCAAGATGCCGTTTGAGCCGCCATGGTCGGCTGTAAGGAACACCAGATACTGTCCTTTGCCCACCTCCTTGTCGAGGAAAGAGAAGAAATCGGCCAACTGACGGTCGAGATTCACATACTGCTCATGCGTCTTTTCGTGATGCGTTCCGTATTTATGCCCTACCATATCTGTGCATGAAAAACTCACAGTGAGCATGTCAGTCTGCCCACGCTGACCCAGTTTCTCGTTCTCGACGGCTGCCCTTGCCATGCCTACGACGATTTCATTGCCGTAAGGTGAATACTGAATCTCTTCCACAGGGAGCTTCTTGATATTACGATTGTATTTGTTTACCCATTCTGGCAATTGCTGCATGTAATAGGTGCTGGTGATAAAACGGAGCGCTTTCGAATCGAACCAATAGGCTGCATCGGCACTATGACCTGCAGGAAGGATGGCAGCACGGTTCTTATACGACACACCAATCACCTTCGACTGCCAATTGGTGGCGGTTTTCAGTTCATCGCCGATTGTTGTCACTAAAAGATTGCGCGGTGAATACTGGCCTGCATTTGTATCGCTTCCCACTGTTGTCACCGAAGGATCTGCCACGCAATTCACCGTTTTGCCATTCAGCAGAAAACTGTTGCCGGCTATTCCGTGTATGGAAGGCACACTGCCGGTGAACGCTGAAGAATGACCGATGCCTGTAACCGACGGAATATAGTTGATCATACAGTTCTCGCAGTTGAATCCTTCATCCATAAGACGGCGGAAACCACCTGATTCATACTCCTCGTAATAGCGGTAGAGATAATCCCACCGCATCTGGTCTACCACAATACCTACCACCAGTTTAGGACGGTCTTGCGAAAATGCTACCACACTAATAAGCAACATGACAAATGTAAGCAATTGTTTTTTCATATTCTTGTTTTTTAGTTATTATATGATATTGATTCTTCCTTTCCTCTTCCACCTATTATACTGTTTATCTGGTCAGAGAGAACTTCATACTCAGACCGAAGTCACGGGTGGTTGTCGGATAGCTGCTGCTCGAAAGGAGCGGCGTATTCGTCTGCTGGTCGTAATAAAAACTCATCGTCAGCAGGCGTGAAAGCGTATAGTCGGCAGAGAACGCCAGTTTGAAAGCCTTATTGCCACCGCTTGCCGTGCTTGTGACAGAAGCAATGTCTCGCACTATCGCTGCCTGGTTACGATAACTCAGGTCGAGCCGCAAATTCAAGTCATGATTCACATTGCTCTTTCTGTTTGTCGTATTCCTCTGCTGCTGATTCTTCTGTTGCTGGGCATTAGATTTGTTTCCAGTCTTCGACACGACCTTCTTCTTTCCTCCCATTAAGCTTGAGAAACTAAAGTCATTGATTTTATAGCCCATTCCTATCACCCAGTCACGGCTGGAAGACTCGTTGATCTGCACACTGGTCATCGAAAGGTTCAATACGCGTGTTGTGCGGTATTCCAGTTTGCACGTCATGTTGTTCAATAGTGTAACGTCCACACCAAGCAATGGAGAGAAAGCCTCGTTGATGCTAACTGTGCTGACGTTGTACATACTATTGGGGACAGGATTGCCTGTCGTGGCATCATTGATGAATCCAAGCCCGTTCATGTATTCCATAAAGGTGCTATAACTACTATAAGAGCCGACCGCAAAGACACTCTTATATGAGTGATTGATATTCACGCTCTTGAAATGATCGCGGAACCACGGCAACTGACTCAGACCGCTGTAGCGAAGAGTCCAATTGGGCAACAGTCTCGACAAAGCAGGGAAGATATCAAGCCCGTTTCCTCCCATACTCGCATAAGTGGAAAGGAACGCAGGAACCATGACGTCGGCACTGTATTTGTTCATACTTCCATTGGCTGCATCGAAAGTCTTTCCTGCCAGACTGCTTCCTGCAGGATAGGGTACATTGGCATATTGAGCCTCCACACGCTGACGGAATCCCTCAAGCGACTGGCAGAAACGCTCAAACGACGGTGAGTAATAGCCGTTATTGGCATTGCCCATTCCTTCCAGAGCACTACCCATGCTGATAGTAGTCATCGTGAACGTACCACTCTGCGTGGCTGGCATACCATCGAACATATAATGGATGCTCTTAGCCTTCGTCTGAGTGCGGTTAGCGTTCAAATCAATCTTCAAGTTGCGGACAGGCTCCAGTGTCATGCGTATCTGGAAGTCTTCAGTATTGTTGAATGCTGCCGGTGTAGCCACACTGTCGGCCATCAGCAGCCATCCGTTCTCTGAAGCCTTGTCAATATAGCGGTCACCGGCAAGACCGAATGCGAAATCAAGTCCCGGCGACATGATATCCCCGCGCCGCTGACCGAACATGTCGCCCACGGAAGGCATGAATCCGGGAATGGACATGGCGCGCTGTGCACGATAAGACATACTGACATTGCGCACCAGCATCAACCCGCGCGCAATCACTTGCGCAGTCTTATACCATGTTTTGTTGTCATTGGGTTCCTTGGCAGTGACGGTAATCTTCACTTTCGTTGCGGAATCTACTTTTGTCAGGATTTGAATCTTGTTCTGATCCACCACCTTGTATTTCAAATTGAACAGCTTGCCATCGGGAGTCTTGGCATTCACCAGCAGTTTTTTGCTTTTCTTTCCGTGGTTCACAGTAATGGTAGTGTCAGGCAGGAGTGTTACTTCTCTCTCAAAACTCTGTTTGTTTTTTGGCAAAGCCTTCTGCTCCTTGGCATTCACCGCCTGTCCGCTGCTGCTTTTCTTCTGTTGGCGTGCCGCTTCACGCTTTTTCTTTTCTGCCTCTGGATTATAACGCTGCGTCTTGTTGAACCTTTCGTTTGTTTTCTTCAGGAACGGACTATGGTTATACAGTCGTTCCAGATTAAACGTCCCGTTGACGTTGATCTGACGGTTGTTTGAAATGATGTTACCGAGTGAAGTGCCGTCTTCCAGGTCCGTTCCTCGCGTCCAATTGTAGGTGGCTGTAAAGTTGGCATCGGCATTCACCCAGTCGAAAATGGGAATCAGATTGAGCGGCAATTGATAGGATGCATTAAAGTTCTGGTTATAGTCGAGCGGAGTACCCATGTGCTTCACACTGGTCCACACCGAATCCTTCCACGCCTCATACTGCGTTGGATACAGATCCTTGTTGATAGGCGTGTAAGGTTCCTCCACCTGCGCATGCGTAGCACTATTGAAATTCATGTGAAGATTGCGCGTCAGATCCCATCGGATAGAGAATTCCCTGTTCCAAAGGAATTGTTCGCTGAACGTCAGCGGCAGTTCCGAATTCTCCAAGCTCTCCATATCGCGTTCTTGCAATTCGTAGTAATTACGCAAGATGTCAGAGTTGAACGTGATATTCTGCGGCAGCCAGTTCAATCCGAAGCGCTTCAGGATGTCGAGCCACTTGCTCTTGTTTTTGGCAAGCAATTTCTTGAAGGGTTCGAAAGTCTTATACACAGGTGTGTAGTTGTAACTCATGGCACCGCGCCATTGATCTTCGTTCTCATAGACAGTTGTCTCTCCGCTTGCGTTGCGGTGGGAATGACTATATGAGAAAGAGAAGTTTCCTGGATCGTAAGGCATGGGGTGACGCTTGGTGGTTATGCCGACGCGCATGTTCGATAACGAGAAGTTGGTGTTAGTGGTCTTTGTCACGGCAATGCTCTCGATGGAATCGCGCTCATGACGGCTTCCTGCTGTCTCCAAAGCGTCCTTCAACAACATATCGGTGTCAAGCGGATTATACTTGGGGCTCGACTTTTCCTTCGTGACTGAATAATACAATGGAGCACTGACTTTTGCCTTGTCGGGGAAGAATTTCCCCAGCTCAACGCTTGCCGTTGCACTATATGTGCCGTAGTTGTCGGTGCTGCGCTGAGCAACACCCTCCTCTAAGCCTCCAAATCCCTCACTGGTATAGCGACCAGACATATTGAGTGTACCCACATCAGACAGTTGCATGTTCATGGCTCCTTGGGCAGCCCATCCGCCCTCGTTGTTATATTCTTTCAGGCGCAACTCGTTCACCCACACCTCACCCGACTTCACTTCACCGGAAAGGTTGCGCACGCCGATAATCATCGTTTTGATTTCGCCCAACGACGGATTACCCATAATACTCAGTTTATTCTGGGGCTTATCCTCCATGTATGCGGTGAACAGACGGTTGTAGGATGCCTGCCCCTCGGCTTTTGCACGGTTGCGCTCTTTCTTCAGGTTCGTGAACACTGTCAACGGCACATCCAGCATATTCTCTTCTGGCCAGACTGCACGACAGTCGGCGGGTGAAAAGCGGTTATAGTTGTTTCGCGGCTCCGTCAGTTTCAGCGGAATCTCATATTCATAATAATTATTCTTGTAGTCGGATCCCAGACGGATGAACAGAGCCAGCTGATTATCCTGAAGATTGGTAACATTCTGTTGCATCACATTGGCATGGACAAACATCTGAATACGTTTATACTGGCGCAAATCAACATTCGTGTTGCGATAGACTGCCTTCGATTCACCTGATGACAGATTCGTCACCACAATGTCGAGTGCCTGCTCATTACTCTCCACCAGCTGCGGTTGCGTAGGATCCTGATCGCGACGGATGCCCGGCGGCAACACATAGTTTACAGGTTCCTTGTCGTTGTTCTCCTCTATGTTCACTGCACTGACCGACATCCTGCCGCTTTCGCTGCCGCCATTGCTGAGCGACTGCTCGTAGACCCGCCATTCGCCTCTCACAAGGTCAAGACTGCCAAAACGGAGCACGATGGGCTTTTTGAAATTAGTGAGGAACATGCGCATAAACCGAATGGAGGTGAAGTCGCTGATCGACCCGATGCGCTCCTCGTAATCCTTCACGGGAATACGGAACTGATACCAGTTGACAGTCTCGGTGTTTCCATTCCTTAGTTTGCGCGAATCCTCGCGCTTGTCAACAATGAAATTATTGCCCACGACAAGGTCTTCCGGACGTATGCTCACGTGATACTGATAGTATTTCTCATACTCGTTGAGCGTATAGTCCTGATTGATATCCTCCACATCTGGAGTCGACTTATAGGCAGTGCTATAGTTTTCTATGCTGTTATTATTTTCGGGAGAGTTGCCCTGCGGCATATTGATGCGTTTGTAGCGACGCAAGACGGGAGCCTCAATCTGATCGAAGTCGGAACCACGGAAATAATGATAGTCGTCGTTGGCGGGGTCATTGGCAATGCTGTCCATCACGGCCTGAGAAACCTTACCACTGATAGCATTGAGATATTCCCTGTAAACGCCAAACTCTCGCTCTTCACTGTTGGTCAGTCCGTTGTAGCCAACATCCTGCCGCTCGCGCGAACCGGCAGTCGTGGCAAAGGCATAGGTCACCGTTGACTGAGTAGGAACCTTTCCCCATTGCGTGGTAATAAAACTGCTTGAGCCGTCTACGGGCATTCCGCTCTCATAGAATTTCTTTCCGTCGCGAAGCACATCTTCGCTCACTTCGCCCAGATTGATATAGAAGTCACCGCCATACTCATGCGCATCGGGTTCTTTACTGCTATAGATAAACGGGTCGAGCATCCAGAACTCTATATACTCGATATTGGCGGTTTCAAAATCATTCGTGTCCAACTTGCGCATCATTCCGCCCCATTTCGTCTGCGGACTGTTCAGCGTTCCGTCCTGATTCAGGTCGGTGTTCAGGTTATAGGGTCCGCGTTCTGAAGGATAAAAGGCAAGGTTCAGCACGGGCAGAGTTGACGTGGAGCCGCTATAACTTGCCTGATCGCGATTGGGATAAAGCTCGTTGACATATATTTCGCGCACATACCAGTTAGACAACTGGTCTAAGTCGCTCTTGATATGACTCGGCGTAAGCGACGAAGAGCGGCGCGTGAACAGCGGATCAATATTGTACCAAGCCAAGAGAGCGCGGTTGAAGCCGCTTGTCACGGATGTCTTGTCTCGGTATTCGGCGAACATGGTCGGCACGCTGGATATTGTCCACGAGGTGGGAGTTCCCACTTCTATCGAACTCTTCGTGTTTTCGAAATCGTCAAGATAGGAGGCATTGTCCTGAACGCCATGCGACTGTCCGGCAATGAGATGGGCAAACTCGCCGGTAAAGGAGAGTTGCGACGGTGCCGTACAATGCAGCCCCGGCAGTTTGCTGAGCATGTTTGTCAGCCACTGGCTCTCCTTCCTCCAGTTCAGGTTAACGCCCCACAACGTGTTGTTCAGAGGTTCGCTACCCATCGACACCTTGGTGGTTAGAGCCTGCTCCGAAAGATGTTGGAAGGTTCCGCTCAGTTGGAAATCCTTTGTGAAGTCGTATTGCCAGTTCACGCCATACATGGTCTTGCGCTGCTGGGCAAAGTCGGTATTGCTTTCCGAACTTGCACTGATGGGCGTTCCCGCATCGATGATGCTCTGGTTAAGAATGGTCACCTCGCCAGCCGAATAGTTCACACTGTAGTCGGATCCTTCGGTGAGCGTAACACCACCGGCGGTGACCACCACGGAACCCTGTGGCACATTATAAGTTCCTAACGAGATGACATTGGCAGACGAGCCGCGGTATTGACCGGTCAGCATGTACTTGTCTTTCTCAGCTATCTGGCGGGCAATGGTCTTCGTGGAATCATACAGTTCGTTAAAACAATATTTTTCTGCCACGTTCTCGGCAATACCCTTTGAAACGAGATAGCGATAGAGATGTTCGCCAAATGGCTCAGCCTTGGGAAGGAACACGCGTCCGTTGCTCACGGTATACCCCTGCACATAGTCGAAATAGCCGTTGCTGTGAGCTTTCATGTTATTATCCAGCCGGTCGGCTCCCATCACCTTGATGAGGGTCTGGTCCTTCACCTGTGGCTCTGGTATATAAGAAAGGTATACACCTGCCGTGTCGCTCTGGAACTTCACATCAAGCCTGAACTTGTCCTTTTCCACAGAACTTGCCAGATAGTATACATTCTTCATCATCAAGTCCCAGTTGCCCTGCGAAGGGTTGTTGCTCGTGTTTTTCAACGACTTCACAAAGAGAGCCTGCGTTACGTCGGTGATGTCAGAGGCAAATTCGCCCACCTGATACGTCATCCCTCCGTATGTGTATTCAAATGCCACGGCAAGCACCTGATCAGTTTGTAGCGGAGTGTTCAGCGACACATAGCCCATCGCCTTGTTCAGCGTGTATTCCGTAGTTCCAAGCAACCGCGCACTCTCCAGCTTTTCATAGTCAGAACCTCCCACGAAACCAGGAATGGCATCAAGCACAGTGCCTGCCTGGGCAATATCCCTCGCAGCGGCATAGGTGTTCACCATTTCAGAGTATTCGCCGTTGGCCTGATTACTGGGTACAGCACTTCCTGTAATTCCCCACATCGAGTTGGATACGGCATGGTTCTCGCCCAAGTCTGTGAGCGCAATGATATTGCGTGTATTGGTAGCCGTACCCGATTTATTGGTCACCCATATCTCCACACGGTTGATGGTCACGCCCGTTGTGATATTGGGCAGAGTGCTCATGGCTGCATCATAGTGGCTCCGGAAATACTGCGAGAGGAAGAAATGGCGGTTCTCCTCATAGTCGGCAGCATCTATCTCAAATGGTGTTGTCTGCACGCCGCCCTTGCTCGTCACGCTCGCGCTCGACGACTTTTTCTGTGAAATCACCGTCTGCAGCTTCAGTTTTCCGAACTGCATGTCCGTGCGGATACCAAACAACTGGGAGGCACCTCTCACTAACGAGGAATTGCTGGGGAAGGAGATGTTGCCCGCTTCCACCAACTTGATGATTTCATCCTCCTTACCATCGTATTTCAGTTTCAGATTCTGCGAGTCGAAGTCAAACGTGGCATCGGTGTTGTAGTTCAGGTTCATGTTCACCTTGTCGCCCACCTTGCCATTTACGCTCAGATTGATCTTCTCGTCGAAGTTCATGTTCGTGGTCTTGCGGTTTCGGATAGGCAGCGACGGGTTGTCGATGTTTTTCATCGTGGCACCAAACTTCAGTTCCGCCGTTCCCTGCGTCTTCACGCGCACACCACCGGGACCGAAAATCTTCTCTGCCGGTCCTAAGTCGAAGTGCATATCAGAGAACGAGAATTTCTCCTTTCCTTTCTCCTGATAGATTTCATCATTCTTCTTTCGATAGAAATCCCTGCGCAGCTTCGTCTCTGCCCATTTCCCGAATTCATCGGCTGTCATCATGAAAGGCGTACCCACATAACCCGTACCCACTTTTGAACCGATTACATACGTGTCAAGCGTGTCGTTATACTCCACCTCCTGTTTCATGTTCGACGGCAGGTGCAAGTCCACCATTCCAGGCTCCAGGTCGTCCATCACCACGGGTTGAGTTCGCTGTATCTTCCACCGCGGATGGAGCAGCGAGTCGGGGATGCTATCCTCGTTGGCAAGAATGGGCTGCGCCGTAATCTTCGCCGTATCCCGCGCACCGCCCTGCGCATTCTGCCTGCGGTTGTTCTGGGAATTCTGCACCCTTTGGGGACGTTGCGGATTCTGAGGCTCTTGACCATTCGGTGACTCCTGGGCGTTCTGTGAATCCCGAAATGCCCACGGACGGTTCTCCTGAAGCAGGGGCGCAGTACCCCAGGCAAGCATGCTCATACCCACCAGCAACATTACGATCATCTGCTTCAGTCTTTTCATCCCTGTCTGTTACGGTTCTTAATCAATGCAACACCGAATAGCCGTCCACTTGTAGGCGACCATCGTTGATTAATCACGATCCACTCATCATTTAATCTGCTTCAGCGCCAGCTTCACCACTTGCTCTACGGGCAGGTCGGGCTGTTCCTTCAGAATGGCAATCACCACCTTTGCCGAAGGTGCCGGCGAGAATCCCAACATTGTAAGGGCACCCACTGCCTCATCCTTCACACTGCTGTTCACCAGAACAGTTTCATTGCCGGCATTCGAAGGCAGCTCCTGAGCAATGCCACTGCTGATAATCTTGTCCTTCAAATCCACGATGATGCGCTGAGCAGTGCGCAGGCCGATGCCTTTCACACTCTTCAACACACGCTCGTTACCCGTTGAAATCACGTTGCATATCTCTGAAACGGTCATCTCCGAGAGTATCATCCGGGCTGTGTTTGCCCCTACCCCACTCACTGTAATCAGCAGCAGGAACATGTCGCGCTCTTGCTTCGTGGCAAAGCCAAACAGCGCATACGCATCCTCGCGTATCGCCTCGTACACCCACAGGCGCACTTCTTTCTTACCTTGAATGGCGGTGTAAGTGTTCAACGAAATGTTCATGCCGTAGCCCACTCCATGGGCTTCAACCACAGCATAGGCAGGGGTGAGGTCGGCAAGTTCACCCTTTACATATTCAATCATAATCTGTCCTTTTTGTATATATACACTTTTTTAAACGCAAATCACTGTTTTTTATTGTCTGAACCTATGCTTTTCACGCTCGAAAGTGGCATATTCCAAAAGTAAATCAATTTGATTTGCGCAGTAAATCAATTTGAATTGAAAAGTAAATTAAATTAATTTGCAAAGTAAATCAAATTGATTTGCAAAACAAATTAATGTAATTTGCACGGTAAATTAATTTAATTTGCTGATGCAAAGTGCCTTTTCGGAGCATGAAAAGCGGTACTTTCAGTACGGTAAAACGCCGTTTCCTAAAGGGGAAAGCACATCATCGCACCACCGTTTCGGCAGATCTGGCATACTGACAATTTCTTCGACATCCATTGCAGATGCTAATCATCCAAGACTGTCCGAGCGCCGCATTTTTGAAAATACTAACCACTCGGCATAATCATTGGTTTTGAAAATTATTGGCTTTTTGTTCTTTATTTCGATGAAAATGTGTAATTTTGCAACCCGAAACAATGCAAACAATCAAAAAAGTAAGTAAAATGAAGAAAATCAGAGCAGCCGTAGTGGGCTACGGCAACATTGGAAAATTCACGATTGAGGCGCTTGAGGCATCAGAAGACTTCGAGATTGCAGGTGTGGTTCGCCGCAATGGAGCAGAAAACAAGCCCGCAGAACTTGCCAACTACGAAGTGGTGAAAGACATCAAGGAGCTGAAAGACGTGGACGTGGCTATCCTTGCCACCCCAACCCGCTCGTGCGAGGAATATGCCAAGCAGATTCTTCCATTGGGCATTAACACCGTAGACAGCTTCGACATCCACACAAACATACGCGGTTATCGCGAGCGACTGATGGAGATCAATAAGCAGACAGGCACGGTGAGCGTGATTGCCGCCGGATGGGATCCGGGGTCTGACAGCATCGTTCGTACGCTGATGCAGAGTCTGGCACCGAAAGGCTTGAGCTATACAAACTTCGGACCGGGCATGTCGATGGGACATAGTGTTTGCGTACGTTCAAAGGCAGGCGTGAAGAACGCTCTTTCAATGACGATTCCCCTTGGCGAAGGCATCCATCGCCGCATGGTTTACGTAGAACTTGAAGACGGTGCAAAGCTGGAAGATGTGACGGCTGCCATTAAGGCCGACCCCTATTTCGCCAATGACGAGACACATGTGTTCGCCGTGGAATCAGTAGATGCAGTGAAAGACATGGGGCATGGTGTGAACCTGGTGCGCAAGGGTGTTTCCGGAAAGACACAGAACCAGCGTTTGGAGTTCAACATGAGCATCAACAACCCTGCGCTCACCGCACAGGTGTTGGTGAACGTGGCTCGCGCCTCACTGCGCCAGCAGCCAGGCTGTTATACCATGATTGAGATTCCGGTCATTGACATGCTCCCAGGTGAAAGAGCTGACTTGATAGAAAAGCTTGTTTAAGAAGCTATTCTTGATTGAGGACTGAGAAATAAGAATTGAGAGTTTGCTACCGCTGTGGCATTGGTGTCAAGTGGTTTTGCGTCAAGCCACTTTGCGCAAAACACCAATGCGGTAACAAACTCTCAATTATTATAATACTGTCAATTGGGGCTATCCCAGATTGATTAATATTCCATCACTGCGGGCAGTTCTGCTGCTTCGGCCACCATGCGTTCCACTTCCTTGAGAGCAGGAACACGGCGAACGAGATGCTTCTCCTCGTTAACCTCCTCCAGCTTCGGCTGCAGGTTCTCTGGCTTGCGGTGCTTCAACTCCTTCACGGTGTCAACTCCAGCTGCTTCAAGCAGTTCAGAGAACTGAGGACCGATGCCATGAATGCGCATCAGGTCACAATGGTTTGCCCATGTGAGAATCAGCTTGCCACTAATGCCGGTCTCCTCTTCCAAAGCCTTGCGGCCTGCAGGTTTTGCGCACTTCTCCAACAGAATGTCTGTATCTTTAATACCTACAGCGAGCAATTTCTCTGCATACACGGGACCAATACCCTCTACATCGATGATTTTGTACTTCATAATTGTATTTGGTTTTTGTTAAACATATAGATTAAAATAAAGTGTTACAAATTTAGTGTATTATTTTCTAAACTGCAACACTTTACGATGTTTTTTAACAAAGTTTCTTATTCTGTTTCCAGCCGCGATTATTCGTCATACTGGAAGAGCGGATCTTCGGGCATCACCAACACTGGCTTCTGCTCTGACATCTTCAGCATATCGGCTGGAACGTATTTTTTATCGACCACTAAACGGAACATGTATTCGCGGAACCAGCGGTCGGTCATAATCAGGCAGCCCTTCTGTCCCCACGTTGCACCCCACGAATTCTCCACTTTCCATTTTGTAGCCTTTCCCTGAGCGTCGAGGTCTACTGCCGTCAGCGTCATGGCATGCGTGGAGCCGCTGTCGAAAGTGGAGATGCGCTGAGCCTTGTTCATCGGGAACTGCGTATCAAAAAGCATTCCATAGTCAAAATTGTCAAGGTCGGCATAACCACGTGTCCGGTCAAGCTGCTTGCCCACATCGTAGCTACTGTAGAGCTTTCGTCCGTCTTTCAGAGAAGCAATGGCAAGGTTCTCAATATCGTCCATCGGCAGGTTAAGGTATACCCAGTTGGTTCCATCCTGCACATGACGGTCGTATTCCACCTCGTAGGTCTTGTAATAGTCGCGTCGCGGATCGTTCATCACCATGATGAAAGTGCCGTTGAGTTTCTCCCCCACCACTTCTTTGTAGAACGACTGTGGCGTATATGTTTTCGGCTCTGAGAGTGCTTTCCCGTTTTTATCTTTAAAGGTATATGTGAACTCTTTCACGGGTTCGCCGAGCATGAGAGTCAGCATGCGGTATATCTCGGTGAGCATCTGTGTCTTTGTCTTGCTGATTTCCTTCTCACCTTTTCCTTTCTGCACCATGTCTCTCAACTGTAATCCCTGCTCGCGGAGCTTGCTCTTCAGCAAACGTGCCATCACAGTGGTGTTGTCAGCAGAATAGGTTTCGGGCATCACATCCTTGGGAACCAATCCGTAACGCTCCGTGAGGTCGGAAACGCCGCAGAATGTGCCGCCATCGTTAATCGGGCTATGGAAGAAGAACTGAACTCGCTGGTCGTCGATAGGTTTCTTTCCAGTATCAATGGTTCCTTGCAAAAACAGGTTAGCCTTCTCTAACTGATCCCAAAAGAAGAGGTAATCCTGAGAGAATTCCAACTGCACACTGGTGTCTGCCGGCTTAAAACCAGCCACCTCATCGGTGCGGTTGGCAAAATTGGAACGCAGCACATTCATACCGCTGAACATCCAGCATCGACCGGAACTCTTCTGATCGGTGATGCTCTGGCTCTTTGTTTCCACGCTGAAGTGCGTGTCGAAAGCTCCCTGATGTGCAAAATTCTTGGCGAGGTCATCAATCTTGTTCAAAGCCAGCGCATTGGCAATGGCCTTGGTTTGTGTTCCCGCAGGCTGATTCTTCTGGATTTCCTGGAGCATCTGAGGAGTGATACCTCCACCCCTTTGCTGAGCTGCAACAGACATGCCCATCAGCAACAACCCAGCAATCATGAGATTCTTTCTTTTCATAAATTCATTTATTAGTTGATAATTTTATTTTGTGCAAAGATAATACAATTTGTACAAACCGCCAAAGAAAAGCCGTTTTTTAAGAGCAAATGAGTGTCTGACGATTACTCTCCGACACTTTTTCTTTCATCATTTCATCCATCAAAGCACGAAAAACATACGATTCTGCACCTTTTATGATGTTTTTTCAAAATAAAATTCGTAACTTTGCAAGGTTAAAGTCATTTTCACAGATTTGGAAACATCGAACTTAAACATACTCAACAAAATCAACACACCTGACGACCTGAGGAAACTGAAAGTGGAAGAACTGCCTCAGGTGTGCAGGGAACTGCGCGAGGACATTGTGCAGGAATTGTCGGTGAACCCCGGACATCTGGCATCAAGCTTAGGTGTCGTGGAACTGACCGTTGCCCTTCATTACGTTTTCGACACACCAGATGACCGAATCGTATGGGATGTGGGGCATCAGGCCTACGGACACAAGATTCTGACAGGACGACGGGACAGGTTCTGCACTAACCGAAAACTGAACGGCATCATGCCCTTCCCCTCGCCAAAGGAAAGCGAATACGACACGTTTACCTGCGGACATGCTTCAAACTCCATCTCAGCAGCACTGGGAATGGCCGTAGCTGCCGACCTGAAGACAAAGGGCGTGCAGCAGGGAATGAAGAAAAAGAGACACGTGGTTGCCGTGATAGGCGATGGCGCCATGTCTGGCGGACTGGCCTTTGAGGGTCTGAACAATGCATCCTCATCGCCCAACGACCTGCTGATTATACTCAACGACAACAACATGTCGATAGACCGAAGTGTAGGCGGAATGAAGGAATACCTGATCAACCTGAACACCAACGAGACATATAACCGCATCCGGTTTAAGGCAGCCCGATGGCTACATGGTAAAGGAATGCTGGAGGAAGAGCGCCGAAAGGGACTAATCCGACTGAGCAACGCCGTGAAGAGTGCCATCAGCCATCAGCAGAATATCTTCGAAGGTATGAACATCCGCTATTTCGGTCCCTTCGACGGACACAACGTGACGGAACTGGTAAGACTGCTTCGTCAGCTGAAGAACATGAAAGGTCCGAAGCTTCTTCACCTGCATACGAAGAAAGGATACGGCTACGCACCGGCAGAAAAAGACGTAACCGTGTGGCATGCTCCTGGTAAATTCGATGCTGAGACAGGAGAACGCATCAAGGAGGATGCTGGTAACAAGCCGCCGAAATACCAAGAGGTTTTCGGCAACACACTGTTGGAACTTGCAGAACAGAACCCGAGAATAGTGGGAGTGACACCCGCCATGCCTACAGGATGCTCGATGAACATCATGATGAAAGCCATGCCTGATCGGACTTTCGACGTCGGCATCGCCGAAGGGCATGCCGTGACATTCTCCGCAGGAATGGCTAAAGACGGGCTTCAACCTTTCTGCAATATCTATAGTGCCTTCTCACAGCGCGCATACGACAACATCATACACGACACGGCCATCCTGAACCTTCCCGTGGTATTGTGCTTCGACCGCGCAGGACTGGTAGGAGAAGACGGGGCTACCCATCATGGAGCCTTCGACCTTGCCGCCTTGCGCCCCGTACCAAACCTCACCATCTCATCGCCCATGAACGAACATGAGCTGAGAAAACTGATGTACACAGCACAATTGCCCGGAAAAGGAACGTTTGTTATCAGCTATCCGCGAGGCAGAGGTGTGCTGGTTGATTGGAGATGTCCATTGGAGGAGATACAAGTGGGTACGGGAAGGAAGCTCAAGGGCGGCAGCGACATTGCCATCCTAAGCCTCGGTCCGATAGGCAACAACGTTACAAAGGCAGTGGAACAACTCGCCACGGAACTTCCACAACTATCCATTGCCCACTACGACATGCGGTTCCTCAAACCACTCGATGAGAATATCCTTACTGAAGTGGGACAGCATTTCAAGAAGGTGATCACGATAGAAGATGGAACAAAATGCGGAGGACTGGGATCTGCCGTCCTTGAATGGATGTGCGATCACGAGTTCTCCCCCATCGTCAAAAGGCTGGGATTGCCTGACGAGTTCATCGAGCATGGCTCCGTGGCCGAGCTCCAGCATATTGCAGGTATCGATGTTGAAACTATTAAAGAAACCATCAAGAGCATTATATGAAAATCATTATCGCCGGCGCATACGCCATTGGAACCCATTTGGCCAAGCTGCTCTCAAGGAACAATCAGGACACAGTGCTGATAGACAGTGACGAGGAACGGCTCGCTGCCATCACCAGCGACTACGACCTGATGACAGTGCATGCCTCTGCTTCGAAAGTGAAGACTCTGAAAGATGCCGGAGTGAGCGGAGCCGACCTGTTCATCGCGGTAACCCTTGATGAGAATCTGAACATGAACGCATGTATGCTTGCCAAGGCATTGGGAGCCAAACGGACCGTGGCAAAGGTGGATAACTACGAATACACCGATCCCAAACTGAAAGACTTCTTCGACAATGTGGGCATTTCCTCGCTCATCTATCCGGAGAACCTCGCTGCCAGGGACATTGCCAACGGACTGAAAATGTCATGGGTGCGACAGCGATGGGACGTGCACGACGGAGCGTTGGTAATGCTCGGCATCAAACTCCGTGAAACCTGCGAAATCCTAAATGAGCCATTGAAAGACCTGTGCAAGCCAGAATCACCCTATCACATCGTTGCAGTGAAAAGGGGCGAAGACACGATCATCCCAAGAGGCGATGACGTGCTGAAGCTGAACGACCTGGCCTATTTCATGACCACACGCAACTATATTCCCTACATCCGCAAGATTGTTGGGAAAGAGCATTATGTTGACGTGAAGAATGTAATGATTATGGGTGGAGGCGCAACGGCTGTCAGGGCCACCACACTGATGCCCGAATACATGAGCACAAAGATTATCGAGCAAGACGAAAGCAGGTGTGAGAAGCTGAACGAACTGATCAACACCGACCGCGTGATGGTGATTCATGGCGACGGGCGCGACATTGCCTTGCTCAATGAAGAAGGCATCAAGCACACACAGGCTTTCGTGGCACTGACAGGCAATGCCGAAACCAACATCCTGGCTTGCCTCACCGCCAAGCGCCTTGGCGTGCGCAAGACGGTGGCGATGGTGGAAAACCTCGACTATGTGAGTATGGCTGAGAGCTTAGACATAGGAACCATTGTCAACAAGAAGGCTCTTGCCGCCAGCTATATCTACCAGATGATGCTGGATGCCGATGTCAACAACATCCGCTTCCTCATGACTGCCAACGCCGATGTGGCTGAGTTCACCGCGCAACAAGGCTCAAAGGTTACACGCAAGAAGGTGTTCGAACTGGGATTACCCAAAGGTGCTACCATCGGCGGACTGGTGCGCCACGGCGAAGGACACCTCGTTTCTGGTGCCACGCAGATAGAGGCTGGCGACATCGTTGTGGTGTTCTGCCATAATATCAACATGTCGAAAATCGAGAAATTCTTCCAATAATGCTCAACATCAAGCTCATATACAAGATTATCGGCACACTTCTTTTCATTGAAGTGCCCATGATGCTGTGGTGCCTTGGCATGTCCTTCTATTATGGCGAAGACGATTCTCTTGCGTTTATCATATCAATTATCCTCACCATCATGGGCGGTGTGTTCTTCAAATACATCGGTCGTGAGGCGGGTAATTCCCTTGGAAGGCGCGACTCCTACCTGCTGGTGACATCCACATGGATCATCTTCAGTTTCTTCGGAGCATTTCCCTTCATGATCAGCGGCTACATCACCAACTTCACGGATGCCTTCTTCGAAACCATCTCTGGCTTCACGACGACCGGCTGCAGCATCATTGACGACGTGGAAGTGCTGCCTCACGGACTGCTTTTCTGGCGCACCATGACGCAATGGATTGGCGGTTTGGGTATCGTATTCTTCACCATTGCCATCCTCCCGGCGTTTGGAAGTGGCAACGTGAAGGTGTTTTCTGCGGAGGCAACAGGTCCCATCAGAGCCCGAATGCACCCTCGGCTCAGCACACAGGCCAAGTGGATTTGGAGCATTTACCTGCTGCTGACCGTGGCTTGCGGGGCTTGCTACTATCTGGCTGGCATGGGATTGTTCGACTGCCTGAACTATTCGATGACCACAACAGCCACAGGAGGCTTTGCAACGCATAATGCCAGCACGGGATATTTTCACAACCCGTACATCGACTACACGGCCATCATCTTCATGTTCTTGTCGGGAACAAGTTTTGTGCTGCTATATTCTTTGATATTCAAAGGGCGCATCCTCCAGTTTTTCAAGAATGCAGAGTTCAAGTTCTATGTGCTTGTCGTGCTCCTTGCCACAGCCATCATCTCAGCAATCCTTGCAATCGACAACCACTATCAAGTGATGGATGCCATCCGAGTGTCGCTCTTCCAGGTGGTTTCGCTCATCACGACTACAGGAATATTCAATGATGATGCAGGACAATGGCACCATATCACATGGGTGATTCTCACCATCTGCATGTTCTGCGGTGCCTGCTCCGGCTCTACCAGCGGAGGTTTCAAGTGCATACGTTCCGTGATGCTTGTCAACATCCTGCGCAATGAGATAAAACGAATCATACATCCGCGCGCCGTATTGCCGGTAAAGGTAAACGAAACGACCGTCCCTTATTCGTCGCAGGTGACGCTATTGGCATTCCTTGCAGCCTACATGTGCCTCTGCCTCTTCACCTATTTCATCATGATTGTTACGGGTGTCGACAGCACGAACTCCATCACCATAGCCATCAGCTGCGCCAGCAACGTGGGACCGACGTTAGGTCTGGAAATCGGTCCTACCATGTCGTGGAGCGTACTGCCAGCCATCGTGAAGTGGCTTCTCTCGGCATTAATGCTCATGGGACGTCTTGAAATCTTCAGCGTCGTTGTTATTTTCTCTCCTTCATTCTGGAAAGACAACTGACAAGAGACACAAACAGAATACTGTAACACTGACAAAAAACTCAGAATAAACTCATTAGAATGCAACCAATCAAATTTCAACCACTGCTCAAGTCAACCCTTTGGGGAGGCAATAAGATCATTCCCTTCAAGCATCTCGACAGCAACCAGCAACAAGTGGGCGAGAGTTGGGAAATATCTGGTGTGAAAGACAACGAAACCATTGTTGCCGAAGGACCGCTTAAAGGAAAAAGCCTCAACGAAATAGTCAGAGAAATGAAAGACTCGCTCGTTGGAACGGAGAACTACAAACGTTTCGGCGACGAGTTTCCATTGCTTATCAAGTTCATTGATGCCAGGCAAGACCTGAGCATCCAGGTGCATCCCACCGACGAGATTGCCAAGCGGCAGGGGAAACGGAGGGGCAAGACGGAGATGTGGTACATCATGCCATCCGACAAGGAAGCCAAGCTTTATAGCGGATTGCAGCGGCAAATCACCCCGGAGGAATATAAAGAACTGGTTGAAAATGACACCATCTGCGATGCCTTGTCGCAATATGAGGTGAGCGAAGGTGATGTTTTCTTCCTGCCGGCAGGGCGCATCCACGCCATTGGCACAGGCTGCTTCCTTGCTGAGATTCAGCAGACCAGTGATGTAACCTACCGCATTTACGACTTCAAGAGGAAAGACAAAGACGGCAACTACCGCGAACTGCATACCAAGGAGGCTGCCGAAAGCATTAACTACCAAGTGGAAAGAGACTATCGCACGCATTACCATGCCATGAAGAACGAAGGAGTCTCATTGGTGGAATGCCCCTATTTCTCCACTGCCGTATACGATCTTGACGAGCCAATGACACTCGATTATTCAGAACTCGACAGTTTTGTGATTCTCATCGGCATCGGCGGTGCAGGGATCATTACCGACAATGAGGGCAACACCACATCGCTGAATGCCGGAGAAACCATTCTGATTCCTGCCACCACACAAAGCATTCATGTGTCGGGAACGCTGAAATTTCTGGAAACCTACGTATAGGTTTCCTCACTTCGTCTCTTCCGACTGGGTATTTTTGGCAAGGAACTGCCGTATGTCGGTCTGAATACGCCCGAAGGGTTCGGAGAAGGCATAACCGATGTTCTTTTTCAGCATCTGTGCTATGTCCTGCGTGCTATGACTGTAGCACGACAGTTCATTGCGCATTTGCGTGCTGTGCCGGGCCTGCCGGCGTATCTCTGCCTCGCGGGCATTGATCAGGCGCTTGCACACCTTGCTCATCACCGGCACCACCACCTTGTCGAACAAATGATGTCCCTGCACATAGAGATAGGTGGTCTGCGGCGTTACCCCCAACTCCTCAATCAATTCTTTCTTGAGTGCCAGATAACTCTCCTTGGCATCGGGGTGACGCTTCTGCAAAGCCGAGATTTTGGTGTATACTTTGCGGCGCAGATGCTTGATACTGTCTTCGGGATTCTCTACGGAAAAACCGCCCAGCGTTACGATCATGTTGAACTCCGTGATGGTGAATTCTGTGTAGATGGGGCGCCGGTAGTGCCAAATGCTCCATACGAAGAGCGGGAAGATGGCTTCGCTATATTGCTGCATGAATGTAGGGAAGTCAAAAACTTCGTGGTCGTTCAGCGTTACAGCCACTGCCACTGTGCGCAGCGAAGGGGCATAGCATTGCAGGTTTTCTATGCTGTAGGCATAAGTGTGAAACACGTAAGGACTCTCCAGCATGCGCTTGCTGGTCTCGGTGACTCCCTGTATCAGGTAATCATAGTCGGCATCCACACAGCAAATCAGATTCTTGCCGGCACTTTTCTTCAGCAGATTCATCAGCACCGACTTCTTCCCTCTTTCCAGAGTCTTGTGCGAAGGAAGCATCACTTCGAAATAAAGCCTGTCGTTCTCAAACGATCCCAGCACGGTGCGCCAGAAAAAGATGTCGTCGTAGCTCTCGACATAAGCCACAATCTTATGCCTCGTATTTTTCGAGTTCAGCTTGTTTGCTGCCTCGATATAGCCTGACGAAATGTTTTCCTTTAGCCGCGATGCCATGAATGGTGTGTGAATTAGCTGTTGGTGGTAATGTCGCTCACTTCGGTCACATTGTCCATCCACCCGTTCATGATGACAGCAGGCGAATGGGTGGTCAGAATAATCTGCACATTGGGATTCAGCTCCAGTATCAGATCGATGAGCCGCTGCTGCCAGTCGATGTGCAGGCTCACTTCGGGCTCATCCATGAAAAGCACGTAGTTCTTGCCGTCTTCCACCAGTACGGTGAGCAGGATGGCAAGCATCTGTTTCTCACCGCTCGACAGTTGATAAGGCACGAGGGTCTCCCCGATTTGCGAGAATCGGATTTCGTTTTCCGTGCGGACAATGGTTTTTCCTGTTTCCTTGAACAGATCGTCAACCAAATCCTGGAATTTCTTCTTAGGTTCGCTGTAAGCCTGCGCCTGCATAGCAGAGTCGGCACTGCCGCTTTGCAGGGCAGCGATGATTTTGTTTCCCACGTTCACCTGATAGTCGAGATACTTGCGCTGCAGCTTATACAGCTGCCAGTCTAATTCTGTGGCAAGACTCACATCCATCTTGCTCACCGATTCGGCATTCAGAATGGGACGGTCGAAAGACCGAATCACGTCGAAACGTATGTGGGTTGCGTCTACAGGATTGGTTTTCACATGCACCCCCTTCAGCAAATGATTGACAATGTCACCATTCGTGCTCACGCTCTTCACCACCTTATTTAATATAGTGCTCTTCCCCACTCCGTTGATTCCGCTGAGGATGTTCACACGACGGTCGAGGTTCCACACCACGTGGCGGCGCCCGCTCCAAAGCGAATCAATCTCAATCTGCTCAATGTAATCTGCGTACTTCTGCATAGCTGTCATGACCTTTTTCTGCCACAAAGATATGAATAAAAAACGATAAGCGGCAATATTATGTGCAAAATTCTTTTAAATCCGGCAAAATTATAAGTAACAGTATCAGAAAAAGGAACTTGATATATAAGGCTATACGCATGAATAGAGTGCAACGGTTTTTCAAAAAGATGGCATGTTAAATGGGCATTTCCCTTTGTATGCGCCTACCAATAAATGCTCTGATTTCCAAGATATTACGAACTCTCCGACAGAAAAAGAAGAGTTCGCGATAGTTTTTATATCAAAAACTGCGAGTTTTTATTGCAAACACTTGCAGTTTTCAATTCAAAAAGTCGCTGTTTTTGAAAGAAACACTCGCAGTAATTCGCAGCCACACTTTTTAAAAGCATTGGTCTGACGGTTTTGAAACCAGCAAGGAAACAGTTTCATTCGCATCTCCGACAGCTGTTCGCCTTACAATTTCGTCAGCGAAAGTTTGGCTATTCGGAAATAAAACATTACTTTTGCAGAAAAGCCCATAAAGCAAATACAATGGAAAGGCAACATAACCAAGAACTGAGAATGGCATGGGACTTTGTCACGAACACCGGGACGAGCATCTTCCTTACGGGAAAGGCTGGAACGGGAAAGACCACATTCCTGAAAACACTGAAAGAGAAGTCGCCCAAGCGCATGGTGGTGGTGGCTCCTACCGGCGTAGCTGCCATCAATGCAGGCGGTGTAACCATTCATTCCTTTTTCCAGTTGCCGCTGTCACCCTACGTTCCGGAGGCTTCGTTCCAATCGAAATATGACTTCAGCAAGGAGAAACGCAGCATTCTCAAGACCATGGATTTGCTCGTTATTGATGAAATCAGCATGGTGCGCAGCGACCTTCTTGATGCCATCGACAACGTGTTGCGCCGCTACCGCAATCACAAGTTGCCATTCGGCGGCGTGCAGTTGCTGATGATCGGCGACCTGCAACAGCTGGCTCCCGTGGTGACCGAACAAGACGCACAGCTCATCAACAAATACTATGACACCCCCTTCTTCTTCGGAAGCCACGCGCTTCGTCAGACAAGCTATGTAACCATTGAACTGAAACAGGTGTACCGACAGAGCGACGAGCAGTTCCTACAGCTTCTGAACAACATACGCGAGGGGAAAGCCACAGCGCAGGACTATGCGCTGCTCAACCAACGCTGCCAGCCGCATTTCAGTCCGAATGACAAGGAAGGATATATACGGCTGACCACTCACAACAACATGGCGAAACGCTATAATGAAGAACAGCTGAAGAAACTGGACTCTCCCGCCCGGACTTTCAATGCTAAGATTGAAGGAACATTCCCGGAATATGCCTATCCCACCGATGTTGAACTCACGCTGAAGGTAGGGGCGCAAGTGATGTTTGTGAAGAATGACCCGTCGCCTGCCCATCTTTTCTATAATGGCAAGATCGGTCACATCACGCAAATAGGTGAAGACCGTATTACAGTGCAATGTCCTGAAGACGACTACAAGATTGAAGTAGAAGCCATGGATTGGGAGAATGCCAAGTACGTTCTCAACGAAAAGACAAAAGAGATTGAGACTGAGGTGATGGGAATGTTCAGCCAATATCCCCTGCGATTGGCATGGGCTATCACGATACACAAGAGCCAGGGACTGACATTTGAACGAGCCATCATCGACGCAAGCCTATCATTCGCATCAGGGCAGGTGTATGTCGCACTGAGCAGGTGCAAGACTCTGGAAGGGCTCATTCTGGCAAATCCCATTACGGAACATGCCGTCTTCAACGATCCGCGCATCAACAACTATATAGCGCAACAGGAATCCGCCGCAGCGCAAAGCATACGCATGCTGCCACAGCTCAAGGAGCAGTATTACGTGGAACAGCTTCGGGAACTGTTCGATTTCTCCGACTTGCACGAAAAGGAAGAGTGGATGAGCCGCGTGCTCGATGAGCATTTCTTCCGCCAATTCCCCACTTTATGCCGACAACATCGCATTGCCCTCCAAGGCTTGGCCGGCGAGGTGGTGAGCGTTGCATCAAAATGGATTAGGGTTATCAACAGCATGAGTGCCGACCAGCTCCACGAAGGAGCTTTTCTGGAAAGGGTGTCACGCAGTGCGCACTTCTTTCACAAGACCATCACCGACATCATGCAGCAATTGCTGGAAGACACCAATGTCACGTCCGACAACAAGGCGGCGAAGAAAAAATTCGAGGAAGCACTTGCAGATGTCACTTTGTCATACGAGATGAAGCAGCGCATATTGCGTATGCAGATGACGAATGAGTTTTCCACGTCAAACTACTTGCGGTTTAAGGCGAAGGCCGTGCTGGAAGCCATCGAAGAAAGCAGCCCTAAAAAACAGACACGCAAACGCAAAAACGCAGTGGCGATGGGCGATATCAAGCATCCGGAACTCTATAAACGCCTGATTATATGGAGAGAGAAAAAAGCAGCCTTGCTGGATACCAACCCAAACAATATCATCCAGCAGCGCGCTATAATCAGTATTGCGAACTATCTGCCTGCCGACCGGCCGTCGCTCATCGCGACACAATACGTGGGACGTGTCAGTGCCGACAGATACGGGGTGGAGATTCTTGAAATCGTCAACACATATCTTGTCCAAAACAATCTATCCGGAACTTCCGTTGCCGACATTAAAAAGGAAGTAAAGCAGAAAAAAGGTGTTTCTGAGACATACCAGATTACATTCGATATGTACCAGCAGGGAAAAGCTCCGGAACTGATTGCGAAAGAGCGCGGAAACTCACTATCCACCATCATGGGACACCTGGCATACTTCGTTCAGCGCGGACAATTGCCGCTCTCAGCCTTTGTGTCTCCCACGCAGCAGCATGCCATCCTTCAGGCAATCGGCAAAGTTGGAGTCAAACACGGACTCACAGCCATAAAGAACAATTGTTCTGAAGAGGTTACTTACGACCAAATCAAGATGATGCTTGGTGCGACAAAGAAACAATAACACAGGACATCCACGCATCTGCATAGCAAATATACCACAGATGTGACAATCTGTCATGTCTTTGTCATGCGTGCTCACATAATCACCATTGGCATAAATTTTGTTGTTTAATTATCGGATTGCGAAAGCATGATCGCATTCAAATGCGAACAGAATCTTTTAATTAACACGAGTATAAACAATAAAATAATACAACAATGGGAAAAGTAATTGGAATTGACTTAGGTACTACTAACAGCTGCGTTGCCGTTTTCGAAGGCAATGAGCCAGTAGTGATTGCAAACAGCGAAGGAAAGCGCACCACTCCATCAGTGGTTGGATTCGTACAAGGCGGTGAGCGCAAGATTGGTGACCCGGCAAAGCGTCAGGCCATCACAAACCCGAAGAACACCGTTTACTCTATTAAACGTTTCATGGGCGAGAACTGGCAGCAGACAGAAAAAGAAATCTCTCGCGTGCCATATACAGTAGTTAATGAAAACGGTTATCCTCGTGTAGACATCGAGGGACGTAAATATACACCGCAGGAAATCTCTGCCATGGTGCTTCAGAAAATGAAGAAGACCGCAGAGGACTATCTCGGACAGGAAGTGACTGATGCAGTTATCACCGTACCGGCATACTTCTCCGACTCTCAGCGTCAGGCTACGAAGGAAGCCGGACAGATTGCTGGTCTCAATGTTCGTCGTATTGTGAACGAGCCAACTGCCGCAGCATTGGCTTACGGTGTTGACAAGGCAAACAAAGACATGAAGATTGCCGTGTTCGACTTGGGTGGTGGTACGTTTGATATCTCCATTCTGGAATTCGGCGGTGGAGTGTTTGAAGTGCTCTCCACTAATGGTGACACTCACCTCGGCGGTGACGACTTCGATCAGGTTATCATCGACTGGCTTGTACAGGAGTTCAAGAATGACGAAGGTGCAAACCTGAAAGACGACCCAATGGCTATGCAGCGTCTGAAGGAAGCTGCCGAGAAGGCAAAGATCGAATTGTCTTCAAGCACTTCCACAGAGATCAACCTGCCATATATCATGCCTGTAGGCGGTGTTCCCAAGCACTTGGTGAAGACACTGACCCGCGCAAAGTTCGAGCAACTGGCACACGACCTGATTCAGGCTTGTCTGGCACCGTGCCAAAAAGCCATGGCAGATGCCAAATTGTCAACGTCGGAAATTGACGAGGTTATACTCGTTGGCGGTTCAAGCCGTATCCCTGCAGTACAGACATTGGTAAAGAACTACTTCGGCAAGGAGCCTTCGAAGGGTGTGAACCCCGATGAGGTGGTGGCTGTAGGCGCATCTATCCAGGGTGCCATTCTGAACAAGGAAGGTGGTGTGGGCGACATCGTATTGCTCGATGTAACTCCGCTGACACTGGGTATCGAGACTCTTGGTGGCGTAATGACCAAGCTGATTGAGGCAAACACAACAATCCCCTGCAAGAAGAGCGAGACCTTCTCGACAGCTGCCGACAACCAGACAGAAGTAACCATCCACGTACTGCAAGGCGAGCGTCCAATGGCAGCACAGAATAAGAGCATCGGACAGTTCAATCTGACAGGTATAGCTCCTGCCCGCCGTGGTATTCCTCAGATTGAGGTAACCTTCGACATCGATGCCAACGGTATCCTCAAGGTAAGTGCCAAGGACAAGGCAACGGGAAAGGAACAAGCCATCCGCATCGAGGCATCCTCTGGTCTGTCACAGGACGAGATCAACCGTATGAAGGCTGAGGCTGAAGCCAACGCAGAGGCTGACAAGCGTGAGCGTGAGCGCATCGACAAGATGAACCAGGCCGACTCCATGATCTTCCAGACCGAAACCTTCCTCAACGAGAATGGTGATAAGCTCGGTGCCGACAAGGCTAACGTGGAGCAGGCCGTCCAGCAGCTGAAGGACGCTCACAAGAGCGGCGATGTTACTGCTATCGACAATGCCATCAACAACCTGAACCAGGTAATGCAAGCCGCCTCTGCCAAGATGTACCAGCAGGCTGGTCCCCAGCCTGGAACTGATCCCAATCAAGGCGCAGGCTTCCAAGGCGGTCAGCAGGCCCAGTCGAACCCCAACGACGATGTCCAGGATGCCGACTTTGAGGAGGTGAAGTAATCCACGATAAGAAACGATAAGAGAATCATAAGAAAGTGGTGTAATCCAAGTGGTTACACCACTTTTCTTATTGTTAAATTTTGTTTTGATTCTTGCGCATTTCGGATTTTCGGGGTAATTTTGCATCATATTTGCGACACGACTTATTGGTAGAAAAGATTAAACTTATAAATACTTGTCGCTACTTAGATGGATTAAATAGTAGAAAAGATATGCCAGCGTTAAAATTCGAGATTAAA
>JAFUVB010000005.1 GCA_017471245.1 Prevotella sp.
AATAATTAGAACGAATTCAATCCACAAATTATAATAATTCGCATGATGGTTACATACATTATTCGTGTCAGGCCACCTTTGTGGCCGAATTTATTCTAATTATTCTCATTCGTTTCTAAAAGAATAACGCATCTATATTAGCAGCACAAGCGTTCTTCCCTCCCACAAAAAAGGAAACTATTCCGCGAATTGATGTAAACTTCTTTCTGAAACGAATGAGAATAATTAGAACGAATTCAATCCACAAATTATAATAATTCGCATGATGGTTACATACATTATTCGTGTCAGGCCACCTTTGTGGCCGAATTTATTCTAATTATTCTCATTCGTTTCTAAAAGAATAGCACATCTATATTAGCAGAATAATTGTTCTTCCCCCAACATTTATCAATATTTCATAATATTTTTGCAAAAAAACGCGCAAACTCTTTGTACAACGGGAAAAAAGACGTATATTTGCATCATAAAACAAAGCAAAACATGATTTTTTAGTGATAACCCATTTAACCAGAATGCCTATGGAGGAAAGCAAAAACGCATTTGACAATTGTCGTTACTCATCGTGTAACATACCGAGGTGCGAGTGACAGACATGAAAACATCAGAATCTACTTTAGTTACCTGCGTGCAACGCCTTATTTTAAAGGGAATGTATGCGAAATGTTAAAAAATGTTCATTTTGTGAAAAAATACATTGAAATGTTTGCGCAATATGATAATTAAGCGTATATTTGCACAAATTTATTGTCATCTCTCCATTGGAGGGGTGCAGTATCGTGGAGAAAATAAAGCATAAAGTATATAATTTAGTTTAATTTAATTTTTTTAGTCTAATGAAAAAGAAAATTTTTAGTTCTTTGCTCTTGGTGGCAGTAGCTATTGCTTCCACGAGCATGTTCGTTTCTTGTAAGGACTATGATGACGACATCAACAAGAATGCCAATGCCATCTCTGCCTTGCAGACTACGATCGATCAGCTGAAAGGACAACTTGACCAGACTTATCTGAAGATTGCAGATGCTCAGGCCAAGTATGCTACTTTGGCTGACACTTACACAAGGAGCCAGCTCTACACAAAGGACGAGGCTGACAAGGCTTTCGCAAAGAAGGCTCTTGAGAATCAGTTTGAGAATTGGACAAAAGGCGTTGCTGATGCTCAGACTTTGAAGGATCTCATTGACAAACTTCAGAAGTTCAACGATGAGAATCAGGGTGGTTACCTCAAAGCTGATGACCAGCGTTTCCTTGACCTCGTCGATTTCTTGAACGGTTTCGACCAGACGCTTGCTACGAAACTGCAAGACTATGTGACAAACGCAGGTCTGAACACTCGTCTTAGCCCAATCGAGTCTGCTTTCAAGAACCTTGAAGTTCAGGAAGGCTTGTTCGCTACATGGAAGACGATGCTTGCTGATCACGAAAATACTCTTAACAGCCTCGGCATCACACTGACAGAGGCTGAGAAGAAAAAGTTCGACGACCTGTCAAGCTGGTACGACACTCAGAAGGATTTCATCGCTGGTCTTCCCAAAAACCTCGGCGACTTCACAGAGGATGATATTAAGACTCTGAAGGATAAGATGAAGGACATCAAGGATATGACAAATCAGGTGGCTGGTCCTACTCTCGATGAGATCCAGTATATGATTGATCAGGTGCTCACAGGCATGCAGTTCTATCCGATGTACTACATTGGTGGTATCGAGACAATCGAAGTTCCCGTTCTCGCTTATCAGCCCATCATCACAAAGGCTGGTGAGAAGAAGGGTGAGCACTTTGAGTATAGCCCGAATGCAATCTATGGAAGTCTCCAGACTGCCGACGGTATTGCTGAGTTGGATATCAACGAGCTCTACAACTTGGAGCTTGGTTCAATTTCTCCTGATAATGTTTCTCCTTGGGTGCTCAATGGTTACTTTGGATTGGTGAGCGAAGTGAAGAACAAGACTTACACCTACATGGAGTCTACTCTGACAGGTAACGCTTACTATCATATCAATCCTACAACAGCTAACCTCGAAGGTTATGATGCTAAGTTCTTGGATCACAAGGCTTATGCTATCGAGGCTATTGCTTCTCCAACAGAAATTCAGGCTCAGGGTGGCAAGTATGTTCTCGATCCTGATTACAAGAAGTTGACTGAGGCTGACATGCTGAAGTCTTCTGGCCGTTATGTTGCATCTAACTACGAGAAGATGGACAATGGTCTGTTGAAGGTTAACATCGCATTCAAGGATCACAAGCAGTTCCGCGACTACATTCTTGAAGTTCTCAACAATGCTGATGTGATGACAATCCAGAATGGTGATCTCCAGCTCAATGCTACTGCTGTGAAGTATCAGAGCAACATCGACGTTGTGGCTCTCCAGATGACAAAGGACGACAAGACCGTTACATCTGACTATGCAGCTGTTTGCCCGGCTATCTATCATGTTCGTCACATTGTTGACGTTCAGCCGACTGAGACAAAGACATCTGCTAAGGACAGCAAGTGGGCATTTGCTGAGACTATGCCTAAGTGCGACCTCACTGAGGCTATGAAGGCTTGGTGGGCAGCAGAGTTCAAGGATATGGCTCGTGTTCACGAGATTCGTCCTCTCTTCATGACTGCTGCTTCGTGCGTTGCTGATGTTCCTACTCACATGGTTAACTATCAGAAGGAATTCAATGTACGTGAGTGGATACGTACTCACTATACATACATTGCTCCTGAGTCTACTCTCCGTGAGGAATTCCTCCACAAGCAGGGTAATACCATCGAGGAAGATGATGCACTTTTGGAGAAGCTCGGTCTGCACTATGAGTATCATCTCGTACGCTATGCTGAGGGTCAGAACGTAACAGAGGAAACAAACCACCTCGAGCACCTGAACGCAGCTGGTGAGAGCGTTGCTTCTAAGGACAACATCGATCCAGATCCACTGAGCCCAATTTTCATCGCTCGTTCTGTTGACACACGCACTGGTGAGACAATCTTCGGACAGCCTGCAATTGCTGACCGTTATACTATCGACCGTGAGCCGTTGATCCGCGTTGAGCTGAAGAACACTAAGGGTGAGACTATCGAGGCTGGTTACATCAAGGTTATCATCAGCGAGGAAGAAGTTGTTGAAAAGATTCCACCAGTGACCGTAAATCACGACTTTGAGGGTCCGTACTATGTGAATTGTGCTGAGCTCGGTGACGAGATGACATGGAGCGAGGTTGAGAACATTATTCTTGCTGCTAAGGACGATGAAGGTAACTACATCCTCAAGAACATGACTAAGAATGAGTTCGACGAGTACTATGACGCTGATGTTAATGCTGACGGTGTATTCAACCGCTATACAGAGGCTGATGCTACCAAGATCGACAAGAACCCGTTCGGTGAAATCACAATGAAGATCGACCCGAAGGAGAAGGAGACAAGCGTTGTACGTTGGGAGATTGGTGAGCCGAAGATCACTAAGGATCTTAAGCTGTTCACTAATACCGATGCTGGTCAGAAGTATCTTGAGCTTGCAAACAACGAAGACAATACTTTGAAGCAGAATGGTAAGGCTCTCGAAACTTACATCCGTTTCGTTCCGAAGGAAAGTGCTCCGGGTTCATACCCAGTTGCTTATCTGAAGTTGACTATTCCTGTTAAGAAGATCAACTATGCAATTGGTCTCGTACAGAATAAGGTTCTTGACTACTGGTATAAGTTGAACTCTGGTGTTGGTGCTGACCGTGTGAATGGTGTTATAGTTGACGATAACGAAACTCACATGAACGTTCCTACTCCAAAGGATCAGACTACAGTTCTTACCACTGACGACTTCAAGAAAGATCTCTATGGATTCTTCTACAATCCTGAGAAGGACAACGAGAAACTGTCTATGGACAAGCGCATTGAGCACAACATCCTTGACTGGAAGACCGATATGGAGAAGTTTGGCGAGCTGTCTAAGCACGGAACATTCAAGCTGGTTGAACCAAATGATCAGAACTCTCGCGTTCTTTATAAGAATGGTTGGAAGGTAACAGGCTACTCTGGTGATGTATATGTACTCAAGGTAACAGATATCACTACCAAGGAAGATGGATCAACAGAGCAGTACATTACTGCAACAAAGGACGGTGTGACAGAATCTATCGTTTCGTTGATCTACACTCCGGATGATCCTTCAACAAATGCTACTCTTGATGACAATGAAGAAACAGCCGTACTTCAGTTGTTGGAGTCTGAATATGGCTATGACATCATGAACAAGGTTGGTCATACATACCTGACTGAGGAAGATGAGACCTTCACTGCATTCATTGAGGTTGTTAACGAAGAGGCTTGCTACTCATTCATTGAGAATCCATACTTCAATGTTCGCTTCCTCCGTCCAATCAACTGGTACCCGAAGGAGCCGAATAACCTGAAGGATGCTTGGAATGAGAAGCAGACTATCAAGCTGAGCGAGTTCGTTGCATTCAACGATTGGCGTACAACTGACAACACGAATCCTGATATTGCTAACTACACTGGTAAGTCTTATCCAGTACTCGAGAAGCTGAAGAATGCTATCTACGAGGGTGAGCAGACCACTTACAAGTACTACGGCATCACTATCAAGTCTAACGACAAGGAGTGTGTGACCGACTTGGCAATGGGTAAGTCTGAGCGTGTTAAGATTAATGGTGACGATAATATCAATGCCGCTATTGCTAAGGGCGATCTGAAGAAGACTTATGTATTCACAGACTTCGACTTCACATTCGACGGTACTGATACTTACACCTACTACAACAACGAGGGTAACCTGGGTAACTTCCACATCTACGTTCCTCTCTACATCATGTACACATTCTCACCGTGGGAGACTGAACATCTGTTCATCCGTACATGGAGTGCCGTAACTGTGAAGGAAACTGTAAACAACCCGCAGACAGCAAAGAAGAACTAATTAGATAACCTGTCTAATTAAGGATACTAACAAGGGGGTGTCAACTCGTTGGCACCCCTTTTTAAACAAAAATAATTTTTATAATGAAGAAGAATTCTATATGGGTGGTGTTGTTCGCCATATTGATGGTCGCTGTTGTCGTTTCGTGCAAGAAAAAGCAAGAAAAGACCGTTGATGAGATTGTTGCAGAAATGAGAAAACCTCAGTTTGACGTTACTCAGGCTGATACTGCCGAGGTAATGAGCTTGGTGGATCACTATCTGCAGCTGCTCAGAGACAAGCAGATCGAAGATGCTGTGGCGATGCTTTACTTCTATCAGAATGATTCTGTAGTTCCTCTTCCCAAGCGTATGGCGGTTAGGCAGATGGGTATCTTCAATACGTTCAAGGGTGTGAGATACGATGTTGAGAAGCTCGTTTTCCTCACTCCTATTGACAATGAAGTGGTCTACCTCGCCACGCTGTTTGAGAAACAGGAGAATGATCCTCGTCCCAACGAGATGCGTTTCGTGCTGAAGCCTATCCGCATTGATGGCAAGTGGTATCTCACCGTTGCCGACTCTCCGACGAGCACCATTAACCTGAAAGGTACAAATATTGATTATTAAATTTAAAAACGGAAGTATATGAAATTTTTCAGAACACTTTTGGCTGCTGCACTTCTCTCTGTAAGTGCATCTGTAATGGCTCAGGCAACTTATACTGATGCTGAAGGCAACAAGTATGAGTTCAAGAAGCACGCTTTCCTGACTCTTCAGGGCGGTTTGCAGTATACGCTCGGCGAAGCTAAGACAAGCAAGCTCTTCTCTCCGAATGCTCAGTTAGGTCTGGGCTATCAGTTCACTCCTGTATTCGGTGCTCGCATCCAGGCTAACGCTTGGCAGAGCAAGGGCGGCTGGAACGGATATTCTGCTCGCGTAGGTGCTGAAGCCATCACTGCTGACTATAAGTATAAGTATGTTGCTCCGGGTCTTGACTTCATGTTCAACCTCAGCAACCTGTTCTGCGGATGGAATCCCAACCGCGTGTTCAATGTGACTGCTTTCCTCGGTGGCGGTGCTAACGTTGCCTTTGGAAATGACGAAGTTCAGGACATTGCTGCCAGTATTAAGAATGACCTCGGTGCTTACGAGCTCGAGTATCTGTGGGATGGCACAAAGGTTCGTCCTTTCGGACGTGCTGGTATCGACCTCGGTTTCCGTCTGAGCGATGCTGTTAGCCTCTTGGTTGAGGGTAACGCCAACATCCTTTCTGACAAGTACAACTCAAAGAAAGCTGGCAATGCAGACTGGTATTTCAATGGTTTGATCGGTCTTCGCATCAACTTGGGCAAGAGCTATACCAAGACTGCTCCTGCTCCAGCACCAGCTCCTGCTCCAGTAGAGCAGAAGTATGTTGAGCCGACACCTGCTCCAGCACCAGCTCCTCCAGCACCAGTTAAGATTGAACCGATCCGTCGTGACATCTTCTTCACCATCAACTCTATCACTATCACTGAGACAGAGCAGAAGAAGGTGAAGGATATCGCTGACTACCTGGCTAAGTATCCTAACGCAAAGGTTGTTGTTAGCGGCTATGCTGACAAGGGTACTGGTAATGCTCAGATCAACGCTCGCCTCGCTGCTCAGCGTGCAGACATCGTTGTCCGCGACCTGAAGGAGAAGTATGGCGTTAGCGCTGACCGCATTACTTACAGCAGCTATGGTGATACCGTACAGCCATTCGCTGAGAATGACCTGAACCGTGTATCTATCTGTATCGCTGAATAAATTAAACTTTATCCACGATCTTGAGAGGATGTGATTCTCTCTCAAGGAAATAAAAAAAGAGCATCGCCTTTTTTGCGATGCTCTTTACTTTTTTCTGTAGTTCTTTTTTCTTTAAAACGTATCGTTCACGCTTATTCTCGTTTTTCTTTTAAACGTAACATTCGCACTTATTCGCGTTTTTCTTTTAAACGTAACATTCACGCTTATATTCCTTTTTCTTTTTTTAAACGTAAATCTATGTAAATAATACGCGAATTATCATAAATGATTATGGTTCTTCTTTCGCACGTTAGTAGAATAAATGAGTTTCTTTGGAAACGAATTGGAATAATTTGAATAATTACGGCCACAAATGTGGCCTTCTATTCTGTTGTATCTTCAATTACTGACGGCTGTTCTATCTCACCGTCGCGCATACTGGTATCTTCAGTCACTGACGGTTGTTCTATCTCACCGTCGCGCAGATGGATGGTGCGGTCGGTGATGGCGGCAAGCGACTCATCATGCGTTACAATCACGAAGGTCTGACCGAACTTGTCGCGCAGTTCGAAGAACAGCTGGTGCAGTTCCGTTTTGTTTTTCGAGTCTAAGCTGCCGCTTGGCTCATCGGCAAGTATCACGTCGGGATGGTTCACCAAGGCGCGTGCCACAGCTACGCGCTGCTTCTCACCGCCAGAGAGTTCGTTTGGCTTATGGCTTGCTCTGTCGCTCAGTCCCATGAAAGTGAGGAGTTCCTCAGCGCGTTTCTTCGCTTCGCTGTGCGATGCTCCCGATATAAAGGCAGGAATCATCACGTTTTCTAATGCCGTGAATTCCGGCAGGAGCTGGTGGAACTGAAACACAAAACCGATATGTTTGTTTCTGAACACCGACAATTGTTTCTTGTTCATGGTGCTGGTGTCAGTTCCGTCGATGATGATGCTACCGCTGTCGGGCTTGTCGAGTGTGCCGATAATCTGCAGTAAGGTGGTCTTGCCGGCACCGCTGGGACCAACGATGCTGACGATTTCTCCTTTCTCAATGGTGAGGTCGATGCCTTTCAACACCTGAAGGTCGCCAAAACTCTTCTTAATATTCTTAATTTCTATCATATTGTTGTTGTTTTCGGTTTCTTTTTTTGGACTTATAGGGCTTATAGGGCGTATAGGTCTTATAGGACTTATGGGGCAAATAGGGCTTATAAGGCTAATAAGGGTTATAGGCTGATAGGCCATTTTGGGCTGCCCTAATGCTTGGGCGAGTGGCGCAACATCCAGTCGCGTATCTGCGTGTAGGCGCTCTGCTGCTCGCTCTTCTGCGGTGCCGTGAACGACATCACATCGGTGGCTTCACCGTATTGGTCGGGGAAGATGATCATCAGGTTAGGTTGATGGTAATACTGAGTGAGTTCTGCGGGCAGCTTGTCGAAGGCAGCCTTATAGGAAACCGTGCTCTTTCTTGCCGTAATGACGATGAAGAGATGGTCGTCCTTGATTTCGGATGCTATCCGCGGCAGTTCATTCCAATGAGCCATAAGTGTGTAGTCGGCTCTTACACTGGGATGGATGTTCTGAATGTATTGGCTGATGAGGGCGAGCGTAGCCTGCTTGCTATGAAACTGTATGCGGCAGTCCATATTGGCAGCCATCCTCGCCAGACGGTCGAGCCATCTGTGGAACCCCGGCTCATATTCTGCCCTGCTGGGAACAGCCACTTGTATGCGGCGGATGGTGTTCAGCGGCTGTCCGAGATGCGCCATGATAATCTGGCGGTTCACCTCAGTGAACAGGTTTTCTGCGAAGACACCCCAGAAACCGTCGCTCTCCGACTGCTTGTTATGCAATCCCATGATAATTTCGCTGGCATCGTATTCCTTGAAAGCATGCATGATGCCGTTGGCGATATTCGTTGCAATGCGGCTTTGGGTCTGCATGCGCACGTCGGCAGCACTTGCAGCCATCACCGCCTGCTCAAGCAGGAGCTTGCCTAATGTCTGATTCTTCTGTACGTCAGCATCATCCAGCACCACATTCAATCCAATCAGTCCGCGGTTGAGCTTATCATTGCGCATCATAATGGCAAGTGTGACAAGCGAGTCCATACTGCCTTGGTATTTCAGCGGTATCAGAATCATCTCGTCGTCGCCGGTTTTCTCTTCTTCGTTGGTGAAACTGCCGTTGAGGACAATCTCTCGCGATGCCTTTTCGGTGAGTATCGAAGAGATGACGCATGTGAAGAGAATCATCATAACCACACCATTCAGCATCTCTGCATTGACGAGCATCACGCCAGGAGCCACTTCCATCTTCATGCCGACCATCACAATGGCAATCGAACCGGCAGCATGCGCACTGGTAAGACCAAACATCATGTGGCCGTGGCTCATCGGCAGACGGAACGCAATGCCGGCAACGTAGCCCGCAATCATCTTTCCCACGGTTCCAATCACCACGATAATCAGAACGATATAGGCGGTGTGCAGGCTGGTGAACAATGCCCTGATATTGATGAGCATACCTACTCCGATGAGGAAATAGGGAATGAAGATGGCGTTTCCCGTGAACTCAAGGCGATGCATCAGCGGAACCACGCGCGGAATGTATCTATTGAGCAGCAGTCCGGCGAAGAATGCTCCGAACACACCCTCCAAACCGATCCAGCTGGTGATGGCTGCACTGAGGAACATGATGCTCAGCACAAAGATAAACTGCGTTACGGCATCGCTGTATCGCTGCAAGAACCACCGGGCGATGCGCGGAATGACGAAAACCATTGCGATGCAGTAGGCCGTGAGCTTGATCATCATCCAGCAGATGAGCCAGATGACGCTCTGCGACTCATGGTGTGCGCCTTTGCCGTATATGCCTACCAAGAGCGACAGCGAGAGCAGGGCCAGCAGCAGCGCAAGCATCGAGGCACCAACACTGAGTGTTACGGCGCGGTGACGCTGCAATCCGTACTTGCAAACGATGGGGTAGGCAATCAGCGTGTTACTCGACATCACGCAGCAGAGCAGCAACGTGGCCTGCCGGGAATAGTCCATCAGATGGATTCCTGCAAAATAAACGAGGATAAAGGGCGTTAGGAAGGTGAGCAGTCCGAAGATCAGAATCTGGCGCAAATGCTTTTTGAGTCCCTCCATGTCCATCTCCAATCCGGCGAGGAACATGATATAGTAGAGTCCCACCTGCCCAAACAGCTCAAACGAGGCATCGCGCTCCAGGATATTCAGTCCATATTGCCCCACCACAACACCTGCCAGCACCATGCCGATGATATGCGGAATGCGCAGTTTGCCCATGATCATCGGGGCAAAGAGTATCATCAGCAGCACAATGAAGAATATCCATGTGGTGTCTGTTATGGGGAAGTATGACGCGAAATCCAACATATTCAGTGCAAAATTACTAATTTTTCTTTCATTCCTGCACATAATCTCCCGAAAAGTTGTATTTTTGCAGGAAAATAAAGAATGGGGGGTAGGAGAGAGGAGATTATTTTTAGGAGTGAAGGAGTTAAGGAGTAAAGGAGTTAAGACAAATGTTTTTGAGGTGAAGGAGTTTTTTTTAGGAGTGAAGGAGAATTTTTTTAGGAGTTAAGGAGTGAAGGAGTAAAGGAGTTAAGACAAATGTTTCGGAGTGAAGGAGGTCTTATTTAGGAGTGAAGGAGGATGTTTTTTTGAAGTGGAAGATTGAAGGAGGATATATATAAAAGGATACAAAACAAAAATCAAGATATATGAAAGTAGCAATAGTAGGCGCCAGTGGCGCAGTGGGACAGGAGTTTCTCCGTATTCTCGACCAGCGTAATTTCCCGTTGGACGAGTTGGTATTGTTTGGCAGTGAGCGTTCCGCCGGCAGGAAATACACATTCCGCGGCAAGGAGATAGAGGTGAAGCTCTTGCAGCACAACGACGATTTCAAGGATGTGGACATAGCGTTCACGTCTGCCGGAGCCGGCACATCGAGAGAGTTTGCTGACACTATCACGAAGTATGGAGCCGTGATGATCGACAACAGTTCCGCCTTCCGCATGGATGAGGATGTGCCTCTCGTGGTTCCCGAATGCAATGCCGAAGACGCGCTGAACCGTCCTCGCGGCATCATTGCCAACCCTAATTGCACCACGATTATGATGGTGGTGTGCCTGCAACCGTTGGAAAAGCTGAGCCATATCAAGCGTATCCACGTGGCAAGCTATCAGAGCGCGAGCGGTGCGGGAGCCGCTGCCATGGCCGAATTGCAGCAGCAATACGAGGAAATAGTGGAGGGCAAGCCCGTCACGGTGAAGAAATTCCCCCATCAGCTTGCCTATAACGTGATTCCCCAGATTGACGTTTTCCAGCCGAATGGTTATACGAAGGAAGAGATGAAGATGTTCAACGAGACGCAGAAGATTATGCACACCGATGCCAAATGTTCGGCTATGTGCGTGAGAGTGAGCTCGCTGCGCAGCCATAGCGAGAGCGTGTGGATCGAAACCGAGCGCCCCATCAGCGTGGAGGAAGCTCAGCGTGCCTTCGAAGCCGCTCCCGGCGTCACGTTGAAGGACGATCCGTCGAGCCTCATCTATCCTATGCCGCTCGAAACCGCAGGTTTAGACGACGTGTTCGTGGGGCGCGTGCGCAAAGACCTCAGTGATGAGAACGGTCTGACGTTCTGGCTCAGCGGCGATCAGATACGTAAGGGAGCCGCTCTGAATGCCGTTCAGATCGGCGAATATCTCATTCGGGTGGGCAACGTGAAATAACCCGTTTTGCATCATTTGAGTTCCCCTTTTTCAAAAGCTATGTTTTTGGTCTCCAAAAGCATAGCTTTTGAACGTCAAAAGCATAGGTTTCAGGCCTCAAAAGCATAGGTTTTGCCCGTCAAAAACATAGGTTTTGAGTCTCAAAAGCATAGGTTTTGAAAGAGGGGAGATAAAATTTTATATCTAAAACTTGCACTTCTGTATTGAAAAATACCTAATATTGGGTATTGCCATACTGGGATGTAATCACTAATTTTGCAAAGACTATCGTTACATCATCAATCGAATCAGCGTATGGTTTCAATCATTTCAGGCAGAAGAGCATTGGTTTCGTTTTTGTTGCTGGCAGCAGTCGTGCTGTCGGCAGTGGCTCAGACAGCCTCTCCAACCCGCAAATTGCAAGGCACGGTGAAAGATGAGAAAGGCGGTGCAGTGGAAACTGCGCACGTCATACTCAACAATTCACTTTCCGCTTTCAGCGACGAGCGGGGGCAGTTCACCATTTCCGGCATTCAGGCAGGGCAGTACGACTATTACGTTTCGTGTCTCGGCTTTGAGGAAGTGCGCGGTCAGGTGACGCTGAAAGGCGACGGCCGCGACCGTTTGGACATCAAAATGAAGGAAGCCACGCTCAATCTGAAGGAGGTGGTGGTCACTGCGCGCCAGCAGGCGATGGGTTCCAAGTCGGTGATCGGTCAGGATGCCATCCGCCATATCCAGCCCAAGAGCGTTGCCGACATGCTGCAGCTGATGCCCGGAGCGCTGACAGCGAATCCCACTCTTAACTCCCTGGCACAGGCAAACATCCGCGAGATTGGCGGAAACGACAACAATGCCATGGGAACGGCGGTGATTATCGACGGCACCCCCTTGAGCAATGAAGCCAATCTTCAGTCGATCGCCCCCACGAAATGGGGCTCGGCGAGCAGCACCAACGCCGACGGCATGAGCGAACAGACCACTGCCGGGCGCGGCGTAGACCTGCGCACGATGGCTGCCGACAACATTGAGAGCATCGAAGTGATACGCGGCATCCCCGGCGTAGAGTATGGCAACCTTACCTCGGGCGTGGTTATCGTGAAGACCAAGGCAGGTCGCACGCCTTTGGAAGTGAAGTTCAAGGCCGACCAATTCTCCAAACTGGTGTATGCCGGCAAGGGTTTCGCCCTGAAGAACAACGGCGGAACGGTGAACTTAGGCATCGACTGGTCGCAGTCGTATGCTGACGTGCGCCGCAAATACCGCGGCTACGACCGCGTGACCGCCTCTTTCGGCTATTCCAATGTGTTCAACCGCGAGGGCAGCCATCCCCTGACGTTCAACGTGAACGGCTCGCTCTACAGCAATGTGAACAACTATAAGAGCGACAAGCAGTTGGAAGAGCTGGGGCTTTCGTATAAAAACGAGAGCGTGGGCGGGCGCATTGCCGTTCACGGAAACGTGAAGATGAACAACTTCCTCACCGCTATCGACTATGATCTCTCTGCACAATTGTCTCGACAAGTGGACACTCACCACAACTGGGTGGCAAGTCCCGACGGCGTGATAACCAACAGCATGACCACCGGCGAGGCACGTGCCATCATCCTGAACAAAGCCTATTGGAGCGACTATCGCATGGAGGGCATCCCCCTGAACGTGTTCGCGCAGCTCAAGACCAACAAGTATATCCAGCTAAACAGCGACAACTACACGAACATACGTCTCGGTGCCGACTACCGAATGGACGGAAACCACGGCGACGGACTCACCTTCGACATGGCTAATCCCCCGCAGGCAAGCGGCAGCCACACCCTGCGACCCCGCTCATATCGCGACATTCCCACACTTCACAATGTGTCGTTGTTCGCCGAAGACGTGTCGCGCATCCATCTCGGACATACCTATCTCGACCTGACAGCTGGCGCGCGCTTCAGCACGCTGATACTCAACAAGGAGAAAGCAGGGCGCGGAAGAATCTCGGTTGCTGAGCCTCGCGTCAACATGGAGTATGTCTTCCTCAACCGCAAGAACAACTCCCTGTTCGACAAACTGTCGCTCAGCGGCGGCTTCGGCATCTCCAACAAGATGCCAACCTTGCTCTATCTCTATCCCGACAGGGCGTATTACGACAACCGCTCCATGGGTCTGATGGGCGCCGACGAGCGTTCAACCCTGGGCATCATGACCACACGCGTGGTGGAAAACACCCAAAACCCCGACATCAAACCCGCCCGAAGCACCAAGTGGGAGGCAGGCTTGAATGCCCGCATCGGCGATATGCGCGGCTATGTAACCTTCTTCAGCGAGCGTCACCGCAATGAGTTCGGCTTCGCACCGCAGTTGGTGCTCCTTAATTATAATATATATAATGTACCCGCGGGCGCGACCGACCTGCAATATACACCCGGAAGGGTGGAATACACCTATCAGGGACAGCACGCCACCGCCACTATCACCCCGGGCAATGAGATGGCCACATGGAGCAAACCGTCGAATACGAGCAGCTCCGACAAATACGGCATCGAGTATTCTTGGGACTTCGGCACGTTCAAACCGCTGAGCACCAAGCTCAACATCGACGGTGCGTGGTTCCACATCAAGCGCAAGAGCGACGTGGCTGCACTGAGCTTCATCAACCTGAACTACGATTTCATGCCGCTGCGACCTGCCGGCGGAGGAACCATCACTGACCGCGTGAACACCAATTTCCGACTGATCACCCACCTGCCTGCCATCAAAATGGTGTTCACCACCACCGTTCAGGTGGTGTGGCATGAGAGCACCCGCAGCATCTATCAGGACGATCAGGGTACCCGACTCTACCATTCCTCGATGGACGGCACACGCTATGTGGTGTCGCCGTTGGGGTTCTACGACCGCCAGGGCAACTGGACCGACTGGCAGCCAGCCTATGAAAACGACAGCCGCTATGAGCGTATGAACGACCTCTACTACACCTATTCGTTCAAAAGCGATACCGTCAGTCCCTGGGCTTTGATCAATTTCCGCCTTACCAAAGAGCTCGGTCGCGTGGCCGAACTGTCGTTCATGGCAAACAACTTCTTGAATATCAACAAGTATCATTCGCATAAATACTCCAACAGCCTGCGCCAGTTGTACCCTGACATGTATTTCGGCGCCGAGCTGAAAATGAAGTTTTAATCAGAGAGAATCAATATTGGATTAACATTAAACAAACAGAAAACAATGAAAAAGTATTTGAGTCTTGCGCTCATGGCAGTCATGATGCTGGGCAGCGCAGCAGTTGTCACCTCCTGTGGCGACGACGACGATGAAGTGAAAACGTATCTGCTTAACGTGAATCTGCAACTGAACGACGGTCTTACGTTAGACAATATCTCCAATCTGAAGATGGTTGTCACCAACTCTTTGGAACAGGAGCAGACCATAGACCTCACAGATGTCACCACCACAATGACCGTAGTGGGCGGCCAGTATGACTTCGTGGTGTCGGGAAAGGTGAAAGACGAGGCTGCCGCCCATGCTACGGGAACTGCCAGCACTTCTGTTTTCGCCGATACGAATGTCACCATCCAGGTGAGCAAATCCATCCAGGGATCGCTCGTTTGGAAGACTATCTACACCACGGGAGCCAAGTCTGGCTACCTGAAAGACAGCTATTTCGAAATCGCCAACAACAGCGACGAGGTGCAGTATCTCGATCAGGTGATGCTCTTCTACACCTCTTCTGCCCTTACCTCTGAGAGCGCATGGCAGCAGGCAGGCTATCTCGACCGCTATCCCATGTATCAAGGCTCGATGGTTGCGTTCCCCGGCAGCGGCACCGACTATCCTCTGCAGCCGGGCGAAAGCGTGCTTATTGCCAACGATGCTGCCAATCACAAGGAGCTTTCCGGAAGCGATGCATGCCCCGACCTGAGCAAAGCCGACTGGGAAATCTATCTGAAGCAGGCTACGCGCAACGAGGTTGACTATCCGGTGCGGGATATGGACGATGTTTATTACAGCAGTTTCACCATTGCTTCTTTCGCTCAGGGTCTCTTCAACGGCGGTTACATCATCGCCAAGTGTCCAGAAGGCATGACTCCGCAGCAGTTTGTGGAAGACACCAACAACTTCACCACCACGCCGGGAACCACATCCACCAACCTCATTCTGCTCATGCCGAGCAAGTATGTCATCGATGCTGTGATGATGTGGGATAGCCGCAAGTCGGAGTTCTATGGCAACTTCCTGCCGCAAGACGATGCCAAGGGCATCCTTTCAAGCACCTCGAACACCGGAAAATGCATCCGCCGCAAGGTGTCGAAGATTGAAAACGGCCGCGTTTACTATCAGGACACCAACAACTCTGCCAACGATTTCCTGAACAATCAGCCGTTGACACCGGGCGTTACACCGACATCTGTTGACTAACAAAACCATTTCAACCATGAGAAAACTTGTTTTCTTTGCATGCCTATTGGCCTCAGCCAGTAGTGTTGCTGCCCAGAACGGCGGCGACACACTTAGTGTGAAACGCCTGAATCATCAGGAAATCAATTTTCTCGACAATATTATGGACGGCAGCCGAAACCCTGTTCGGCTGTCGTTCAATACCGTTCACACGCTCACCACCGCAGCCGTCGGCACGCATTTTGAGCGTGGAGGGTTTCATGCAGTTGACGAAGGAGGGAAGCACAACGACATGCAGGTGAGCATCGCCGGACTGAAACGGTTCGGCAAACTGAGTCTTTCGGGCGATTTCAGCTACCTCAATGCCAAGGATTATGACCATCAATGGAACACCACACTGATGCTTTCAGCCCAGAATCCCTTTGTGCTCGCCGATTCTGTGAGCAGCAACGTCGCCTTGGAACAGTTCAGCATGCATGCTGCTGCTTCCTATCTGTTTTCTGAAAAGTTCATCGGTGCCTTGAGCATGCACTATAAAACGGGCGGCACTTCCGACCAGGAAGACCCGCGACCAAAGGTAAGTGCCATGCGCTTTACCATCACTCCGGGAGTCTTCTTCCGCCTGAATGCCCGCCATTTCCTCGGTCTGTCAGCCGATGCACAGTTCTATAGCTCCGACCTGACACATACATTGGTTGACAATTACACGCCTCAGACCTATTTCCTGATGAAGGGAATGGGCGACAATGTCTATTTCACGTCAAACGACATCGCTTCCTATCCGCGTGAATACGAAGGAAAAGTGTTCGGTGCGCATCTGCAATGGCAGGCTTCTTTTGGCAATACGGACAACCTGTTGGAAGTGGGCGCACAGACAAACAGTGAAAAAGCCACCGACGGAGGCAGCTACTATACCTATAAAGGCGGCGATTACGGCGAGAACATGCTCATGTTGAGCGACAGGATTTCGTTTGGAAACAGTTCGCAGCAGCGCCACAACATCACGCTGAATGCCCTGTTGCAGCAGGGTAAAGGCGACTGGTATGACCAGCAGCGCAGCTTGGATGCTGCTCATAACTACCGGGTGGTCTATCAAGTGCTCAACAAGTCGAAGGTAAACGAGACCAATCGTGCCTCTGCCAGCGCAGCCTATCAGCTTCATCAGTTGCGTGCCGGCGCGCCCGTTTGGTCTGTCCGTGCATGCGCCTCTTTCGAGCATGTGCAGCAGAAACATTTCGAAGCCGCCGTGTTCGAGCAGGAATACACAATGGCGCAGATGTCGGCAGATGGAACAAAGTATTGGAACATCGGGCGGAACCGGCTGAAGACAGCCGTCGGAGCATACTATCGCATGCCTTTGGGCGATGCCACCTATTCCTCAGTGCGCGATAAGCTCGCCTCGGAATATGTGAATCCCGCCTTCGAACATGCCACCTCGGCATGCTTCGGCGTGCGGGCATGCGTGGCAATAGACGTTCCGGTGAGGCTATACCAGACACCTGTCTGGGCAACAGTCTATGCAAGCGGGCAGTATACTGCATACGGCGGCGACAACAAATATACAAATCTGTTCGACGGAGCGTCGCGAACCATTATGAATTTTGGCGTCACGCTGACGATGTAAGTCCATGTGACGGTATCAGGAATTGAGATTATGAATAGACTACACTTGTTGAAACGACTGTGCATGGTGATGATGCTTGCCTTCATTGCTGTGCAGATGCAGGCAAAACGGGGCTTCGCCATCGTGGTGGATCCCGAGAGTTATCAGGAGGCAAAGGCAGAAATCGATGCCTATGCACGTGCCATTGAGCAGATGAACGGGTTGAAAGTGTTCATCGTTGAGGATCGTTGGGGCGTTCCCGACAGCATCCGTGCAGAGCTGATTCGCCTTCACCGCCAGAAAGAATCACCTATCGAGGGCGCGGTATTGGTGGGCGACATCCCCGTTGCCATGATTCGTGATGCGCAGCACCTGACGAGTGCGTTCAAGATGAATCAGGCGCAGCCGCGCAAAGATTCGTCAATACCGAGCGATCGCTACTACGATGATTTCGGCATGGTGTTCAACTATCTCGACAAAGACAGCGATGCACCTTATTTCTATTACACCCTGGCGGCAGAATCGCGCCAATACCTGCAGCCCGACATCTATTCCGGGCGCATTCGCCCCACTGATGCCGGCGGCGTATCGCGCTATGAGAAGCTGCGCCGCTACCTGCGCAAGGCCGTGGAGGCAAAGCGCTATCCGCGAGAGCTCCGCCAGATGTTCTTTTTTGGCGGTCATGGCTATATCTCAGAGTCTATTCAGGCGCGCATGGACGAGAAAGCAGGGCTGTTTGAGCATTTCCCGTGGCTGAAAGGGCAGCAGAATGCCATAGAATATCTCGACCACAGCCAGCAGGAAGTGTCGAAATTCCCGTTGATGAACGAGTTGCAGCGACTGGATCTCGACTTTGCCATCCTGCATCATCACGGAGCACCCGACACGCAATATATGGACGGAGCGCCCAAAATCGCCATGGCCGAGCGGGCAAAGGAGTTCATTCAGGACTATTGCCGCAGCTATCTGCGCCGTGCCGCGCGCCGCAAACAGGATGTTGACAGTGTGATGCGCGTGCTGGAAAAGCGTTTCGACATTCCTGCCTCGTGGATCAGCAATACTTTCGATGCAAAAATCGAAGAGCAAGACTCCATCACCGCAGCCAATAAAGACCTGGTGATTGAAGACTTTGCGCGCTATGGCTACCAGCCCAACTGTCCTTTGGTGATCATCGATGCATGTTTCACGGGTTCGTTCCACCTCGACGACTGCATTGCCAACGAGTATATCTTCAACGATGGAAATACCGTGGCGGTGGTTGCCAACTCAGTGAACGTGCTGCAGGACAAATGGAGCGACCGCTATATGGGGCTGCTCGGCATCGGTGCCATGGCTGGTTTCTTCCCGCAGTACAGCGGTTACTTGGAGTCGCAGGTGATGGGTGATCCCACGTTCTCGTTCACTCCCGCCGTCAAGACAGCCGATGTGAACGCGCTGTTGGCATCTCACAATGTCAAGGCATGGCGCAAGTATGTCACCGACAATGCCCTTCCCGACATGCAGTCGATGGCCATCGAGCAGTTGCATCAGGCTGGTGCCATCAGTTCTGATGAGCTGTTGCGCATCTTCCGCACCACAAACTCTCCTTTGGTAAGGCTGCAGTGCCTGCATTCCCTTTCAGAAAACCTCGGCGATTCTTTCATCGAGGCTCTGAAACTTGGTGTGAACGACAGCTACGAGCTTGTGCAGCGCTTCGCACTGAACTATGTGAGCAAGAGCGCAGACAGCCGTTTGCTGCCTGCATTGATCAGCAAAGTGATTGCAACGAACACGTCGCCGCGCTGTGCCTTTGCCGCAAAGAACGCGCTGGCAATGTATCCTGAGAAGGAACTCATGGAGGAGTTTGCCCGTCAGTTCGACCGCGATGAGGTGCGCTATGTGCAGAAAGCGCAGGCTCGCAGTCGCATTTCCCGATCAATTCACCAGTCTGCCGCGACATGGGAGGAGAATCTGCGCGACATGACCAGTGAGCAGTCGACGCTGAAAGCGCGCAAGTCGGCAATCCGAAACACGCGCAACTATTGCCCGCCATACGTGATTCAGAAGATGATGGAGTATGTTGCGGCATGCGATAATCCCGAAATTCAGGTGCTGATGCTTGAGTCTTTGGGCTGGCGCAACCATTCTTGCTTAGCTCGCGAGATAGCCGACTTCGCCCAGAAAGTGAGCGGCGATGCCCGTTATGCGGCAAATGTGCGGCAAGAAGCACTGAAAACCTATCACCGCGTGAAGCGATAGACAACAAGAGTGCGTGTAAAAAAAGATACTACAATGGATTTCACGGATTTCGCGGAGTATTAAGTTCCTGATTATCAGCATGACTTAAATCCGTAAAATCCGTGAAATCCGTTGTTTCTATAGGAATGCCTGTATTATGACTTACCTTCTTTTCCTTTGTGTCGACACTTGGATTCGGACCAAGGACCCCCACCATGTCAAGGTGATACTCTAACCAACTGAGCTATGCCGACCACTCTTTCTGACTTCTTTTTTGTGCGCCTGACAGGACTCGAACCTGCACGTCGTGAAACACCAGATCCTAAGTCTGGCGCGTCTACCAATTCCGCCACAGGCGCATGCCGACGCATCGTTTTGGTAAATGCGGGTGCAAAGATAATCATTTTATTTCATTTAGCCATCATTTTTCTCCATTTTCTTGAAAGAATATGCAGCCAATGCCGTGAAATGAACATTTTCTCCCGATGGCTGGTGCCGTTGTTTCTCCGAGTGATGATGCAAAATCTCACGATGGCTGGTGCCGTTGTTTCTCCGCGGGATGATGCAAAAAAGCGACTGCCTGTGATGGGCAGTCGCTCTTGTTATTACTATTCTGAAAACTTTTTCTTTCTTTGTTTAGTGTTTGGATATTAGCGGTTTTCCACTGAATGATCCATCCACAGACCCGTTATTGCAAATACAGCAAACAGGGCGCATAATGTTGGAATGCTCATTTTTGTTACCCTTTCCTGTCTTTTTTAATATATTCAACTCTTATGTATAAACCACCCTCGCGGGCATTGTGTTATCCTTTGAATCCAATCTTTACTCTTTACCTCTTGCTGAATACCTATTTCCTGAACTATTCCTTATCAACTAAAAACCTATTGCATCCTTGCCAACAATCATTTTTACCTTAATCTAACACCATATTGACGACTTTTTACCTAAAACTATTAACCCATAAAACTTAACAATCTATTGAAATAATTACGTCATAAATGGTTTTGACAATGCAAATTTAATACTGTTTTCGCACACAACAATGGTTTTGTGCCTCAAAATTCGTTGTTTTGGCGCAATTCTTGATATAAATCAAGCGGCTGAAGCGTATGTATATGCAAAAAGGCTGCATTCAATCACAAATGCAGCCTTTATTATTGTCTGAATCTGATTATGCTATTCGTCGATCCAAACGCCTGATGGCTTTGCATCCCAAGTCGGGATGTAGGCGCCAGCGTGGTAGTAAGCCACTAACGTCATGTCGAATATCAGCACGGTGGAACCCCTGAAGAAGTAGCTCACGCCGTTCACCGTGGAGTTGGTATCGTCGGCTCCGTAGGCAAGCATGTATGGAATATATACGCGCCATCGATCTCCGATGTGCATATTCATCAAGGCTGTGGTCCATCCGTCGACCACTCTGCTGGTCAGAAACGTTGCCGGCTTGATGATTTCCGGCTGGTAGCTGCCAGAATAAGACTGGTCGAAGACATATCCTTCGGGATAATTGGCGGTGGGGATGTATCGCCCGCGATAATGAACCATCACAGAGTCGGTATACAAAGGGCATCCGCTGCCGGTGCCTTTTTCAAGCACTTGCACCACGATATGGTCGTCGGCATCCGTCGCCACATCATCATTGAGCGACCAGTTGCGCAGGATTTTCCATTCCTGGGAGCCGTTGGCAATGGCACTCTTTGCCTGGTTGTACACGTTGTTGAAATAGGTATCGTTGCGCTCTTTCCAGTTTTCATATTCGTCTTCAGTATCATCGCTCTCGCTGCAAGAAACGAGGCACGATGCGAACATCACGAAAAGAAAAAGCGCAAGCCCCTTCGCCCTATCCATGAATGACATTTTCATTATCTCCGTTCTTTATTTATTCTCTATTGTGAATGCGCCTATTGCAGTTTTTTCAGCAGGCTGGCAATGCTCACCTTGTCTTCAATGATGCCGAGAAGCTGGTCGATGCTCACGCGCTCCTGCTCCATGGTGTCGCGGAAGCGTAGCGTCACGCAGTTGTCGTTCAGCGTATCATAGTCCACGGTCACGCAATAGGGCGTTCCGATGGCATCCTGACGGCGGTAGCGCTTGCCGATAGTGTCTTTCTCGTCGTAAGTGCAATTGAAGTGGAACTTCAGGTTGTCGATGATCTCGCGTGCCTTCTCGGGCAGTCCGCCCTTCCTCACCAAGGGCAGCACAGCCAGTTTCGTGGGTGCGAGAGCTGCCGGCAGCTTGAGCACCACGCGCGTTTCTCCGTTCTCCAACTGCTCCTCAGTGTAGGAATGACACATGATGGAGAGGAACATGCGGTCAACACCGATGGATGTCTCAATCACAAACGGGGTGTAGCTTTCGTTGGTTTGCGGGTCGAAATACTTGATGCTCTTTCCGCTATACTTCTCATGCTGCGAGAGATCGAAGTTGGTTCGGCTGTGGATGCCCTCCACTTCCTTGAAACCGAATGGCATGTGGAACTCGATGTCGGTGGCTGCATTGGCATAGTGGGCGAGCTTCTCGTGGTCGTGGAAGCGATAGTTCTCAGCTCCGAAACCCAGTGCCTGATGCCATGCCATGCGGGTTTGCTTCCACTTGGGGAACCACTCCAGCTCGGTGCCGGGCTTCACAAAGAACTGCATTTCCATCTGTTCGAACTCGCGCATGCGGAAGATAAACTGGCGCGCAACGATCTCATTGCGGAATGCCTTGCCTATCTGTGCGATGCCGAAAGGTATCTTCATGCGGCCTGTCTTCTGCACGTTCAAGTAGTTCACGAATATTCCCTGAGCCGTTTCCGGGCGCAGGTACACTTTCATGGAATTATCTGCTGAGGCTCCCATTTCTGTGGCGAACATCAGGTTGAACTGGCGAACATCCGTCCAGTTGCGCGTTCCGCTGATGGGGCAGACGATCTCTTCGTCAAGGATGATCTGCTTCAGCTCGTCGAGATCCATCTTGTTCATCGCAGCAGCATAGCGCTCATGCAGGGCATCGCGCTTCTGCTGGTTTTCCAAAACGCGGGCGTTTGTCTCGCGGAACTTTTCCTCGTCGAATGCCTCGCCGAAGCGTTTCCTCGCCTTGTCTATCTCTTTCTGGATTTTCTCCTCATACTTTCCAATCTGGTCTTCTATCAGCACATCGGCGCGATAGCGCTTCTTCGAGTCGCGGTTGTCAATCAGCGGATCGTTGAAGGCGTCCACGTGTCCGCTCGCCTTCCATATCGTGGGGTGCATGAAGATGGCAGAGTCGATGCCCACGATGTTCTCATGCAGCAGCACCATGCTCTTCCACCAATACTCTTTGATGTTGTTTTTCAACTCTACGCCATTCTGACCGTAATCGTAAACAGCTCCTAATCCATCATAGATTTCACTGCTGGGGAATACGAATCCATATTCTTTGCAGTGCGAAACAATCTTCTTAAAAACGTCTTCTTGTGCCATTGTTCTATTAATATTACGATAATATTGGGCGCAAAGTTACAACTTTTCGCGCATTTAAGGGCAACGTGAACGATAAAAAATCATAATTACCCGCAAATTCACCGCTGCTGGGCGAGGTCTCATACTGAATTCGGAATGGGAAAGTGCTGCTTTAGAGTTGCCAAAGTGCCGTTTTTGAACGCCGAGTGCGGCACTTTCGAGGCTCAAAATTGCAGCATTGCTTCAGCAAATTAAATTAATTTGCTGAGTAAATTAAGTTGAATTGAAAAGTAAATTAAATTAATTTGCGCGGTAAATTAATTTAATTTACTTTTGGAATGTGCCGCTTTCGCAGCTCCATTCCACTTTTTTCACGCTTAAACTGTGAAGAGTTTCACTTTTTTTTTGTACTTTTGCAAAGTTAAAAGAAAAATGAGCACCTAAATATATGGACGACGAGATAAGAAATATACCCCTTGATGAAGCAGAAGACAAGGAAGAACACTCAGACTACAAGCCGGTGAACAGATTCGATGCAGCAGCCGTGCATCACCTAAGCGGCATGTACCAAAACTGGTTCCTTGATTATGCAAGCTACGTGATACTGGAACGTGCCGTGCCTCATATCGAAGACGGACTGAAACCCGTGCAGCGCCGCATCCTGCACTCAATGAAGCGGATGGACGACGGGCGGTATAACAAGGTGGCGAATATCGTGGGACACACCATGCAGTTCCATCCCCACGGCGATGCCTCTATTGGCGATGCACTGGTGCAGTTAGGACAGAAAGACTTATTGGTGGATTGCCAGGGAAACTGGGGAAATATCCTCACGGGCGACCGCGCCGCAGCTCCCCGATATATAGAGGCAAGGCTCTCGAAATTTGCCCTCGACGTGGTGTTCAACCCCAAGACCACCGAATGGCAACTCTCTTACGACGGGCGAAACAAAGAACCCATCACCCTGCCTGCCAAGTATCCGCTTTTGCTGGCACAGGGCGCTGAAGGCATTGCCGTGGGACTGTCTTCCAAGATCCTCCCTCACAACTTCAATGAAATATGCGAAGCCGCCATCTCCTATCTGAAAGAGGAACCCTTCGTGCTATATCCCGACTTCCCAACAGGTGGAAGCATCGACGTGAGCAAATACAACGACGGTCAGCGCGGAGGTGTGCTGAAGATACGTGCCAAGATTGAAAAGCTCGACAACAAGACGCTTGTGATTCGCGAACTGCCGTTCTCCAAGACCGTGAGCACCCTTTGCGAGAGCATCACCAAGGCTATTGAGAAAGGAAAGATCAAGGCGCGCAACGTGACCGACCTCACTTCGGCACAGGTGGAGATACAGGTGCATCTGGCACCTGGCGTGAGCAGCGACAAGACCATCGATGCCCTTTATGCATTCACCGATTGCGAAATCAATATTTCTCCCAACTGCTGCGTCATTGAAGACAACAAGCCGCAGTTCCTCACCATCAGCGACGTGCTGAAGCATTCCGTTGACCGCACCATGCAGCTGCTTCGCCGGGAGCTTGAGATACGCAAGCACGAACTGCAAGAGCAGCTTCACTTCTGCTCGTTGGAGAAAATATTCATTGAAGAGCGCATCTATAAAGACCGCAAGTTTGAGCAGGCACCCACCATGGATGCCGCCTGCGAGCATATCGACGACCGGCTCACGCCCTATTATCCCATGATGATCCGCGAGGTGACGAAAGACGACATCCTCCGCCTGATGGATATCAAAATGGCGCGAATACTGAAATTCAACAGCGACAAGGCTGATGAACTGATCGTAAGGCTGAAAGGTGAGATTGATGACATCAACAACAGGCTGGAGCACATGGTGGATGTAACCATCGAATGGTTTGAATATCTGAAAAACAAGTACGGCGGCGAGCATCCGCGGCTCACTGAAGTGCGCAATTTCGACACCATTGAGGCAACCAAGGTGGCAGAAGCAAACCAGAAACTCTATATCAACCGTCAGGACGGATTCATCGGAACCGGTCTGAAGAAAGACGAGTTTGTGTGCAACTGTTCCGACATCGACGATATCATCATCTTCTATAAAGACGGAAAATACAAGGTGATCCGTGTTGCCGACAAGATTTTCGTGGGCAAGAACATCATTCATGTGGCGGTGTTCAAGAAAAATGACAAGCGAACCATCTACAATGTCGTGTATCGCGACGGAAAGAAAGGATTCTATTTCATCAAGCGCTTCAACGTGACATCCATGACGCGCGACCGCGAATACGACCTCACCCAAGGCACAGAGGGCAGCCGCGTGGTATACTTCACGGCAAATCCCAATGGCGAGGCAGAGGTGATCAAGGTGACACTGGAGCCGCGCGAGCGACTGAAGAAGATGTTCATCGACAAGGATTTCAGTGAGATTATGATCAAGGGGCGCACCAGCAAGGGCAACCTGCTTACGAAATTCTCTGTGCATCGCATCTCGCTGAAGAGTCATGGCCATTCCACGCTCGGCGGCAGGAAGGTGTGGTTCGATCCGGATATCAGCCGCCTGAACTATGACGAGCACGGCACTTATCTCGGAGAGTTCAATGATGAAGACCAGATACTCGTTGTTTTGGACAATGGTGAATACTATCTCACCAACTTCGACCTGAACAACCATTATGAAGATCACATCCTGAGAATAGAGAAATTCATGCCCGAAAAAGTGTGGACGGCAGTTCTCTATGATGCTGATCAGCAGGGCTATCCCTATCTGAAGCGCTTCTTGATGGAGGCTTCCAAGCGCAAGCAGTGTTTCCTGGGCGAGAACATGAACAGCAAGCTTGTGTTGCTCACCGATACCGTGTATCCGCTCATCAAGGTTACCTTTGGCGGCAACGACGAATTCCGCGACCCCATGGAGATAGATGCCGAGCAGTTTGTGTCGGTGAAGGGATTCAAGGCAAAGGGAAAGCGAATTTCCACATGGGCCATACAGAGCATCGAGGAGCTGGAACCGCAGCGGTTGCCTGAACCTGAAGATGCCGAAGAAGAGTCGGCCGACGAAATGGAAGATGCTGATGAGGCAGAGCAGGATCCCGTAGCAGAGGTAGCTGCCATAGAAGAGCCCGACGAAGAACCCGAGACCGATGCCGACGACCGGCAGCAAGCCCCACCGCCAGCTCACACATCCACACATACCGCTCAGTTAAGTCTTTTCCCAGATGAAGAATAGTCTGTTCATTATATTGATGCTCGTGCTCCTGCCTTCGGCGGTAGTGGCACAGCAGCATGCCGCAGCCGAGAAGGCGTGGATGATAGGAGTGGGGGGAGTGAACATTCTCGACACTTATATCAGTCCTGAAAAATACAGCGGCGAGGAGCTGCGCTTCGTTTCTTATGCTGCTTTCCACGGCAGCAAGCATCCGGAAATCGTGACGCAGTTCACCCATGAGGGCAATCTGCAGATGGCATCGCCACGTTCTGACAATGCCGATGATTTGGCGGCATCCTATCGTTTCGCCTATGCCATGCGCCGAGAGTGGAAACTGGGAGAGCGATTCTTCCTTCAGGCAGGTGCCCAGACCGACTTCTCGCTGGGCTTCCTCTACAACAGCAGGAATGGAAACAATCCCGCCCAGCTGAAATCACACCTCTCCGTGGCTCCCAATGCCGTGGTTTGCTACAGCTTCCCCTTGTGGCGCAAGGAGATCGGCATACGCTATGAAGTGAGTGTTCCCCTCCTTGGAGCCATGTTCACACCCAACTACGGGCAGTCGTACTATGAGATTTTCTCGCGTGGCAACTATGATCACAACATTGCGTTCACCACTCCGTTCAATGCCCCTTCTCTCGGACAGTTGCTGGCAGTGGACATTCCCATCAAGAAAACCACCGTGCGCCTCGGCTATTTGGGTGACTACAGGCAGGCGGATGTGAACAGCCTGAAATATCATACCTATTCCCATCTCCTCGTCATCGGACTGGTGAAGCACTTCTAACATCATGTGAGCTCGCCGAAACGCCTCTTCTTCGATGAAGTTGAGGTAGGCGAGACTTCAATAAACTATCTGTCTATGTCAGCAAAAAAGAAAATATATATCGCGTTGTCCGTGTTGCTCGGTGTGTTTTTGTGCGCTTCCTGTGTTGATGAGGAAGAGTTCAAGAACAATAACCAGGGAAATTTCGAGGCTCTGTGGAAGATCATGGATGAGCACTACTGCTTCTTCCGTGAGAAAAACATCGACTGGAATGCCATTCACGACAAATATGCCAAGCAGGTGAACGGCAATATGAACAGGGATCAGCTGTTTGAAGTGCTTGCCAACATGATCGGTGAGCTGCGCGACGGGCATGTCAACCTGTACACTTCATTCGATATGGGGCGCAACTGGTCGTGGCACGAGGACTTTCCGAGCAATTTTTCCGACTCCCTGTTTAACCAATACATGGGGAACGATTATAAGATTGCGGCAGGATTGAAATATAAGACACTCGACGATAATATAGGTTATGTGTATTATGGTTCGTTCTCTTCAGCCATCGGAGATGGAAACCTCGACGAGGTGATGATGGAACTTGCGCCCACGCGTGCATTGATTCTCGACTTGCGCAATAACACCGGCGGCAACCTCACATACGCGGAGAAACTGGCAGCACGGTTCGTCAATGAGGAAACACTGGTGGGCTATATGCAGCATAAGACAGGTCGCGGTCATGATGACTTCTCTGCCCTTGAGGAACAGCGCATCAAACCCAGCAAAGGTGTTCGTTGGCAGAAGAAGGTGATTGTGCTGACCAACCGCAGCGTATACAGTGCAGCCAATGAATTTGTGAAATACATGAAGAGTCTTCCGCAGGTTACCATTGTTGGCGATAATACCGGCGGCGGTGCCGGTCTGCCTTTCTCAAGTGAGCTGCCTAACGGATGGGGTGTTCGTTTCTCTGCCTGTCCGATGTATGATGTGAACAAGCAGAGCACCGAAAGCGGTATTGCGCCCCACCATGCTGTGTCGCTCAGCCAGGAGGATCTCCTGAAGGGCAGGGACACCATCATCGAGTTTGCGCGCAGTATCGTTCCATGACACACCGAGCGTTGATGCAGAAAGAGACAATCACTCAAAAAAAGCTTTGAAAAAATGATCACACTGACCTCGCTAACCATAGGTTATAACACCAAAAACAGCAAGAAAATCGTGGCTGAGAACATTTCTGCCTCCATTCAGGAGGGGGAACTCACTTGCCTGATCGGCCCCAACGGGGTGGGGAAGTCTACCTTGCTGCGCACGCTCAGTGCTTTCCAACCGCCCCTTTCCGGTGAGATAGCCATCAACGGGCAGGCACTGTCGAGGCTCACCGACCGGCAACTCAGCCGCCTGATAGGCATCGTGCTCACCACCAAACCCGACATACAGAACATGTCGGTGTATGAACTCGTATCTTTAGGGCGCAGTCCGTATACCGGTTTCTGGGGGAAACTATCCGACGAGGATAAGCATATCGTGGAAGAGAGCATCCAGATGGTGGGTATCAGCCACTTGGAGAAGCGCATGGTGCAGACACTGAGCGACGGAGAACGCCAGAAAATGATGATTGCCAAGGCATTGGCACAGCAGACTCCCGTCATCTTCCTCGACGAGCCCACTGCCTTTCTCGATTATCCCAGCAAGGTGGAGATGCTCCAACTGCTCCATCAGCTGAGTCGTGAAACGCAGAAGACCATTTTCCTTTCAACCCACGATTTGGAGCTCGCCCTGCAGATTGCCGACACACTCTGGCTGATGCAGCCGCAGAGACCCGTAGCTATCGGTACGCCAAGAGCACTCGCCCAAGGAGGGCAGTTAGGGGCTTTCCTCAATCGTCCGGGACTGCATTTCAACGAAACGACACTGGCCATTCACGTGGAATAGCCAGTGTCGTTTACTTTCCGTTGCGTTGTTCGTATTGTCGTTTGTTACGTATCTTTCTTTCTGTATTGATGTTTGTAGCCAGAAGAGCAGGCAACGCGGATGCTATTTTGTTTCATCTTCATAATCCCAGATGGAAAATGGCTTAACGCGTATCTCGCTCTTGTCCATAATCATTGGCTCATCAAATACTTCCATTTGCGTTTCTTGTGATTCTGCCAATAGACTTTCGTCTTCATTGGCAAAGGCAATGCGGCCGATGGCTGGTATTTTATATAGTTTTTTCATTGTAGTTTTCTGTTTTTATGGTTCCTTCCTCATTTAACTATCACTTTCCTGCCATTGCGGATATAGATGCCCTTTCCTGAGGGCGCATCCACGCGCATGCCCTTCAGGTTATACCAATTGTCATCTTTCAGGCACGAGCCATCATCGGTGATGCCATTGATTCCTGTGGTAGCTTCCTCTCCGAAAGCATAGAAATCCTTTGCTCCTGTATCTTTGATGACGAGGTAGACTGAGCCGGCAGGGAACTCGACACCTGTATTCACTCTATAGAAACCGACTTTCCCATTCTTCGCGGCAATGCCATAGATCGTGCTTGCATCTCCGACTACAGATTTACTGCCAACTTTCAGCAAGTTGTCGTTAAGTTTTTCCACAGTTCCCATGCTGAGCTTACGTGCGATATAATGATTCATATCACCATATAATATGACTGGAGTGCCAAGGGGAACTTGTTTAACCTCTTCGAGGGTCACTTTCTGTTTGTTTGCATCCGTAACGATATACACTTTCAGGTTCTTGGTGTCCGTGAAATCATAATCGGTTGAAGTCAATGTTACAAATGATGAGTAGGAGTCATATTTTTTCGTAACAACAATATCACCTTCTTTGGAAATTTTTTTGAATAAGTACGAATATTTGGTGTTTTTTGTCTTGTTGCAGGAAAAAGTAGTGGTAGAGTTGCATATATACAAACCGGTGGCTGTGTTTTTGAAAGTAACTCCATTATTGTTTAATTCTATCGTCCACTTTATCCTGCTGTATGTATCATCTTTCACTCTCTTTAAATCTTTTGTAGAATCGGAAGTGCCTGTTCCACCTTGAATAAACTCTCCCGAAGCAGTGAATTGTAAATAATAAGTATTAGCTTCTCCTTCTACAGGAATCAGTTTGATGCCATCAGGAATCTGAACTGCTGGCGACAACAAAAGATTGTTGATCATATTTGTCTTGCTGGGTTTTGATGTAGCAAAAGGCTTATCTTCTGTTCCTTTTAGTGCATACTCCCCATCGACTTGGCAGATGGCATACTCGTCTTCGACATCAATATCTTCCAAAGATGTCACCTTTTGATAAAGCTCTTCTGCGCTCACTTGCGTGCTGCCTGCTATCAGCAGTGCAGCAATAAAAAGAATTCTGATTGAAAATCTATATTCCATAAAGTTGTTGATTTTTGTGACAAAGGTATGAATATTTTAGACAAACAAAGAGAATATGCGAATAATTAACAAAATTTATACATAAAGGATCTTGCGATGAATTGTTACATTTTACAAAAACTACCGACAAATGAACAAATATGAATTATTATTCGTATCTTTGCATCCTTGAAGAAAGAACCGATGAAAAAAAGTGATGTGTTATTGGAAATGATTCGCGACGGTCAGCGAATGACAGGCGGACAGAAACTCAACTTGATATATCAGTTGAGTATTCCTTCCATATTGGCACAGATCACGAGTGTGATGATGTTTTTCATCGACCAGGCTATGGTTGGGCGTATCGGTGTGGAAGCAGCGGCAGCCTGTGGCTTAGTTGAATCCTCAACGTGGCTTTGTGGCAGTATGACAAGCGCTGCCTCGATGGGTTTTTCCGTGCAAGTGGCTCATTTCATCGGTGCAAAAGATTTTGAAAAGGCGCGTTCCGTATTTCGCCACGGGCTGATTTGCACATTGCTGTTCAGCCTTTTCATCAGCATTGTCGGGCTTTTGATATCTGGCAGGTTGCCTTTTTGGTTAGGCGGCGGTGCAGATATTGCAGGCGATGCCACCATCTATTTTGCCGTATTCATGATGGTGATCCCGTTTTTCCAGCTTTCCAATCTGTCGGGAGCCATGCTCAAGTGTTCGGGCAACATGCGCATACCCAGTATTATGAGTGTGATGATGTGCGTGTTGGATGTGTGTTTCAATTACATCTTCATCTTTGTGTTCCATCTTGGAGTGCTGGGTGTGGCCATCGGCACAGGGCTTGCCATTGTGATTGGCGGCAGCGTGCAGGCATATTATGCAGTGTTCAAGAGCGATATGCTTTCTTTGGTGAGAAGAATGGAGAGGTTCGTGTTTAATTGGGACTACATCAGGAATGCCCTGAAGATAAGTGCTCCGATGGCAGCACAGTCGATATTGATGAGCGGGGCGCAGATTGTGAGCACCATGATTGTGGCTCCTTTGGGCAATATTGCCATAGCAGCCAACACATTTGCCATCACTGCCGAGAGCCTTTGCTATATGCCTGGCTACGGAATAGGTGATGCTGCAACCACCTTGATAGGTCAGAGCATGGGTGCGGAGCGCAAGGAACTGTGCAAGAGCTTTGCCAGAATGGCTGTGTTCTCGGGCATGATTGTGATGGCTCTGATGGGGGCTGTGATGTATTTGACTGCTCCTCAGCTCATGGCAATCATGACTCCTGTGCAGGATATCGTGGATCTGGGTGCTGCGGTATTGAGGATCGAGGCTTTTGCAGAACCCATGTTTGCTGCATCAATCGTATGCTATAGCGTTTTCGTTGGTGCCGGCGACACCTTCAAGCCTGCCTTGATGAACCTGTGTTCGATGTGGTTGGTGCGCCTTACATTGGCTGCTCTGCTTGCCCGCGACTATGGATTGCGCGGTGTATGGACGGCAATGGCAATCGAACTGGTTTTCCGTGGAAGCATTTTCTTGTGGAGATTGTTCCGTGGGAAATGGATTGAGAGACCGTTGAGCATTGACCATTGACCGTTGACCATTGAACATTGAGTATTGAACATTGACCATTGAACATTGAGCATTGACCATTGAGTATTGAGCATTGACCATTGAGCATTGACCGTTGGGCTATAATCAATAAACGTGAACCAATAACTGTTAAACAATAACCGATAAAAACAAAAGAAGATGAAAACAAAAATGCTAACAATTGCGCTCGCCTTTGCGGCTTCAACGGCATGGGCGCAGAGCGGGACTTCTGGAATTGACCGGTCGAATCTCGACTTGTCTGTTCGTCCCGGAGACAATTTCTATCAGTATGCCGCAGGCGGATGGCTCAAGAACAATCCCCTTGATGCGGAGCATGTGGACAATGGGGCTTTCACCGAACTGAGTGAGCTGAGCCAGAAACGCATACAGGAGCTCATTCTGCAGTATGCCGACGGTAAGCAGGCGAAAGGCTCGCTGGGGCAGAAAATAGGCAGTCTCTACCGTTTGATGATGGATAGTGTGAGGCTGAACAAGGAGGGATTTGCTCCTATCAAGCCCACTTTGGCAAAGATTGCCGCCATCAAGACGCGCAAGGAGTATCAGCTGGTTACCGCACAGCTCGACCGCAGGGGAGAGAGTACGATGATGTTCGGCATCGGCGTGGGTGCCGACATGCGCAATGCCGATATGAACCTGGTGAGCATCGGACAGGGCGGACTGGGACTCAGCTCACGTGACTACTACCTGAACGATGATGCCCAGACCGTGAAAATACGCGACACGTATAAGTCGGTGATGAAGAATCTCTTCAAGATGGTGGGCAACGATGAAGCTGCTGCTGAGAAGAAAATGCAGGCTGTGATGGCTATTGAGACGCGCATTGCGAAGGCAAGCTACAGCCGTGTGGAGTTGCGCGACATTGACAAGAACTATCACAAGATGACATACGCTCAGTTGGTGGAGGATTATCCTGGCATCGACTGGGGCAATGTGTTCCTTCTCTCCGGCTTCCCGGCATTCAATTTGGTTGACGTTGGTCAGCCGGAACCCATCCACGAGGTTGAGAAGATTCTGGCAGAAGCACCCTTGGAGGATCTGAAATCGTATGCCGAGATACGCGTGATCATGGGCGCGGCAGGACAGATGAGCGATGATTTCCGCAAGGAATCGTTCAGATTGAGCCAGGTGATGAACGGTGTTCAGCAGGATCGTCCGCGCTGGAAGCGTGCCGTTGGGCTGGTGAGCGGTGTGATGGGCGAGGCCGTGGGCAAGCTGTATGTGGAGAAATACTTCCCCGAAAGCAGCAAGCAGCAGATGCTCTCGTTGGTGAAAAACCTGCAAGTGGCACTGGCTCAGCGCATCGAAGAGGCCACATGGATGAGCCCGGAGACCAAGGCACAGGCAAAAGACAAGCTTGACAACTTCATCATCAAGATTGGTTATCCCGACAAATGGAAGGATTATAGCGGTCTTCAGGTTGACGAAAGCCTCTCGCTCTATGAGAACCTGCAGAACATCTCGGAATATATGACCCTTGATGAGCTGCAGCGCAAGGTGAACAAACCTGTTGACAAGATGGAATGGCTGATGACACCACAGACCATCAACGCCTATTACAACCCGACAACCAACGAGATCTGTTTCCCGGCAGCCATCTTGCAGCCTCCTTTCTTCGACCCGAATGCCGACGATGCCGTAAACTATGGTGCCATCGGTGGCGTGATTGGTCATGAGATGAGCCATGGTTTCGACGATCAAGGCTCGCAGTTTGATAAGACGGGAAACCAGCACAACTGGTGGACAGAGGAAGACAAGAAGAACTATACCCAGCGCACCAAGGTGCTTGAAGACTTCTTCAGCACGGTGGAAGCTGTTCCCGGAAAGAACATCAACGGCAAGCAGACGCTCGGAGAGAATATCGGCGACAACGGCGGACTGAACGTTGCTTTCCGCGCATTGCAGAACACAATGAAGGAAAAGGCACTCGGCACCATCGACGGGTTCACTCCTGAGCAGCGCTTCTTCCTTTCCTGGGCTCGTGTGTGGGCAAGCAATATGCGCCCGGAATACGTGGACTATCTCATCACCGTGGATACCCATTCGCCCAACAAGGCTCGTGTGAATGCCGCTCTGCCTCACATCGATGCATGGTATGACGCATTCAAGGTGAAGAAGGGCAACAAACTCTTCATCCCGAAGAAGAAGAGAGCCCACATTTGGTAGTTTGCTTGGGGATCATATTCCTGAATTCAGTTTTCAAAAGATGATGCTTTGCATGTCAAAACATCATCTTTTGCGTGTTAGAACCATACGTTTGAGCAGGCAAAACCGTATGTTTTGCAGATTGAAACCATATCTTTTTTGAGGGCAGTGGGCTGTGGTTTCATGATGAGCCTTCAGCTATCCCCCTATGCCAAAACAAGAAATTATCTGTATATGCGTGTAAGTGCCTAAAATAGAGGGCTTTATCAAATTTTATGCGTTACTTGCTGCGTTACCTGCTGCGTATTTTCATTGAACATTTATCATTGAACATTGAGCATTGCATTATCAACGACTAATGGTCAATGGTCAATTATCAATTGTCAATGTTCAATGCTCAACGGTCAATTGTCAATGGTCAATGCTCAATGGACAACGGTCAATGGTCAATGTTCAATGATAAATGGTCAATGAAAATACGCAGCAGGTAACGCAGCGAGTAACGCAGAAGATTACGCAGGGTGTTTTTTAATTAATTGATACTGAGTGACTTAAACGCAGTAACATATAAATGCTTTTTTCCCCTATGGTTGTTGAGCCGAAGCATAGAGCCCTATACACACGCCGATGAACCCTCCTGAGCGGCTGGTGCTCAGGTTCACTGCATCCACTCCCGACGCGATGGTTTTCCATTCGCCGCCTTGGGAGAAGAAGAACGAATAGTAGCGGCCGTCTCCCTCAATCTTCAGCTTCACGGGCTTGTCGGGATTGACTGTTGCTGAGCCGATGAGCGTGCGCTGGCGCTCAGCACGAGTCAGCGTAACGGCAGGTTTGCCGCCGAGAATGGTCTTTCCGAACACAAAGTTGAATTCCTCATTCTGGAGCAATGCCAGTCCTGCCATGTCTTTTTCTGATTTGGGAGCAAAGCTCACTTCGGTTTCAGCAGTGAAGGTGGTGTGCTGCTGGCGGCAGAATACAGCCGACAGAGGTTCGCGCTGGCTAATGTCTGCCTTGCTGGGTGTAATGGTCAGCCCGTTGCTTCCCCAATGATAGCGTTCCATTTCCGGGTTGCGCAGGAATATCCATCTTGAATCCAGCTTGTCGCCGTCGAAGGTATCGGTATATGTGAAATTGCCTGTCAGCAGGTTCTTTCCTGGTTGCAGCCCGGTCTTGTCAACCACAGTGGGAACCACTTTCCCCTTCTCCAGAATCTCCGGCCATCCGTCTTTCCACGTGACAGGCAGCATATACGTGTCGCGCCCCGTGTTATAGAATGGTCCTTCGTAGGCGCGGCAGCCCAGGAACACAGCCCACCAACTGCCATCCTTTGCCTGCAGCAGGTCGGCATGTCCGGTGCTTGTCACGATGTCAGGACGGTCGGCAGGAACACCCGTGCGCTGTGTCAATATCGGATTGTTGGGGCATTCCTCCCAAACGTCGGGGTTGGTGATGTCCGACTTCAGCGGTGCCCGGAAGATTACTTCCGAATGCCAGTCGCCAGTACCGCCCTCGGCGCACATCAGGTAGTAGTATTTCCCTATTCTGTAAAGATGGGGACCTTCAATCCAGATGGGCCGGGCTTCCACATGTGTGCCGCCGCGCACAATCTGGCTCCATGCCTTGCCGCCGTCCTTGGGCTTGATGATGCTGTCGCCTTTGGTGTCGAAGCGCAGGATGCGGATGGCGCGCTGCCCCTCATAGTCGGCTCCGCCTTCCACAGGTCCGTTGTGAACGATATATGCCTTTCCGTCGTTGTCGAAGAACAGTGATGGGTCGATGCCGTCGATTTCAGGCAAGCGTATGGGATCGCTCCAGCCTTTGGTCGGGTCAGTGGTCTTCACAACGAAATTACCCATCCGGATGTTGGTGGTAATCATGTAGAACGTCTTGTTCTTAGGGTTGTACTTGATGTCGGGTGCGAAGATTCCTTCAGAAACGCGTTGCCCGTCCAAGGGAAGTTGCGATCTGCGGTCGAGCACATGACCTGCCTGCTTCCAGTTTACGAGATCTTTGCTTTCAAAGAGTGGCACGCCGGGAAAGAAGGCAAACGAAGAGTTCACCAGATAGTAAGTGTCGCCAACGCGGCAGAAAGAGGGATCGGGATAGAATCCTGCCAGGATGGGGTTGAGATACTGGCGAGCCGGATCGAAATCTTTTTGGAACCGCAGATCCTGTCCGCTGTATGTGAAATACTTGAAATTGGCATTCTGTGCCATAGCTGTTGTCATGCATCCAAACATCAGCAGGGCGAATTTTATTCTTTTCATTTGTTTATATATGGATTTTGGGGTTATTGATATTGAGTCATGCTGATAACGCAAACGCTACAGATGACAGATGATTGCTCATGTGAATGAAACGACTATTTGAACAGGCTCTGTGCCATCATATACAGGCTCCGCCGCCAGGTTAGAAACTCATGGGCTGTACCCTCAGAGATATAGCCCTCGGCATTCAGCCCAGCCTCTTTCAGTCGCTGTGTACTCTCAAGGATAGCCTCTGGCCGCTCCTTCGAACCGCAACTTTGGAATATGTATTTCACCTGTTTCTTGTCTTTGATGTCGCTTGGTTCGTATTGTCCTCCACTCAAAAGACCATAATAGCCAAATATCTCAGGGCGGCGCAAGGTGATGAGCTTAGTCTCCATGCCGCCCATTGACAGGCCTGCCATGGCGCGGTTCCACTTGTCGGCCTTCGTCAGGAAGTTCTTGTCGATGAAAGGAATCAGTTCGTCAACCAGCAGCGTTTCGAATTCCTTGGCTGTAAACTGTCTGATTGTGCCGAACTTGATGTCGTTGGTCAGACCGTAGGCCATGACGATGATGAATGGCTTTATCTTTCCGTCGGCTATCAGGTTATCCATGATCAGTCCGGCATGCCCTTGCTTGCCCCAGCTTGTCTCGTTCTCACCCCAGCCATGCTGCAAATAGAGCACGGGAAGGCGCTCCTGCTTTCCTTTCACGAGCTTTCCATACGTCGGTGGCAGATAAATCATAGCCGTCTGCATGCCGCCGGTGCTGGGCGAAGGGAATAATACTTCGCTGATGGTGCCATGGGGAATGTCCTGTCGGCAGGCATAGAGATCCTTGTCGGGTGCAGGAATCTCGATGCCGCTCTCCCAACGGCATGAGCCGAAGTAGTTGTGTGTGCCGGGATCATTGACAACACCACCGTCGATAGTCAGGTGATAGTAGTGGAAACCGGGATCCATCGGACCTTCGGTGGTGCCAACCCACACTCCGTCCTTATTCTTGCGTAGCACCGTGCCGCCACGACCACCTAAGCCAAGGCTCACGATAACGCTCTTGGCATCAGGAGCCTCCACGCGGAAGCGTGCATAACCCTGACTGTTCACCTGCGGATACTCATGTCCGGGCTGATTGAGCTCATTGGGAACAAAGTCTTCCTTGACGGTAACATGGTCGATTGCTGTGTCGAAATTCTTGATGGTATAATATGAAGCCTTGGGTTTGTAGTTCTCGTCGAAGGGCAGCGGGTGGTTGTTCACACCCAGCCACGAGTCGCGGTCGCTGAGGTTCCAGAAGGTGACACAGTCGACAACATCCTTGTACTTGCGGAAAATCTTGAAGATTCGGTTGTACTGATCCTGTTGCAACGTACCGATATAGGGTGCTTGAGGCTTGTTCTCACCACGCGAGAAGCGCAGCTGACCACCCTGTTCCATATTGGTGCGCAGGTCAAGCTCGGTGACGTGGATGTGCTTCACCAGTTCAGAATATTTCTTGATGGCGGCTTCCAGGTCTTCCTCCAACGGACTGTAGATGTTGTAGTGTCCCTGCATGCCGATGCCATGGATGGGAACACCCTGCTCCTGCATCTTCTTCACCATGTTGTAGATGCGGTCGCACTTGCCAGGGTCGCACTCGTTGTAATCGTTGTAGAACAACAGTGCATCGGGGTCGGCTTCATGGGCAAACTGGAATGCCTTGGCAATGAACTCGTCGCCACACAACTTGTAATGGCGGCTCTGCCGGTAGGGGTTGCCAGGAGTGAACTTTCCGTCGGCAAACGATGGCCGCGGATTGTCCTCCATAGCCTCGTTCACCACGTCCCAGGCATAAACCACGTCTTTATATCGGTTCACGACGGTGTGGATATGATCACGCAGGCGCTCGTAGAACACCTCTTTTTTCACCTCGCGTCCCTTCTTGTCGGTAAACATCCAGTCACAAAACTGTGAGTGCCAGCATAGGCAGTGTCCGCGTAGCTTGATGCCGTTCTTACGGCAGAAATCAGCAATGCTGTCAGCACGCCCGAAGTTCCAAACTCCCTCAGCAGGGTGAATCATGCCCGGTTTCATGTCGTTCTCGGCCGTGATGCTGCTGAACTCCTTGCAGATGAGATCCTGTTGGGCTGCTTCGGTTACGTTACGCTGGTTGACGGCAACACCTATCATGAAATAGTCTTTGTAGGTATCCTTCATTCCTAATCCCTGATGGGGATCGACTTGTGCATTCCATTGTGCCCAAACGGATATGGTGCTCATGGCAAATGCAATGACGAGTGAAATCCTTATGCTCTTTTTCATTTTCTATTGATATTATTTGTTCGTCTTAATGAATGGCAGTCATTATCGTTGAGCGCTTTGACTTTCGTTTTTATATAAGAAGGAAAAAACAGCAAGGGTGGGCGCTAAATATAATAATGTGGAGAGAAGGTGATTCTTCATTTCGCTTTCTTGAATAGGTGGGGAATGAACTCTTTGAACCCACGCCGCCACGTCAGCCATTCGTGGTCGGTTCCTGTTGACTCGTAATAGTGGGCATTGATACCCATAGCTTGCAGGTCGTCAACCATCTTTTTCGTACCGAACATCTTATCCATACCTTCCGTTCCACTCATCATGAAGAGGTAGTGGATTTGCTTGTTAAACTCATCAGCACGGTTAAAGACCCCATCGTAGGCTGTCTTCAGGTCGAGGCCGAAGATGGCTCCACTGAATGAACCCATGTATGAGAACTTATCCAAATGGTTGAGTACGATATCGAAGGTCTGGTGTCCGCCCCACGACAAACCAGCCATGGCACGGTGGTCACGATCAGTCAGCGTACGGAACTGGCGGTCAATGGTTGGAATAAGGTCATTTATCATCACGTCATAGAAAGAGTTTCCATAGGTGCTGAAACCTTGTCGGTTGTCGCCGCCGCGGAAAGGTGCTTTGATGTCGCCGCTTTCCATCACGACAATCATCGGAACGGCTTCACCGTTAGCAATGGCGTTGTCGAGAATGTGCTGCATGTGTCCCTGCTTGCTCCATCCTGTCTCGTCTTCACCCATGCCATGCTGAAGATAGAGCACCGGATAGCGTTTCTTTACATTCTTTTTCAATTCATATTCAGCCGGAGTATATACCATTGCATGGCGCCATTCATTGCTTGATTGGGCAAAATAGTATATGCTACGTACCTGTCCGTGGGCGATATCCTGTTGCGGACGATAGTAGTTGCCTTCAGGTCCTTCAGCTATTTCTATACCACCAGCCTGACGGTTGCATCCGAAGAATGTCTCTGTTGATGGATCTACGAAGTTCACTCCTCCAATATTGATAAAGTAATAGTGGAATCCAGCCGCAAGAGGATCGGTGACTGCCATCCAACCTCCTTTTCCGTCTGGCTTCATGTCATATTTCTTGCTGCAGATGTCGAGCACAACCTTTCGTGCCTCGGGAGCTTCAATACGGAAATAAGCACGGTTCTCTCTATCCACTTTCGGGAATTCACAGCCAGGTATGGTGGTTTCTGCAAGCACTGCATCTGTGGGAACTTCTATCGGCTGCGGCATGTCGATATGTGGACGCACAGGCTCGTAGCCCAGGAATCGTGCCATGGCTTCACCGTAACGGCAACCCAGTTCTCTGTAACCTGCTGCATCGAAATGCAGTCGGTCAGGTCCGTTGGTGCAGCCAGTTGACGAAATCACTTGAGAAGTGTGGATGGTGTTAGGCAGTTCATCAATTTGTTTGTTCATTCCGATGCATACTCCTTTGCCGTCTGCCTGCACCACTTCACCTGCCAACAGAGGAACTTCTTCCGGTTTCAGCTTTAAGTCACCGAGCAAACGGTCGTAAACCTTTTCCACCTTGTTCGCCCATTCAGGATCTCCAGTGTTAGATTCACCTTGGTGCATCAGGATACCCTTGATGACACCGTCTTTCTGAGCCTTCTTGGCGAGGTCAACAAGACGCTGGTAGGGATTGTTGTCGTATGCAGCCAACATGGGAATCATCCAGTCGGGAGCAGTCTTGGCATATTCTTGAATCTGGTCGGGCATGAAACCTTCAATCTTGATGCCACCGATTGCAACATGAATAACACCAACCTTGATGTCTTTCGGCAGGGAATTGATCAGTGTACGTCCAAACCAATCGGCAGGAGTGAGTCCGTTGCTTGGGCGGCAGAGCGGTGGAACAGCTTCACACCATTCTCCCATTTTGCGCCCACGCCCAGGGTCGTCTACAGCTGGCATCAGCAAGAATCTCGGTCCGGGACTTGCCAGATCCTGAGCTTCAGGGCGTGCAGCACCCTCCATGTTTGACTGTCCGAAACAAAGGAAAATGTAAAAGTTCGGGTCAACGGCTGCATTTATTCTTGACAAGGGCAGTGCCAGCAATGCCATTGTCAGCATGATTTTTAAATTCGAGAGCTTCATATCGTTCATTGCGTGATTGTTTTTGATTGCAAAAATACGTCTTTCACCATTAACTAACATTGCTACATGTTTCATATTCTTTTCTGCATGTTCCATTTCACAATTTTCCTTCTGCCGATAATATAGATGCCTTGGGGCAGATTGTCTGTCTCATCCGACAATATAGATATGCAGTGTATCAGATTCTTTGCGCCTTGTATCTTTTTGCAGATTTCCAGAGAGTTGGTCGGCTTCTTTGTTGTGTTGTTATTCTCCTTTGGAATAGTCGAAGGCATCGATATCCACATAACCACCTGATTTCTTCGTGGCATAGCAGAAGATTGCGAACTTGGTACCCATGAAGAAACGTTGCCAGTCGAAACGCATACGGTAGTCGGTAGTGCCGATCTTTGTCCATTGTTCACCATCGAGGCTGTAGTAGAAATTAGCTGAATCGTGACCGCCGCGCTCTCTAAGCTGGAAGTCGGCATCGATCCGCAGCCAGATTTTGTTGTTTTTCAGACTGATAGATTCTATGGTATTCTCTTCAACTTTCATCACTTCTTTGTCGCGGTCGGAGAGTTCCACAGTCATTTCATTCATCTCAAGCATCACACACTTGCCCTTTTTCTTGATGACGAGAGCACCGGTGTCGCTGTTGAATGCAGCCAATCCGGCACAGTCGCCGTCTTTCATCTTCGTGATGTCCATGGCGATAGCGCCGCTGCATGTCGGTCCTTCCATGCGTTGAGTCAGCGTGTTGGGAGCAAGATAGATGTTGGGAACGATGCGGTTGGTCTTTAGCCGCAGGTATCCGGGGCGCTGTGTGAGCGACCATGCTGCATCTATAGGATTGTGATTCCACTGCCAGTGCAGTCCCAGCTTCGTTTCCGTGAAATCATCACTTTTCACAATGCTTGTCGTTGGCTGTCCGCTGATAAGCGGACGTACGATGTCAGGCACTTTCCCATTCTCGTCGCCCAGCATCGGCCACCCATTTATCCAACGGCAAGGCATTACCGTGAGCACGCGACCAACGCCGCCCCTGTCTTGGAAGATGATTCCATACCAGTCGCCTTCTGGCGTGTCAACGATGGTTCCTTGTGCTTCATAGGAAAAGCCGCCGAATTCACTCTCCAGAATCACTTGCTTTTCATAGGGACCATGTATGTCATCAGCCCTGTAGCACACCTCGCGACGATGCCTTCTAGGGGCATAGGTATGAGATATCATCAGCAGATAGTACTTTCCGTTATGCTTGATCATGCGACTTCCCTCCAAAAGACCTTGCTCATCGGGCTCGCGTTGGAAAATATGCTGGTGGGTTCCTTCGATGACATCAGAGAGATCGGGCTTCAGCTCCATCATCTCGCCTGTACCATAGATGACATACACTCTGCCGTCATCATCGAAGAAAAGTGAGCAGTCGTGGAAATGCCGCATCCTTGACACGATGTTCCATGGTCCTTCAGCCTTCTCCGCAGAGAAGATATAGGTATCTCCCATGGCGCCGCGCTCGTTTGGAGCCAGCAGGGCGTAGAACTTCCCGTTGTGATATTTCAGGGATGTAGCCCATTGTCCTCTGCCATAGGCTGTGCCTTGAAGCAAGTCATACTTTGGGGAGTCTGTCAGCCGGTCGAAGATATAGCCCACCGTTTCCCAGTTTTTCAGGTCTTTCGATCGCATGATAGGGGCTCCAGGCATGAGGTGCATGGTGGTAGACACCATGTAGAACGTGTCGCCTACGCGGATAACATCAGGGTCGGGAACGTCTGACCATAACATGGGATTCTGTATTTTCTCCATTTTCAGAGTCTCATAGTCTCCTAATGGTACCGGGTCTGCAGTGTATTTAGTTTGGGAAAGTGGCATGTTCACTTGCTGCAGTCCGCGCATTTCCCACCAGTCGAAGTTGAAGAGCTTCGGTCCCTTGCGACCTGTAAACACGAAACATAGGTCGTGGTGGCCACGGACGATGGAAGTGAGATCGGTGGTCAGTGTGCACCACTGTTCCCAGCCGCCTGTGCCAGGTACTTCAAGGCGACCCAGAAGCTGCCCTCCTAAGCTGTCAATGCGAATCTCTATGGCACCACCGCGCAAACCACTGGCTACGCGAGCCGTAAACATGCGTGGAGTTTTATCGCCGAAGTCTACATTTTGCAGCTTGATATAGTCACCGTTGTGGATGCTGGTAACGTATACGCCCACGGAATCATTCTGTTCCGTCTTCACGCCATGGCTGAATGCCATGGTCTCAGCCTCCACACGGCGATATGGGTCGAAATTGCCAACAGGTTTGACTCCTTCATCAGTCGGCATTATCTTTGGAAACCTACCGTCAGCATTATATTTGAACTCCTCTACCGCGACGCTGCGACCGAAGCCACCCCCATTTGGCAGTTTTCCAGTGTGGTAGAAGAAATAGTTGTGACCTTTAAATTCAGCTACCCCGCAATGGTTGGTAAATGAATTGGTATCGCAGAGCGGCATGATTTCGCCTGCGTATGTCCAAGGTCCTGTGGGATGAGGGGCAGTAGAGTATGAAATATGCTCTGGCACACCGCCTGCTGCGTAGAGCAGATAATACTTTGAATCGGGAGATGAGGGGCGAGAGGTGACGGGAGCTTTCATAAGCCACGGACCTTCCACATAAGAGTCTTTATATTGTTTGCCTTTTTCGCGTTTGCTCATGGCGGGTGAGCCGAATGCCTCCTCTGTCATGGGCAGCATTCCCACTGTTCCCTCGTATGATATCATGTCACGGTTCAGTTTCAAATAGTATACTTGTGGATTTCCCCACATGAGCCATGTTTGTCCGTCATCATCAATCATCACGGTAGGATCGATGTGGTCCCACTTCCCATCCTCATAAAGCGGTTTGCCGATAGCATCGCGGAACGGGCCGGTAGGCTTGTCGCTGACTGCCACACCGATAGCCATGCCGCCCGACAGTTGCGAATGCGCGCATATATACCAAAAGAACTTTCCGTCGCGCTCTATACATTGAGATGCCCATGCACGGTCGTCTGCCCATGAGAATGACTCCAAGGCAAGCGGCGAACCATGATCAGTCCAGTTCACCATGTCATCAGTGGAGTAGACGCGCCACTCCTGCATCCAGAAAAAATCTGCCCCGTCTTCATCATGGCCGGTATAAACGTACATGCGATCGCCTACGACAAGTGGTGCCGGGTCAGAGGTAAACCATGACTGAACAAACGGGTTTTGTGCATAAACTGCTAAAGCAACAAGGCTCTGAATCGTAAAAAGGATTGTTCTTTTCATATTGATTCCAAATAAACTGATATTATTCATGACTTTCGAATCTTTATATTTTGCAGCAAAGTTACGACAAAAATCAGAGAATAACACTTCGACGATGTATCATATTCTTTTTGTGATGTATCTTTTCCTGTATCTTTACATTACCTCGCTTGGCATACTGGGGATTTATTGTTATATTTGCGAAAAACTAAGTAGTGAAATGTGAAAAGATAAAGATGATGAAGACGAAAAACTCTTTGTTGATTCTCGCGGGGTTGCCTCTTGTGTTGTGGGCACAGAATCCCGTTATCCGCGACCAGTTCGCAGCCGATCCCACCGCGCGCGTATTTAATAATAAGGTATATGTATATCCCTCTCACGACATTGTTGCTCCCGAAGGACAGCGGCAAGACTGGTTCTGCATGGCTGATTATCATGTGTTTTCCTCTAAGGATCTCATCAACTGGACCGACCATGGCGTGATTCTCTCGCAGGAAACCGTGCCTTGGGGGAAGTCCGACGGCTATTCCATGTGGGCACCCGACTGCGTTTTCAAGAATGGGAAGTATTATTTCTATTTCCCCAACGCTCCGAAGAACGGTCGAGGCTTTGCCATTGGCGTGGCAACAGCCGATAGCCCCGAAGGACCATTCACCTGCGAGCAGGAACCTGTCAAGGGTGTTTCAGGCATCGATCCGTGTGTGCTGCTTGATGACGATGGCCAAGCCTACATCTATTGGAGTGGCATGGGCATTCGCGGTGCCAGGCTGAAGGACAACATGAAAGAGCTGGACGGCGAACTGCAGGAAGTGAAGTTTCCCAGACGGGAGGGCATGCCAGAGATGCCTCCAATGAAGGTGGGCGGACAGGAGATGAAAGGTCTGCCAGATGGATTTAAGGAAGGTCCCTTCGCCTTCAAGCGCAACGGATGGTATTATCTCACTTTCCCTTGGGTGAGGGTTGAGAATGGAACGGAGACACTGGCCTATGCCATGTCGAAGTCACCCCTCGGACCGTGGGACTTTAAGGGTATCATAATGGCAGAACATGCCAACGGTTGCTGGACTAACCATCATAGCATCATGGAGTATCGTGGTCAGTGGTATATTTTCTATCACCATAATGCCTATTCCCCATGGATGGACAAGAGGCGTTCTGCATGTATTGAGAGAATGAGCTTTAATGCCGACGGCACGATATGCGAGGTGAAACCGACACTTCGTGGCGTTGGAATCAACAAGGCAACAGATAAGATACAGATAGATCGCTACAGTGGTGCTTCCGCCAATGTGGAGATTGAATATCTCGATACGCTCAACCGTTTCCGTGGCTGGCAGGTGATACTCCCGCAGAAAGGCTCCTGGGTGCGCTATAATGATGTGGATTTCTGTTGTATTACCGATGGCTATGCCGTGGTATGTGCCAAGGCAAACAGCAACACCCGGTTTTGTCTCCGTGAGAAAACCGCTAACGGCAAGGTGATTGCCCGGTTCGCAGTGACCGTCAAAAGTGAAATGGGACCGTTCCGCCGTGATATGAGCGGGCAGTGGCTGACACTGACGGCACCATTGGAATACACTCCAAAGGGCATTGCCGATCTTGTGCTTACCTGCGAGGGTGATGGTGTTGATGTGGATTGGGTTTTGTTTAAGAACCGACCTCACTATTTCTCCTCAGTTTCCACCCCGAAGGCACAGCCAGATGAGAATGGATTCATTCGCCGTTGGATGTTGCTTGAGCCAATCAGCAAGCCCAACCGCTCGAATAATGTGTTTACAGAAACCTATTTGCGAGAGCATTTCTACATGGACTATTTCAAGGGGCAACAGACCATCTTGCCTAAAGAGGGGCAGAAAACCCGAGTGGGCAAGCAGACACTTGCCTGGCATGCCCTCGACAGCGAGAACTACAACGTGAAACTCTTCCGTTTTGCCGAGAAATGGGGACAGCAGACCTACGGTTCTCTGTTCTGGGCAGTGACTGTTATCGACTGTCCTGAAGAAATCCGCAATGTGCGATTGGCTGCCGGTTCCAACGGAGCGTCGGCATGGTGGCTCAATGGCGAGGAAGTTCTCATGCTTTCCGGCGACCGTCGCATGGTGGTTGATGATGGTATGTCACCCCGTGTAACCCTGAAGAAGGGGCGCAACATACTGCGCTGTTCGGTAATCAACGGCCCTGGGCTAAGCGATTTCTGCGTCCGCTTCCTCGATGAGGACCAGAAACCCGTTACTGCTTTCAGTGTGATTAGTGATGTGAGATAAGTATAAACAAGAAAAACAATATGAAAATGAAAAAGAATCAACATATCGATATAGTTAATACGGTGAAAGCGGTGGTGTTTCTTATCACTTGCCATTTGTCGCTTGCAACTACCCATGCACAGGTGGGACAGCCCTACATCCACGACCCCTCAACCATAGCTGAGTGTGAAGGGAAATACTACACCTTTGGAACGGGTGGGGGAGGACTCATCTCTGAGGATGGCTGGAGCTGGCACAGTGGAGCTGAGCGGCCGGGCGGGGGAGCAGCCCCCGATGTCTTGAAGATTGGCGACAGATACCTTGTTATCTATGGTGCCACGGGCGGTGGGCTCGGCGGCGGACATAATGGTCGCATTCTCACCATGTGGAACAAGACTCTTGACCCCAAGTCGCCCATCTTCAAATACTCCGATCCGATAGAAGTGTGCTATTCCGATGGTATGGAAGATCAGGACGCCATCGATCCGGGCATGCTTCTCGACCCCGTCACCGGACGGCTGTGGGTGAGCTATGGAACCTATTTCGGCACGATCAGGCTCATCGAACTCGACCCCAAGACCGGAGAAAGGATGAAAGGCAATCAGGAACTGGATATTGCCATCGACTGCGAAGCCACCGATCTCATCTACCGAGATGGCTGGTATTATCTGCTTGGCACTCACGGCACATGCTGCGATGGCGTGAACTCCACCTATAATATTGTGGTGGGACGGTCGAGAAAGGTGACGGGACCTTATCTCGACAACGTAGGCCGCGATATGTACCATGGTGGAGGTAAAATGGTAATTGCTGCCGGTGACCGTGTCTGCGGACCTGGTCATTTTGGAAGAACGGTTATTGATGAAGGCGTGGAAATCATGTCGTGCCACTATGAGGCCGACTTCGATCAGGGTGGGCGCAGCGTGCTTGGCATTCGTCCGCTTCTTTGGAAGAACGGGTGGCCTGTGGCTGGCGACCGTTTCCGTGGCGGAACCTTTGAGATTGAGTCGGAGCGCCGCGGCTATGCCCTTGAGCTGGCAGTGGATTTCGTAAGGATACAACAAGAGCGTCAGGCATTCTGGCACATTGATCCCAAGGAGCCCGTGGTGCCCGTTGCCAACCAAAAGCTGGAGGAGGTGATGGGCGGATGGCCTGAAGGCGATATCCCCGCGCGCATAGGCGACTATATGTTCCGTCCCCACCAGCGCTGGACTGTTACGCCAGTTCCCGAGAAGGGCGGCTATTTGGGTGGCCCTTACTTCAGCATCACCATCGAGGGAACCCACCGTGCGCTTGCCGCTACTGCCAACAAAGAGGTTACAACGGTGCCTGCCTATACTGGCGACGACTCACAGCTGTGGCGCATTGAGCAGCTCACCGATGGAACGTTCCGCCTGATGCCCAAGGCAATCCCCGGAACAGATGGATTGAACACGCATCTCTGCCTCTATTCGGCAGGCGACAGAACACCCACGCTCGCTGAATATGATTTCAACAGCGATAATTCCAAATGGAATTTCCGCAATCATTGATTCACTTTTCATCGTCATCAGCAATGCCTCCCAGCGATAAAAAAGCAATTTACCCGCACCCAAGCATAACATTCTGACTATCAACGTGTTTATGAGAAAATAACCCGCACCCGATCCCGCACCCGATCCCACACCCGAGTCATTGACCATTGTGCATTTACCATTGACCGTTATCCATTGAACATTGAGCATTGACCATTGAACATAAGCATTGACCATTGAACATTGAGCATTGAGCATTGTCCGTTGACCATTGAGCATTGACCGTTAACCATTGACCATAGAGTATTGAACATTGCTTTGCTCAATGTTCAATGTTCAATGGTAAATGTTCAATGGTAAATGTTCAATGACTCAGGTGTGGGATCGGGTGTGGGATCGGGTGCGGGTTATTTTCACATAAACACATTGATTGTCAGTGTGTTATGCGTAGGTGTGGGATGTTTCGTTTTTTAGCCTTGGGAGAGATGTAGCTGTTGATCATTTATCACTTTCTAATATCTTCGCGAACAAATGCCAATGGTCAATGGTCAATCCTCAATATTCAATGGTCAACGTTCAATGTTCAATGGTCAATGTTCAATGTTCAATGTTCAACGGTCACCGTTTCAAAAGCTATGTTTTCAGAGATCAATATCATAGTTTTTGTTCGTCAAAACCATAGATTTTGAGGTGTGAAACCATAGTTTTTTTCATCACAGCATAGGCAGAACCCTTGTCGGTGGCAATGGTGGCATGGTGGAAAGTATGAGATTGAAGAGCACAAAAAGAGTCCGGACTTTCACAAACCCGGACTCCCCAAACAATGTAAAGTTCTAAAATTGTCCATGAAGCATGAACAATGGGCAGCCTTCGGAGGTCGGTGCCTCCGAAGGTTTATTTCAATGAGAGATTATTTACCGCCCAAGCCGTCTGCAAAACCTGCATAGGTGTGCTTGCGGTTGTAGTTCAAATCCCAGAGACCTACAGGCTCGCCTGTACGCCAACTGCTGGAGGCAGGAGCATCGGTGATGCACCACTGGGTGATGCCATACTGCTGGTTGGCAGGAACAATCTCCACATATTTCTTGATAATCCACTTGTAGAGATCCGACATCTCCCTATGCTGTGCCTGGGTCAAATCTTCTGTCTTCAGCGATGTGCCGCTTTCATCAACATAGCCCATGTCGAGTTCGCTCACGCGCACCAGTTTGCCCGTGGCAGCCATCAGCTTGAACATGTTCTCAATGGCATTCTTCTTGCTCTCCTGAGTACCCTTGTTGGCATAGCAGGAAATGTGCATCTGCGTGCCGATACCGTCGATCTTGGTAACGCCGTCGGATTCCCAACGCTTGATCCACTCGATGAGGCTCTTCAGTTTGCCGTTCTTGTCCCAGTCGCTCTCCAGATTATAGTCGTTAACGAAGAGTTTGATGTCTTCCGGACCATACTGGCGAGCCAGTCTGACGGCTGTGCGCACATAGTCGAGATCGCCCATATAATCCTGCCAGAAGAAGTTGTTGACACTGCTCTCCGTGGCATGCTGCAGTGCATAAACGCCATCACCATCGGGATTGCCGCCGGAAAGTGCCTCGTTGACAACATCCCAAGCGTGAACATTGCCTTCGCAAGCTTCCATCATACCGCTGATCCACTTGTCCATTGCCCAGGTGAGCGTGTCCTTCTTCTCCTCGGGAGTCAGAGGAATACCGTTGCCCTGTTTCTCTATTTCAAGCACAACGTTGTCGATATAGTAGACTCCGTCGGTTGCGTTAGGCGACATGTTGAAGGCTAATGACTGCATGATGCCGCCCCTACATGCTCCTTCATCGATAGTGATCGTCTTGTCATAGGTCTGCCAGTCAGATGAGAAGCTCACATCTGGGTATCCGCTCTGCCAGTAAATGTAATCACCGGGTCCCATGTGCGTCTGTATCGAAACTGACGTTCCTGCACATCCGCCATCGGCGCGATAGTCAAACTTCAGGTGAATCTTGTCGCCGGCGTTGATGTCTTTATTGGATGCAATCCAGAACTGGCTCTCCCAAGCATCGGCCTGAGAGCCTTTCGACTCGATGCGCGCACCGCGGCCGCCATTGACACCTGCACCTGCGGAGATCCTGTTGATGGTGGATCCAGAGTTTTCCTTAACAAAGAAGTTGTGGGCATCGTCGCCTTCCATGTCGCCATTGTCGATCAGGCTTTCCATGTAGGTGGCAGGTCCTGCGGCATCACTGTGAGATACTGTCAAGTCTTTGAAGCAGATGCGCTGGTTTTCAACGCCTGACAATTGGAAGACAATAAAACCGTTTGCTCCGCCTAATGGTTCATCAAACTGCACGGATGCTTCACTCCATTCGTCTGTGGTTGAAAGAGCGAGCTTCTTCTCAAAGCTCTGGTCTCCACCCCAGCCCCAACGCAGCACAACAGTGATCGATGCATCGACGGGACTCTTATAGGTAACAGACACCTTGTACTTCTTCTCGGCTTCAAGTCCCATGTTGTCGGCTGCGAAATACTGATACCAGCCAGCGTCGCTCAAGCTGATAAGGCCTTCTTCTGGGCTGAAATCAGGAGAGTAGCCCATAGGATAGAACGGGAAAGAAGCAATCTTTGTGTAATCGATCGTATAGTCTTCTTTTTCCACCAGATCATCAGGATTGATCTCAATAGGCTTGTCTGCAAGCATGGCGTTCAGCCATTTCACAGGCTGCTGCGAGTGCCAAGCGAGCGTATGACCATATATGGAAATCCCGTTTTCGTTGGCATTCCTCACAAAAGCTTCAACCGTGCTGAAGTCCATGTCGCCCTTGTCGTTCACAATCGATGCCATCTTCATCTCGTTGCCTGCCACTATCTCATCGAAGTTCGCATTGGCAAGGCGCGTAACGACACCGTTGGCATTATAGTCGGTGGCAGCCAATGCCGCACCCAACTTGAAGTTGGATGAGATATTGGGATTGCCTGCCGAGTACTCTTTCAATGCTCCGTAATCAGCGAGATACTCCATGCCCTCGATGGAGGCTGGTTTCTCAAAATTGAATTCCAGTGGATCCATATCAGCGCAGGATGTGAAAACCGCTGCCGAAAGAAGCATTGCTCCGAAAATCTTATATGAATGTTTCATTTTTTCTTCCTGTTTAAATATGAAACTGTTAGTTTATTCAGCCAACTTGAACCACTCTGCCTTCACACCGCGGTCGCGAACAACCAGTGTGTCCTTAGTGGCGCAGTTGATGCCTCCATAGTTGAGCGTATAATCCAGATAGAGAACATCATGATCTTCATTGCCCCAGCTGTTCTTGTCGCCCTTGGTTACAAACTGACCGCTACCGGTAGCCGTAACGCCGGGGGAGGTAGTTGAGACAGAGCACTTGCCTTCAGCATCGAAGTTGAGTTTCAGGTTGCACTCGATAATCACTCCATCCTTATCCTTCGTGGGGCGAGCCCACTCTACTGAGTTGATGCCTAATGTGGTGAACTGGTTCTGGAGCACCTCGTCTTTTTCCACATATTCAGCATGGCGAACCTCTGTGCCTGTCTTGGCACCGCTGTAGGTGTCTTTACCACGGCGCAGATAGTTAGACTGATACTTGCTGATATACTTCACGGCATAAAGGGTGTAGTCTTTCGGCAATACAGACCAGTCGGAAGCCTTCGCACGGTTCGGGCTGCTCACTCCGTCTTGTGGCTGACCGCAAAGAATGCTGTCAGCACCCTCAACATGTGTCATCACAACAGGAATCACGTAGTTCAGCTTTGTCGACATCGGGTCTGCAAAGAATGCATCTGTCAGCTGAACGGTGACACCACCTAACACTTTACCATTTGCGATAACAATCTGGTTGCCGCTCAAGGTGTAGTAGTTGGATGGCATGGCAACAACGGGTGTTCCATCCTCATACTTAATGCCGTTGCAGAGCGAATTGTCAACCTTGATGTCAATCACCACGTTCCGGTTGTTTTCATAAACACCACTTATTGTAGCCATAATCTGGAACTTGTGGTCGTTGTCCATCGAGTTGTCTGTTGTAGCATCCTCGCCTAAGGTGATGGTACGTATAGGACTCTGATAGGCAAAGTAAACTGCCGAATGGTCGTTGTCGGGAAAATCCCAGTCTCCGTTTTCGCATGCCGTCAGCAAGAATGCTGCCAGCAGCAAATTGGCTATATACAATATTGTCTTATTCATAGCTTTTAGTATTTTACATTGTTTCTTTACCATCCTTTATTTTGGATTAACGCATCAAACTTCAATATCTCAGAATAAGGAATCGGTCCGTAAATCATATAGTCTGAATACTTGCGATCCTCCACATTGAACACTTCATAGTGATTGTTGGTGATGCGCATACCCTTTACAGTCTCGTTGAGTTTGGATACGCCCACATTCCAACGGCGGAGATCCCAGAAACGGAATCCTTCGAAGCAGAGTTCGATGCGGCGCTCGTTGCGGATCAGTTCGCGCATCATGTTCTTGTCGGCCTTGCATGTTTCAAGATAAGAATCCATAGCATTGATGCCGGCACGCTGGCGGATGGCCTTGATCACGTCGTAGGCAGAGAATCCGTTGGAACCAGCACCTGTCGGTCCCCAAGCTTCGTTGGCTGCTTCGGCATAGCTCAGGAAGAACTCCGTGTAACGCATCCATGGTCTGATGTGGAATTGTCCTGCCTTATTGCTCGGATTGCAGTTCACATCCTCAACCAATAGTTTTTTCAGATAGTAGCCGGTACGTGTGGAGCGTCCGTCATCACGACCAAGAGCATCGTCGTTGCTACCGTCGACAGCAGTGTTGATGGTCTGACCCTTGAACGTTGTACCATTGTGAATGATATAGAGGTCAAGGCGCGGGTCGCGGTTGGCGTATGGATTCTGCGGATCATAGCCGCTGTTCGGGTCGGTGATGGGCAGACCGTTTGCCATTGGGAAGGCGTCCACCAGGTTTTGTGACGGATTCACACGTCCATTGCCAAATAATGAGGGAGGGAAGTTCAGTGTTTCAATCCAAGAAGATGAATTGTCCGGGTCTTCTCCACCCTTGTTGGAGCGCCACAATATCTCAGGACGGTTGAAGCCTGGTGCTAACGAATTCAATGCAGCATACTCATTGTACCACTGATTGCCGGTAGGATCGATATTGCTCAATGGGTTACTGCCGAGACCTTCCTTCAGCACTGTTGCCAACAAGTTGGCTGCCTGATCCCATGTAACACCTGAACCGTCGCTGTAAGCGGGACTTGCTGCCATGAGAGCGGCCTGGGCGCGCACGGCCTTTGCCACGCGAGCACTCATGCGGTTCTTTGCATGGTCACCAAACACACGCGTGAAGATTTCAGATGTGGCTCCCAACTGGCGATACTTTGAAGGAACATCGTTGCTGTTGTCGATGTTACCATAGTCTTCAGGGAGATACTTGATAGCCTCTTCCACGTCCGCATTCAGCTGGTCAATACACTCTTTGAAGGTGTTGCGTGGATTGTTGAATTCGGATGTCACGGTTTCAGACTCTGTCAAGATGGGAATACCCATCAGCTGACCGTCGGCTGTCTTTCCGGCATGAGCTCTTAACAGATGGTACATGTAGAGTGCGCGCATGCCGTATGCCTCACCCATGAAACGCTGTTTGTAGAGTTCAGCGGCAGTTGGATCGCTTGCCCATGTAACCTTCGGAGCAAGTTCAATCATCTGGTTGATATACTGCCATGAAGCACGCAGATATTGCCAGGTGTCCATCGGGTTGTTGTCGGCACGCCATTGTCCTGAAGCCATTCTGCGGTAGGTGTTGTCCACGTCATTGGATACAGCATCGTCGGTGGCAACCTCTGTCATTGTCCAGCCTACAGCATCCTGCCCCAGGGGATTGCTGATATAGGCATGGCCCAGCAGTCCTACTGCCCATTGCGGCATATCCTCTAACTGTTCCATCGTCTTATGGTTCTCAACAGCAGGTTCAAACGCATCGTCGCAACCAACCAGAGCAGCTGTCAGTGGGGCTATAATTGTTAGTATTGCTACTTTTCTAAAATTTTTCATATCTTATGCGATTTTAATTTCAATGTTTAGAATGAAGCCTTCAAACCAATGCTATAGTAGCGGCTTTGAGGAGCACTGCCTACATTCATCTCAAGTACCTTACGCTCCTTGGCGATGGTAAGCAGGTTGCTGCCACTAATATATACATCCAGTCCTTTCACAAACTTCACAAAGGAATTGGCAAACACTGTTTCCGGGAAGTTGTATGTCAGCTGCACCTTTCTGAGTGTGAAACGGTCGTTCTTATACATCCAGAAGTCGGTGTAGCGGTAGTTGTTGTCACCGTTACTCGTTGTCAGGCGCGGATAGATGGCTGTTGCGGCTGTCTCAGGAGTCCAAGTGTCGCGAGCTGCTTCTGAATATTTGCTTGTGCCTGGCATCCAGTAGTAAGAGCTGTTCTTCATGCCATGTCCTCCGAGATAGAGATTACCCAACGTGAAGAAGGTGATGTTCTTCCATTTGAGGGTAAGGTTGATGCCGCTCATGAAAGGAGAGTCCCAACGTCCGAGGAATACCTGGTCGTTATTGTCAATCTTGCCGTCATTGTTCTGGTCAACATAGCGAATGTCGCCCGGGCGCACATCACCGAAGGTCTGTGTGGGTGCATTGTCAATCTCTTGCTGCGACTGGAACAGGCCCACGCTCTGCAATCCCCAGTATCCGTTCAGCGCTTTGCCGATGCGCGACTGGTATGCAAACTCATAGTTCTCGTCGCGTTTGCCTACTGTGCTCTTATACCACATTCCGCTGATGCCCAACTTTGCAAAGAACTCGCCGAAGTGCTTTTGGAAGTAAACGCTGAAGTCGATACCCGTGCGATTGTCAACATTATAGTTGGTGTAAGGGATGATGGATGAAGAGGGGTATCCCACCTGAGTGAAGTAGTTAGGATAGAGAGTTGCCACACGGGCAAGTCCGCCGTCCATCTTGTTGGTGAAGAAGTTCACGTCGAAAGTAATCAGCTTGTCGAACATGGAACCACGCAAACCAACCGTGAACTCCTTGCGCTTAACAAAGGTCATGTCGGGGTTGTCGCCACGCTGGAATTCAGTAGCTGCCATACCTCCGTTGTCAGCCCAGCTATACCATCCGCCTGACTGCACTACTGACTGATACAGGTAGTAGCCGTCCTCATTGTCATCGGTAGTGATGTCAATATCCTGATCAATGATGGCAACCGATGTGGTCAGCATGAGGTCATCCAAGAACGAATCCTTCAGAACATCCCTTGTGGGACGCCATCCCAAAGTCACAGCTGGAGAGAATCCGGTGCGGTTGCCCTCTGGCATTTTTGTGGAATAAGGAATGGCAGCACTGAAGTCAACGTAGTATGTATGGTCGTAGTTGTAAGACAACTGTAAGCCCATGTTCACATTGGTCGTGCGATGATAGTGGCCATTGCGCTGTGTCTGCCAGATGTTGCCCAACAGCATGCCAAACACATTGTGCTTCTCAGCGAAGGTGCGGTTGTAGTCGAACTGTCCTGAGATGTTGTAGGTGTAACGGTATGCAGAGTTGCTGATGTTCTCATTTCCCGACTTGTAGTCTTTTCCATACTGGGTGATATCCCGAATCATGTCATTTCCGGCATAGTTGGTCCATGTAGGAGCAAAGGTGGCATAGTCGTTAGAGTAGCCCTGATTATAGGTAGAAGCATAGTCGATACCGTATTTCGTGCGGAAGATCAGTCCCTTCACCAATGAGTTCAGGTTCACATCAAACTGTGTGTTGAACTGGAACTGGCGACTGACATACTTGCTGTCGCCTGCTGCGAAGGCATCAGCATAGGGGGTTGTCGGGTTTGCCTGAGAACCTCCGAAGAAGAAGTCGCCCTGCAGGTAGTCGCTGTTGCGCACAATGTCTAATGATGTGGCATCAGCCTCTTCGATATAGCTGATAGGAATCAGTGGAGCCACTAAATACGGGCGCCATGTTGCAGACTGTCCCCACCAGTCGGTGTTTGCGCTGTAGGAGTCGTAGAAGGTAACGTTGGCATCTGCCTTGAAAGAAAGAACCTTGTTGAGTTCCACGTCGATGTTACCACGGACAAAGAAACGGCTGACATAGTTGTCTTTCGTCTTGCCCACCTTCAGAGGAGAAGCCTCGCGGTAATAGCCTGTTGTCGTGTAATACTTCATGCGGTTTGTTCCGCCGGTAACCTCCATGATTCCCTCATAGCGTGCATGTGAGTTCTTCACATAGTCGGAAGACAGCATGTTGAAATCAGGATAGCGATAAGGATTGATGCCCGAAGCATAGTTATAGATATCCTCGGCAGAATAGTTTGCCGACAATCCGTCGTTTGCACGAGCCTGATTGAACATGCTCATATACTCGGCTGATCCCAGATACTTAGGAAACACTTTGGGAACATAAAGCCCGCCATTGGCATGTGCGTTGATGCGCAGGTCGCCCAGCTTGCCACGCTTGGTGGTAATCTGGAGCACTCCCTTGGCAGCGCGAGGTCCATAGAGCACAACAGCTGATGCTCCTTTCAACAGTGTGATTTGGTCGATTTCGGTAGGAAGCACGTTGTTGGCATCGCGCACCATACCGTCTACAACGACTAAATAGTCATCATTTCCCCAGATGTTGCCGTTGAAGCCGCCCACCACATTGTCAATATAGTCTAAACTGTAACTGCTGTAGGCTTTGTCTTGCAGCTCCTTCATGTCGATAACGGAGATTCCGCCCAACAAGTCTTGCTTGTCAACAGCGCGGAACGCCACGTTCACTGCCGTTGAGTCGCCAGCCTCCTGTGCGAGGAGAGGAAGAGAGGAGCCTGCCAACAGCAAACACCCAACGACCAACACCTTATTTATTATTTTGTTCATAATAATTATCAATTTTCAATTATCAATTTCAATTATCAATTCTTACCACCCAGGATTCTGCTTGAACTCAGGATAGATCATCACATCCTCATTCTTGAAGGGGAGCCAGTAATGTTTTGCACTGAGATTGCGCTGGATGATCACTTCCTCCCTGAAGTTCTTGACAGCATTCTCCTTAGGATCCACGGTGATGTCAAGTCCTGGATGATAGCTGTCAGTTTCCGGATCAATGTTTGCACCGGGAACACGGTCAAACTTCTGTCTCGTCTTAATGTTGTATGGATATACAGTCAACAGTTTCCAACGGCGGAGGTCATTGAAGCGGTGAGCCTCGAAAGAAAGCTCAACAGCACGCTCACGACGGATCTCGTCCATAAATTTGTCAGCTGAACCAAGGAAGCGGTCATCAACAGGATCAACGCCTGCACGCTCACGAATCTTATTCACTGCATCTGCCGCTGTAAGAGAGCAGGTGGAGGATTTGCCGTTGGCACCGCCGTAACCCATGTCGGCAGCCTCTGCATACATCAGATAAACATCTGCAAGGCGCAACCAGGAGAGGTGCAGGTGGAATGCATTTGTCCATCCGCTATGACCATTGTCAATTGTATTGCAGTCAATGGCAATGAACTTATAGTTCAGGTATCCCGTCCTACTTCTATGGAGGTCTTGTATGCCATTGCCTCCATCATAGAAATTGGCATATTGGAATTGATATAAAGACTTGTCAACAGGCTGTCCGTTGAACATCTTCACGCCATCATAGATGAAATTATAATAGAAACGCGGGTCGCGATTCTTCCACGGGTGCTCCTTGTCGAAACCTGAGTCGGCCTCAGTGAGGGGAAGACCGTTCTGCATTCCGAAGTAGTTCACATAGTTGGCAGCGGGGCATAACACAATACCGTCGCCATCGGCAATCTCCTTAATCTGATACACATTTGCCTGTCGCCAGTATGAGTCGGCACCGAAGGAAGGACTACGCATGATGGCCTCTGTTCCGCCAGGCATCATCCAGCTCTGTTTCTGAGTCCAGAACAGGGTGTGGTAGTCTTCAAATGGCACCAGCGCATATTGTGTCTGACCGCTCTCAACCAAGCTCAGCACCTGTCCGAATGCATCGGCAGCACGTTTACAATAGTTGGAATCATACTTATATGTGTCGCCTGTTGCGTCAACACCGTTCACCATCAGCGGACTGCCGGCATAGAGCAGTGCCTTGCCCATGTACGACAATGCCCAGATTTTGTTGGGGCGCAATTCGTTCTTACCTTTGCCAATCTGTGAGCCTGTGGCGGTATTGTCCCAGTTGATGGGCAACAGATCGGCAGCGCGCTTGAAATCTTCAGCCATCTTGTCGGCACATTCCTGGAATGACTCGCGAGGCAGATTGAATTGAGCACCCGGATCCAGAGGTTCCGTGATATAAGGCAGACCACCCCAATAGGTGCAAAGCTCGAAATAGAACCAGGCACGAAAGAATAGCAACTGACCTTCAATAAGATTGCGCTGTTCCTGAGAAGCGTCTTTCAACAGACCGTCTTGCAGGGCCTTCAAGCCAATATTTGCCTGACGGATGCCATACCAGCTGCCGCCCCAGAGAGCTTTGTCGAAACGTGCACCTGAACTTCCCTGAATTTGTCCGACAGCCCAAGGACGATCCAAAAAGCATGCCGAATTGTTGATATAGCCTCTATAGTTTCCGTTGTCAACCATAGCGGTGAATATGCTGTTTGCCCAACCACTGTCAAAAGTATGGACTTCATCCTCACCCCAGTTGAAACAACTTGTCCAGTGGCTCTTCATTACGTCAGGGATAACATTGTACATGACTTCTACAAATCCCTGGAAATTATTGAAATTCTTGAACGCATCCTCTTCCTGGAGCACAGATTCAGCATCCTTTTCCAAATAGTCGGTACAGGAGGAGAGGCTCACCGTTCCGGCAAGAAATGCGAACATTATATATATTAATGACTTTTTCATTTCGTTCTTTATTAAAGTTAAAGTGTAACTCTAAGACCAATGTTGAAACGGCGCTGTGTAGGATATGCACTCCATCCGCCTGTATTCGACTCACGGTCATCAGGCATGTCAGTCCAGAGGGCAAGGTTGTTGCCGTTGACAAACAGCTTCAACGACTGTAGACCAACGTTGCTCAACCATCTCTCTTTGGAGAAGGTGTAGGAAATCTCAGCATACTTCAGACGGAGATATGAACCATCGAACATGAAACGTGTGCCATTCGAATAGGTGCTTGCCTTGGCATTCGTGCTCCAGCGAGGAAGCGGAACGTCGGCATTCTGATTCTCCGGACTCCAGTAGCTGCCTTCGTGGTAGCCTGAAGTGCGGCTGTCGTTCAAACTCACGAGATTTACATCACGCGAAACGTTGTTGGTGCCGTAGAACTGTACGAAAGCGCTCCATCCCTTATAATCCACGCCAATCTGGAAATTCATGGTGTTCTGTGGAATACTTGAGAATCCATAGGGTATATAGTCGTTCTGCGAGATTACACCATCGGCATCGTAGTCAAGAATGATATAGTTTCCCGGCATTCGGTTGCTGTCATACTCATCGTGGGCGGTACTTCCATAAAGCTCATCCCAGTTGTTGTAATAGCCATGATCCAGATAAACATACGTTTGGTTTATCGTCTTGCCTGCCTTCTTCTGATATTCAGGAGTCAGCTGCGGGTCATCGCGTTCAACAATGGTATTCACGGCATGGGTGAATGCCATGTTACCCCAGAGCCGCCAGTCATTGTTCAACTTCTTGTTGAAACGGATGTCAAGCTCGTAACCGGAGCTCTTCACCTTACCCAAGTTGGCAACAGGTGCGTTTCCGCCATAGTAACCCGGAACGGCGCGGTCGCTGCCGGCAATCAGAATGTCGGTACGATTCTCACGGAAATAGTCGAATGAACCTGTGATCAGACCGCCCAAGAAACCGAAGTCAACAGCAAGGTCGAGCTTTTTGGCTACTTCCCAATGCAAGTCGGGGTTACCTTCCTGAGTCTTCTGCCACCATGTGTAAGGGCTTGAACCGAAATTCGGGCTGCCTCCAGAAATCTCCTGCGCAATGTTTCCGCTGTTCTCCCACGTGTCGCGGAACAGCCAACGACCTTGGCTTACATGGTCGTCACCAATCTCACCATAGGAGGCGCGCAGTTTCAGCACGTCGATGATGTGCTTATCGCGAAGGCGCTTCATGAAAGCTTCCTCGCTGACCATCCAACCGATAGCTCCAGAATTGAAGAATGCGAAACGGTTGTCCTTTGAGAAGATTTCTGAACCGTTGTAGGCACCGTTGTACTCTAACAGATACTTGCGGGCGAAGTCGTAAGTGGCACGGAACACCCAGTTCTCACGCAGATAGGGTGAGAAACTCCCCGTCTGGTAGCGCTCGCGGCTGAAGTTACCCATTACACCCACGGTGTGGTCACCGAATGTGCGGCTGTAGTTCAGCTGCATAGAGTAGTTCAGACGACGGTAGGTGAGCAGGTTGTTTACACTACCAGGTCCCTGAGACCATGCATTGTTGTTCTTATAATCGAACTTATAGTTGGTTTCAGGCTGCACGTCCGACTTGCCAATGCCCGTGTCGGGATCAATCCAGTAGTGAGCCTCGTCTTCCCAGTCGTTAGTATCGTCGATACCACGGCCTTGCTCCACGAATGAATTATCGAAGGCGAGCTTTGCCATGGCCTTCAGTCCTGGGGTGATGAAGCCGAGATCCTGTTCGAGAGTGAAGTCGGTGTTCAGGCGGTCGGTAGTGGTATAGCCGATACCTGTTGTGCTCAGATACTCCATAGAGTTCTGTGAAGCCTGAGTTGGATTGGGATCATAGTATCCCCACATGCCGTTATCATACAAAGGACGGAAGGCTCCGGGAGCAATGCCATAGAATGCCGACCATACGAGATTCTCATATTGAGCCTGCGTGGCCTTGCGGATGGCATGTGAACCGGAGAGGTTGATATGCAGCTGTGTGGTTTTTGTGAGGTTGAAGTCAAGGTTGCTGCGAACATTAATGCGGTCGTAGGCGAATCCCGGCTCATAACCGCGAGTGTTAGGTACCTTCTTATAAATGTCACCCTCGTGAGCATAGTCAACGCTTGTGAAATATTTCACGAACTTGGAACCGCCGGATACGTTCACGTTGAAGTTGTAAGACATGGCAACATCCTTGAGCAACTCGTCAATCCAGTTTACATTCGGATAACGTTCCCATTCCTCGCGGGTTGCAGGATTGCGATACTTGTTGAGAATATCCTGCGGAGTGAATTTCACCCAATCATCGGGAGCGTATGCCAATTCTTTCTGAATGGCTTTGTTGCGAAGAACCAAAGCATCGTAGGAGTCCATTGCATCGGGCAGCTTTGAATAGGTCTTCAAAGTGGTGCTGGCATTGATGTTGATCGTGGCTGGACCTTCTGTTCCGTGCTTTGTGGTGATAAGAATAACGCCATTCGCTCCGCGCACACCGAACACGGCTGTAGCGGAGGCATCTTTCAATACGGAAATACTTGCCACGGAGTTGATGTCAACACTCGACATGGGACGCTCGATACCATCAACCAGTACCAAAGGTTCACCACCATTCCATGAAGTAGTACCGCGAATGTAGATCTTCGGATCCTCGTCACCAGGCTGACCGGAGGTACTCATGGTTACCACACCAGGCAGGTTTCCGGTAAGAGCCTGACCGAGACTGGTCACACCACCGGTACGTTCCAACACTTTAGAGTCGGTCTGGGTGATGGCACCCACCACAGAGGCTTTCTTCTGCTGACCGAAACCAACCACCACCACTTAAGAGAGTTGGGTGTTGTCAGTCAGCACCACACTGAAGGTGCGCTGCGAGCCCACCTTAAATTCCTTGGTTTCCATTCCCACGTAGCTGACAACTATAACTGTCTGCTCAGAGGGAACATCAAGCTGGAATTTGCCGTCAAAGTCTGTTACCGTTCCATGAGCGGTATTTCCCTTAACAACAACCGATGCTCCGATGAGAGGCTCACCGGCACCGTCGACGACTGTACCGTTCACTCGGATGCTTCCGCCCTGCGCCAGCGCGTTTGCCAGCGGCAACATTAGCATCAGGAGAGAAGGAACAGCGCGTTTCAAGAGACTTTTTAGCTGTTTCATCTTGTCTGATTTTGATTCATAATTATTTATATTGGTTTTATACATTATAATATTATATATATGGTGCGACTTTACATCGTCATACTGTTTTCTTTTCCAAGGCTGGCACAAATCTCCTTCACAGGGACACGTGCCAGCCGTTGTTTCCATGATAATTAAATCACTGGCTTATAAAAAAAGCTACTAATCACTAACTACAAATACTAACTACTAACAATATAATTAACATTAAAAAAACTGCTCAGGTTTGATTTTCGTTGCAAAGGTAGGCAAATTCTGGTGTTCTCGTTTTGCAAAAAGTAGCGCGTATGTTTAATAAAGTAACATGATGTGAATTTTAATCAAAACATGAAAAGCCTTGTTATGCGGGAAACGCGCCGCCCGCCAAGCTAAAAACATGGGATGTTGTTACGAAAACTTTGTCAAATGTAACATGCGCATTGCCGGTTTGCGGGAAAATGTGTATATTTGCAACGATAATGATACAAATCGATAAAACACGAACAATGTTACGTAAAGTTCTATTAACGGCATTTGAACTTATTTTTGCAGTGTGTTTCACACATGCACAAACCGGAAAGCTGTTTGATGCAGACAAACAGTTGTCGAGCAGTTTCACCAGTCAGGTGTATCTTGACCGGGATGGTTTCATCTGGGTTGCTACGCGAAATGGGCTCAACCGATATGATGGCTATCAGTTTCAGTCAATAAAAAGAGAGAGAGCATGAGTCGGGCATGGCGAGCAATTATGTGAATTGCATGATACAAGATGGCAGCGGACTTTTCTATCTTGGCATGTATGGCGCGCTTCAGACTTACGACGGCAACAGTTTCCGCGACGTGGAAGTGCGCGACCTGAGCGGAAACGTGGTTCCCTGCTATGTCACTTGTTTCCTCCAACTCAGAAACGGCGACATGCTTGCAGGCACTTCTGGTCACGGACTGCTGAAGATTACCGACCGGAGCCATGCCGTTCAGCAAAACGGTGCCTTGCGCAAAATCCTTACCGTTCAGGATATGGTAGAAGACCGGCGAGGACATGTGTGGATTGCAACCAACAGCTACGGTCTGCTCGATTATGACGGAAAAACAGCAACGAGATATTTTGCCGACGACAAGCAAGTGGGCATTTTGCGCCAGATTTGTCTCGATCAGGACGGAAACATGTATGTGGGTACATCTGGAAACGGTGTTTACGTGCGCAGTGCCAAAGGCGGAGAGTTCCGCCATCTCGATGCGGCAGGCAGCAAGCATGTTTCTTCACTCTATTGTTGCCGCGACGGGCGGCTGATGATCGGCTACGACGGGAAAGGCGTGGCTATCTATAACCCGAAAACCGGGCAGATAAGCGACAACCCGTTCTTCAGTCGCGACGTGGATCTCAGCATGAGCAAGGTTTACAGCATGGTGGAGGATGCCAGCGGCAATATCTGGTTGGGACTCTTGCAGAAAGGAATCTACATGCAGCCTAAGCAGGTTACGGGATTCCGCTACTTGGGTTACAAGCTCGGAGGGCGCAATGTGATAGGTCAGGCGTGCGTTATCAGTACGCTGATTGATAGCCGTGGCCGCTGCTGGGTAGGCACCGACAAGGACGGTCTCTACTGTCTCGACGAGCAGCAGCGCCCAATACACCATTTCAAAGAAGGATTCCCCGCATCGGTGATGAGCATTGCCGAGGACGGTTCGGGCAGGATTTGGGTAGGCAGCTGGAACGAGGGATTCGGTTATATCGACTCTGAGGCGAAGAGCTATCATCAGTATCCCCACTACACATCTTCCAGCGGCTTTGCCATTCAAGCCTCAGGAAGCACGTTGTGGGTAGCCACGATGGGGCAGGGGCTGATTGAAATCAACCAGGAAACCGGTCATCTGAAGGCCTATACCATGGATTCCAGGGCTGCCACCGACAGGAAAGTGAACAGCATTGCCAACGACTATATCTCGAAAATGTCGCTATCGCCCGATGGCAAACGAGTGTATCTCGCCACCACAATGGGCGTTTGCTGCCTCGACGTGGAGAAAAACAGCTGGACAAGTGTGTTCGGGGAGAACTGCCTGAACTACGGAACGCCGGCGCGAATTGTGAAAGAGTATAACGGCAAACTGTGGATTGGCACTAACGACGGGCTCTACTGCTACGACATGAAGCTGAAACAGCTGAACCTTTACACCACGGAAAAGGGACTGGCTGACAATGGTATCGCTTCGATTGAGCAAGACAAGGAGGGCCGATTGTGGATTGGCACCGACCACGGTCTGTGTTGCCATGACCCGAAAACAGGGCTCACGCAGAGCTATTTCGTGGACAGCGGTCTGCAGTCGAATGAGTTTTCCGACGGAGCTTCATGGAGCCATCAGCGCGGCGTGATGCTTTTCGGCGGCGTGGGTGGCATCACCTGGTTCCGCCCGGAGAATATCCATCAGAGCCAGTGGGATGCCAAAGTGAGACTGGTCAACTTCATCGTGAACCGCCATTTGGTGAGCAGCACATCGAAATCGGGCAGGTATCATATATGCGACACCACCGTGATTGCCGCCAACCGCTTTGAACTGGCATCCCACGACAACACGTTTGCCATTCAGTTTTCCACTCTCACCTACGATGCGCCCGAGCATATCACCTATTGGTATAGCATCAACGGCGACTCGTTCACCCGCCTGCAGCCGGGCATGAACGAGATAACGTTCACCCATCTCTCGCCAGGCACCTATCATTTCCGCGTTAAGGCGCAGCGTGACAACCAGTTCTCCGCCGAAAAAGAGTTCACCGTGGTGGTGCATTCGCCGTGGTACCGCTCCACATGGGCATATCTTGCCTATCTGCTCGCCATTGCGTTTGCCGTTTGGAGGTATCTGGTGGAGCGGCGCAGGAAGGAGCAAAACCGCCTTCGCCTGCAGGAACACATCCACGCCGAGGAGATGGGCGAGGCCAAATTGCGCTTCTTTATGAACATCAGTCATGAGATTCGCACGCCTATGACGCTGATAATGACACCCTTGCTCTCATTGATGAAGAACGAGACCGACCCCACCAAGAAGAACGTTTATGAGACTATCAAGCGCAATGCGGAACGAATCCTGAACCTGATCAACCAGATGATGGATCTCAGAAAGATAGACAAGGGACAGATGCAGATGCGTATGGCAGAGACTGACCTGATAGCCTTCGTGCGCGAAATCCACGATCTGTTTGAGCATCAGGCCAAGACGAAGCAGATAGAGATGGCGTTTGAGCCTGATGCCGACACGCTTCCCGTGTGGATCGACCGCCGCAATTTCGACAAGGTGATTATGAACATCCTCTCGAATGCCTTCAAGTTTACGCCCGCAGGCGGGAAAATCGACATACGGATCCGCCACGATGCCGACCATGCCAGCATCTCCATCAGCGACAACGGGGAGAAAATACCCGAAGACAAGATTGGCAAGATATTCGAAAGGTTCTATCAGACATCATCGAAGGTGAACGACCGCAACGTGGGAACGGGCATCGGACTCGACCTGACCCGCTCGTTGGTGGAGTTGCACCACGGCACCATTGAGGCGCATAATCTGGAACAAGGCTGCGAGTTCGTGGTTACCATACCGATGGGCAACGCTCATCTGAGCGAGGTGGAGATGCTTGCCGATGCCGAAACGGAAGAATCGGCATTGCATTCTGCCGACGAGAACCTGTTTAACGAAGAAGAGATTGCCCCTGCCCCCATACTGCCAAGTGGCAAAAAGCCGGTTTTGGTGATTGCTGAAGACGATGACGAAATCCGAAACTATCTCGACAGCGAGCTAAGTCAGGACTATGAGGTGAAGGCATGCACCAATGGGCGTGAGGCATTTACGGAAATAATCCGCTCGATGCCCGCACTGGTGCTCAGCGACGTGATGATGCCCGAGATGGACGGCAACAAGCTATGCGCGAAAATCAAATCGAACCCCGGCACAAACCACATCCCCGTGATACTGCTTACTGCCAAAAACCGAGACGAGGACAAACTGGAAGGATTAGAGACAGGTGCTGATGCCTATGTGGTGAAGCCATTTAACATGGATATTTTGCGCCGCACCATACTTAATTTATTGAACTCTCACAGGTTGCTGCAACTGAAATATGCGCGCAACGACAATCTGGAAGAGCAGGTGGACAAGGTAAAAGTGGTTTCGCCAGACGAGCGGTTGCTCAAGCGGGTGATGGAGGTAATCAACAAACATCTTGACGATTCCGACCTCAGTGTAGACATGATTGCCGACCAGGTTGGCATCAGCCGCGTTCACCTGCATCGCAAAATGAAAGAGCTGACCGGGCAGACTCCCCACGACTTTATCCGTAACCTGCGACTGAAACAGGCTGCCAACCTGCTTGCAAACCGGGGAATGAATGTCACGGAGGTGATGTATGCCTGCGGCTTCTCCAGTTCTGCGTCTTTCTCCACGGTGTTCAAGAAGTTCTATGGCATGTCGCCGCGCGACTACATGAAAGAACATCAGGAGCGATAACTATGGCAGGTTATTCAAAACCTATGCTTTCGGCCTTTAATATCTATGTTTTTGACCCTCAAAACCTATGCTTTTGACCCTCAAAACCTATGTTTTTGGGCTTCAAAACCTATGCTTTTACACATCAAAACCTATGCTTTTGAAAAAGGGCGCTATACTCAACGGTCAATGCTCAATGTTCAATGTTCAATGGCAAACGGTCAATGTTCAATGCTCAATGTTCAATGTTCAATGGCCAACGGTCAATGGTCAATGAAAAAAATACGCCTGACCGATGGCCAAGCGTATTCTTTTTGGGGAAGATGCCGGAGCATCTGGCATGTTATTTCACGTTTTCACGTTTCTCGCGAATCTTCTTTATGCGGAGCAGCAGGTCGTCGTAGTGCATGTAGTTGATAGAGTTCTTTGCACTCAAATCCTTCTGCTTCTTCACAAAATCCTCAATCTTGTTTAGGTGGAGCAGTGCGTAGAGCGTTGCATCGCTGTTCAGGGCGGTGGTGTTCACAGGGCGGTTGGTCTGCGTCTGGATAGCTCCGCCGCCTTGAGAGCCGCTTGTCTGTGTGGCAACAGGATTCAGGATGAGATTCATACGATCGATGTAGCTGCGCTCCACCTGACGGCGATAGCTGTTAATCTTCTCATCCTTGTCGTTGATGGGCTTCCACACCGTGGCAAACACGTCGTTCAGGTATTCCTCAACAGGATATATGCCTTGCTTATACTGGTTGGCAATCATCACGGGAGCCAGCTCGTATGACAGTGTGGTGGTGGCAAGCTGCACCATATCCGATTCTGGATCAAGTCCCAGTTTGTCAACGATGCTCTGCGGATAGAGCCATATCTGCGGTTCCATTACGTTGCGTCCCATCCATTCGATGGCCTCTTTCTGAATGGCTTTCGGAGCGAACTCGTAGGGCTTCATGCCAGGAATGGTGTTGCGGTATTTGCCGTTGATGTTGCGCTGCACGTGGCCGTAATAGCGCTGGTACTGCTGTTTCACCGAGCGATACAGCTCGTTGAGGTCGTCATACTGTCCGTCGGGCTGGGCTGTCCATGTCTCGATGTTGTCCATAATGCGCTTCAGGTTCTTGATACCGTAGTCGCTTGCCTTCATATTGTTGTCGCCAATGCTCTCAGTCTGGCTGCGCGGGTCGCTGCCACGTCCCTCGTCGCCGCAGTAAGCCACGTGCGGGTTCTTGCGGAGCATCTCTGTCACCTGCTTGCGCAGTGCGTCTTTCTCTTTATAAGGATCCTTGAATTCCGGTCGATACTGATATCCCCACTTGATAGCCCACTTGTCGTAGTCGTTGATACGGGGGAAGAGACCCTTCTCGCCGATATTGTCTTCAGGCTGTGCCACATAGTTGAAGCGGGCATAGTCCATGATTGAGTAGGTGTGTCCGTGAGCTTCCACCCATTTCTTGTCGCGCAGTTTCTCCACCGGAGTGAAGCTGCTGGAAAGCATGTTGTGGCGCAAACCGAGCGTATGGCCTACCTCGTGGCTGCTCACAAAGCGTATCAGCTGCCCCATCAGCTTGTCGTCGAGCTGCATTTTCTGGGCGCGCTTGTCCAACGGACCGCACTGGGTGATATACCATTTGCGCACCAGATTCATTACATTATGGTACCAGCACACGTGGGCTTCGATGATTTCGCCTGAGCGTGGGTCAACGATGTGCGGGCCATAGGCATTCTCCGTCTCGCTCGGCAAGTAGCGGATGAAGCTGTAGCGTGCATCATCGGGACTGATGCTACCGTCGGCAGGAACCTCCTTAGCCACGATGGCGTTCTTGAAACCGGCTTCCTCGAAAGCCTTGTTCCAGTCGTTCACACCGGCAATCAGATAGGGAACCCACTTCTTGGGAGTGGCTGGGTCGATGTAATAAACAATCTGCTTCTTGGGTTCCACCAGCTTTCCTGCTGCGTATGCTTTCGGATCTTTTGGCTCCAAGCGATAGCGCGCCACAATGCTGTAGTGCTTCGACGGGTTGGAATCGGTGAACTTGGTGATGCGGTCTACGAAATAGCCCACGCGCTCATCCTCCAAGCGCGGCTGCATGGGTGTTTCGGGCAGCAATACGATGCTGGTGTTGAGGCTCAGTGTGATGAAACCGGTGCGGCTGGCTGGTGTTGAACCACCACCACTTGGGCGCTGACCGCCTCCCAATGCACCTCCGCCACCGCCTCCACCGGCTGTATAGGTGCGCAGCGTGCTTACTTCAACGTTGATGGGATAGGTCTTGATGGTGTCGATGAATGTCCTGTCGGCTGCGATGCCGCCTAAGCCGAGCTGTCCTTTTGCATTGTTGGCGAAGCTGGTAACGCCGTTATCCTGCAAGAAAAGGTTGGTAACGTCAATCAGGCGGGCGCCAGTCTCCTTGTTCTTGCCTATCACGTCGAACTTCATCACGATGGGATCAACAGTGGAAATGTCAACCAAATGACTCATGTCTTCATTCTGGTCGGCGACTTGTGTCTTCACAAATGTGCGCATGAACACGGTGCTGGTGTCGCGCTCTTCCAAGTAGAAGGCTGAATGGCTCACCTCTTCACCGGGAAGTTTGGAGAATCCTTGTGGCACGTTCACGTAGCGAGCCACGGCAAGGAACATGCGGCCAAACAGGTTTTCGGGTACTTCGAAATACCATTTCTTTTCGATGTGGCGAACAGTGAACACTCCTTCCTGCACGGAACCGCCTTTCTTAATCAGGTCTTCATAGGCATTGGGATTCTTCTTCGGTGCATCCTGACGAGCACCATTCATACCCATTCCTGGTCCGCCGGGGCGGCGCGGACCGCGCGGTCCTACAGAATCTTTCTTCACCACAGGGGTATCGTCGGGAGCAACCAACGACAGTTGTGAGCCAGACGCATAGCAGTGTCCGCTCTGCAACATAAGCATAGCCATTACAGCAAGTGCAAAATGTTTCATACTTTTGTTTTAGGTTATTGTAATTAATGATAAATAATTTGCTTTTTTGACGTAAGCCTGCCTGATTTGTATAATGAACTTAATCATTTTTTGCATTCATTGTATTTTCTTGTGAACAAACTCTATGTTCATTGTGATATCTTGTGAACAAACGAAACGAAAAAACCACTATCGGCAAGTCTGTCGAAGAAATGCCGATAGTGGGGTTCTATCCTTTGTTATTCCAAGAATGAATCATTCATCAGTATTCTGTGTAAGGTTTGGATTCAATGATATGGCATTTTCCGGGAACGGAATGATGTATAATCGTGAATCTGGACGGAGCGTATATGTCTTATGCTCAACTTCAGTAGAAACGATGGGGAATGTCCTGACGATGGTTTTCGCATATTCCGGTTCGGTGTTCAGGCGCTTCAAGTCCCAGAAGCGATGGAAGCCGAACAGCAGTTCCTTGCGGCGCTCATTGATAATCTGCTCCATCATATCTTGCGTGTTCGATGCGGTGAACTTGCTCGGATCGAAGTTCTTGATGCGTTTCTCGCGCAGCTTGTTCAGAGTTGTCATGGCACCGTTGATATCGCCCAGTCGAGCCTGACATTCAGCAAGAATGAGATACATCTCAGCAGTGCGCAGACTCACGGTTCCATAATAGAACTTGGAGTAAGTGATGGATGAGTTCCATAAAGCAGCACCGGAGCCTGCATCATAGTAGTATGCATTGCCCGATTTGTTGAAGAACAGGGTGAATCGCAGGTCTTCGTTCTCCTCGAAAAGCTGAACCAGTTCAGGGCTGATGAGACCTCCCGGAGTGTAGGTGAGGTTTTCCGTGGCGCTGCTCACGCTCATATAGCTCAGCAATTCCGGATTGTTGCCCTTGCCGTAGGTGTAGGCACCTTGATATTGTTTTGTGGGACCGCCGTTCTTTTCAAGCTCTATGTAGTCTATCAGGTCGCTTTTCAGAGCAAGCGATTGTTCTGCTGCTTCCTTGGCTTCCTGCCAGTCGTGATGGAAAAGGCGCACCAGCGCTTTCAGGGCGTAGCCGAAGGCTTTCGACGGATGATACTCGTTCAGCGGCTTTTCTTGAAGCAAGGGCAGTGCCTCGTCTATTTCCTTGATGATGAAGTCGTAGACTTCAGCCACACTGCTCTTCCCTGTTCTTGCCTCCAAGTTATACTCTTTGATGACGGGGACGCCGCCGTCGCTTGCTGCCGTCTGCGGATTGTATGCCTTGGCGTAGGTGTTTACGAGAACGAAATGGTCCCATGCGCGGAAGATGCGAGCCTCTGCCTTGGCAAGATTCTTGATTTCGTCTGATCCAATGCTATTGTCAATCTCGCTCAGAACGATGTTCTGGCGGAGGATATACTGATAGCAGTTGGCGTAAATCTGGTTGTTGGGCAGAACCAAGCGGTCGGCCGACTCGTTGAAGGTGGTGTTGATGCCATTCCAGTTGAGGTTTTCATACCCAATCACGTTTGATTCCTTGATCCACGAGTTGTCGGTCAGCATGTCGAAAGGCACTGAGTAGTAGGCTCTGTTGGGAAGAGCCACGAGCTCGTAGTATTGGTATGTGGAGTCCACTGTGATGCGTCCTGTCGGCGTGATGTCGATATAGTCGTCACATGCCGTGATCGACAGAAATGCAATTGCCACGATTGTATATAGAATCTTTTTCATAATGCTGTAATTATATGTTTGGTGCTTGTTAGAAACTGGTTGAAAGACCGATGGAATAGGAGCGCGGTGTGCGGATGGCGCGAGAGCCTCCGTTCAAACCGTAGGTCTCCGGATCGATATCGTCGCCAACAGCCGACCATGTGAGCAGGTTGTTTGCCTGTAAGCGCAGGCGCAGGCTGTGTATACCTATCACCTTGCAGAACCTCTGCGGCAGGCTGTAGGTAAGGTTAATGTTGCGAAGCTTGCAGAAGTTGGCACTCTTCACGTAGGCATCGCTGTAGGCAAGCCAGTTGTCGAAGATTCCGGCATATTGGCGAGCGGTTGTTGACATATCTTTATACTGGCGAATGCCCGAGGTTCCGTTCCATGAGTCAAGGTCGTCGGTAGTGTTTCCGCCGCCTTCGGTAAGCGATGGGGTGGGAGTGCGCATCTTGTTACCTCCCGAATAAACCATCATGGCGTTGAGTTCAATATCTCTCCATTTGATGTTCACCGACAGTCCACCGTTCCATTTCGGTGTCAAGGTTCCGCATTTCTTCAGTGATTCCACACCTTTTAATGTGGAAGTCTGCGTCACCGACTTCACATCGCCATTCTCATCGAATTCCACCATGTCGTTTCCTTCTGCATCCTTGATAACGGGATAGCCGTTTTGTATGCGATCCAGCTTATAAGCCCATACGGTGTTGTAGCTTTCACCGAGAATGAAGTAGTTCTGCGGAGAGAGCACGTAGTTGCTTGCGAGCGTGTTTTCGTCTACATCCACGTCGATAATCTTGTTGCGGTTCAGCGCAAAGGTCAGGTTAGCCCCCACGTGCCAGTCTTTTGTGCGCACGATATTGGCATTGAGTGAGAACTCAATACCTCGGTTGCTCATTTCGCCGTTGTTGATCTTGCGTGCCGAAACGCCGGTGGTGGGATCGAGTGAGCGCTCAACCAGCAGGTCGGTAGCGTGACGGTTGTAGTATTCAATGCTTCCGCCCAGCACATTGTTGAGGATTCGGAAATCGAAACCTGTGTTGAACGTTGCCGTCTTTTCCCATCTCAGATGCGGATTGGGAAGATTGTTGTCGGAGTATTTCAGATAAGTGGTGGTGATGGGGTTCGTTTGCTTGGAATAAGTTGCAACGAAGAAGGTACTGCTGGTCTGATCCACATTACCGTTGATGCCATAGGTGATGCGATATTTCAGGTAGTCGAGCCACGAGAGGTTCTTCATAAAGTCTTCCTGGGAGATAGTCCAGCCGGCACCAACCGACCATAACGGGTGTTTTTGCTCATTGGTCTTCAGTCCGAACATGTCGGCTTCGTCCCATCTGATGCTTCCTGTGAGGTTATACCTGTTCATCAGCGTATAGCCAGCGTTGGCATAGAACGAAGCATAGCGATGGCGGGTGATATATTGGGTTGTGTTCAATGTGGAAAGAGTTGTGTTTCTTCCATATAGCTCACTGGTCCATCCAGTCGTGGAGAGGCTTTCGGCATCAATGTTCTGCGATTTCAGTGTCACGGGATGATAGCCATACATCACCTGTTCGAGATCTCTTGGAACCTTGTTTTGGCGGAATTCCAAACCCATGATGGCATTCAGGCGGTGGTCGGTCCATGCCTTTTCGAATCCCAACTGGTTGCGCAGGGTGTAGTTGTTGCGGCTTGTCTCTTTCTGATAGAAACGTCCTCCTTCAGGAAGGAGTGAGTTGCCGTTGGTGTCGATCATAGCATTGTGAGTCATTCTCATGCGATAAGAGTTTTCCTCGTCGAAAGTCTGGCTCTTGCTCATCGACCATTCATACTGGTAAGATAATGTGTAGTTGAACCATTTCAGGAACTTTGCATCAACGCTGGCATAGGGGCGAAGACTCACGCCACGGTTTTTCGTGATGCTTTCTTCCATCTGGTCGAGCACATTAAAGGTGAAGGGCTTGTACTTGTCGGCATGGGCGAGGTTCTCAATCACGTTGAGGTTAACGGCACTTCCTGCATATCCGCCTTGGTTTCCGTTAGGATAGGTGATGCGGTTGCCGTTGTCGTCGAGAATGCGTAGGTAGCGTTCCTGCGAAGAATAGCCATAGCTCTGCGATGAGCTGCTGGCCGAGAACGATGCATTCAGACCTACGCTGGCAGTGAGCCACTTGTTCACTTTATACACTGAGCGGAAGTAAGTGCTCCAGTTGTTGGAGCCCTTGTCGCTGATGCTCTGGCCTTTTGAGTTGGAATAGTTGAACGAAAGTGTGTGTGCACTCTTGCCGGCACGCTGCGAAAGGTTCACATTGTAGCGCTGTGTGACAGGTGTTCTCCATGCAAGGCGCATGAATTCATCGTAGTAGTCGTTGTTTCTCCACTGTGCAAGTGTGGATTCCACTTGCTGCTGACTAATCTTTCCGGCAGCCTGGTCGCGGTATAGTTGATAGAGCGGAGAGTAGTAGCTCGTGCCGCGAGCATCGAAATAGCCTTCCGTGCTGCCTGCGTTGGCAATGTATGAGTTATACACTGCCGTTTGCTGATCGATTATCTGGCTGGTGTTCATCAGATGCAGCGCATCAAGTTTCTGCTGTTCGGTGATAAACCAATCGGCATTCACGGCGATGGTGGTGCCTGGACTCTTTGCATTTTTCGTGGTAACAACGATCACGCCGTTGGCTGCGCGGGCGCCGTAAATGCTCGATGCTGCAGCGTCTTTCAGCACGGTGATCGACTCAACATCATAGGGGTTGATGTCGTTGAGCGACATTTCCGTAGGCATGTCGTCAATCACAAGGAGGGGCTGTGTGCCAACATCCACAGAAAGTGTTCCCACGCCGCGGATGATGGGGGCATTGGAGGTTCCGTCGCTAACGTGGTTGATGTGCAGACCAGCAACCTGTCCTTCGAGAGCAGCTTCCAGATTCTGGAAATTCTGTGAGTTCAGACGGGTGGAGTCAACGAAACCGAAAGAACCCGTCACGCGTTCACGGCTCAAGCGCTGATAACCAGTTGACACCACCGTCACCTCGTCAAGTTCAGATGAGGCTGAGTGCATCTTCGCATTAATCTGGTTCTTGCCTTTTACAGACACCTGATAGGGTTCCATTCCAATGAAATTGATCTGGAGAATGTCGTTTTCGCTGTTCACTCTCAACTGGAATTTTCCTTCCGAGTTGGTTGTCGTGCCTGTGGAGCTGCCTTTTATGCGGACGCTTGCACCGAAAAGCGGTTCGTCATCCTGGTCGGTCACAACGCCGAAGACGGTCTTCGATCCGCCCTTGTCGGCATTATTGGCCTGTGCCACCTTATTTATATATATAAACTGTCCCTGAACGGTGCACTCAAGCGGCTTGCCTTCCAACAGCAACCTCACTGCATCGGGAGCTGTGAGACCGGTGACATCGCTTGTGACGGTCATTCCGTTTACGTCAGAATAAGTGAACTGTACGCGGTAGTAGCCAGACATGCGTTCAATGTCTCGCAAAGCATCCGACAATTTCATGTTCTTGCATTTGCATGTGATAAGTTTCGATGCCGTCTGTGCGTTCATATTGAGCGACACACAGCATAGCATGAATATGGCAATTACCACACTCATGGGTTTCTTTAGGCTTAAGAATTTCTCCATAGATGCTATTTTTGTTGTTTTAAAAATAATAACTTATTTTGCTTAAAAACGAACAAAAAGCGGCATCGGTTACCTTTGGAATGTGAAAATTGATTATTTTACGATGATTTTGTTTCCTTTTGATGTGATATGCGTGTGGAGCAGTTGGTTCAGTTTGTCGAGTGTCTGCTGAAGTGTTTCCTTGCGCAGGGCGCTGAAATGAATCTTCTCGTTGACCACTTCGGTGTTCTCGAAAACTACACCCACGTTATACCACCGTCCTATTTCCTGGAGGGCGGTTACCAGTGTCTGGTTCTGGAAATAGAAGAAACCGTCGGTCCATTGTGTCACGGCGTATGTGTCCACCTGTTGCACGTGGATGATTCCTTGCTTGTCGATATTTGCTCCTTGGCCCGGTTGCAGGATAATGGCTGTCGGGGTGTTGTCGGTGTTCAGTATTTCCACTGATCCTTTTACGAGTGAAACCTGTGTGCGCTCCGTAGGGTAGTGGCGGAAGTTGAATTCCGTGCCAAGCACTTTCACGTTCATCTTGTCGGTGCTCACAATGAAAGGTTTCTTCTCGTCGCGGGCAATCTTGAAGTAGGCTTCGCCGTTGAGTATAACGTCGCGTTTTTGGGCAAACGATGTGGGGAACTCTAAAGAACTCTCCGCATTGAGCCAAACCTCGGAGCCGTCGGGCAGAATCACTTTCAGATCCATGCCGCGTGGGGTCTTCAGGGTGCGCGTGCCAGATGGTGCCGCGGCATTCTCCCGCTGGTTTTGTGCTGTATACGACTCTGATGACCGTTTGAAGAAGGAGATGGAGTCGAGTGGGGCAACGGCTTTTTCTTCTTTTCCGTTGATGCTCATCGTGATGTTCTGCGGACTGTCGTCATACTCCATGGCGATGAACTGTTCTTTGATCTCCTCTTTCGGCATGAGATGCTGATAGGCAAGCATGGCAAGCAGCATGGCAGCCGCACCGCCAAGGGCTGCCAACAGGTATTTCAGACGGGCGTGCTTGTCGGCAGTACCGTTGATTGCCTCCTTTTGGGCTGCGAAATGTTGCTCTGAGAATTGCTCCCATTCTTTGTCTACGTCAGGAACAGGTGTCATGGCACGCCTCTCTGCCTGGCAGGCAAGTTTCACAGCCATATAGTCGGAGCGGTTCTGCGCGTCTGCGAAAAAGGCTGTCAGTTCCTCCTCCGAATAATCTGTCGGATTATTCAGAATCAGTGCCAAATCCATTTCTTCATGCTGATTGTTCATGGATGTTGCTTGCCCTTGATGTTGTTCTTCTGTCATTTTGTTTGTCTTGAATGGGAACTGTTGCTATTTTGAAAACGAATTGTATGGTGGTTCGGTTATTCTATTTTACGTTTTTTAAACCTTTCACGGATAAATGCAAATGATTTTACCATGTATTTATGGATGGACGACTCGCTCAACTGCATCTCTTTAGCCACGTCAACATAGCGCTTCCCGTCTAAGAAACACTGGTGGAAGATGTGTTTTTGGCGTTCCGGCAATTCGGATATCACCTGATGCATATACCGGAGGTCGTCTTCAGTCTCGTTGGTGTGATGGTCGTGCCACTCACGCTCTATTTCTAAAAACACTTTGTGGTAACCTCTCATGGCATGTTGTCGGCGCACGTGGTCTATGCTGCGGTTTCTCACCGATATGTAGAGATAGGATGCCACGTCGGTGTCGCGCAGTTTCTCGTATGCCGTCCACGCCTTGCTGAACACTTCGCCCACAATGTCTTTTGCCCATTCCTCGTTTTCCACGATGTCAAGTGCACAATAAAACAGTTTGGAATAGTTGCTCTTGTACAACTCTCCAAATTCTTTCTGTCTTATGGTGATTGGAACACTCATATCCTCTTTTTCGTGGGAATGAAGCTTTAGCAATAGCTTTTCTGCGTGCAAAGATAGTAGATTTTTTTTAATAAACACAGTCAGGAGGGAGAAAAGTACCCAAATGGTTGCTGAAAAGCAGCTCTTTGGAGCCTCCATTCTTCAGGTATGCTCCAGTAAATTAATATAATTTGCCGAGCAAATTAATTTAATTTGTTTTGCAAATCAATTTGATTTACTATGCAAATTAATTTAATTTACTTTTCAATTCAAATTGATTTACCGAGCAAATCAAATTGATTTACGTCTCCATCGCGCCGCTTTTCTCGCTCCATTTCAATGAAACGGAGCGAGAAAAACGATGAAACGGAATGACCATAATTGCTGTCAGATGCAATGGAGATTATAGTCTGTTGCAATGTGGCTTATGCCTTGCTGATGTGAATATGCCGCAGCCACAATCGTTTTAAAGCTGCTTCTTGGCAGATGCACGGTCGAGAATGACAGCCAGGAGAATGACGAAACCCTTGACAACCTGCTGCCAGAAGGGAGATACATCCAAGAGCACCAGGCCGTTGTTGAGCACACCGATGATCAGGGCGCCCACCACAGTGCCCCAGATGGAACCGCTGCCACCGCTGAGCGATGCGCCTCCGATGACCACGGCAGCGATGGCATCCAGCTCATAGCCCATTCCGGCATTGGGCTGTGCAGAGTCGAGCCTCGCCGTGACGAGGATTCCTGCCACTGCCGAGAGGATTCCAGCCAGCGTATAGACCAGCAAGACTACGCGGTTGACGCGAATGCCGGAAAGCAGGGTGGCACGCTCGTTGCCTCCGATGGCATAGATGTAGCGACCTGTGCGTGTCTTTTTCATGCAGAACGCAAAGACGAGGATGATGGCGATGGCTATCCATACGGGCATGGGAACGCTCAGTAGCCAGCCGGTACCTATATATTCGAAACCGCCGCCCAGGTCGGTGATGGGGAATCCGCCAGTGTAGAGCATCGTGAGTCCGCGTGCAATGGTCATCACGCCCAGCGTGGCGACGAAAGGTGGCACTTTGAACCGTGTCACCAGTATGCCGTTGAAGCACCCGAAGGCGGCTCCCACCAACAGGGCTGCCAGGCAGCATCCCCAGAATGTGATGCCCACATAGGTGTCGATGGCCGTAAGGCTGAATCCCTGATGCGACAGTCCTGCGGCAATGGCACCAGACAAGGCGAGCACGGAACCCACCGAGAGGTCGATTCCTCCAGTCAGGATTACCAGCGTCATTCCCACAGATATGCAGAGGTTTACGGATGTCTGTCGGAGCACGTTGAAAAGGTTGTCGGTGGTGGTGAAGTTCTCCGACAGGAACGACATGGCCACGCACATGAGAAGCAGTGCGATGAATGGTTTGACAACTGATCGTGAGAGTATCTTTTTCATTCTGGTAGTGATGCTTTGAGGATTGATTCTTCTGAAAACTCGGAGCGCAGGAATGTCTTGCTTGTCTTTCCCTGCCTTAAAGTGATGATACGGTCGGAGATGGCGATTATCTCGGGCAGTTCCGATGATGCGATCACCACGGCTTTACCCTGTCGTGCCATCTCGTCGATGAGCTGGTATATTTCATTCTTTGAATGGATGTCGATGCCGCGAGTTGGCTCGTCGAGGAACAGGATCTTGGGTGAGGTGAGCAGCCATTTGGCAAGAACTATTTTTTGTTGGTTGCCGCCGCTGAGCTGGGCGGCAGGCTGGGTGAGCGAGGACGATTTGATGGCGAGTTGCTCGCGAAGTTTCGTGGCAATGCCCTGTTCCTTCTGCCTGTCAAGGGTGCAGACAGCCGACAGGCAGTCCTTCAGCGAGGATAGAGTGATGTTCTGTGCTATAGGCATTTGCAGCACCAGACCATCGCGCTTGCGGTCTTCAGGGCAGAATGCCATGCCGCAGGCAACGGCTTCTTCAGGATGGGTGATCCTCACCTCCTTACCTTCAATCCTGACGGTGCCTTCGGTTGTGTCAGGATGCATGCTGAAAAGAGCTTCGAAGAGTTCTGTGCGCCCGGCACCCATGAGTCCGTAAAACCCAAGCACTTCGCCTTTCCTGACGGAAAAAGAAATGTCGTCGAGCATTTTCTTGTCAGTATGTTGCTGGCTGAACAAGGACAGGTGTTCCACTTCGAGCACGGGTGCTCCGGTCTCATGTTCTTCCTTGACGAAGAATTCCTTTCTCTCTCGCCCCACCATCATGCGGATGACCTCATCCTGACGGGTCTCGTTCATGTCAAGTTCGGCAATCAGCTTGCCGTCGCGCAAGATGGTTACGAAGTCGGCCAACCGCCATATCTCATCCATCTTGTGTGAGATATAGACGATGCCCACGCCACGATCCGTGAGTTCGCGGATGATAGAGAAGAGTATCTCCGTCTCCGATTCAGAGAGCGACGATGTGGGTTCGTCCATAATCAGCACATTGGCATCCTGCATCAGTGCCTTGGCTATTTCCACCAATTGCCGCTGTCCCACTCGCAGGTCGGCCATGAGCGTATGGGTATCTGCCTGAAGATGCAGCCGGTCGATCCATTTCCGGGCTTCCTGATGCATCTGTTTGTGGTCGATGAGCCCGAGGCGCGTCATGGGTTCTCTTCCTATGAACAGGTTCTCGGCAATGTTCATGTTGGGAATGCTGTTCAGTTCCTGGTGAATAATGGCAATACCGCTGCGCCGGGCATCGTTCACATCCCTGAAATGCCGCGTCTCTCCATTCACGAGAATGGCTCCGTCATAGTCAGTGTACACGCCGGAGAGGATATTCATCAGCGTTGACTTGCCGGCACCGTTCTCACCAACCAGGGCGTTCACCTTTCCCGCCACGATGCGCAGACTCACCTTGTCGAGTGCCACAACACCGGGAAAGCGTTTTGTCACATCCCGAGCTTCTGCGATGATCTTTCCTTCTGTCATTTTATCTGATAGGGGATAAGTGTGAGTTTGTCTACCTGGTTGCTTTCGGATGGCACGCTGACGGCTCCTATAAACGATATCCTTCTTGTTGCCATGCTGTCTGTGGCAATCTGAAGCAGATGGTTCTTTTGCAGCTGCTTCCCTATATAGGCGTTCATGGCAGCCGAAACGGCATTGAACTCCATGGTGTTCTTGAAATTGTCTATGTTGAACCAGCCCGATGCGTCGCGGGCAGTGTTCCCGAAGATATATTTTGTGGGGATGGTCAGCTGAACCCCATCCACCGTGGCAAGCAGTTCTCCGTCTTCACCCAGTTTCATTCCGTTACAGGCTCCCTCTACAACATAGAATATGGGGGAGCCGATGCCCAACACGCTGCCGTGGTGCGTGGCAAACGACGGATGGTCGGTTGCTATTCCCTGTGCCAGTTCTTCAATGCTGACAGCTCTCTTGTGAAGAGTCTCCAACGAATCCTTCATCAGGGCTTCCACCAACTGCTCCGGATTATACTGGTTCATCCTTTCGCGCTGCTGACGCTCGGTGAGGGTCTCTGTGTAGAACGCGCCCCATAGCGCGGCAATGATCAGGATGGCGATGATAATAATCTTATATGCTCTTTTCATCTTTGTAGATTTCAATTGTCGATTCTTCCGAAATGCCCATAGTTGGATACGTTTTTCTTGTTGACGAGTTCCACGGCAACAGGCAGTTTCTTAGGCAGGTTGCGCTCACCCTTGATGTATTTGTCAGCGAGCGAGGCTGCTGTGATGGCCATTGTCTTTGGAAACTGCATGCCGGTAGCCTCGATTTTCCCTTCGCGAATGCCATTCACGCAGTCGTCGGCACCATCGAATCCGAACACTTTTATCTTGCTGGCTTTGCCTGCTGCGAGAATGGCCTGATAGGCACCCATCGCCATGGCGTCGTTGCCGCAGAACACGGCATCGATATCCCGGTGAGCCTGCATCATCGACTCCATCACTTCCATGGCTTTGTTCTGGTCGAAATCTGCATTCTGCTGAGCCAGCATCTTCAGGTTTTCGTAGCAGTCAACAACGGAATGGAACCCACGGCTCCTCGCCCATGTGTTATTGTCGCCGACAAGTCCCAGAATCTCCACATAATTACCTTTCCTTCCCATCGACTCAACGAAATACTGTCCCAGTGAAATGCAGCCGGAATAGTTGTCGGAGAGAATCTGCGTGACACAGGCTCCTGGCACGTTTATTTCCCTGTCCATGCAGAAGACTGGCACATCGGCGCGTGCAGCAGCCTTCGCGTTTACTGCCGATCCGTCGGCATCGGTGGGATTAAAGAGAATGGCACGATAGCCTGAAGCAAGGATGTTGTCGAAGTGTTCGGCCTCTTTCGATGGATTGTTTTGCGAGTCAAAAAGGGTGGCTTCATATCCCAGTTCCTTGCAGCGGTCAACAGCAGCCTGCCCCAACACCACAAACCATGGATTGTTCAGTGTGGATATAACTACGGCAATGCGCTCTTTACGCCCCGAACTGTTGCTTTGACAACTCAGGCAGACGGCGATAACGGCCACCAAAGATATGGCTGCTGTTATCTTCATTGTTAATACTTTCATAAGCAACATGTTTGTCTTGTGTGCAAAGATACAAAAAAATTTACAACGAAGACTGTAAATAAACAATAATGTTGCAAGAAAAGGAAAAATTAGCGTGGATATACATTCTGCCATTCTGCTGACGAGACAACGGCCTTGTCTGCAGGAAGCCAGTCCACCGACATGAGATCTTCCGGCGACAGCCATCTGGCGGCTTCGTGCTCCTTCAATGCAAGCGTCCCTTCTTCTATATGACAGAGATAGCAGTGCATGGTCAGGTGGAACTGGGGATAGTCCCACTCAATGGTTTTTATGAACCGCTCAATGGCAATATGCGTGTCTAACTCCTCCATAATCTCGCGTTGCAACGCTTCCTCGTGTGTCTCTCCGGCCTCAATTTTTCCTCCTGGGAACTCCCATCCGTCTTTCATTTCTCCGTAACCGCGCTGCGTGGCGAAGACGTGTCCATTGTCATCATGAATAATGGCTGCGACAACTTCAATCCTGCGAATCTCTTTTTTCGCTTGTGGAGTTTTTCTCGTTATCCTTGCCAGATAATCATAATGCTCGCCCTCGGCAACCACCTCTGCCTGGTATCCACACAAATCGGCAGTTGTCTTCAAAGTGTCTGAATCGATATAGAGCCATGGAAAGGAATCGCCAACCGTGTCCTTATACTGCATCTGATATATCAGTTCGCCATAATAGCCAGGGATCTCAGGATAGTCAATGCTGCCGTCTTCGTCCATGAACAGATAGCAGATGTCGGAGGAGTCGCAGAGTAGCTGCCCATTGGGAGCAAGCAATCTGCCGAGGTGCTGAAAAAACTCGGGCATCCGCTTCAGCGTTCCAACGATTCCGATGCCGTTCATCAGCATGAGGATGGTGTCGTATTGTCCTTGAAGTGTGTTGGTTTCTTGTGGCATCAAAGAGAAAAAGTCCTGTCTCTGAACATTCTTCACTCCACGTTCTCTCATCGTGTCGACGGAATAAGGCGAAATGTCAATGGCTGTGATGTCAAATCCCCGCTCTTGCAAGACGAGAGTATGGCAACCGGCTCCGGCTCCCACGTCAAGCACCCTTCCCCTTGCCATTCCGAGAGCAGTCTGCTCAGTCTTTGGCATGTTGTCGTATTCCCGGAACAACACGTGTAAAGGTATCTCGTCATCTTCAAGCATCGGGGAGAATACCCTGAGTTTCTCTGCTGTTCCCGTCTTGTGGTAGTCTGCAATGGCTCTCCCCATCGGATCTTTCTTTCTATTCATTTACATGTAAGGTTAAGTATCTTAATTCATCACATTTGTCATAAGGGGTTGATTTCAGCCCTCTTCACCATCATTCTCCTTATAAAAAAAGAGGAACATCGACGCGATGGTCGCAGTGGTCTTACCTATCGTCGTGTCTTTATTATGAAAATAAAGCTGCTACAATATCCTTAATCCTTGCGTTACCATTTCCAAAAGTTGAATATTCCCTTTTTCTTAGGCTTTCTCTCTATGGGTTCTCCTTCATTGTCATAATCGTCCATGGCTTTAAAGACTTCTGTGTCATCGGGGTATTTCTTCTTTGCCATCTTCTCATATGCTTTGTCAAAACCCTTCATCACCCATGAAAGTCCACTACTCCCGATATGCTCTGGAACCTCAACAAGAAGCTTCGGTATTTGACTCAGTGCTTTCATCTTGGCCTTCAGCTTGATTCGTCTGCCATTAACTCCCTTCAGTTCCTTCGATCCCTTTTGCAGATAATACTTTGCTATATAGCCAATGGCAATGGTCATGACGGCATTTGCAAGACCGTCAGCGAGGGGACCAAGTGGGATTCCTGGGATGTTGAGGCTCTTTACATATTGAGAATAGTCTACAGTGGATGCGTCGAAATCTGGTACTTCAACGTCTGTTACATCCATGTCGGAAGCATCAGCTAAGCTATCCACTAATCCGTCGACAGTATCGGATACGCCCTGGAAAAAATAGCTGAAAAAGGCTGAGCAAATGACATAATAGTACATCTTAACAAGCTGTAGTTTGTTCGGGCGAAAACCTGAGGATCGCACGATATCGGCAATCATTCGGTAGTTCAGCCCCATCGTGGCCAAGGTGTCTATCAGGCTGTTCGAAGATATGGCAGTGATGATAAAGACCTTCGAGCTGTACTTCATTATCTGGCGATCAACGGCTTTATACCTTTCTTTTAATTCCTTGTTTAGAAATGCTTTAATCTGCTCTGTGTCTTGGCATGTGCTCAATGCTGTAAATTCGGTTTTCAACTCTGTCTGATATGCTTCTCTTTTCTTCAAGTTCAGATAATAACAATTATCGCAGATTTTCTTTCCGAAACTAACCAGCCGCTTCCTGTATTCATCGTCAGAGATGGCTTCTTCTTTATCCTCTATTGCTAATACGGGGAATTCGGGCGCATTGTGGATGCGCTTCATCGGTTCAAGAATGGTATAATAGACAAGGAAGGCGATGAGTCCTATTAGCAAGAGGTAGAAAACATATTCGATATATGGTGTTCCGAATGCCGACGTAAACTTCTCACCGATGATAATGACATTACCAAGGATAACCACTACGGAAATAGTGATAAAGAGAGCAAGGGTGAGTATTAAGACTTTTTTCATATCAGTTCATTATTTGTTTGCATGCGATGCGTTTTATTCTTTCAAGGTCTATTCAATCTTTTTCTCTGTCAGAGTCAGCAATAGTTTCTACACACTTCTTGTCTGTCTTCAGATTTGTTATTTGGGTGTAAAGTTAGTGAAAATAATCCACTTCTCTACACGTTTCCCAAGAAAAAGTTGTTTTAAGTGCTTTAATTACCAGATATTTCAGATTTATCTGTCGCCGTTCAGACGATGAAAACTATAGAACAAAACGCGTTGGAATACGATCTCGTCTTAGAATGGGCGGTAATCTAATGCAGAAACAAGACCTGAAAGCAGTCTGCTTTTTAGTTTATTTCTGAAATAAACAAATAGCGTGTAGCCAAGAGAGCTACACGCTATTCTATAGAGTTTGTGGTTACTTACTTCACCTCCTCTAATCTAATCATATATGAATATCAATAAGTTACTGATACTTGGTACAAATATGATGTATAACATCCGTTGATAAACCATCTTGGATGTTATCGCTTAGACACTTATAAATGCAGCTCTTTATGAGCAATCCACTGATGACTTCCTGGTTTAAGGACTAATATATCGATTGGGCCACCTACAGATTTTTCACGCTTCTGGAACTTTAAAGTGTCTATTGTTACTTTAATCGCATATTGAGCAAAATCGATAGCATCTTGGAGTGTAAAAAAGTTCCACATTATTTCTACAGGCTCGCCATCTATGTATTTTCCTTCAACTTTGTACGCTATATTTTGCATAAGTCGGCTTAAAATATCCGTGATACCATCCCATATAGCTCCTTGTCTTCCAACTTCATTCCGAGAATTCACCACTTCTTCTGCCGTAAAAACTTGGTAAACGCGTTGCTCGAATGTAGAGTCTTCGTTTTGAATATACCCTGCAACTATGAAATGTGTATTCAAATGTGAATCTAATGCATGAAAAAAGTCGCCTATAGAATGGGCTATGTTATCAACATCATCTTCATTATGCAGTCGAATGTAATTTTCTATAAACTGCACTATTGGTATCCCTAAAACCGACGCGTCTCCACATGTTAGGATTCCAACGTGGCTGTTTGTGACAAAAACTTTATAAGTCGTGTCTGAAACATGTATCGAATGGTGATGAACTTCTTTTTCTGGGTGTCCGTCTTTACCGATGGTTTTATATGCTGCATTGAATGAACTCCGGCTATCTCCAGCCAAAACGATGCCTTCACCAACGTAAACGCTTATTACTAATGACATTTTTTTCTATTATTGATTATTGTATTTCACTTAATTATATGATATTCTCATCTATCTTGATGTAGAGGTCGTTGGACCTGTTCTTCAGTTTCTTCGCCAGAGTGTCTGTCGTGGTATTCCAGAACCAGGCAGGGAAGGTGTACTGCGCGAACTGAGCGGCCAGTTTGTTCGGGAGGTTGTACTGGTAGGCAATGTTCCAACTGAGGTTTGCCAAGTCGTGTTGTGTGAGTTGCTCCTTCTTGCCCGTCTTCTCAATCTTGATCGGAAGTGTGGGTACGACAACGCCGTGAACGACTAAGGACACGATACACTCGCTCACTTGGAATAGTTCTTCGTCAGTGAAGCCGAAGGGCATCAAAGTTTGACGCACATACGCCTGAACCTTTGCCAACTTTTCTTCGTCAGCCTTTTCTTTTATGGCGATGTACTGTTCACGTTCTCTTTTGCAAGTCTCCATGAATCTACGCAGTCGTTCCTCCTGATTAAGGATTTGGTTATGCTCGGCCATTTCCTCAATGGGAGATTGCTGAACTGGCTTTTCAACTGGATGCTCGGCAATATATTTCTGTATCGCCTCCACCTCTATACGAGGACGGACATGCTTTTGAAAGGCATCTGCATAGGCAAAAGTTATCTTTGCAGCAGCCCAAAAGCAAAAGCGAAGGAGTCCATAGAAGCAAGCAAACAGCACTATTGCGATGACGGCACACGGGATATACCCCCAATGATGCGCACCGCATATCAGGATGGAAACCCCGATAGCCAATAACGCAAGCAATACGGAAATCGTTATATGAAACCACTTTGGCATATTATTCTTTGTTAATGATTACCCATTTGCCCTCCTTACGACCACCTTCTCGTATAATGACACCAGCTGCTTGCAGCTGAGAGACATACCGTTGCAGAGTCCTGAACTTAATACCAGTCTTTTGCGCCAGTTCGCTCGTTGTGATATATGGGTCAAATAACATTTCTTTTACGATAACCTCTTGAATTCCAGTCAATTCTTTTACGCCACCTTTTACGCCACCTTTTACGCCATCTTTGGTGACGTTGCCATCAGTAGCCACGTTCGAGTCTGTCGTAGTCTCCTTATTGATAAAGTAAGGATGGCAGGGAATGTCGATAAGAAAATAGGTTCTCTCTTCGTCCGTCTCAATCTTTGCAGCTGGAGATCCGTTGGCCTGTAGTTCATCCTGAATAGTGGGGATGCCAGTTGCTCGACCTTCTGTAAGGTCTAACTCCTTCAAGAATTCGCCCAGTCTGCGGTTACGGTAGCGCCGTGAACGTAGCGACATACCCTTTTGTACCGCCTCCATCGGAATGGTGTGGTTTGGCCCAGAGAAACTGAGAATAGATATGCGCTCTGGTTCTACGGTGATTTCAACAGGTTCCCGAATCGTCCAGTCTCTGTGATACAAGCTATTGACAACAGCTTCTTCCAGAGCCTGATAGGGATAGTTGAAGAATGTTATGGATTGCGCCCTGTCTTTAGGCTTAATAATCTGTTTCTTGATGATGTTGGTGTTCAGATAGCTCAACGTCTTTTCTATCATCATCGGTACACTGCCCCTGATGGGGTCCACCTCAATCAGGTTATTGGGATTCTTTTCTCTGCCTTCAGGGAAAAGAACAATTTCAATCTGAGCCTGTTTGAAGAAACGGTCAGGCCGTTCAGAGAACATCATTGCTGCCACATTCTTGATGCGCCATCCTTCAGGCACAGCCTCTAATAAGTCCATCTGTTCCAACACATCTTTCATATGATCCGTTAGTGAGATGTCGGCAAGACTGCTCTTAACCTTTACCAGATAGTCGTGCAAGAGCAATGGTGAGATGTCTGTCAGCTTAATTTCATCGTTGCCACGGTCATCGAAGGGCATACGATTGGCGAGGTTTATCAATTCCCGTTCGTATTCGTTCTTCGGCACGATGCTGCTGCTGTTATAGCGGATGTAATAGTTATACGTTTTCTGCTTAGCTGTTATCTGGGCTGGCACCTTATATGGCCTACGCTCACCTGGCAAAACCTTGATGACGAGAATAGTCTTTCCGTCAGCCTCTTCCATGTACAGCCGGGGCTGATAATATGGGCGCATCAGATTATTATAGCCTACCATATCCTTCTCTATCGGCTCTACTTGGTCTGGGTCAACACCGATGACAGGTCTTATAGCATGGCCATTTTCTTCCTTCACTCCAACTACTATGTATCCACCTCCTGTCTCATCAAAATCGTTGGCGAATGCACAGATAGTACGGTAGATGGCATCAGGGTTCCATCCTGTCTTATACTCTATGCGGTCGCCTTCAACAGCACGTCCGCTGAGCAGTTCTTCTATGTTAATAGGTAGTCTCATATCTCAATTCGTTTGCAAAGTTACAATATTTCTTCCAAATAATCATTAATCCCAACCTCCTTCATCGTTATTATCCATATAGCGATTCATGCCGTTGTCGTCCATAACGTCCTCAGATGCGGGGTCGAATCCACGCATATTGTCATAGCTATCGGAGCATGAAGGTCTCTCCACAGATTTTGCACTTTCTTGATATTTGAAACTTTGCTGCTGCCATATCCTATATTCTTGGTTTATAATCTTATCCAAATATTTTGTTGCACTTTATCTACTTTTTTGTTGTGGTACAAATTTGATGCAAAAATACAATAAAAATATCAATTAACCAAGATAAATGCAATAATTAACACAAACCGAAAAACCCGCACAAACTCAGTGTTTATACGGGTTTTCTTATGATTTACTTATCGTTGTTTGTCTGTTCTTACTTCACCTCCTCGAAAATAATCCAACTTGAATATCAATAACTTACAAAGACGTGTCGCAAATATGCACAGTTTTTCTGATAGTAGATAGAGCGTGGTGATAAGCATCCATAAGTATCTTTTTTCGATACTTAGCCGTTTAGAAAGTTTAACTGTGAGATTCGCAATCCGCATCATGCATTTCATCCTTTGCATATGTTAAGGCCTAATGTTAAAATAGGGATTTTTATTGTTAACAGCATTTAGTTATGACATATTTTGTGTAATTTTGCAGTCCGTAAAAAGATTGTTATGATTACGTTATCGTTTCCTTGGTTGGTAGCATTAGTAGTGCTTTTGTTTCTGGCTATTCTTGCATTGTTAGCATGCTTTAAGTCACCCATGCGTAAATGGGTGTGTTTCGGACTCTCGACAGTTTCCATGGCGTACCTATTATATATTATGTTGTGGCATGAGTCTGTTGGTAACGGGCCAATGCTCGACTGGTATCTTGTCGGTTTTGTCGGCATATTCGCATCTATGGCTTTGGCTGGTATAGGATTTATGGACATGGTTAGACCTGCCGTTTTGCCAGTTGTTGTTGAGGAAGAATGTGTTGCACCAGAAGACACAATTGAAAGTGAGGTAAAGGATGAAGGCATGAATGATGTTGAGCAGTTACAGAAGGAGGAACTTATTGGAAAGGTGATGCCTTGGTTCTTGGGTCAATTAGTGAAGTATGATGAAGAGGAACAAAATGCCATCAAGGCTTGTGCTATAGAGTTCGTTTACGATGGCACGATAACAAGTCCTTCTGTAGAAATCGCAAAGAACTCGCTCTACAGTCATCAGCGGCTCATGGAATTGTGCAGTGCCTTCATACTGCTGGATAAAGACCGCTCGGAATGTGCTGAGTTTGCAAAGACAGTCTTTGGGACGACCTTCAATAATACCGAAATCTCTACGTTGGAGAAGAAAATCAAAGGAAGGGATAGGATGCAGATTCTAATCGATACCTATTGGGAAGCAGAGAGGATGACTATAAAAAACAATACCCGGCAGTTTGATTGCTCAGGGACTGTCGGGACTTAAAAGGGACTCCTTCCGAAAAAATAACACCTGATAGTTTGAATTGCTTCAGGGACTACCAGGAATTAACGCTGCAAAGATAAGAAGTTTTTCTGAAACTTCCAAATCTTTCGGCACTTTTTATGCTTTTTCTACTGAAAAAGTTCAAATACACATCACTTTACTGCAAACTTTGCCCACATGATCGAGACCGTAGAGCATCCTTGGAGCATCAATGTCCATCCATTGAAATAAGGTCATCATGCGTGCATAATGTGACAATGCATAAGTGGTATTGATGCCAACAGGATTACCGAAGCAGATTGGCTCATGATGAGCGATGCGGTTACGAATGTTGTTGATAAAGTTCAGTTCGTGGAAGATATAGTTATGGTCGTACTGAGTTTGGGCTGTCGAACGTGGCTTGTTGGGGAACACTCTCAAAAGCACCCTGCCCGTCAAACGATAGTGAGCGTTGGAATAAAGATACTTCCATACGCCAAACTCCATAGCAGACAAAAGTTTAGAATGAGAGTAATTGCCGTTATGCTGTAGTTCGTTGTAGGCATTGGTAATAATCTTCTTGGTTTTCTCCACGCTACGGTCACTATAAAAGTTTCCTCCTGGCATAACAAGGTCACGCAGCCAATCATTTCCGAGGTGGGCTACCATCTGTTTGTCTATCCGATTACGCAGAGCCACCTCAAAGCAACTTATCAGCGTATACATTTCTTGGGACAGTTTCAGATTGTAACGATAGAGGGTCATGGCCCTGCGAGTATCGCCACCACAGGCCATTACGTATTTCTGCATTCTCTTGGCAGAGAATATATCTTCGATTTCTTTGTATTTCATATCGGACATCAATTTTGACTGCAAAGGTACAAAACATTAGCGAGAATCCGGCATAATTCGGGAAATATCATTCTAAAACGCTTTTTCTCCACCCAGCACCCAGTCGAACTTCTTCACCCATCGCCAGACGGTGACGCGAGAGAGGTTCGTCATATTTTGAATCTGGGGCTTTGAGAGTCCGATGCGCATCAGGTAGCACACCTGCATCTGCTGCTCGGTGAAGGTGCCGAGTTCCTTCAGCAACTGGTCTTGGAATGTGGGGTACAGTTCATCGACGGCCCGATAGAGTTGTTTCCAGTCGGCAGGCTGCATGTTCTTCTTTCCCTCCGTTGACTGGCGGATGGCCTCGATGACA
>JAFUVB010000020.1 GCA_017471245.1 Prevotella sp.
AAGACAAATGTCTTGCTACAGATTGCGTGTACTCGAATGTATTCTCTTGCCTCTTGCTTCTAATAACTAAATCTCTTTTCGGAAACAAATTGGAATAATTAGAACGAATTATATCCACAAATTACAATAATAATTATTTGTAGGATAGTCGCATAAATTATTAGTGGAAGGCCACTTTTGTGGCCGTAATTAATTCTAATAATTCCAATTCGTTTCCAAAGAAATCATGTGTCACATAGCTTGCGAACAACAATTATTTACGAGTGAAGGAGTAAAGGAGTTAAGGAGTTAAGACAAATGTCTTGTTGCTGGTTACTTGTACTCGAATGTAATCTCTTGCCATTCCCGCTGACGCGCCTACCCGTAGCCTTTCTTGCCTCTTGCTTCTTGCTTCTAAAATAAACGCGAATGAGTCGTAAAGATTCAATGACTTGGTGGTGACATTGAACGATTCAATGTCACCCTGTGTAAATTATTTGTAATCAGTAGGATATGGCGAAAGGTGACATTAAGCCGATTTTTGTCTTTGGAATTCTGAACGATGATCAGCTTATTGTTTCCAAAAAGAGGTTCACGACGATTCACTGAGCAGATGTGAATATGTGTAACCACTCAGCACCGCCTAATAAACCCTATCTGCGAATCTTAAAAAGAGTCGCCTACGGCGAGAAATCTTACAAATCTATTCAAAATCTTTCAAATCTCTTTTTCTTTTTTGTAAGATTTGTTCAGATTTGTATGATATCTGCCCCCCAATGGGGGCACTCTTCTTGAGGGTGCAGAGTGGTTACCGAATATATGCTAAATGTTAAAATGATGTTAAACAATGATGGGTTCGTGGGGGGATTTTTCATTTTTCGGTCATAAAGGCAGAAAGTAACTAAAATAAAACGTTTGATGTAGAAGAAAGAAAGATCGAAAAATGAGATTCAACGAAATGAAACGAAAAACGCTATTAGTGATGATGATGATCCTGCTGCCAGCGGTGATGTGCGCTCAGCACGCCACCCTGAAACAGCAGATGGAGAAGCTGCGCAAGGAGAAGGAGGTGAACTTCGTTTACGACAGCTCGTTGGAGCAGCTGCTGGTGCAACAGAAGGCAGTTGACCAGACAAGAGGGAGCAATTTAAGAGAGACGCTGCAAATGCTTTTCAAGGACACTGGCATTGAGTGGCAGCTGAAGGGCAGGTATGTGACACTGCGCAGGCAGAAGCGTGAAGCGCCGACCTACGGACAACAGCAGCAAGCTGCGAGTGTGCAGCAGCGCCACACCCTGAGCGGATATGTGCGCGATGAGAACGGGGAGAGCCTGATCAACGCCACGGTGATGGCTCATGGCGCCGGCGCAACCACCACCAACAGCTATGGCTTCTTCAGTATGACGCTGCCTACAGGACACTACGACGTGGAGGCTTCTTATGTGGGGTTTGACAACAGGCATCAGCAGGTGAAGCTCGACAGGGATCGCCACATCACCATACAGCTGAAGGAGAACAACATGCTGGGCGAAGTGGTAGTTACAGGCGACCTGAACTCGCGCGTGCTCACCACGCAGACGGGAAAGAAGACGCTCACCCACGACGACCTGAACACTGAATTCGCACTGCTATCCTCGCCCGACCTCATCAAAACACTGCAACGCTCGTCGGGCGTGAGCGAAGGCATCGACGTGACTTCGGGTCTCTATGTGCATGGCGGCAACGATGATGAGAACCTATATCTGCTGGACGGCACGTCAATGTATACGGTGAACCACGCGCTCGGACTGTTTTCGGCTTTCAACACGGAGGTGGTGAAGAACGTTGACTTCTATAAGAGCGGATTTCCCGCCCGCTACGGCGGAAGGCTGTCGTCGGTGACCGACGTGCGCACTAACGACGGCGACATGCTGAACTATCACGGTTCGTACAGCATCGGACTGATTGACGGCCGGTTCCAGATGGAAGGCCCTGTGAAGACGAAGCGCGAGCGGCAGTTGGTGGAAAGCGGAAAGATGGCACATTACAGCACCAGCTTCAATTTCGGCATCCGCCGCTCGTGGCTTGACGTGATCACTGAGCCCGTGTTCTATTTCGTGAACAAGAAAGCCGACGAGCGCATCAAGATACACTATTTCCTTCACGACATCAACGGCAAGATCACCCATGTGTTCAACGACCGCAGCCGTGCCTATTTCAGCATCTACTCCTCGAAGGACATGATGAAGAACACCTATTATTGGGACGACACGGAGTATACAACCGAAGGATACCACGACATTGAAGACGATGAGAACCACCTTTCATGGGGAAACCTGAACATGGCACTAAACTGGAACTACCAGCTCAAACCCAATCTCTTTGCCAACTTCAGTGCCGTATACACTCACAACCGGAGCATCTATGAGTATTTTTCAGACTGGCGCTATGGCACGAAAGGAGCCATGAACGTGGATCACATCGAGCGGAAATACCGTTCCACCATCTACGACGGCACGCTGCGTGCCGATTTCGACTTCCGTCCTAATACGAGGAACCACATCCGTTTCGGTGGAGACATGACGTGGCATGAATTCCGTCCGCAGACGCAGAGCCGTCACGACTTCTCTGGTTATGAAGACGAACAGATGGATTCGGTGAAAACGGCAAGCCGAAACCACCAGCATGCGCAGGAAGTGAACCTTTATGCGGAAGACGAGATGAGGCTGAGCGACCGATGGAGCCTGAATGCAGGTGTGCATGCCACACTCTTCCACATCACGGGCAAGAGTTTCCTGCTGGTAGACCCGCGCACCGCCGTGAAATATCAGGCAAACAGCAGCACGTCGATCAAGCTGGCATTCACCGAGATGTCGCAGACCATCCACCGTATGGGCAGCACCTACCTGAGTATGCCCACCGACTATTGGGTGCCAACCACGAAGCGCCTGCACCCCATGCACTCCTATCAGGTGGCAGCAGGCATCTATTCGCAGCTGAGCAAGCGATGGTTCGCATCAGTGGAGGGCTACTACAAGCTGACGAACCACATGCTGCAATACACCAACTATAATTCGCTCACGCCTCCCGCCAAGCACTGGGATTATTTCGTGATGGAAGGCAAGGGGAAATTCTATGGAGTGGAGGCCGACGTGCAGTATAAAGACAGCCGCTTCGACGTGAATGCTTCCTACACGCTCTCATGGAACAAGCGAAAGTTTGAAGACTTCTATCCTTACTGGTTCTATGATAAGTTTGACAATCGCCACAAGCTGAACATCACGGGGCGCATGAAACTGGGAAGCAAGGCAGAGGTGTATGCCGGATGGACTTATCACACCGGCTATCATACCACCATGCCTACACATTATACTATCATGCCGTATACCCCCGACGGCTATCACGGCACCTCCATCACCGTAGACGGCGAGGAGCTGACCCTGCTGAACATGGATTACAATTACGAGCAGCCCAACAACGTGACCATGCCCGACTACCATCGTTTAGACATCGGGTTCAACCTTCACCATACCACCAAGCACGGGCATGAGCGCATCTGGAACATCAGTATCTATAATGCCTACTGCCGACTGAACACCATGTATGCCGAACTGAAAACAAAAAAGGACGGCAGCACATACCTGAAGGGTAGGGGATTCATCCCCATCATCCCGACGGCAAGCTATACGATTAGGTTTTGATTTTAGAAGCAAGAGGCAAGAAGCAAGAAGCACGAGAATGGAACTATGATATAGAGATAAGAACAGAGCATTGTATCTCAGTGCATATCTCTCACCTCTAATAAACTCACCTCTCACCTCTAAAAATCTCCTCTATTTCAACAATAAACGAGAATACAAAAAGATGAAGAAAAGAATACAGATAATGATATGCTGCGCAGCCGCGCTGCTGTGCGCTTGCAGCAACGAAATGGACATTGAAGTGCTGAACAGCAATCCGAAAATGGTGCTCTACTGTTTTCCAAATACGGAGCACGACACCACGATCATCAACCTGAGTGCCAGCGTTCCCGTGGCAAAGAAAACCAGAAACACCTCGCATGAGCAGGTGGTCGTAAGCAATCCCCGCATCATCTACCGCGTGAATGGCGAGGAGCGCATGGTGAGCCAGGCTGGTGAGAACACCGACTATGTGCCGAAGAACAGTTATTACGTGGTGGGTGCTAACCGTTCCGGCGACCGTATCAGCATTGAGGTGTCAGCCGAAGGGTATGCCGACATCCATGCAGAAACGGTGATTCCCGACATGCCCGACGTGGCAGCGTTCAGGAATGCCATCCCCGTGCGCCGCGACGATATGAATTACGATCAGTATCGCATTGCGCTGAACAGCGATCCCGCAAGTGACGACTACTATGCCGTAAGTGCCGACTTCTTCTGCAATGAGAGAGAAGTGCGATATGATGAGCTGAATGATGAGTGGCAGGAATACACCGTCTACAGTCGCCATGGCTCAGCCATCAACGTGGATGATGAACCTGCGCTGAATCCGATAAGCACGCTCGACGACTTCTTTGAGTATGACAATGCTTTCTATAACGATTTCTATATCTTCAACGACAATCTCTTCAACGGCAGCCAGTATACGCTGCGCCTGAACATGTCGCCTCTTTCATACGCTTGGGGGCGCGACATCATTTCCTATGGCTATGTGTTCAAGATTTATAAGATATCGCAGGAGTATTACCGTTTCATCAAGTCGCTCAACGACGTCTCCAACAACTGGTTGGGTGAATACGGACTGGCTCCGCTATCGCCTACACTGAACAATGTGGCAGGCGGCTTAGGCGTGGTGGGCGGCTACAGCGTTGCTGAACACGCATATTCCTATGAACCAGATTACCCCAATCAATCTTATTTATATGAATGACCTGAAAGACAAAAGCCTTGATTTCGTAGTGAAATATTATGAACAAGGGAAGATCGACACGAAACGCGCGCTGCGCAGTGTGAAAGAACGGGCAGGAATGCCTGTTGCGCGCACGGTGAAGATGCACCGTTGGGCAGCCGTCGCTGCATCGCTGTTGGTGTTGGTTGCAGTCGGCATAGCCTATTTCGGTCTGCGCGGCGAGCAGGAAATGCTGTTGGCAGCAGGAGATAGTGCGCAGACATTCATCCTTACCGATCAGACACGCGTGACACTGTCGCCTCATTCCACCCTCACATACAAGAAATCGGCACCACGAGCAGTGGCGCTCAGCGGCAATGCCTATTTCGAAGTAACCCACGACCAGCAGCATCCCTTCACCGTGAGCAACGAACTGTCGCGCGTGAGGGTGTTGGGAACGAAATTCATGGTGACTTCGCAGATGGGCGCATCGCATCACCTGAAACGCACAACGGATGTTTATGTGGCCGAGGGAATGGTGGGGTTCTCTCCGAAAAGCGGGGAATCGCAAGGGCTGGTGCTCACGCGTGGCATGAAGGCACGGCTGACAGAGGGTGAGAATACCCCCAAACTGGTGGAGGCAGGATCGGTGAACCAGACCGCATGGGCTACGGGCATGTTCCATTTCGACAATGCTCCCATCGACAGTGTGCTCAGTGACCTCTCGCAATTCTATTCCCTCCAGCTCAGCTGCAGCAATGTCTCGAAACGGCTCAGCGGCGATTTCAAGGCCGACTCCTCGCGCAGCAATCTGCTGGAAATCATCAGTATCATAGAACAGACATTGGATGTGAACATCCGAATAAACAATGAATAAACGGCGATGACCATCTTTTTTATCCTTTTCTTGTTGGCCTTCGGCACACTGTCGGCATCAGCGCAAGGCGAAGAACCATGGCGCAACAACGGACATATCGAATTAGGATTCTCGCAGGATGCCTGGAATATGGAGATAGGCTATGCGCGGATGTTCACACCTTACATGGGAGTAGGTGCCAGTGTGCTGATGGATAATGAATACAATGGCAAGTCGTTAGTGGATTATCTCATGGAGAGCTATACCGACGAAAGCGATTATGACCCTGACGACATCATGCGCTTCAGTCTGATTCCTTCGCTCATCCTCCGCACGCCCGTACTGCCGCTCAGCAAAAGAACCGATCGTGGCGACGGAGTGCTGTTGCAAGTGGAGCCGGCACTGATGTTCAGTGTCCCGGTGAATGAGTCGGAAGACGTTCCCGATGCCGATTTCATTGCCCAGATACCGGCTCAGAAAGACGGCTTTCATGTGTATACCGTCCCCACCGTGCGCGTGAAGAACACAGGCGGCAAGTGGTTCTACTGGCGCATGAAGGCGTCGTTAGGCTACAAGCAGGGAGCGGGCTTCTTCTATGTGGCATATTCACTGTCGGACTACAGTGTGTATGACAGTCGCAGGAATATCCGTTTGAAGGGCAAACCTGTTCACAACTTCCCCAAAAGAAAATTCTGCGGCACGGTGTCGGTTGGTGTGAGTCTGTCGTTCTGAGTTGTTAGCCTGAATAGTTCAAGGAGTTAAGGAGTAAAGGAGTGAAGGAGTGGAGACGATAGTTTAGCTAATAAAAGCTATATGCCAAAACAACGGATATCATTTGTCTTCACTCCTTAACTCCTTCACTCCTTAACTCCTAAAAATAGTAGAGTTTTGATGTGAGCCTTGTTTTATTTCGCGATGAACTTCCTTCCGTTCCGGATGTTGATGCCGCGCTGAGGCTTGTCAAGGCGCTGACCTGTCAGGTTGTATACCGTATCAGTATTGGCAGAATGCTCATTTTGCAGTTCATGGATGCCTGTTTCGCCCCCTTGTACGGCAAAATGGAAATGTCGTGTGAATGAGATGCCGTCTTCGGTGACAGTTACATTCACTACTTTCAAGCCGCCTGTCGTGGCATTGAAGGTGAGCTCGTTGCCATTCACGGTTGCGCCTTCGGCCGTGGCAGTGAATTCTTTATATCCTGCAAAGTATGGTTTCAGGTCGATGGTCTTTGTCTCACCGGTGCTGACGATGAAGTTTGGCTCTGCCATCCAGTTGAGGTATTCCTCTAAGTCGGTATACAAATCACCGTCGCGGTCATCGTTGTTGTTGGCCATATCCGGGTTTGTGCCTGCCAACAGCTCAAACCAGTTGGGAATACCATCCTGATCTGTATCCCAGTCAGCATCGCGATGCGCTTCAATAATGTTCAGTCCGCCGAATCCTTCTGCATCACTCTCGCAGTCGGGAAGTCCTTTTTTCTTGGTGTATTTGCCGGTAACTGAATACGTGCCGTTCAGGGTTTCGTCAACCATACGTATGTCGTGGTTGTCGAGTTCGGGCTGATTGCAGCCCACATCGCTGAGCACATTCTTGAAAGCAGCTTCGGCAGTCTCCACGTTGGCATACGAAGGGAAGAACGGTTCGCTGCTCCAAGGCTCCCAGTCGAGCACCTGCCCGTTTGACGTTTCATAGCGATAGGTGGTGTTCAGCTTGTCTTGGGTCTTCGTTCCGTTGGTTTCCTCGCGGATGTTTCCGCTTACGTATGCTCGCTGAGTGCCTTTGCCCACGCCTTCAAACTGATGGCGCAGCAGGTAGTTCTGCGTTGTGGCAGGTCCTTTCTTATAGTAGTTGTTCACGAAGTTCAGCTCGTGCGTGCCTCCGTCGCTGGCGCGCCCGCCCCAGTTGTACACCACATTATTAAATATGTCATGATGCCCGTCGTAGTAGCCTGCACCGTCCAGCCCGCCGGATATGCTCCAGTTGCGGCCTTCGCAGTGGGCGAGCAGGTTGTGGTGATACGAGCCCACCTGCGATCCCATCTCACCGCCTCCGATGGTGGCGGCATAGCCGTGCTCCACATGATGTCCCTGTCGCTCATACTGAGTGGCGTGTCCTGCATAGTTGAGTGCTTCGCTGATGATGGTGCGTTGCAGGGTCATGGTCTTTGCGTTGCGCGAAGAGAATCCTTCGTCGAGAGTCCATGCAATGGAGCAGTGGTCCATGATGCTATGGTCGTTGCCGGTCATGCCCATGCCGTCTGATGTGTTCTCGTTGGGGCTTGTCCCGTCCCAGTTGTCGGCACCGCCTAACCGCATACGTATGAAACGGGTGATGCCGTCGCTCTGCATGCCAAACGATTTGTTGCGCAGTTGGATGCCGCGACCTGGTGCTGTCTGTCCGGCAATGGTTACAAACTTGTCGGATATGGTGAGTCTCGAATTCAAGGCAATGGTTCCAGCCACATCAAACACGATGGTTCGTGGACCGCTCACCTTTGTCAGTCCGTAGCGCAGCGTGCCTGGCGTGTCGTCGTCGGATAGCGAAGTGACGTGATAAACACTGCCGCCGCGCCCGCCAATGGCGTAGCGACCATATCCCTCGGCACCCGGAAAAGCCAGGCGGCGCGGTTGGAAAGTCCATACAATGCCTTTGTGAGTGACACCTTCGGCATCCACTTCATCCACGCGCCACCAATAGCGCACTAACGGAGACAGTCCTTCTGCCGTGAAAGTGGCTTCTGAGCCTTCATATTGGTATGCCGTGGCATTTGCCACATCCATTGAATCGGTGCCAAACACGAGCCGGTGGCTCACGGCAATGTCGGCTGGTGTCCACTCGAAGGTGAGTTTCCCGCCGTCACCGTCGGCATGGAAGTCGTGGTTCTCAGGTGTCGGGTCCATGGCAAGCGTTGATGGCGGCATCACATCGAACTCCAATCCGTTCACCGTGATGCTTGTGGTGGAGTAAGTCACATCAGCCTCGGGGGTAGTGACATAGCGCACCACGACGGATGCTCCCTCCGTGACATCGAACTCCACAAACGAAACGCCCACGTCAGACATCTTCAGCCCGTCGGCATTGGTGGAATACTTGATGCCCGTTTGCTGAACCGTTCCGTTAACCTCAGCTTTGATGTCGGGCAATGTTTGGTTTTTGTCGGTGTTGTTGTGGTAGGCTTTCAGCGTATGATGTCCGGGAGTCATTCCTTCTATAGTCACCACGATGGCTGTAGGCTCACCGTTTACTTTCACGATATTGCCGTCTTCCAGGTTGCAGGCTAAGATGCCGTCGCCCACCAGCTTCAATCCCGACTGCACCGTCTGCTTGTTCCATGTTGAACCCACAGCTGATGCTCCTTCGGCAGCCGATACGGTAATGGTGATGCCGTTGTCTAATGTCTTTGATTCACTTTCGATGCGCGGTACAGGCCACGGAATGTAGTTGGGTTCTGTTACCTCCGCGGTCTGGCGACCGGGGAAATCGAAGTCGATATTCTGTGCTGTGGCAGTGAGCACAACTGTGGTAAACAATAATCCTGAGAGAAAAAAACTTTTCATCATGCTATGGTTTGTTTTTTGATTTGTTACGGTTTATTTGGCTGCAAAGGTACGTATTATTCCATAAATACAAGTGGAAATTCGTTTCAATGTGGTGGATTATTGTGCAAGTGCTCTGCAACGGTGCTTTTTTCTGCCGTTTATGTTTTTTAGTGCGAATAGTTTTGCCGTTCCGAGGATAATTCGTACATTTGCAGTCCGACAAGTATACTAATCATCCGTTATATGAACCGAGGTGGCCGATATATTCTTTTGCTGATGCTTTGCCTGCTTCCACTGACCGCTATTCGTGTGGTGGGGCAGACCCGCTACAGGCTGACCACGTTTGAAGACTTCAACAACGAAACCTCGAAAGTGTCACGCATCGTGCGCGACGGGCAGGGCATGATTTGGTTTTCCACCAACGACGGCCTCTTTCGCTATGACGGATACGAATTCAGAAACTTCAAGTCGCACAGCGGCGATGGCATCAACATGTCGTCGAACCGCATCACGAGCATGTATCCGAGCAGCGACGGCTCCATCTGGTGTGTCGTTGGCGGAAGGGTTTTCCTGTTTGACATGCAGAGCTATCGCTATATCGACGTGATGGCTGACTATGAGCGGCAGCATGGAAAGACCTATCATATCAGCAAGTTGCGCCCGCTGCCATGCGGCACCACGTGGCTGTTCACCGACGACGGTCTGATGTTTGCCTTGCAGGATGCCCGCCCCACGCGTAGCATACAGCTGATGGCAACTCATGAACCCACCGACGGTCTTACCGTGATGTGCGACAGCAAGCAACGGTCGTGGGTGCTTACTTCTCAACATACCTATCTTCATCACGACAATGTGTTCAAACGTTTCGACCAAACGTTCTGGCGAGTGATCAGTACAGAGCAGTTTACATGGTTGGTGAGCGACGACGGGAAGCTGTGGATGTATGATGAAAGGGCAGGGCAGCCCCGCCCTTGGAACCATCCGTTGCTGACCGCCCCCGTGAAAGGCTATTCCACACTGAACGACAAGAACATCGTGCTATGCACGGAAGCAGGACTGCTGAAGCTATCACCCGACGGAAAGAAACTGGAAACGACCGCCGTGACGTGGAAGGTAAGCAAAGTTGTGCAAGACAAACACGGAAACGTGTGGCTCTTAGGCAGCGACGGCAGGCTGAGCATGGCCGACAGGCAGTTGCAGCATATTGTCAACATTGAGGGTGTGCGCATGAACGACCTCAACATTCATGCCGACAAATACGGAACACTGTGGTTTTTTGCTGACAATGGTGATGCCTATTATGCATACGCTGACAATCCCGCTCGGCTCTATCCCTACAACAACGGCGAGGCGATAGGTAACATCAACAACACTATTTATGACGAACAGGGCGGCATCTGGTTCCTGCGCGACGGTGTGGTGTGCCGACTGGCATTCGAGTCGCAGCGCTTCAGGCAATTGCCGCTGCATCATCCCGACCAAGTGAGGAGCCTGATCATCGACCGGCAACAGCGCCTGCTCGTCACAACCCGCAACGAAGCCGACATCAGTGTGTTCTCAAGAACCGGCGCCCCCCTGGGTTGGCTTGGGCACGACGGTACCATAGGCACCTCGTGGCAGCCGTTTGGGGCAGCCGTTTACAGCAGTTTCATCGATAAATACGGCACTTTGTGGTTAGGAACAAAGAAAGACGGAATATTCCGCTTGCACCTTCAGCAAGACGGAAACTATCAGGTTGACCAGTTCCGGCACGATGACAAGGATCCGTATTCGCTCAGCGACAACGAGGTTTACGACTTTGCCGCCGATGCCGACGGTCGGTTGTGGGTGGCAACGCGGCATGGCGGGCTGTGCTGCGTGGCTGATCCGAAGGCATCGACACTGCGCTTCACCCATGCCGCCAACGACTTAAAAGGCTGGACGGCAGGTCGTGACGTGGGCGTGAGTTCGTTGCTTTTGTTGCCTTCCGGTTTGCTTTTGGTGGGAACATACGACGGACTCTACATTGGCGACGCACGCGAAAAAGACTTCAAAAAGATGACTTTCAAGAAGCACCAGCGCGAAGCCAACCGCAAGGAAAGCATCAGCAGCAGTGCCATTGCCGACCTGATTCAGGTGAGCGACGGGCGCATCTTCATTACGACAGAGGATGGCGGAGTGAACGAAATACTCACGCAAGACCTGACGAGCGACCGGCTCGACTTCCTCCACTACGACCTTTCCACAGGATTCCCCACCGACATCACGCGGATGATGATACAGGCAAAAGGCTCTTTATGGGTGACCACGCCTAACCGATTGGTGGAGATGAGGCTCGGACAGTCGCAACATCCCGACATCAACACGTTCCTGATGAAGGAGAATCCGCACTTTTCGGTGGCGGCTCCCGTGCCGATGGACAGCACCAGATGGGCTTTCGGCACCGAGGAGGGCGTGATGATCATCGACTTGAACCAGCTGAAAACCAGTTCGTTCACCCCGCCAATCGTCGTTACGGGTGTTTCGAAAGAGGGAAGCTCCATAGATTATGCCGAGGGGCGTAACGACACCATCAGACTTTCATCGCATGAACGTGACCTCACCATTTGGTTTGCGGCTCTCGACTACGAAGACACGCGCCACGTGGTATATGCCTATCGCATGGGAGAGGATGGTGACCGTCCTTGGACCTATCTCGGTCATAACCACAGCATAGCCATGTCGCAGATGAAGCCCGGCACCTATTATGTGAACATCCGTTCCACCAACAGCGACGGGGTGTGGTGCGACAACCAGCGCACACTTGTCATCATTGTGAAACCGGCTTTCTGGGAAACCACATGGGCATTGCTCCTGATGGTGTTGATGATTTCGGCTCTTGCGGCAGCCGTTGCCTATACGGTTCATTATATCCGCAAGCTGAAACGGCAGCGGCACGAGATGTTGGAGAAGTATCTGGCACTGCTTGAGAAGTCAGAACCGGCTAAAGAGCCAAAGCCGATCCGCGTGAGCGAGGCACCAGCGATAGACAAGACCGACGATGCCTTGATGCAACGATTAGTGGGTTTTGTGGAAGACAATTTAGGCAACAGCGATATATCCATCGACGATATGGCTCAGGCATGTGCCGTGAGCCGCACTGGTCTTCATCGCAAAGTGAAGGTGCTGTTGGGTACAACGCCCATGGAGTTCATGCGTGAGGCGCGGATACGCAAGAGCGCCCAGTTGCTGGTTAACACAAGTAAGCCCGTTTCGGTGATAGCCTATGAATGTGGCTTTGCCGACCCGAAGTATTTCAGCAAGTGCTTCAAGGCAACCACCGGCATGACTCCGTCGGAATATAAGACAAGGGGTGAGAAGTGAGGGGTGAGAAGTTCGAAGTGAGAAGTCAGAGGTTTAGAAGTCAGAGGTGAGAGAAATGTTCTGAGATATGAGGCTCTATGTTCAAAGACAATAGCACGGTTCTATTCTCTCACCTCTAATTACTCACCTCTAACCTCTAAAATGTGAACATGTAACATGAAATAAAACAACAGAATATGGCATTGATAAAAGAAGTGAACGGCTTGAAGCCGGTTTGGGGAAAGAACTGTTATTTCAGTGAGAACGCCACGATAGTGGGCGAAGTGGTGATGGGCGACGAGTGCTCGGTATGGTTCAACGCCGTGGTGCGCGGCGATGTGTGCCACATCCATATCGGCGACCGCACCAATGTGCAAGACGGGGCGGTGCTGCATACTACATATAAGATTGGTCCGCTGCACATTGGCAGCGATGTGACCATCGGGCATAATGCCACGGTGCATGCCTGCACCATCCACGATCATGCCCTGATAGGTATGGGCAGTACGCTGTTAGACAACTGTGAGGTGGGCGAGGGTTCCATCGTTGCTGCCGGTGCACTGGTGGTTGGCGGCACGAAGATCGGTCCGGGAGAGATATGGGGCGGCGTTCCAGCCAAGTTTATCAAGAAGACGCGCCCCGGACAGACCGACAATGCAGCCCATTATGTGGCATACATGGACTGGTATCGTGAGCGCGAAGAGTAATCCTCGTCGCCATTTCCAAACCCTATCTTCGTAAACAATCAAGAATATTAGAAGAAGGTGTTTCAAAATACAGATATTCATATAAAAACAACGGATTTCACGGATATTGCGGATTTAAGTCATGCTGATAGCCAGGAACTAAAATAACCTGTTTAATCCGTGAAATCCGTTGTGGTTTCTTTTAACACGCCCTCTCAGATAGTCATTATCGTGATGAGCAATTGCATCATCTCGTTGTCCTTGAACCTTTCGCGCAGCAATGAAATCATCTTTGCCTTGCGCTTGTTGAATCCGTTCAAGGAGATGTTGAGCAGCCGCGCAGCCTCTTCGTTTTTCAGTCCCTGCTCAAAATTCAGTTCGAAAATCTGCTGATACTTCTCGGGCAGTTCGTGGATGGCGGCATGCAGCATGTCGATGGTCTCCTGTTCGATGAGCGATGCAGAGATTTCCTGCTCCACTTCTTCGCGCGGCAGTTCGGTATATCCCTGATGCGTGGATACTCTTCTGAGCACCGACACGCAGCCGTTGTGAATGCAAGTGAAAAGAAAAGATTTCAGTTGCGACGGGGAAACGAAAGTATCGCGGGTGTTATAGGCTTTCACGATTGACTCCTGCACGCAGTCTTCAGCCATCATCGCGTATTCGTTTGTCAGGAAGCGGGCAGCGTAAGCCATCATCGAGGAATAGAATTCTGCATACAGCGTGTTTATATTCCCCTCTTTAAAATCATGATAAATTCTCTCGTCTCTGCCCATAATCTTTTGATATCGTCTGCAAAAATAGAAAAAATAACAACAATAACGAAATGTTTTTAAAAATTTCACATATTTTCACTACATACTTTTTCTTCTCGTGCGTATAGCAGATAAAAAAACAAAATAATATCTATTCACATGAAGTATTTCAAGACAATCAAGATGATGGCAGTGGCAGGCATGATGTGCATGCCGTTGCTGGCTCAGGCACAACTGCTGAAGGGCAAGTTCGTGGGTGTGGAAACAGATGACGTGGTCGTTGGCTACTCTCCCGACGGCAACATGATGAACATGCAGTATAACGATCTGAAGGTGGCAGATGACGGCACATTCACCTTCGACATGGAAATGTCGGATGCTGTTGCCGATGTATGTATCTACGTTGGCGAGAAAGGCACTTTAGGTGCACAGTTGGTGAAAGGCAAGACCGTGGAGATGAATGTTACCGCTAAAGGTGATGAACTGGAAGCCACGTTCAAGGGACCGAATGCAGCCGTTTGCCGATTGGTAAACCAGAAAGCGATGGCTTTCGACATGTCGAAATACTTTGCCATGGATCCTTCCAACCGTAAGACCAATGCGGAATATCGCGCCTTGTTGGAAGAGGAGAACGCTAAGGTAAAGGCTTTGCTGCCCAAGATCAAGGATAAGAATCAACGCGAATACTACACGAAGCTGGCTGACGCTGAGTATCGCTGGATGAAGATGCGTATCATCGCCGATGACTGCGACGAGAAGAAACTCGACCGCAACGAGAATGCAGAAGTGCAAGCTTTGTTGAAAGATATAGATATCAACGATGATATCAACTATCAGACTAATTTCTCTCTCTGGAAACTCATCAGCATGCCCAAGGCAAAGATGGAAGGCAACTGTGAGGCATATTGCTACGAACTGATGGATTATACCAATAAATTAGTGACCAACCCCAATGTACGCAAGCAGATGGTGCGCATCATCGGACAGAATTATTACACCTACGGCGACGGTTCCGGCGACTATGAGACCTTCACAAAGCGCTTTAAGGAGTTTGCCGGCGAGGATGCAGCTATGGTTGACCAGATGTATGCTCAGTTCATGGAAGTGAAGAAGTCAAGAGAGAAGACCGCAGCCGGCACACCTGCCCCGGATATCACGCTCGATCTTCCCGATGGCAGCCAAGTGCAGCTGAAAGATATTGCCAAGGGCAAGTTCACCTATATTGATGTGTGGGCTACCTGGTGTGGACCGTGCAAGCGCGAGATTCCCCACATGGCGAAGCTCGTGGAAAAGTTCAAGGGCAACGACAAAGTGAATTTCATCAGCATCTCTGTGGACGAGGATGTGAATGCATGGAAGAAAATGATTGATGCCGACAAACCCGCATGGCCGCAATATAACATTAACGGTGAGACCAACAGGAAGTTCTCTGCCGACTGGGGCATCACGGGCATTCCCCGCTTCATCATGATCGACAAGAACGGCAACATCTTCGCCGCCGATGCTTCCCGCCCGTCTAACGAGGAAACAGCAAATATCATCGAGGAACAGACGAGAAAGTGAAGAATGAAGAGTGAAAAATACTTTCAGGGACTGGCTTTGTCATGTGCCTGTCCCCTAAGATTACTCTAAAACATTTGATAACAAAGAATTATATACATTATATGAAACATTTTAGAACAATCAAATGGACAATGATGGCAGCCATGCTCTGCATGCCAGTATTGGTATCGGCACAGCTGATGAAAGGTAAGATTATCGGTAGTGATTTGAAGAACATCACCGTGGTGTATTCTACTACAGATGATGTCCTCGAAAGAGAATATCGGGAGACACAGGTGAATGACGGTGTGTTTACCTTCGACGCCGACATCCCCGGTGAGAGTACAGACGTAGAGATTGCTATTGACAATGGCAACGTGCTCGGTGCTCATTTAGTGAAAGGTAAGACCGTGGAAGTGACCATCGTACATCAGAACGGTGCTTTCACCGCTTCTTTCAAGGAAGAGATGAAAGGTGTCAGTCCGGTCGTCAGCAAGATGGCCACAGCGTATAACATCATGCGTTACTTCTCTCTGGATCCAAATGACAAGACCACTTATGAGGACTACCGCAAGTTGCTTGACAACGAATGCAACGATGTCAAGGCACTGCTCAAGGGTATCAAAGACAAGAAGGCAAGACAGTACTATACCGCGCTGAACGAGGCTAAGTATAAGGAGCAGAAGCTCCGTCTGTTGAGTGATAGGGCATACAATGAGAAGAAAAAACCGGCAGACTATCCCGAATATGTGGAGATACTGAAGGATGTAGATATCAATGACATGATCAGTTTCCGGTCGGGCCTCTCCTTGACCAAGCTCCTCAGCAAGGTAGATGCCGAACAGGCTTTCAAAGGTGATATGGGTCCTTACTGCAAGGATATCATGCAACAGGCAGAGCAGTATGTCACCAACAAGGCGCTCCGTCGCTCTATCGTCAATACCGTGGGATACAACTACTTCACCTTCGGTGACAACTCCGGTGACTACCATGCTTTCTTTGATGAATATAAGAAGTTCGCCGGTGCAGAGAATGCTGATGTCCCCGCTAAGTATGCTTCGGTCATCGCCTCCTGGGACAAGACCAAGAGCGGCATCCCGGCACCCGACATCACACTGACCGACAAGGATGGCAACCAAGTGCAGCTCAAGGATATCTGCAAAGGCCAGTTCACCTATATCGACGTGTGGGCTACCTGGTGCGGACCCTGTAAGAAGGAGATTCCTTTCATGGAGAAAACCGTGGAGCGTTTCAAGGACAATGACAAGGTGATGTTCATCAGCATCTCCATCGACGAGGATGTGAACGCGTGGAAGAAAATGATTGAAAACGACAAACCGCAGTGGCCGCAGTATAACATCAACAAGCAGACTGCCAAGCAGTTCTCCACCGACTGGGGCATCACCGGCATTCCCCGCTTCATCATGATCGACAAGAACGGCAACATCTTCGCCGCTGATGCATCCCGTCCATCAGAAGAGAAGACTGCAATGACTATTGAGGAGCAGACGAAGTGAAAAGCAAGCTTTTAGAAGTTAGAAGTTAGAGGCGAGAGGTGAGAGAATAGAACTAAGATATTGGCATGATGAATGAGCGTTGTATCTCAATACATATCTCTCGCTTCTCACCCCTCACCTCTCACCTCTAAAAATTAACAATCCCCACTATGGCACAAATAGAAGAGCAGAACCTGATCACTTGGCTGATATGCAAGCAGATGATCGGTGAAATAACGGAAGAAGAACAGCAGGTGCTCAATGCATGGCGCAGTGAGAACAAGTATAACGAGGCTGCCTATCAGCGGCTGATGGATACCGACCGTCAGGCGATGGAGTATCGGCGCAGTAAGCTCACCGACTATCACCGTCCGCTCGATGATATGAAGCGGAGGTTGGGCATCGGTGAAGAAACAGCCGACAAGTCGCAGGCCCGCAGTGCCTTTATCTATAGGATTGTCTCTGCGGCAGCCGTCGTGCTGTTGATTTTCGGTGCTGCCTATTATTGGATACAGTCGCAGGTTCAGCCTGAAAACACGAAGCAACCCACCATTGCCAAAGTGGAAATCATGCCCGGCCGCACGCAGGCTGTGCTTACACTCGACAACGGCAAGCAGGTGGAGCTGGGTTCCGACGTTCAGATGAACACACAGGCTATCGCCGAAGTTACCAATGGAGAAGCCGTCGCCTTCAATGATCTTACCACTCCTCGTGGCGGTGAGTTCAAGGTAACGCTCGAAGATGGCACTGAGGTGTGGCTCAATGCCGACAGCCGTCTGCGCTACCCCGAGACTTTCGAAGGCAACGAGCGCCGCGTGGAAGTAACGGGTGAGGCCTACTTCAAGGTGGCAAAGAATGCCGAGAAACCGTTCTATGTGGTGAGCGGCGGACAGGAAGTGCGCGTCTATGGCACTGAGTTCAACGTTCATGCCTACGATGATGAGGCAACCATCTTCACCACACTGGTTGAAGGGAGCATCTCCTTGCGCCCCGTCAACGGCAACAAGAGCGAGCTGATGCTCACTCCCGGCAAGCAAGCCCTGTTCAACAAGGACGAAGCAGCCGCCACCGTCCGCAATGTTGATACCGAGGTGGTCACCAGTTGGCGCAGTGGCGTGTTCGTGTTCGAAGATCAGAACTTGGAGCAGATCATGCGCACGCTGAGCCGGTGGTATGATTTCGAATATGAATTTGCCGATCAGCAGGTGGCTGCCACCGTATTCATGGGCAGCATTCCACGCTATGGCAGCTTTGCCGAAGTGGTGGAAATCTTCAAGAAATTAGGCGGCATCAATCTGCACCAGCGCGGTCGCAAGGTGGTAATCTCCTCCACTCCCAAAAAGTAAAAACCTATACAATAACCACATTTTAAAATCACATTTATGAAAAAGTTACAAGTCGTCATCGCGCTCGTGGCTGTGATGCTGCTCTCTTCATTGTCGGCAGCGGCGCAGACCTACAACGTGGATTACAAAAACCTTCCCATCGAGCAGGTGATCAAAGACCTGCGCAAACAGACTGGTCATCAGTTTGTCTACAAGAAAGAAGTGTTGCAGGGTGTGCCAAATGTCACCTGCAACTACAAAAACGCTACCCTCGAGCAGCTGCTCAACCGCATCTTCTACATGGGAGCCGGTCTTGAGTATGAAATCGTGAAAGGTACTGTCGTCTTGAAAAAGGCTACCAAGGATTTCAAATACTTCAAGAAGAACGTTTCAGGTATGATTACCGATGAGAACGAAGAGCCTTTGCCCGGTGTCACCGTTATGCTGAAAGGTACCAACACTGGCGTGTCAACAGACCTTGACGGTCAGTTCACCATTCTGACTGAGGGCAAGGAGCCGGTGCTGGAGATTACCTACGTGGGTATGAAGCCGAAGACCGTGCGCGTATCTCCCAAAGAACCGTTCCTCTATGTCAAGATGGAGGCCGATGAGAATATCCTTGACGAAGTGCTCGTAACTGGTTATCAGAACATCAAGCGCGAGAATGCCACTGGTTCTTATCAGCTGATCAGCTCAAAGAAACTTGATGAGCGCCACACCGGTACCATCGTTGAAAACTTGGAAGGACAGATTCCCGGTTTGATGAGCTACAACAACGGAATGAACGGTGGCGGTGAGAACGCCCTTACCATCCGTGGTATCAGCTCATTCCAGGCACGCACCAACCCCTTGGTGGTTGTCGACGGACTGCCCATCGAAGGTTCCATCGAGACCGTGAACCCCTATAACATTGAGAACATCACCGTATTGAAGGATGCTTCGGCAGCCGCCATCTACGGTGCCCGCGCTTCTAACGGTGTGATTGTCATCACCACCAAGCGTGCCAACCAAGAGAAGTTAGAGGTGGATTTCAGCACGGATATCACCATCAGTGAGAAGCAAAATTATGACAACTATGGTTGGATCTCTGCTGCTGACTTGATTAAGTTGGAGAAATATAACTTCAATTCCATGCGTGACGCGGCTGCACTGAAGGCAGCTGCAGATCAAGCAGCTCAAGACGAATCAGACAGAACTGGTGAGGATTTAGCAGAAGTGATGAAAAGATATGCTGTGAAACCATGGGTAACCAAAGGAGCCTCTTCTTTCAACGAATTGCTGAACAGATACGACGTCTTTCGTCTTAACATCAGCCCTGTTACCCAACTGCTTACCGCCAACTATTTGGGTAATTTGAGCGACAGCGACATGAACGCGCAACTGAGCCGAATGGCTAACAACAACTATCGCAAGGAGTGGGCTGATGCCTACGATCGTCAGCAGGTGTTGCAGCAGTATAACCTCTCTCTTCGCACCCGTGGCAAATACCTCAACTCCAGTGTCGTGCTGAACTATAAAGGCGACAACTTAGGCGCCGTGAAAGAGCACAACAACGCTCTCACCTTCAGCTATCGTGGTGACTTGGATATCACCAAGTGGCTCAAAGCTTCTTTCGGTACGAACATCATCAGCGAGCGTGCCAAGACACACATAACTGATATAGATGTGAGCGGTCGCAATACTTATCAGCCCTACATGAGCATGTATAACGCAGATGGCAGCGAGGCTCCTATGGAAGGATACATCGGGTTGTACGAGCCTGTACTTCAAGATCCCGAAATCGGGTTGAAGGATGCCGCTTACTATCCCCTTCGTGAGTTGAACATGAACTTCAACAACTCACGTCGCACCAACATCCGTTCATTCGTCAATGCCACAGCCACCATCCTCCCAGGATGGACTGCCAGCGCACACTTCCAATATGAGGATATCTATTATAAGAGAAGCGCCTACACGGAAGCTGACTCTTACAGGATGCGGTTTCTTTACAACAACTATACACAAGAAACCATCGAGATGCAGTGGGATTATGACTACGATACTTGGGAGATGATCCAAGTGCCTGTGTCGGTCATCACACACCATATTCCAGAGGGTGGCATGCTCAGCAATTATACTCAAGAAGGTGCTCACTATACTTTCCGCGCACAGACAGGCTATGATCATGTCTTTGCCGGCAAGCATGCCGTGGAAGCACTGGCTGGTTTCGAGTTCCGCGAGTCGCATACCACCAGCAACAGCAGTATCTTGATTGGTTACGATGAGCAGACACAGACCAACCGCACAGGATTTGTGAACTTGGGTGAGCTGAAGACTCTTTGGGGAAAGGGAAACGTTCTCGGTCCTAACTATTCTATGGGTGGCGCACCTGATTCCGATGATTATACAACAAGTGATGTGCTGCACCGCTTCTATTCTCTCTATTTCACAGGCAACTATACCTACGACAAGCGTTACTCCGCATCTGTAAGCTACCGTGTTGACAAAACCGACCTCTTCGGCGCCGATCCCAAGTTTCGCGGTCGTCCGCTGTGGTCTGTGGGTGCCAGCTGGAACATCCACAACGAAGACTTCATGAAGCAATATCCTTGGATTGATGCCCTGAAACTGCGTACCAGCTATGGTCTCACGGGTAACATCGACTCTTCTGTGTCATCGTATCTCACGGCATCACTCGAGAATGAGTTTATCTACGGAAACCTTGGGGCTTCACTTGACACACCGCCGAATGACCAGCTGCGTTGGGAGAAGACTGCCTCTTGGAACTTCGGTCTCGACTTCTCACTGTGGAGCAACCGACTGAGCGGTTCGTTGGACTATTACCTGAAGAAAGGATCAGACCTGCTTACACTTACCGACTTGGATCCCACTACGGGATGGACCTCTTTGACTATCAACAATGGTGAGATGACCAATAAAGGTATCGAACTGCAATTGAACGGACAGATCATCAAGCCAGAGACACGCAATTCCTTCGGATTAAATGCCGCCTTTAATATTGCCTATAACAAGAACGAGGTGACGAAGGTGACCCATGAGGTGAACTCTGGTTACACAAACCTCATGTCTTACACCTTGCACAAGGGTTATCCCGTTCACTCGCTCTTCTCATATCAATATGCCGGAATCGTTTTCAACGAGGATACCCATGAGCAAACCATCACATGGAATGACCACAATGGTAAGCAACACTTCTCTGAGGTTTATTCTGATGACTTTACCGTAGAAGACGGTGTCTATAGCGGATCGCTCGATCCGAAGGTGATGTCAAGCTTCACGCCTGAGATTACTTGGAACGGTTTCTCGCTCTCAGCCATGTTCAGCTACTACGGCGGTCATGTAATGCGTGCGCGTATGAATGAGATGGATGCCACCTATGGCAGCTCATACGGTTATAGAAACGGTGAGGTGAACGCCAGTGCCTTGAATTACTGGGAGGATGATTCACATACACAGTATGTCGCCAACGGATATATGGGACTGAGCAACGTTATCGGTTATACTACGATGCAATATATGGATGCAAACGTTGTTCCTGCCGACTATCTGAAACTGCGCAACATTGTTCTCGGCTATAGCTTCCCGAAGAACTGGTGCCGCAAGCTCGGTATGAATTCCATCCGTCTGCGCGTGCAGATGAACAATGTGGCTACATGGGTGAAGAACAAGTATGACATCGACCCGGAAGCCAACAGTCCTATATATGGCACTGCTTCGAACAAGACTCCGCGCAGCTATACCATGAGTCTGAATGTGAACTTCTAATTACCAATTATATAAAGAAATTAAGATGAAAAAGCTATATAAGAACATCGTTTGGGGTGCATTGGTTTGTTTAAGCCCAGTCTTCTTCTCATCCTGTGATGACGAATTGGATATTGTACCCAAAGGCATGACGACATTGGAGAATGTCACCGACCTGGAGGCACTGCTCAATCAAGAATACATGATTAGTCCGGGGCCTGCCAGTAATCTTGGTATTGTCTGTGGAGAGGCATTCGGACAGTTTATGAATGTATCCTCCATTCTTGCACAGCCCAATACGGTTGATTATGCCATTGTCACCGGTGACGAAAGCATAGATCGTGCCATGTTGACTACTGAGGACACGCGCTACGCGACTTGCTATAAATATATCAACTATATGAATGTAGTGATCTCGAAAATGGATGATGCGTCGGGCGACAGAACCTTAAAAGAGCAGTATATCGCCGAAGCCAAGATCATTCGCGCCTATTTCCACTATCTGCTGGTTAACATTTATGCAAAACAGTATGATGAGGCTACGGCTGCGCAAGAGGGTGGAGTTCCCTACGTAGATAATACCAACTTGGGCGAGGAGAAAACCAAACTGTCGCTGGCAGAGACCTACGAGCGCATCTTGGAAGACTGCTCTGATGAGGTGATTGCCAAGCTGCCACGAAAGAATCCCAATGTGGAAAGGGCCGACCAGGCCTTAGGCAATGCCGTGCGTGCCAAAGTGCTCATGCAGATGAAACGCTATGCAGAGGCTCTGCCTTATGCTCAGGCATCTATTCAGCTGAACAATGCCATCGAGGACCGTTCCACCATTGTTGAGACCATGACATGGGAACAGTCGCAGAGTGATGATAACAACCTGCTGTATGTGGGACCAGGCATGCGCGTATCGCCAACCTTCATAACCATTACACCGGAGACCTATTCCCTCTTCGAGGAAGGTGACTTTGTTATCAACTACGATTTGATGGGAGGATGGAGTCTTGAATCTGGAGAAGATTATTCTGGTATTCCTGGCTCTGCACTTTACTTTGGCTGGAGCACCATGGGTAATCCTTGGGGCGTTGTTACCGACCACATGTACTATGTTGCCGCAGAGTGTCTCATCCGCACAGGACAGATTATGGACGGTCTGAGGATGGTTGACCTTGTGAGAGCCAAGCGTGTGGAGAACTACGAACCGTTTGCACAAGGCAGTCCTTCTGAGCAACAGGCCATGGCAATGTTGCAGAAAGCCAAGTGGGTGGAGTGTATCGCCTCATACGAGAACTTCTTCGACTGCAAACGCTGGAACACCGAGGCTAACTACAAGCGTACCATCATTCACAACTTAGGAAGTTACGGTACATACAGCATCTCGCCAGATTCAAAAATCTGGGTGTTCCCCTTCCCAGCCAATGCTACGCGCTACAATGCCAGCCTGACGCAAAACTATTGATAATTAATAAGTTGACGAGTTGACAAGTTGACGAGTTGACAAGTTGTTACTGCTTAATATATTAAGGATGAAAGCAATAATAAAGAAAATATGTATGATGCTTGTTGGGGCAGCCTTCGTGCTGCCCTCACAGGCACAGTTGCTGAAGCTCAATGTCAAAGACAAGGCTTTGCAGCAGAACTTGCAGTTGGTGAATCTCAAGTACAACGACTTCCTTCCCATCACTTTCGATGAAAAAGGCGCATGGTCGTATAACAACGACAAGGTGGACAAGCCTGTGGAAATCACCGTCTTCATGATGAGCAAAGGCATCTTCATCCCCGTTTTGATTGAACCGGGAAAGACTGCCATTGTCACCTTTCAGCAGAAGAAGGGCGATGTTGCGGTGAAATATGCCGGCGACAATGCCGATGCTTCGAAGTTCCTGTACGAGGAAGTCAAGCTCTCTCCCGAGCGTTTGGCTCCCCGCAGCTTTGATCCCGAGGATTATGAGGATATGAGTGAGGAGCAGATTAAGGAGATTAAGGAGAACATAGAAAAGCAAAAGAGCGACACCATCACTTTCGATGAGGCCTACCGCCGTCTGGATCAGCATTACGCCAGCACGCTGAAAGCCGCCAAGGCGGTGAAGAATGCTGAGCGCCAGGCCGAATACCTGCATCGCACAGAACTGCACTATCTGGCAAGTCTGATCAATCTCACCCAGACCAAGGCTCATGCCTGGGGCTTCAATCTGAAGAACAACGCCTATTATCAGGAACTTTTACAGCGCATCAATCCCAACGACGAGCTTGGAACAGACCAGATGTACAGTCTGCCGCAAACCTTCATTGAGAATAAACTCACCACCGACCGCCTTGATCAGGATCAGACTGCCTACACGCTCGACTATATAAATAATGTGGAGAAGTATATCACCAACGAGAATGTGCGCCATAAGCTGCTCAGCGAATTGGGCATGATAGTCTTCAACAGCAGCTATTCAGGACAGGTGTTCGAGATGGATAAGTTCTGGCCCGCATTCAAGAAAGCTGCGCCCAAGCGCACCATCGACTATTTCCAGCCCATCTACGACTCGCGCATGGCTACAAAGGCTGGTCAGCCTTGTCCGGATGTGTCGTTCTCAGATCCTCAGGGCAATCCCCACAAGCTGTCCGAATATTTCGGCAAGGTGCTCTATATAGACATCTGGGCAACGTGGTGCGGTCCTTGCTGCGCGGAGATTCCGCACATCGAGAAGCACGTGGCGCACTACAAGGACAACCCCAAGATCCAGTTCATCAGCATCTCTATCGACAGCAACAAGCAGGCTTGGCACAACAAATTGGAGAAAGACAAGCCCGAATGGCTGCAGTTCCTCTGCAACAAGCAGGAGTATGAGCTGATCAGCAAGCAGTGGGGCATCACGGGCATCCCGCGCTTCGTCATCATCAATGCCGACGGAACCATCAACAACAGTGAGGCGTTCCGCCCCAGTGCTCCTGATTTCCGCGAGCGCATCGATAAGATCATCGGGGAGTAACACGTCTTGATTTCTGCAAGAAGGTGTGTCAAAATACAGATATTCCTATAGGAACAACGGATTTCTCGGTTTTTACGGATTAAAGTCATGCTGATAATCATGAACTTAAATAATCTGTTTAATCCGTGGAATCCGTTGTGGTTTCTTTTCGGCACGCCCTCTTGTTCTGTTAAAAAGCACGTCGTTCTAAACGCTATAATGCCATAGAAATCGTTCAGGATCCTGCAAATCCGAGGACGAAAAAGGATAGTTGAAAGCGCCTCTCATGCGATGTTGAAAAAGTGTGACCGCGTGTTACTGCGAGTGTTTCTTTCAAAAACAGCTTCTTTTTGAACTGAAAACTGCTCCTTTCTGAATTGAAAACTCACAGTTTTTGGCGCAAAAACTTTCGCGAACTATCAGATGTCGGAAGATGAAGGCTGTGAAATCGTTGTAACTATCTTGTTGTCAGGAAGTTGGAAAATGAGGTGGCTGATAAACAAAGTGACTTGCAATTCCGTATTTGAAATACCAATCAAAGGATTTTATTCACGGGAATTCATAAAAAAAGAATACAATTATAAAAACAGTATATTATAAAAAACGACAATGATGAAAACAAGAAACATATTAGCATTACTCTCTGTTCTGTTCCTGACAATTGGTATTTCAGGATGCAGTGGCGATGAAGATGGCATGGCCTCTAACAGTATTGTAGGAAAGTGGGTACTAAAAGAAATCCGTATAGGTTTTCCCGGTTATTCTTTTACTGATGGAAAAGATATTTATGAGTTTAAAGAAGATAATACCATTATTGTAAAAAGAAAAGATAGTAATGAAGTTTTATTTCTTGATAATGGCATTTATAACTATGATTACAACAAAGAAAAGAATGTTGTAATTATTGATCAGAAGGAATTTTTTTGTTTCTTCCTATCTGAAAAGAAATTGCATATTGGCATTTCCTCCATTGATGATAACGGGACTGTTTCCTATTTTTTTGATAAGATTGATTAACAGAGAAAATAACTATCAAATGAAATAAACAGAATAAACATGAAAACAAGAAATGTATTAACAATACTGCTTCTCCTATCCATTTCAATAGGATTTGCGGGATGCGGAGATGATAAAGAAGACAATGCTAATACTCCATCAGAAATGCTTGTGGGTAAATGGAAACTTGTTAAAATAGCTGGTGGGATACCAGCGGATGATAGCTTTTTAATCCTAAATGCTAATGGTACTTTTTCAAAGGACGACTATGACCAAAGAAAAGAATGCAGAGTTATCGTTGAAGGTAATTATGAATTGTTAGAAGACTGGACGTATGATGAGTCAACGAACCATTACACCACAGTGATACAGTTGGGTGACTCCTCAACATTCCTTTACTATTGTGCACTAAAGGAAAAAGAAATGATTCTAGTTCTTAAACTTCCTGGTGAATGGGAGAGTTTTGCAGACCCCAGGCAATTTTATATAAAAGTAGAAGAATAATAGCTCTAAATCATGATGAAAACAAAATTATTAATAATAGTATTATTGTTTTCTGTGTCTTTTGTTATAAAAGCCATCGTTAATGGTGAAACGCTCACAGAGAAAATCTATATTAACAACAAATAAGAACATCAAATGAAAAAACTATTGTCGGTGATAATGATGATGCTTGCAGGGGTTGCCTTCGTACTGCCCTCACAGGTGCAGTTGTTGAAAGTGGTCGTTGCGGATAAGGCTTTGCAGGCGCAGACATCCATTCCTTGGCAGAAAGCACTGCAGTTTGACAACAAAGGTGTCGCCATACTGGAGAATCCGGAGATAACCGGGCGCATGGAACTGCTTGTGGAACTGGAGGAGCGAAAAGAGTTCTTCAACGCAATTGTTGAGCCGGGACAGACACTCACCATCACCGTCACGCTGAAGGATGATAAGACAGAGGCGAGCTATACCGGTAAGTATGCCGAAGAGTGTAAGTATAAGAATGCCGACATGTATTTCTATCCCTCAACCTATATTCCCGTCAAGCCCGAAAAGCCTATCGACTTCGCTGCTGCAAAGGCTATGTTAGAAGATGTGCTCAGCGCAGCATCGGCATTAGCCCAGCAAACGTGTAAGGTGGTGGGCAATGTAAAAGATATAGCCGACGGCAAGACGCTGGTGTTGATGGTGGAGAGAAGCGAGCAGGTGATTGACTCTACCACGATCAAGGACGGGAAGTTTGAGTTTGTGATTCCCATCAACGACACCACCACCCAGTATCCGCTCATCGTCTCTTATCCTGATAGCAGTCCGCTGCCCGTTCAGGTTCAGTTGTATGCCGAGCCGGGCGCTGTGCTGAAGGCCACGCTTTCGAATGACTTGGAGAATAACCATGTCGTCGGTTCACCGCTGAACTTCATCTATAAGGTGTTCACGGAGAAATACATGGCTGTCATGAAAAAGGCGATAGCCCTGCGCACCGCTTCTCTCGACGAGAGTCTGTCTGAGGAAGAGCGTGCGGAGAAAACCAGGCTTGCCAATGCCGAGCAGAACAAGATTATTGAACTGGAACAGGAGTTTGCCGAGCAGAACATCGACAACATCATCGGCATCAACCTGCTGGCGCAGCGCGCGGTATTGTTCGACAAGAAGGAGGTGGCGCGCATCATGAAGGATGTACCTGCCAAATGGGACAACCATCCCGACGTTATCCAACTGCGCAAGGACCTGATGGTGGAAGCAAAGACCGCTGAGGGAGAATCCTACATCGACCTCACCATGCCAGATCCGAAAGGCAAGAGCATGAGTCTTTCACAGCATATCAAGAAGAACAAGCTGACGCTGGTTGACTTTTGGGCATCGTGGTGCGGTCCGTGCCGCGCATCGATCCCCGGCGTGAAGCGGCTCTATGCCAAATATAAGAAGCAGGGCTTCGGCGTGGTGGGCGTTTCGCTCGACTCCAAGAAAGAGACATGGCTCAAGGCATTGAAGGAACTCGACATGCCATGGCCGCAGATGAGCGACGTGAAAGGCTGGGACAGTGAGGCTGCCAAGGCGTACAACATCAAGGGCATTCCCTTCACGTTGCTTGTTGCCAAAGACGGCACCATCGTGGGACGTAACATCTGGGGCGAGCAAGCACTGGAAGAGCGCATCGTGAAGTTCCTTGGGGAACAGAAATAGCGCAGGCATGCAATCATCCCCCGATGCCTTCATGAAGGCAGGCGCTTTCAGGTGGCGAACAAGAAGTCAGACGCTTCAGGCGGCGAACAGGAAATAGAAGAAGTCGCTCACTTTGCTGCGGAGCACGCGGATCGCCTTGCTGATCTGGTGCTCCACAGTCTTTTCTGAGATATTCAGCTCGCTGGCTATTTCGCGGTATTTCTTTCCGTCGCGCTTGCTCATGAGGAATATTTCGCGGCAGCGCAAGGGCAGGGCATCGATGGCAGTCCATAGCTGTGCTTCGCGCGTAGACACGTCGATAGCTTCTTCGTCGCTGATTATTCCGTCGATGTCGCACGGTGCGGCGATCGTTTCAATGGCGGACGACTGTTGCAGTTGTTTGATGCAGAGGTTGTGCACGGTGGAGTAGAGATAGCTCTTATGGTTTTCTATCTCTTCTTCGCTCATTTTCTCAATCAGGCGTAGAAAAGCATCCTGAACAATATCCTCGGCTGCATCCACATCCTTCAGATAGTGGATGGCATAGAGGCATAGCGGGCGGTAATGCTGTTGGAAAATGAGGTCGATGTTCATCTTTGGGGAAGTCCATAGTTTACAAATTCATAGTTCAAGGTTCATCATTTCAGTTGCTGTGTCAATCGCCGCATAACCGAACAATGAACCATGAACTATGAACAATTAACTGTTAACTATGAATGGTAAGTTACAGGTTCGGGTTGATCTTGTTCCACTCGCTGATTGGCGGAACGATGTTCAGAGTTACCAACTCGTCGCGCATCTTGCACAGGTGCTCGTATGATGCATCCAGCTTGGCATTCTCCTCGGGAGTACCCTGCGGCACTTCGAAGCTTGCGCCGTTCTGGTCGAGCTTGGTCTTCATGGCCATCATGATGTGGTCATACTTGTCTGTCTTCACGTAGGTTCCAACGGGGAAGCGGAACGGTTCGCCGCCCATGGCAGAACGGATCATCTCAACAGAAAGGTATGCAGGGCTCTGGAAAGAGCTGCGTCCGCGAAGCTCGATGATCTTGGCACCGCCCTTGGTAACGGCTGTCTTCATGTCTTCCCACTCTGTCTCGGGAAATTCCTCAGTACCGATGATGTCGGTCAGCTTGCGGCCGGCGATGGTCACGTGGCTGCCGAATACTGCCATCTGCTCACCATGTCCGCCGTAAGTGGCGCAACCTGTGATTTCGTTCTGCATCACATTGAACTTCTTTGCCAAAGCGCTCTGCAGACGAGTGGTGTCGAGACCGGCAAGTGTTGTCACCTGACCTGGTTTCAGACCGGAATAGAGTAATGTAACCAAACCGGTGAGGTCGGCGGGATTAAAGATAATCACCACGTGCTTCACGTCGGGGCAATACTTCTTTATGTTCAGACCCAGTTCCTCAGCAATCTTGCAGTTGCCGGCGAGCAGGTCTTCGCGTGTCATGCCAGCCTTACGGGGAGCACCACCGGATGAGATGATGTACTTAGCGTTTGTGAAAGCTTCTTCAGGATCAGTGGTAGCGGTGATCTTCGCATCGTCGAAACCGCTCTGGCGCATTTCCTCAGCCACACCTTCCGGTGAGAAAACGTCGTAGAGACAGATGTCGTTAGTCAATCCCATCATCAAGGCTGTCTGAGCCATGTTTGAACCGATCATTCCAGCTGCGCCGACGATGGTCAGTTTGTCGTTAGTTAAAAATGCCATAGTTGTTTAATTAATATGATAATAATTTGTTAAGAAATATCTAATTAGGTGCCTGAAGGATATGTATTCCATGGCTTTATCTGAGTGCAAAGATACGAAAAATCTGATTGCGAACTATATATTTAATAAAAATTAATAGTGTAACTTGGCGATTAAGCGAAAAATAAGTTACTTTTGTGCTGACAATATGCCCGATTCATCAGCGGACAAGTGGTCTTGGCACGAATTAATAACCTACAGATAAACACAAAATGAAAACAATCAATGAACGACTGGCGGCGCTGCGCGAGGTGATGCGGCGAGAGCGGCTCGATGCATTCATCTTCCCGAGCACCGACCCGCACAATGGTGAATATGTTCCCGACCACTGGAAGGGGCGTGAATGGATTTCCGGCTTCAACGGATCGGCAGGAGTGGCAGTGGTGACGATGAAAGAAGCTGCCCTGTGGACTGATTCCCGCTATTTCATTGCGGCGGCTGAGCAACTCAGTAGCACTGAATATGTGCTGATGAAGGAGAAAATACCTGGAACACCAACCATCACTGCGTGGTTAGGCAGCGTGCTGCGCGATGTGAGGTCTCCGCAGGTGGGTGTCGACGGGATGGTGAATTCCGCCGCTTCCGTGCAACAGCTGGTTGCAGAGCTGCGCAACGAGGGCGGTATCACTGTGCGCACCAATTTCGATCCGCTCTCACTGATATGGCGCAACCGTCCCGCAATCCCCGCAAACAAGGTGTTTGTGCAGAAACTCGACTATGCCGGTGAGACTGCTCACGACAAGATACGCCGTGTGCGCGAGGCACTGCGCAAGTGCCATGCCGACGGCATGCTGGTGGCATCGCTCGACGATATTGCGTGGATGCTCAATCTCCGCGGCGATGACGTTCACTGCAATCCCGTCTTCGTGAGCTATCTGCTCATTTCTTCACAGAAAGCCACGCTGTTCATCAATCCCGACAAGCTTACGCCCGAGGTGGCAAACTATCTGCGCGGTGAGGGAGTGGACACTGACACCTACGAGCATGTGGGCAAGGGACTGAAAGACTATTTCGAGTATAACATCCTGCTCGACCCCAACGAAATCAATTACACCTTATATAAAACGGTTACGCGCGAGATTGTGAACGGCGAGTCGCCCGTGAAGCGCATGAAGACCGTGAAGAATGAAAGGGAAATAGCGGGTTTTCGTGAGGCGATGCTGAAAGACGGCATCGCCCTGGTGAAGTTCCTGATGTGGTTAGAGGATTCCTTGCGCCACGATGCGCCGACAGCACTCACGGAGGTGTTGGTTTCCGACAAGCTGGAACAGCTGCGCGCCGAGCAGCCTCTCTTTAGGGGTATTTCCTTTGACACCATTGCCGGCTATCAGGCTCACGGGGCTATCGTGCATTATGAGCCCACAGCCGAGACCGACATACCGCTGAAGCCTGAAGGACTGATCCTGCTTGACAGCGGGGCGCAGTATCTCGACGGCACCACCGACATCACGCGCACCATCGCCCTCGGACCGCTCACCGATGAGCAGCGCCATGTCTATACGTTGGTGCTGAAAGGTCATCTGCAACTGCAGAACCTGAAGTTCCCCAAAGGGGCAAGCGGCACGCAGCTGGATGCCTTGGCTCGCAAGGACATGTGGCGCGAGGGATACAATTTCCTGCACGGCACGGGTCATGGCGTGGGATCGTTCCTTAATGTGCATGAGGGTCCTCATCAGATACGCATGGAATACAAGCCCGCTCCTCTGCTGCCGGGCATGACGGTGACCGATGAGCCAGGCATCTATGTGGAGGGACGCTTCGGCGTGCGCATTGAGAACACCCTGCTCATCACTCCCTATATGAAGACCCCCTTTGGCGAGTTCCTGCAGTTTGAGCCTCTGACGCTCTGTCCCATCGACAAGACCCCCATTGTGAAAGAGATGCTGACCGACGATGAAATCGCATGGCTCAACGAATACCACCAGCTGGTATACAATCGCCTGGCTCCCCATCTCAACGACAGTGAGCGCGAATGGCTGCGCGAAGCCACGGCTCCCATTGGGTGAAGGTTTTTAGAGGTGAGAGTTTTTTAGAGGTGAGAGGTGAGTAGATTAGAGGTGAGAGATATGCACTGAGATATAACGTTCTATTCTCATGCCTATATCATAGTTCCATTCTCTTGCTTCTTGCATCTTGCTTCTTGCTTCTTGCCTCTTGCCTCTTGCTTCTTGCCTCTTGCCTCTTGCCTCTTGCTTCTTGCTTCTTGTTACTTGATACTTGTCTCTCAGTGCATACTCTCACCTCTAAAATACTCACTGGATTTAACGGATTAAACGGGTGTCTTTCCAGTGCAGGCTAAATCCGTATAATCTGTAAAATCCGTGAAATCCGTTGTTTTAAAATTATTTGTCAGTCTGCGACGCTACGTGAATTTACGTAAATATACATGAATTACTCGTAAATATTTACGATTCATTCGCGTTCATTCGCGCACATTTATGTTACGCCGTAGGCATTTAAATCCGTGAAATCCGTTGTTCTTAAAAGAATAATGGTTTGGGACGGCCGCATTTGTGGCCGTAATTATTCCAATTCGTTCTAATTCGTTTCTAAAAGAATATAGTCTACATAACTTGCGAAAGAAGAACAAAAATTATTTATGAATAATTCGCGTGTCATTTACGTATATTTACGTTTAAAGGAAAAAATGAGAAACGCGAATGAGCGTGAATGAATCACGAATTACTCGTAAATAATAAATATTAGGAGTGAAGGAGTTAAGGAGTGAAGGAGTGAATGAGTGTAGACAAATGTATTGCTACAGATTACAAGTTCTCGAATGTATTAAGCATTTTTCTGACAAAGTGGCTTGCAAATCAAATATTTTATGTATTTTTGCATCGAAAAAACGAAAAAAGATGAAAAAACTCTATTACATTGCTTTGTCGGTTGCCGTGGTGACAATGATAGCGGCGTGCGGCGGAAAGACGGAAGGGAATCCCGAAGCCGATTCCCTGCGCAACGTGTTGAACGGAAAATTATCGGAAATGAGCGAAATGGACCTTTTCCTCGATGCCGTGAATGCCAGTATGGACAGTGTGGTGAACATGGACGGGGAGATACTGCGCACCGTGGGCGAGAGTCCTCTCTCGCGCAAAGAGCAGATTCGCCAGAACATCGAAGCCTACAAGATGATACTGAAAAGACAGCGTGAAAGGCTCGCCGCATTAGAGGAAAAACTAAAGGGCAGCAATGCCGCCAACGAAAAGATGCTGAAGACCATCGCCTCGCTGAAACAGCAGATAGAGGAAAAAGACCAGGCCATCGTGGAACTGACGGAGGAACTGGAGAAACGCAACTTCGACATCAAGACGCTGAAGACGCACGTGGAGAAGCTGAACACGCAGGTGGCGGAACTGAAGGAAGAAACCAAGAGTCAGGAAGAGGCACTGGTGGCGCAAAGCGACATGATGAACGAGGCGTATGTGATGATCGGTTCGAAGAAGGATCTGAAGGCTGCCGGGCTGATGTCGGGCGGTTCGCTGTTCAAGAAAAGCCGCCTCGACCTGTCGCAGGTGAATGCTTCCGCCTTCCAGAAGATAGACATCCGCAAAGACAAGTCGTTCAACATTCCGGCCAAGAAAGCCACCGTGCTGACGCAGATGCCCAGCGGGTCGTACACCATTACTGACAACGGCGACGGCACGAGCACGCTGACCATTACCGATGCGAGCCGCTTCTGGAGCGTTTCCAACTACTTGGTGGTAAGGTATTAACAGAATATTCATGGGGATGGATGCCCCGAAACAGTAACCTATAAACGAATACAGCAATGAAAAGTGCAAGATATATGCTGATGATGCTCGTGTGCTGCGTGGCCATGGGCATGCAGGCACAGCAGCGCGAACATGTGGTGCAGCGAGGTGAAGACTTTGCCTCGATAGCCAAGAAGTATGCCATCACGGAGCAGGAACTCATGGATGCCAATCCCGCCAGCAAGGCATGCTATGTGGGAAGAAAACTGATAATTCCCCAGCACGGCGTGACTGTGGAGCGGAAAGCCGTTGAAGCAGAGCCGCTCGACATCAAGTTGCTCTCTGATGACAAGGACATCCTCACCAAAAGCAGTGCAACCACCTATCAGGTGGGGCAGGCACTGTGGAGAAAAGGGAAATATGACGAGGCCGTTTCCTATCTGACAAAGGCTGTGGATGCTGGAGAGCCCCGCGCCTATTATCCCTTGGGCGAGTGCTATGCACAGAAAGATGCTAAATGCCATGATGACGGCAAGGCGGCGGAATGCTTCATGAAGGCTTCTGAGCAGGTGAAAAGCAAGTATGATGAAAGTTACTGGCATTCGTGCGGAAATCTGGCAAAGTGGTACCAAAGCGGTAACGGTGTGAAGAAAGACTTGGCAAAGGCAAAGCACTATACGAATGAGTATCAATTGTATACCGACCCAGACGGAAGAGAGGATGCTTCGAAACTGATGAGGGGGATTCTTGCTGAAGAGCGCGCCATCGCAGAAAAGGAACTGGCCGAGAAGCGTGCCATCGCCATGCGGAAGTTACAAGAAAAGCGTGAAAGAGAGCGCCAAGTGGCAGAAAAAATGATGGCTCAGCAGGGCAGTAAGCAAGGGAAGGCTTTGGCCAGCGCAAACAAGGCAAAGGCTAACAATAATACAAGTAAGAGCCAGACAAAGGCCAGTCAGTATGCAAATACAAGTAAGAGTCAGGCAAAAGGCAGAACAGGAAAGTCTGACGAAGAACTGTTCCCGGGTTATACACGCAGAGCCCCGGGCATGCCACAGGTGGGGGAGACCAAGTATTGGCATCAGTCAGGAACATGCGGACTGTGTTCTTTGAGATGCTTCCGATCCAGTGATGGGACAGTATTGTACGCCGTGTCTCCAGATCCTCATTTCATGGACTTTGGCAACATGACCTATGGCTATCGGCAAAATGGACAGCGCAACGGATGGATTGTACTGCAGAGAGTGAAAAGCGTGACATCGATGAATATGAGTATTATGAATATATACAATCCGTTTCTTACGGATTTATCCAAACCACTTACATTCACCTTGGTGGATGTTGCTGGCGAAGTGTATGTTACACCAGATGGCAGCAGGGTGAAACTGGATGATGGAAAAGAATACGGGACTCCCGTTGATGAGAATACGGCAAATATCATCAAGAAAGAGTTGGACAGACAAGTCGCCAGGGCTGTGGGCATGGGAATTATAAGGTATGACAACAGTCCCAGTGAGGTGGAACAGCAACTGAAGGCCGACATTGAAGAGATTGACCGCCGACAGGCCGAGCGCCGTCAGAAAGAAATGAATACTTATCAGATGCGAGATGAACTGAACCGCGGCCATCGCACGACAAGGTACAAGTATACCAATGTGGAGTCTACCCCGACTGTTTGGTGCGACGTGTGCAATCGTTTTGCCAAACCGCATACCCATCCGATAAACGACGGCAGGCATTAAGGCTCTCTGGTATGACGTGAATGTTCTGTATCGGAAAAATGTAAAATAGAAAGGCAAAATAGTTCTAATTCTGCAAATATTTGGCAAAAAACTTGCTCGTTTGCTAAAATTAATGTAATTTTGCAGCCGCAAAACGTGGCAACTGTCAAAAAAAGACAGTAAAAGCCCGTTGGAAACGCATATTATAACATAAGTTTAACATAAAATTTTAAAGCAAAGACATGATTATTGTACCAGTAAAAGATGGCGAGAACATCGAAAGAGCACTGAAGAAGTTTAAAAGAAAGTTTGAGAAGACAGGCGTAGTGAAAGAACTCCGCGCACGTCAGCAGTATGACAAACCTTCTGTTCTGAAGCGCCTGAAGATGGAGCACGCTATCTATGTACAGAAGCTTCGCCAGCAGGAAGATTAATGTGGGCGCGCAAAAATGCGCCGCACGAAAATATTACCTGAAAAATTTGGTGGTTTGAAATAAATTCCGTAAATTCGTTGCCGAAATACGATTGTTGAGCAGCGGATATGATGATAGAAGAGTTTTTGAACTACTTGCAGTTGGAGCGGAACTACTCCGTGAAGACCGTGAAAAGCTACGGCGAAGACCTAAAGGCATTCGAGACGTACTTCAAAAATTTGGATAGTCATCTCTCGTGGAAGTCGGTTGATGCCGATGTCATCCGGGGCTGGATGGAGAGTATGATGGATAAAGGAAACAATGCTACTTCAATCAACAGACGATTGAGTGCTTTGCGTTCCTTTTATCGTTTTGCCCTCTCTCGCGGGGCGGTTGACCATGACCCTGCACATGCCATCACGGGTCCGAAGAAGAGCAAGCCGCTGCCACAGTTTGTAAGAGAAGGTGAAATGGACAGGCTGCTCGATATGAAAGAGTGGTCGGATGAATATATAGAAGTACGCGCGCGTACTATATTATTAACGTTCTACACCACGGGCGTGCGTCTCTCTGAGTTGATCGGCTTGGATGACAACATGGTGGATTTCGCCAATCGGCAGCTGAAGGTAACAGGAAAGCGCAACAAGCAACGCGTGATTCCCTTTGGCGAAGAGCTCTGCGACGCCCTGACGCACTATATGGCAGTGAGGGACGAGCAGGTGGAGAAGGCATCAACAGCCTTGTTTCTCACAAATAAGGGTGCGAGGATGAATGAGAGCCAGGTGCGCAATGAGGTGAAAAAATACCTGACGCTCGTCACCACGATGAAAAAGCGTACACCCCATGTGCTCAGGCATTCGTTTGCCACGGCAATGCTCAATCACGAGGCGGGACTGGAAAGTGTGAAAAAGCTGCTGGGGCATCAAAGTCTCACAACGACCGAGATTTATACCCACACAACATTCGAGCAGCTGAAGAAAGTATATAGGCAAGCCCATCCGAGGGCATAATCTTTAACCCTTTAAAATTGGAGGTAACTATGGAGATTAAAATTCAGTCGATTCATTTCGATGCTACTGAACAGTTAAAGGCATTTATCGAGAAGAAAACTGCCAAGTTGGAAAAATCCTATGAGGACATTCAGAAAGTGGAGGTACAGCTGAAAGTGGTGAAACCTGCCACCGCCATGAACAAAGAAACCACCATCACTGTGAGCGTTCCAGGAAATAAACTGTTCGTGGAGAAAGTTTGTGACACTTTTGAGGAGAGTATAGACCAGTGCGTAGATTCTTTGAAGGTTCAACTGACGAAATTCAAGGAAAAACAGCGCAACAGATAAAAAAACTCCCAAAAAATTTTGGAGATTAAAAAAAACATCGTATCTTTGCAGCCGTTTTAGAACAAGTCCTCAGTGACAAGGCCTGACGGCTGCAAGGATTTGCCTCTTTAGCTCAGTTGGCCAGAGCACGTGATTTGTAATCTCGGGGTCGTTGGTTCGAATCCGACAAGAGGCTCAAGGATAGGCGAAAGCCAATTGAGCAGTAAGGCTCAAGGATAGGCGAATGCCAATTGAGTTGTAAGGCTCAAGGATAGGCGAATGCCAATTAGGAAGCAAAGCTTCAGTAGAGGGGTACCGTAACATTCCGAGTGCGTTCTAAAAATATAAATGGGTGGTTTCCAGAGCGGCCAAATGGGGCAGACTGTAAATCTGTTGTCTTTCGACTTCGGTGGTTCGAATCCATCACCACCCACTTCAGTAGAAGCTTAATTGCGGAATAGAGTGCAAGCCGAGTGCAAAAGCACGCTTATGCCGAGGCAAAGCAGAAATGCCGTATTTGCGGAAATAGCTCAGTCGATAGAGCACTAGCCTTCCAAGCTGGGGGTCGCGGGTTTGAGTCCCGTTTTCCGCTCTTTCCTGCTGTAATAGCTCAGTGGTAGAGCACTTCCTTGGTAAGGAAGAGGTCCCGAGTTCAAGTCTCGGTTACAGCTCTACTGTTTTTTTAATTAGTGTGAAGCAGAAAATACACGATTATTCATTTAATAAATAAAAAGTAAAGCTATGGCTAAAGAAACGTTTGTGCGCACCAAACCGCACGTAAACATTGGTACTATCGGTCACGTTGACCATGGTAAGACTACTCTGACCGCTGCTATCACTCTCGTGCTGTCAAAGCGCGTAGCTGGTAATGAGGGTAAGATCAAGTCTTTCGACCAGATTGACAATGCTCCTGAGGAGAAGGAGCGTGGTATTACTATTAACACCGCTCACGTGGAGTATGAGACAGAAACTCGTCACTATGCTCACGTTGACTGCCCGGGACACGCTGACTATGTGAAGAACATGGTAACTGGTGCTGCTCAGATGGACGGTGCTATCCTCGTTGTTGCTGCTACTGACGGTCCTATGCCTCAGACTCGTGAGCACGTGCTGCTCGCTCGTCAGGTAAACGTTCCCCGTCTGGTGGTGTTCCTGAACAAGTGCGACATGGTTGACGATGAGGAAATGCTGGAGCTCGTTGAGATGGAAGTGCAGGAAATCCTCGCTCAGTATGAGTTCGAAGATGATACTCCTATCATCCGCGGTTCTGCCCTCGGTGCTCTGAATGGCGTTGATAAGTGGGAAGACAAAGTGATGGAGCTGATGAATACTTGCGACACATGGATTCAGGAGCCTCCACGCGCTACCGACAAACCTTTCTTGATGCCTGTTGAGGACGTGTTCTCAATCACAGGTCGTGGTACAGTGGCTACTGGTCGTATTGAGACTGGTGTTATCCACGTGGGCGACGAGGTTGAGCTGCTCGGTCTCGGTGAGGACAAGAAGTCTGTTGTTACCGGTGTTGAAATGTTCCGTAAGCTCCTCGATGAGGGTCAGGCTGGTGATAACGTTGGTCTGCTGCTCCGCGGTATCGACAAGAACGAAATCAAGCGTGGTATGGTGCTTTGCCATCCGGGACAGATCAAGCCTTTCAAGAAGTTCAAGGCTTCTATCTACGTGCTGAAGAAGGAAGAGGGTGGTCGTCACACTCCATTCGGAAACAAGTATCGTCCTCAGTTCTATCTCCGTACAATGGACTGTACAGGTGAGATCTCTCTGCCAGAAGGTGTTGAGATGGTGATGCCTGGTGATAACGTGGAGATCACTGTTGAGCTGATCTACGCTGTTGCTCTGAATCCGGGTCTCCGCTTCGCTATCCGTGAAGGTGGCCGCACCGTTGGTTCTGGTCAGATCACAGAGGTTTACGAGGATTAATCAATTCTGAAAGACTTTTGAGGGTGGTAGGTCTTATAAGACCAATAAGCCCTATAAGTCTTGTAGAGCAATAGGGCAAAACCTTAAAAGCTTTAGAATTTCAGAAATCATAAAGCCCCCGTTTTTGGGCGGGGGCTTATCTACGGGAATAGCTCAGTTGGTAGAGCATCGGTCTCCAAAACCGAGGGTCGTGGGTTCGAGTCCTCCTTCCCGTGC
>JAFUVB010000100.1 GCA_017471245.1 Prevotella sp.
AAGAAGCAAGAAGCAAGAAGCAAGAGGTGAGAAGCAAGAGGCAAGAAGCAAGAAGCAAGAGATTAGTAATGAAGAGAAGCAAGAAGCAAGAAGCAAGAGGCAAGAGGCAAGAGGTGAGAAGCAAGAGGTTAGAGGTGAGAGATTTGATGAGGAGAGGGTGCATCCCATACCCGAGCAGCTGTTTGAACTGCTCGACGGCAGGGAGAAGATGATCACCAAAGCACCCATCCGCCAACTCACTCTCGCAGCCTTGGAACTCTATAAGCGCACTTCCTTCTGGGACATAGGTTTCTGCACGGGCAGCGTCTCGATAGAGGCGAAGCTGCAATACCCCCACCTCCTCGTCACGGCATTTGAGATTCGCGAGGAAGGCAGGCAGCTGATGGAAACCAACAGCCACCGCTTCCATGCACCGGGCATTGCGACGGTGATTGGCGATTTCATGCTGTTGGATGTGGAGAGCTATCCTCAGCCCGATGCCGTGTTTATCGGCGGACATGGCGGACAACTGCCTGAAATGATCCGCAAGGCAGAGAAATGCCTGAAAGCAGGCGGAGTACTGGTCTATAACTGTGTGTCGCCGGAGGCCGTCAGCGACAGTCGTATCCGCACCGACAGCCGTCAGCGCTTCGTAGAAACGGCCGAGGCATGCGGCATGAAGGTGGAACTTCCGCTGCATGTTGCCATCAACGATTATCATCCCATTGACATATTAAAAGCAAGAAAGATATGAAAACAGCCTTGATAGAAATTTCAGCCGAAAGCCATCGCGTGGCTCTTGCCATCGAAAAGGCGTGGGGCGAACCCATGGAACACATCAGCCGCAAGGACGTGGGCAGTTGTTTCCACCACTTCGATGCCTTTATATTCATCGGTGCCATGGGCATCTGCGTGCGCACCATCGCCCCATTCATCGAAGACAAACATACCGACCCCGCCGTAGTATGTATCGACTCCACGGGCAGACATGTGGTATCAGTGTTGTCGGGCCATGTGGGCGGTGCCAACGAGCTGACCCGCAAGATTGCAGAAGCACTGAAAGCGGAGCCGGTGATCACCACACAGAGCGACAACACCGGGCTTTGGGCGCTCGATTTACTGGCAGGAAAATACGGATGGCAGTGCCGTGAACAGATGAACGATGCCATTTTTGCCTTCGTCAACCGCAAGCCCACGGCTCTGCTCTTGGATATCCGCGATGCGGGAACGGATGAGCTGGAGCGCACGATGCCCGACCATGTGACATTGGTGAGCAGCATCGACGACATCAAGACCGGGCAATATGCCCTTGCCATCATCGTTTCCCACCGCCATTATGAGCCGGTGGCGGGTTTCAAGGTGCTGCAATACTTCCCGAAAGTGCTCACCGTGGGCATCGGTCTGGCACACCAGGCACCCCACGTGGGACAGATTCTCTCCTCGATAGAGCGCATCATGGAAGACAATGGCTTGGATATGAGGGCTGTGCGCGACTATGCCACCATCGACGTAAAGGCAGACGAACCGGTTGTGAAATGCCTGCAGGAGCGGGGCGACACCGTGCATTTCTTCACCGCCGAAGCACTTTCTCCCGTAGCCGTTCCCACGCCAAGCAGCGTGGTTGAGCAGCATGTGGGAACGCCAAGTGTGAGTGAGGCAGCGGCATTGCTCGCTTCGGGCGACGGATTGCTATTGTTGCCCAAGCAGAAAGACCATTCCAAGGAGTTCACCTTCGCCGTTGCCATCAACCGGAAGCACCTGCGCGAAGGTCATATAGAGATCGTTGGTGCCGGTCCGGGCGACCCCGATCTGGTGTCGGTGCGCGGCAGGAGGATGCTTGAACGTGCCGACCTGATCCTCTATGCCGGCTCGTTGGTGCCGCGCGAGCTCACTGAATGCCACAAGCCGGGGGCGGTTGTACGCTCTTCGGCGGGCATGGATCTCGACGAACAGTGCAGCTTGATGAAAGAATTCTATGACAAAGGGAAGTTCATTGTGCGCCTGCATACGGGCGATCCCTGCATCTTCGGCGCCATTCAGGAGCAGATGGCATTCTTCGACAAGCACCACATGGCATACCATATCACACCCGGCATCTCATCGTTTCTTGCCGCAGCAGCCGAACTGCGCAGCCAGTTCACCATCCCGGAACGGTGCCAGACCATCATTCTGACACGAGGTGAGGGGCGCACACCTATGCCCGAGCGGGAAAAACTCCATCTGCTTGCACGCTCGCAGAGCACCATGTGCATCTTCCTGAGTGCCGCCATCGTGGATGATGTGCAGGCTGAGCTGCTGCAGGAATACCCGGAAACCACACCCGTTGCTGCCTGCTACCACCTCACCTGGCCTGATCAGCGCATCTACAGAGGACAGTTGAAAGACCTTGCCAAGATGGTTCACGACAACCATCTCACCCTTACCACCATGCTCGTGGTGGGTGAAGCCATCGACAATCGTGAGCATCTGTCGAAGCTCTACGACCGTCGTTTCACGCATCTCTTCAGGGAAGGGAAGCAGGAATAGCAACCGGCTATTCCACGGCTTCCCCTTTCAGGGTGGCACTGCTGCTGTCAACGATCTTCACGCGCACCGTTTCTCCAATATGGTGACTGCCTTTGTTGAAGATCACAGCCTTGTTTTGCTCGTTGCGCCCCATCAGTTGTTCGCGGCTGCGCTTGCTGAATCCTTCCACAAGTACGTCGAATTCCTTGCCCACATCCTCGGCATTGCGGCGGGCGGAAATCTCTGTCTGCAAGGCGATGAGCTGGTTCAGGCGGCGTATTTTCTCCTCTTCAGGCACATTGTCGGGCAGATGCTTGGCGGCGTAAGTACCAGGGCGCTCGGAGTATTTGAACATGAATGCTGAGTCGAACTGCACCTCGCGCACCAAGGAAAGTGTCTGCAGGAAATCGTCTTCCGTCTCATCGCAATAGCCCACGAAGATGTCTGTCGACAGTCCACAGCCGGGAATGATGCGGCGTATCGCCTCCACCTTCTGCAAATAGTCCTCTCGTGTGTACTTCCGGTTCATCAGTTTCAGCGTGTGGTTGCTGCCGCTCTGCGCCGGAAAGTGAATATGTCGGCAGAGGTTCGGCTCCTCGGCGATGGCATGAAGTATCTCTTCGTCCATGTCTTCGGGATTGGATGTGGTGAATCTCACGCGCATCTGAGGCACCTCGCGTGCCACCAAGCGCAACAGTTCGGCAAAGCTGGTGCCGCCGGGAACAGGCTTTCCGGCAGGCGAAAGACCGTAGCTGTTCACGTTCTGCCCAAGAAGTGTCACCTCTTTGAAGCCTCGCTGCTGCAAGTCGCGCACCTCACGCAGAATGCTCTCCACATCTCTTGAACGCTCTCTTCCCCGGGTATAGGGAACGATGCAATAGTGGCAGAAGTTGTTACAGCCGCGCATGATGCTCACAAAGCCGCCCACCTTGGCGGTGTGCAGGCGCTGCGGAATGATGTCGCGATAGGTCTCCGTGGTGGATAGCTCAATGTTGATGGCTTTCTGCCCCATTTCGCACTGCGCAATCAGGTCGGGAAGCGACAGATAGGCATCGGGACCGGCCACCAGATCCACATGGTGATTCTCCAACAGGTCGTCTTTCACGCGTTCTGCCATACAGCCAAGCACGCCGATTATGAGCTTGCCCTTCTTTTTTCTCAGGGCGTTCAGTTCCTCTAACCGATGGTATATCTTCTGCTCGGCATTGTCGCGCACGGAACAGGTGTTCAGAAACACGGCATCCGTTTCCTGAATATCCTCGCAAACTTCATAGCCTGCCATCTGCATCACCGATGCCACCACTTCGGAATCGGCAACATTCATCTGACAGCCGTATGTCTCAATAAATAGTTTCTTCATACCTTTATTCTTCTATCAGTTCAAGAGCCTCGTCCGTGAGATACGGACGAATGTCGGCATAGCTGATGGTGAACGACGGCAATCCCACGGCATAGGCAGCGATTTCATACTGCTGATAGCAGAAAGCCACACCTTTCGGTGTCAGACTGGGCTCTGCCTGCGGCAGCGGAAGATTGCTGACGGAACCCTCAATGATGAGCATGTCCTTCAGTTGTTCGTCGCTTTCTACTTTCTCGCCGCACTCTTCGAAATACTGGCGCACACCTTTTATCATCAGTTTGCGGAACTCCGGCGTATCGGTTTTGGTCAGCATGTTCCATCCCATCCGCTTTCCGTCGCTCTTTCTGATGGTTGTTGCCGTGGCAATAAACGAGCCGTGAGGACCGCCCCGAAACTCTTCATATCCGCAATTCATGGTGATATATTTGTCGGTCTCGCAGTTTTTCGTGATGTTAAACGAATAATAGAATGGAGGAAGACCCATTATGCCGTCAGCAATGATTTCATCCCGGTCTTCTTTCATCGTGCTATATCCTTTCCTTGCAGCAATTGCCAAGAGGGAATCCCTGTCGTTTGCCCACTGCTGATCAACGATCAGTGTCTCGGCAATATACCTGCGGATGGAATCAACCAGCACCTGCGGACCGCTCACAGGATACTGCACGCTGAGTTTCACCTCAACGATGGAGTCGCTTTGCTCTGTTCCGATGGAATCGAAGGTGAGCACCTGCGGGCTTGCCGCCATATTTTTCTCCTGACCGTTTCCGCTGGCAGTCTTCGCTTGCTTGGCATTGTTGCATCCTGTTATCCCTGCCATCAGGCAGAGAAGCGCGGATGCCCATAACATGATTATACCTTTTTTCATATCTCTGTTTGTTTAGTGAAGTTTCATGGGACGTGATACATAGAGCAGCACGAAATAGATAATGATGCCTGAAACCAGTCCGGCAATGGTGTCGATGACATAGTGTGCCATGATGTAAACCGTGGAAATGCACAGCAGCACATAGAATGGCAGCAGGCACCAGAACAGGCGACGACAGCCCGTGCGCCACGACAAGAGCATCAGAATGGTGCTTACGCCCACATGACTGCTGGGAAATGCCGCCGTGGGGCGCTCTCCTGCTTCATGGGCAGCTGCCACATGCTGATAGAAGAAACCGTCGCTCCATCCGGGACTGGGCAACCGTTCCATGGTGTGATTGAAGTAATCGTGGATATTCGGAAATACGCCTTGGGCGATGTTCTCCATACCTGCAGCGCCGAAATAGTATTGAGGACCTGTGACAGGCACCAGTATGAAGACAACATAATAGACGAAGAAGGATGTGAGAACGATGAATGTCACTCGCGCAAACTCATTGTATCGCCACACGAAATAGAATGCAACGACCACTACAATCATCGGAAAATAGGAGGCATAGCCCATGTCCATCAGTTCGCTGAAGAAGCGTCCGGGCAGCACCTGCGAGAATAACAGTGCCGGCTGACAGCCAAACAGCTGCTGCTCCCATGAGGCAAAGAGATGGTCGAGGTTAGGAAACATCCTGTTGATTTCGTATGTATCGGGATACCACCACGATAGCAATGCCAACTGCAAAACAGCCCGGGCAAAGCGTGTAAACCGGCAAGGCAGCATGCGATAAACGGCATAGAGGGCGGCGGTGATGGCAACAATGCGCACTCGCCCCCATATCATGGCTTCCGGATTCTGCACCTTCGTGAAGCAGAACAGAATCATCAGAAGCGTCAGCAGCAGATAAGCCACCATCGCCCATTCATACGCAAAGAGACCTTTAAATGGTTTCTTCTCTATCTTGAATAGCTCTTTTAGAAATTTCACTTTTCGTTTTATTGAATCATACAATTACAGCCAGCCATGCGCGCGATACCACCCAATGGTGCGGCTGACACCTTCCTTCAGCTTCACTTCTGGATTGAAGCCCAGTTCTTTGCGTGCCGGACTGATGTCACAACGCCAGTTGCGCTGTTTCATGATATGGTATTTGTCATTGTTCAGGGCGGTCACCTTCCTCGTGATCCTCCCAATGTATTCTCCGAAGAACGTTACCACGCGCAGAACCCATATTGGAGCCTTCACGCGCAGGCACCAGGGGTTGCCCATTTCACGGAGAATCAGGTCGCTGAACGTTGCCGACTGGTACACTTCACCGTCGCTTAGGAAATACTTCCGTCCACATGCTCCGCGCTGCAATGCCAGAAAAACTGCCTGCACCACGTCGCTTACATAGACGAAGGTGATGTCCTGACGCTTGTAACCCACAGAAAAGTCGGTATGTCCCTTGATGCTCTTCGCCATCATGAAATAGTCTTTCTCACGTGGACCATACACACCCGTGGGACGGAGCACCACGTATGGGAATGCCGCATGCTCTCCTTCCTGCACCAGACTGTCAAGGAATTGCTCGGCAAGCAGTTTGCTTTTCCCGTATGCCGTGTTGGGTTCGGGCGTGTCTGATTCTCGGATTTCCTCATACGGCTGTTGCTCGCGTATCGGTCCGAAGATGCTCAGGCTACTGAGATAGACAAACTTCACCAAGGGCATACTGAGTTGCTGCAACGCCTCAACCAGGTTTTTCGTCCCCTCCGTATTGATGCGATAGAAATCTTCAGCATGCAGACACTTGGTAACACCTGCGGCATGCACCACGTAGTCGAACTTTTCATCCTTCATCTGCCTCACCAGTTCATCGCGCGACGACAGGTTCAGCTCAATGAAATGGATGCGCCCGTCCTGCAGGAACTCGCGTGAGCTGCTCTTTCTCACAGCTGCCCACACCTGCATGTCCCTGCGCAACGCCTCTTCAACGATAAAACTACCGATGAATCCGCTGGCTCCAGTGATCAGTATTCGCCTCCCTGCCAGTGGTTCCATTGTGCTATTTTTCTCCATTCGGCTGCAAAGGTACGAATTTTTCTCACTTTTTATGGTCATTTGAAAATAAAATTGTATTTTTGCGAAAAATAATCAAACTACGCATATTATGGCTAAAGGTAAGAACAAAGGCACAAAGCGCCTGACGAAGAATAAAATGACGGAGATTCTGTCCGCCTTGTTTCAGCAAAACCCCAATCAGACATTCTCGTTGAAACAAGTGTTCAAACAGCTTCATCTGACCACTCATCCTGCCAAGATGCTCGCCATCGACATCATGGAGGAAATGTCTTGGGATGACTTTCTGAGCAAAGAGTCGGAATACAGCTACCGCCTCAACTTGAGTGGACAGGTGATGGAAGGTATATTCATTCGCAAAGCCAACGGAAAAAACTCGTTCATCCCCGATGGTAGCGACAAACCCATCTTCGTGGCAGAGCGCAATTCCATGTTTGCCCTGAACGGCGACCGCGTGAAAGTGACCATGATGGCACGGCGCGAGAAGCATATCAAGGAGGCAATGGTAACCGAAATCATCAAGCGCGCGCACGATCAGGTGGTGGGAAGACTGAAGGTGGAGAAAGACTTTGCCTTCCTCATCAGCGACGGAAATTTCTTTGTGCACGACGTTTTCATCCCGAAAAAGAAACTCAAGGGAGGCAAGACCAACGACAAAGCTGTGGTGAAGATCACGCAGTGGCCATCTGCCGAAAGCAAGAACATCGTGGGCGAAGTGGTTGACATTCTCGGCAAGACGGGTGAAAACAACGCAGAGATGCACGCTATCCTCGCACAATACGGGCTGCCCTATAAATATCCGAAACAGGTGGAAGAGGCTGCCAACCATATTGAGCCGGGTATCACCGAGCAGGAGATAGCGCGCCGCGAAGACTTCCGCGACATAACCACCTTCACCATCGACCCGCACGATGCCAAGGATTTCGATGACGCACTGTCGATTAGAGTAGTTGACAACTCGTCAACTTTATACGAAGTGGGCGTTCACATAGCCGACGTGTCACATTACGTGAAGGAAGGAAGCATCATCGACAAGGAGGCACAGAAGCGGGCCACGAGTGTGTATCTCGTAGACCGCACCATCCCCATGCTTCCCGAGCGGCTCTGCAACTTCATCTGCTCATTGCGACCCGACGAGGAAAAGCTCTGCTACAGCGTCATCTTCATCCTCGACGGGGAAGCAAACATCAAAAGCTGGCACCTGGCACACACCGTCATACGCAGCAACCGCCGCTTTGCATACGAGGAAGTGCAGCAGATTCTGGAGCAGAACGGCGTGGTTGACGGTACGGGACAGCCGGCTCCTGCCAAAAAAACGTATGTGGGTGACTTCGCCAAAGAACTGATACTGCTTGATGCCCTGGCAAAGAAACTGCGCGAAAAGCGCTTCAAGAACGGTGCCGTGAAGTTCGACCGCGAGGAACTGCACTTCGATATCGACGAGAAAGGTAAGCCCACACGTGCCTATTTCAAGAAATCCAAGGATGCCAACAAACTCATCGAGGAGTTCATGCTGCTCGCCAACCGCACCGTGGCTGAATCAATCGGAAAGGTGCAGAAGGGTCAAAAGGCAAAGACACTGCCCTATCGTATCCACGACCAGCCAGATCCCACCAAGCTGGAACGCCTGCGCCAGTTCATCACCCGCTTCGGCTATAAGGTGAAGACCACCGGCTCGAAGGGTGAAATCAGTCGCTCGCTCAACAAACTGATGGACGATGTGAACGGAAAACGCGAACAGAACGTGATTGAGAGCGTGGCACTGAGAGCCATGATGAAAGCTAAATACAGCGTTTTCAACATCGGACACTACGGACTCGCTTTCGACTACTACACCCATTTCACATCGCCCATCCGCCGATACCCCGACACCATGGTGCACCGCCTGCTCACTCGCTACGAGCAAGGAGGGCGCTCAGCCAGCAAGGAGCACTACGAGGCACTCTGCGAACACAGCAGCGACATGGAGCAGATTGCACAGAATGCCGAGCGCGACAGCATCAAATACAAGATGGTGGAGTTCATGTCCGATTTCATCGGCGACGTGTTCGATGCACATATCAGTGGCATCACTGCCTTCGGCATCTATGCAGAGATCGACGAGAACCACTGCGAGGGAATGATACAGATTCACGACCTTGACGACGACTACTACGAGTTCGACGAAAAGAACTACCAGCTCGTAGGTCGCCGCCACCACAACAAATACATGCTGGGCGACCCCATCCGCATTCAGGTGGCAAGGGCAAACATCGAGAAACGCCAGCTCGACTTCATCATCGCCGACTAAAAGCCCGCTTCAACAATCGCCATGCAAGGTATCATCACACAAAGAGAGTTCGAAAAGCTGTATAACGACAAGTATATGCAGCTTTACTACCTTGCGTATGACTATGTGGGCGACGAGGAGATCATGAAAGCCGTGGACAAGGCCATGAACAAGTAAGAACCCGACCAACCATTCCATTCTCTCCCCACTCTATCCTCTCAAGTGATAAGGTGGGGAGGGCTGTTTTTATAAAAACCGTTGTTTGAACCAGAGGGAAAAGACTGGATCTGTGGGATAGAGTTGTCGCATCTCAGAGAAAAGCAGGTCACGCTCGATAAGGGCATCTCGAAGGCGAACTATATTGGAAGGACTGCCTAAATCGAATTGGGAACGAACCTTTTTCTCATTGTAGCCTGAATGTATGCCGGAAACAACAGCGCGAAGCAAATTCATCTGATAACCAGAAAGAGGTTCAATCTGTTGCATATAAAGTGCCTCATTAGTACTAATCAGCTCTTTTATAGCTGAAGGCAAATGTTCGGCCGTTGCTGTTTCACCTACAGGAGTATTGTTGAGAACAATGGATGCCAAATGCTGCACGTATGACGGATAGAGATCCACAGACTCACAAATCTTAATAGCCGTCTCGTTGGAGATTCTCCGACCTGCACTCTCAAAATGACTTACAATATAGTCAGTCCAGTCGGATATCGGAATCTTCTGCAACCACATTAAATCTCCAAACTGATAAAAGGGCATATTGCGACTCAAGAACATGCTGCTCATCATGTGTCGTTTGCTGCCGAAAAGACAATAGGATGTGTAATGATGATGTTGCCAGGCAGCACGAAGCTTTGCCTGAACTGACCTACTATTCTCAAACTCTCCTACCTGTTGAAACTCATCAATGCAGACAACGATATGACGGTCCTTGCGTTTGGCTATCACCTCAACCATATTGAGAACCTCCTCAGGGCTGTGTGTTTCAGGAGTAATGCCAAGTGACACGCTTATTTCAGAGGTTGAATCTATTGGAATATTGATTCTTGGTGTGAGACGTGCCAAGAAGTCCTTAGCCTCATCCATCCATAATTGGATTTTTGAGGCAGTCTGTTTCAGTACAGCTGCAACCAAGACATTATAGAAGTCATATTCACTCTTACATCCGAAGATATCCAGACGAACCGTGATAATATTGCTATTCTCTAACTGTCGACATACATGATCTACCAAAGAAGTCTTACCCCAACGACGAGGTGAAATGAGAATGGAGTTAATTCCATTTTCGAAATTTTGTTTCAAACGGCGCGTTTCTTCTTCGCGTCCCGTAAAATTGTAGTCAGTAACAGCTACGCCATAAACAAAGCTTTTCTCCATAACTTGCTGAATTTGAGAACAAAAATAGCAAAACTGCAGCAATTTCACAAGTTTGTGATTCACAAACTTGTGAAATTTAAGTTTTTTTATTTAAATGGCGCCTATGTTTTCCTACTTTTGTACGTTCTGTAGTAATTGAAGTCATGATAACTATTTAACTTCTTAACTTCAGAGGCATGAGTCGCGCTATAAATGCGTTATCGTGACTTCTTTTTAGCTAAGATTACAAGAAAATCTGTTTACTCGGCCGCAATTCCATATTTTTCAAAAGACCTTTATATGCCTTATTATCAAGAGGTTGCAGCTCCTGTGATTTAAGAATTTCGAGTTCGCGAAAGTTTCTGCGCCAAAAACTGCGAGTTTTCATTGCAAAAACAGGCAGTTTCCAATTCAAAAAGCCGCTGTTTTTGAAATAAACACTGCGAGTAACTCATGCAGTCACTTTGTCAATCCCCGTTTAAAACAGTTTTGAAACAATAGCTGCATGGAAGCACAAGTTGATAACAAACAGTCACAAATAGATAATCCTAAACGCAAAAAAACGTTTTTTCCATCCAAAAGAGTTCAAATTGTCAAAAAAAGAATGTATATTTGCAAACAAATCAGACAATCAAGCGCTTGAACCTTCATGGAAGATACATTCGACATACTGTTCCGGCAGTATTACGCCCCGATGATTTTCTACGCTGATGGACGGCTGAACAACCGTGAGCAGGCGGAGGATGTCGTACAGGATGTCTTCAGTAAGTTGCTGGAGGCAGGCACTTCGTTTGAAGACATACAAAAGGCGCGCGGCTATCTCTTCACCGTTCTGAAGAACAAGATTATTGACATCTTCCGATATAACCGGCTGCACCCGCAGGGTGAGCTGAGCGACCATCTCGTTGAGGACACCACGGAGGAGCGTCTTTTCGAGATAGAACTCTATGAGCAACTGTATCAGGAAGTAGAGAACTTACCCGTCAAGATATCCGAGGCGATGCAGCTTCGCATGCAAGGATATGACAACCATGAGATTGCAGAGATGCTAAACACCAACTACCACACAGTGCGTAGCCGCATCCATAAAGGCATCATGTTGCTGAGGGGGAAATTCGACAAAAATCTCCTTTATTCCATTTTCTTGTAAAAAAATCCTTCTTTTTTAATCAAAACGACAGACATATTCGTTCTTAGGTTAAAAGAGATCAGAAAATGAAGATTAAAAGAATCATACTCAAATCGATCTACGGCGGACTGACGGACGGCGAGCAGGTCTTTCTTGACAATTGGATGAAGGAAGACAATCATGCCAGTCTGTACAACCGCATCCGCAAGAACATACAAGAAAAGAAAGCTGTGGAGTATTTTGCAGGCATTGACGTGGAAGAGGCACTACATAGCCTTCGCGGCAGCGAGCACGTTTCCCGAAAGACCAAGGAAGATGCCCATCCAACCATCTTCCGCAGAATGCTCACCCCGCGGCTCTACCGTATCGCAGCTGTCATCGCCCTGCTCATCGTGGGCGGTGCCTACTGGTATCATCAAGACTACACCCGTGTGACCCCACCGGTGATCACTGACCTGATAGAGATGGCGATGGAGGAGAGTCAGAAGAACGGCATGCAAGGGGCAGAGATTATCACTGCGGATAACCGCAAGATGCCAGTTGTCACCCAAGAGGAACTGACACGATACCATGTGGATGAGCATTTCGCCAAGCAACTGGCTGACGCTCACCGCATTACCACCTATCACGATAAGGAGTATTGGGTGACCTTAGACGACGGCACCTTGGTACACCTTAATTATAATAGCCGTTTGATCTATCCGGAGAAGTTCGGCGACCGCCGTGACGTGATTCTTGAGGGCGAAGCTTATTTCATGGTCGCCAAGGACAGAAGCCGGCAGTTTGTGGTGCATACTCCACAGGGTGACGTGAAGGTTTATGGCACGGAGTTTAATGTCAACACCCGCAAGGAAGAGGGCATGGTGAGTGTCGTACTGGTGGAAGGCTCGGTGAGTTTCACACCCGCGTCGGGTAATGAGCGGATGATGGTTCCCGGTCAGGAACTGTCCATCATGGATAATCAGTTAACTCTGAATAATATCGACACCGCGCCATATACAGCTTGGAACGAAGGGAAGTTCTCCTTCGATGATTGGCCGTTGGAGCGAATCATGCAGGTGATCGGCCGATGGTATGGCCGCACGGTAGAGTTTACCGCAGAAGACATCAAGACGAAGACCTACTCTGGCAACTTCGACCGCTATGAGGACATCCGTCCGACGATGGAGGCCATTGAAATGATTACAGGACTGAAGGTAACCATAATGCCAGACAAAATATTATTAGAACCATAACAACAAATTCCTAAAAATGAGAAAAACCGATCTATTGAGAGGCATCAGGCAACTGATGCTACTGGCGCTCTTGCTCTTTTCCGCGTCAGTATCAGTGAAAGCGGCCATGCCCGCAGACACTCCTGTGAGCATCAATTTCAAGTCGGAACAAGTGACCACTGTGCTGAAAGAGGTACAGAAGCAGTCGGGCTTGAATTTCTTCTACAGTACGGAGGTTTCCAAAGAATGGCCCCGCATCACCATTCGCATGACGAAGAAGCCTGCCAGGGACGTGGTGGCACAGATAGCCAGTCTGATTGGCTGTGAGTACACCATCAAGGACAATATCGTGACCATCAGCAAGCAACAGGTGAGCGGCCGCGAGCGCACCATCAAGGGTTATGTGCGCGATGCTGACGGCGAGCCGCTGGTAGGCGTACCTGTCTGCATTGGCGAGAGCCGTGTCTGCACAGTGACCGATGCCGACGGTTTCTACACCTTCCCCATCCCCACGGAAGAAACCGTACTGAAATTCTCTTACGTGGGCATGAATACGGAATACACCCGCATTGCGGCTGGAACGGGAACCGTGACACGCGACATCGTGATGCGTTCCGACAACAGGCTTGATGATGTGGTAGTGACTGGTTATCAGACGATATCTCGTGAGCGCAGCGCTGGTTCTTATAACATATTAAAAGGCGAAGATGTCGCAAAAAAGGCGATAGTGAGCAACAGCATTATCAGTGCGCTTGAGGGCTTAACAACAGGACTTCAGGTAAACAATGCTCCCTATGCCGACAAATTTACCATTCGCGGCATTACCTCGATTGATTCAAACCGTTTACCTCTGTTTGTCGTTGATGGCGTGCCACTCGAACTTGACCAAGTGGAAAACATGGTGAGCAGCAATGATATTCAGAGTGTCACAGTCTTGAAAGATGCTACCGCCGCCAGTATTTGGGGATCACAGGCTGCCAATGGTGTGGTGGTCATGCAGACTAAGAAAGGGCAACAAGCGACCAAGCCTCGTGTCAGTTACAAAGGTTCTTTTACCTTCTGTGGCAAACCCGACTATGATTACTATAACTATATGGACGGGCAGACTTGGATGGATAACGCAAAGGAACTTTTTGATATTTATTCGCAGGTATATAGTTATGATCAGGTTCAGTCGGGTACAACAGGGCTGACAAAGTCAGGCTCTGCTGCAGTTGTATGGCCCCACGAACATGCAATGTATCAGACTAAAATGGGAATCATGACACAGGCTGAATGTGAGAATATTCTGGCACGGCTGGCTGCGCAAAATGGACGTGAACAATATGAGAAGTACTTTATGAGTAACCTGTTCTTCACCCAACACAACATATCAGTACAAGGCGGAAACAATAAATCTACATACTATCTTTCTGCCAACTACAAAGGAGATCAATACACAGACAAGGACTGGACTAACAGAATAACTCTAAATGGCTATCAGGATTACCAAATTACTGACTGGATGAAATGGGATGTAACCATGAATGTGGCATTTGGAAATACTCGCGCTCACGTCAATCCTTTTGCTGATTCAGAGTTTAATTTCATGTCGAATAATACTTATTATGATCTCCCCTATAACATATTCCGCGATGCAAATGGGTGGGTTGATCAGCAGCCCATGGTATTGCTTGACAAAGACCGCCAGAATGCAGAAGCAGTTTCAGGCATTGATCTGGGTTTCTATCCTGTAGAAGACTTCAATAGCTCCACTGACCGCACGACGAACTCAAATATCCGTATCAATACTGGTTTAACTATCAATCTGCTGAAGGGTCTCAAGTATGAAGGTCGTTTTCAATACACTCGACTCAATTCGCGCCGTGAGCAATTCCGTCCGTCGGAGACATTCAGTGTGAGGGAGGAACGGGCAGGGACCTTTAATATCGGTACGGCAAGTTACACAGATCCCTATGGGCTGCGAGTACCCCGTACGGGCGGTCATTATATTCTGAACAACGACATTACCTCAGACTGGACGCTGCGCAACCAATTATCGTATGATGCCAGTTTTGACGAGGGGCGCCATCTGATTACAGCCTTGGCAGGAACGGAGGTAAGAGCCTATAAGGCGACCGGCTATGCCACCTATCTACGTGGCTACAATATGCAGACAATGGAACATGAAACCTACAACAACTCCATCTTCCGTGACTTTTATATATTTGACACACTCCTTGGTTCATACGGGGCGGGGCGTTACTCTGAAAATTCGCAATCAGAAAGCTGTAGGAAGTATTTTTCGCTTTATGCCAATGCCGCCTACACCTATTTGGAGAGATATACCCTGAATGCGAGCCTTAGGATGGACCAAAGCAACTTGTTCGGGTCTGATCCAAGCACACAATACAAGCCAATCTGGTCAATGGGTATTGCCTGGCGCATTGGCAAGGAAGAGTGGTTGAAAAATCAGCAGTGGATAAACGATTTAACTCTGCGCACCAGCTATGGGTTTGCGGGAAACTCACCCCGACCGGAATCAGGAGGTCGCTACGACATATTAAGTACGGATAACAACCCTTCATTTGAGTCACCAGGCTATTTGGTTATAACACCAGCCAATAAGATGCTGACTTGGGAAAAGACACGTACCATTAATTTTGGCTTTGATGTGGCTCTGTTATCAAATCGTATACGACTGACGTTTGACTACTATGATAAATATACGACAGACTTGATTGGAAACATGACATTAAATCCAACCACAGGCTGGCTTACGACAGTAGGCAATGTTGGGAAAATGAGCAACAGGGGAGTCGAATTAATGCTGAGCACACACAATGTGAGAAGTCGTGTGTTCAATTGGTACACTATACTCACTCTGTCGCACAATAGTAATAAGATAAAGAAAATCGTTTTGCTACAACCCATAAACACAGCTAACGATATGCTTCAGGCTTATTATCACGAAGGCTATCCCTTAGGAGCAATGTTTTCCTATCGCTATGCAGGACTTGATGAGCATGGATCACCTAAAGCACTTGACAAAAACGGTGAGGAAATGTCGGGCGTAAATGCCTCATACGACATGGATAAGGACGATCTGGTTTACTCAGGTACATATATTCCAAAGGTCTATGGTGGCTTCACTAATAGACTGACTTATAAGGATTTTGAGTTATCGTTTATGTTTGCTTACAACTTGGGGCATAAAATGCGCGCTCCCTATCAACAGGTCTATGGCAGGCTTAGTGGTAGTCTTACCAAGGAGTTCGGGAATCGGTGGAAGAGCCCTGGTGATGAGGCTCTCACTGATATACCGCGCTATACCGTTACCATGTATGACTCTGACTATAGCATGAACTATAACTTTTATGCGCTGAGCGACAAGAATATCCTTGATGCGTCGTTTATCAAGTTGCGCGACTTGAGCCTTTCATGGAATGTGCCATCAAACTGGTGCCGGAAATTGTATGCAGAGAATATCAAACTTACGGCACAGGCAGGAAATCTTTTTGTCATTGCCTTTAATGGAAAGGGCATAGATCCTGAAGCTTATAACCTGACGAGCGGTAAGCGGCAAGCTAAGTTTGGACCTTCTTATTCTGTGGGAATTAATATTGGTTTTTGATAGTCTAACAAATAAACAACGATTATAATGAAAAAATACATATATATATTGATAGGTGTCGTCCTGCAGCTTTCTACGACGGGATGTAATGACTTCCTTGACGAGCAGCCACGTGGAAGTGCAATTGCGGAAACGACAGATGACTATAACGGTCTGTTCAATGCCACTCAGATGATGAATATGCTTTATGCCGATTACACAAAATGGCTGAACCCGGATATCGTTCACACGGCAACAACGCTGCAGAACCTGAATGTTCAGTCTACATACAATATGACGGGAAACACAACCTATTCCATATCATCTGCAAACGCCTATCGGTTACTCCCCAATCCATACGTCGATGTTGAGACCTGTGACATGTGGGGAACAATCTTTCAGCGCATCTATGTCTACAATATGATAGCCAACGGTGTGATGGATTCTCGTGGCGGCACCGAGTTGCAGAAAAAAGCACTGCGGGCAGAAGCCCGTATCAGCAGGGCTTGGCTGCATTTCCTGCTGCTGCAAGTCTTTTCTAAGCCATACCAAATGGGAGGAGACGATGAACTGTCCATTCCTATTGTCAGCGAAGCAAACTCAATGCAGACAGACTTCACTCTTGTAACCAAAAAGGCCGCTTATAGTTTTATAGAGAATGAACTTACGGAGTCTGTAGAAGATCTGGAAGACAGACCCGACCACAAGATGCGGATATACAAGACCACAGGCTACGCATTGCTTGGCAAGTATTATTGGCTGACGGGACAATACGAGAAAGCGACCGCACCCCTGCGGGCAGCCTACGAGCGTCTTAAGAATGAGGCAGACTTCGGACTGATTAACTATAATGACTATGATTCACCAGGCAACCCCGACACGAACCTCAGCAATAGTTATGTTCATCCTTATTTTTCCTATAGCTCTGAGGCATTGTGGGTGAAGCAGAACAGCGGTTTCCGGGGTGCTTCCATGCTCGGGTCGTATGGTCCGGCGTATTACATCAGCAAGGAACTTTACGAACTATACGACGAGTATGACATCCGTCGCAACTATGTGCCGACATCTGCAAAGGTAACAGATTATGTTTACAATCCCGAAACAGGGGGATGGAGTCTGATAACGAAAGAGCAGGCATACGAAGCACCTGTTGGCTGCATCAGAGGAAACCAGGAAAACTATGGGGTGGAAATCCCTGAGGTGTATCTCGCCCTTGCAGAGTGTGAGGCAAGAAGCGGCAGTCTGGAAAATGCAAGGAATCTGCTTGCTGAATTCCGCTGTTGCCGTTTGGCATCCGGACATGAAGGTGTGCCTGAAAATGTGATAACCCGGAACGATCTCATTGTTTTCTGTGTTGATGAACAGAGGCGTGAGTTTGCCGACCGCCAGAACGGTTTCTATACGCTTCGCCGCCTCTGGGATGATCCCGTCTTCCAGTATCGGAAGCCCTACACGCGTTCTGATGGAGAACAGACGTTTACAATGACAGAAGACAACCTCTATTTCCGTCTTCCTGAAGGAGTGCTGAAGTGGAACGATCAATGGAGAAACATCATTAATGACTAAGTATAAAAATGAAAAAGAGATTTTTACTGGCGACTGCTTGTATCTGCAGTCTGTCTGCGCTGGCTGACAACCGCGGTATGCTGAAGGGGCGGATAGGAAACTATCCTGACGACGTGAAGGTGCTTGTTATGTATCAGCAGGATAAGAAGACGGAGGTTGACACCATGACGCTTGATGCCGGGAAGACGTTTACATACGAAACGGATCTTCCTACGCCTTCGCTGCGCTATGTCGTTTTGCAGTATAAGAAAGAGAATAAGCCGCATTCTTCTATGACAGCCTGCTATATGACTGCGGGCGAAACACTGGAAGTTGATTTCGAGAACCCGGAGACGGAGCCCTCGTTTTCAGGAAAGACTGCAGCAGAGAGCCGATACTATAACTATCGCCCCAGCCAGAATCGGCAGTATACTGATGATGATGGGAATCTGCTTCCGTTTTCGGCCATCAAGCAGCAAATGGCTATCATACAGAATCAGTACCGCCTGCATTTGGAAGGCACGTCGAAGGAGTTTTCGGAGGAACGAAATAAGGAGATTGACGAAATGCCCTGGATGGCTTATATGGCGTATGAGGAAAAAGCCAGGCAGATGGGTGTCGACAACAGCAAGAATCCTGAGTTCATGGCTTTCATCCACAGCATAGACTTGAATAAAGATCAGCCTGCGGCAGACTATGTAAGGAACGGCCTGACACCTAACGCGACATTGAAAGATGCCAAGGTCATGTTTTTGCTGAGGCATTTCCCGGAACTTTATCCCGAAGAGTCGGATGAAGTGAGGTATATGCGGTTGGTGGGTGACAGCATATCCAATGTGAGTGTGAGAGAGTTTCTGAGCGATTATTGTATGGAAGGAGTGTTGGCCTTGGGAGGACATCCTGACATGGATAAGATATACAGAATATATCGACCTCTCTCGTCAAGCAAAAGGGCAGAACACAACGAAAAGGTCTACCATACGCTGAAATCTCTCCAGCCAGGGGGAACCGTATCCGATTTTGAGTTGTATGATGCTACAGGAAACGCCATTCGTTTTCATCAAATTGTGTGTATGGGCAAAGTCACGTATATTGATTTCTGGGCTACATGGTGCACTCCTTGCAAGATGGAGATTCCCTATATCAGGACGTTGGTAGATAAGTATGCCGATAATCCTAATATTCAGTTCGTCAGCATCTCAATGGACCGAAATATTGAGGCATGGAAACAAATGATAGAGAAGGACAACCCGTCATGGGAACAATACGTACTTCCTGATAATTTTAATTCAAGTTTTGCGAAGGAATACAATATTGTAGCCATTCCCCGGTTTATGGTGTTTGATGGAGAAGGGCGTATCATTAACATTAATGAAGAACGGCCATCAGCAGAAAACATAGAGGAAATACTGAATGGTTATATTCAATAATGGACAGGCGGGAATTTCTGAAGAGGGGCATGGGAGCAGCGGTGGTTTCTTCGTCGTTGTTCTCGGCTTGTAAGGGCAGCAAGAAACAGCAGGTGAAAGGACAGGGCGAGCTGGACGGTGGCGGCGAGATGACCATGCGCACAAACCCGAATACGGGCGACCAGGTGTCGCTGTTGGGCTACGGCATGATGCGCCTGCCCGTAGAGGGAGGCGGCACGGTACATGAGAGTCCAGATGCCCCCGTTGACCAGGAGCAAGTGAATCGGCTGGTGGACTACGCCATTGAGCACGGCGTGAACTATTTCGACACGGCTCCCGTCTATTGCAAGGGATTCTCGGAACACGCCACGGGCATCGCCCTCTCTCGCCATCCGCGAAATTCATATTTCATTGCCACCAAAATGTCAAACCACAACATGGTGGGGCAAGGGCTATCGCACGATGAGATCTACAGACGGTCGGTCGAAATGTATCGCAATTCCATGAAGGAACTACAAGTGGATTACATCGACTACTATCTGCTGCACTCCATCGGTGGCGGCGTAGCCTACGGCTCGAATACCGACGACGGGATGCCCGTACTGCGTGAGCGATTCCTTGACAGCGGTGTGCTCGACTTCCTCATGGCCGAGCGTCGCGCAGGACGCATACGCAACCTCGGTTTCTCGTTCCACGGCGACGTGAAGGTGTTTGACTTTATGTTGCGTCAGCACGACGAGGGGCGCTACCACTGGGACTTCGTACAAATTGAACTGAATTATCTGGACTGGAACTATGCCCACCAGATAAACGAGCGAAACACCAATGCATCCTACCTTTACAACGAGGTGCACCGACGGGGCATTCCGGCAACCATCATGGAGCCGCTGCTCGGAGGTAGGCTCGCCCGTCAGCCCGACTTCATCGTGCGCCGCATGAAGCAGCGCGAGCCCGAAAGCCCTGTTGCCCGCTGGGCCTTCCGCTATGCTGGTACGCCCGACGGTGTGCTGACGGTGCTCAGCGGCATGACCTATATGGAACACTTGCAGCAGAATGTGGCCACCTTCTCTCCCCTGCGCCCCATGACTGACGAAGAAGACAAGTTCCTAATGGAGATCGCCGACGAACTGTTCCGCCTCAATGCCATACCCTGCACCGCCTGCCAGTATTGCATGCCCTGTCCCTACGGCTTGAATATTCCCGCCATATTCACCCATTTCAACAAGTGCCTCACGGAGAGCGAACTCATCAGTGGTCGTCTGACGGGCAACGAGTACCTCCGCCTTCGCCGTGCATTCCTCATCGGTTACGACCGTTCCGTACCCCGCCTGCGTCAGGCCGACCATTGCATCGGTTGCGGCCAGTGCGCCCCTCATTGCCCCCAACGTATTGACATTCCCCGCCAGATGCGCCGCATTGACGAGCTTGTGGAACAACTGAAACGGAGCGTACCGGCGTAAACACCGCAGCATTTTTGAAATCCTTTATACATTTCATTATCAAGATCAGGAAAAAACCGCAACTTTGCACCTGAAAGTTCGGAAAAGTGTATATATCATACACAAAAACGAACTATTTAGGGTAAACAGCAGCATCGCCTTTGGCTGGATGGCTTGAAAAACTCTTCAGATTAATTCCTAAATGAATGGAGAAAGCCGACAGCCGATTATCTTTGTTGTGACCCGCAAGATCAGTTTCATTGGCATCAAAGTTACGCCTTGTCGTTGCCTATGTTACGTCTCGTCGCATTTGAAGTTATGCTTCACAATCTCCCTCCCCACCCTGTCCTCCCAAGTGATACGGTGGGGAGGGCTTTGCATTTTCCAAATAATATGATTGTAAACTCCTGTAAAGATAATGTTTATTTCTCATTTGAGCAAAATTCACAGACGAAAATTGCTGAAATGATGATTCAAAACAATCATTTGAGCAAAATTGGAAACAAACGACAAGGGAACAAGCAATGCGGTGGAGAAGGGCTAAATGATAATTTGTGACCTGTTTTCTGCCGAAAATCGGATTTACTCGGCCGCAATTCCATATTTTCAAAAGACATTTATATGCCTTATTATCAAGAGGTTGCAGCTTCTGCGATTTGAGAAATTCGAGTTCGTGAAAGTTTTTACGCCAAAAACTGCGAGTTTTCATCGCAAAAACAAGCAGTTTTCAATTCAAAAAGCCGCTGTTTTTAAATCTCAAACTGCCAGTAACCCGCAGCCATACTTTGAATGTAATTAGTTTTTTAGAGGCAAGAAGCAAGTTTTTAGTAGATTAGAGGTGAGGGGTGAGAGGATTAGAGATTTCTTTAGTATATTAGAAGTCAGAGGTGAGAGGTGAGAGAATAGAACTATGATATAGGCATGAGAATAGAGCTCTGTATCTCAGTGCATATCTCTAATATACTCACCTCTCACCTCTAATATACTAAAAGCTCATCCTCTCATCCTCTAAATACTCTCCTCCACTTCTAAAAATAATTAAATTAATTGTGATTCCAATGCAGGGAGTTATGTTAAGAAAAGAATGGTGAGAAGCCTTTGCATTTCGTCGTTGCCGATGAACTTCTTACGAAGCATGGCAACCATTCTTTCTTTGCGCTTGCTGACACCACTGATTGTGATACCCAGCAATTTGGCAATCTCGGCATTACTCAGAGCCTGCTCATAGCTTAACTCGAACACTTGCCGATACTTCTCGGGCAGTTCTTCTATAGCCTCATATAGAAGATCTAACGTCTCTTGCTGTGCAATGTTGGCAGCCAAGTCATCGTTGAGCAATCCTTGATGGCTGAGGTAGCTCTCCTGACTCTTTGCTTTCCTGAGAATATCAATGCACTGGTTATGAATGCACGCATACAGGAACGACTTCAGCTGTGAGGCAGAACTGAATGTTTCCCTGTTTCTGTAGGCTTTCAATATAGAGTCCTGCACACAGTCTTCCGCCATCAGTGCGTAATGATCCGTCAGACAGTGGGCTGCAAAAGCTTTCATTGACGAATAATTCTCATGATACAAACTGTCCAAGCGACCCTTGACAAAATCGGCATAAATGTTCTCTCCAATATGCATAATCGTTACAAATTTGGGGACAAAGATAGCACTTTTATTATACAACTGAAATTTTTTCTTTAAAAAAACAACAAAATTTGTATAATAATGAGATTTGGTTACGTATAAGGAGTAAAAGATCAATAAAGAAAACTGAAACATCTTATGAGAGTCTTCAAGATTGCCGTTCCCATGATTGCGTTTGCGATGGCCACGCCAGTATGCGCCAGACAGATAGAAGGAGTGATAAGCGACCCTGAAATAGAAAAGGTGACGCTCGTATTCTGTCCAAATGGAATCAGCGAAGAAAGCCGTTATGTGGACGCTGCGGTCAACAATGGCCGCTTCGATTTCTCTATAGATGGCATTGATGCCGAAGGAACCGACGTTGAAATCGTTATTGGTCGTAGCCGCTTGGGAGCCCATATTTACAGAGACAGCACCCTGCTGATGCGGGTCACAAAAAGCGACATCGGCTACTCCGCTTCTTTTTCTGGCGCAGGATCTCAGGAAAGCAGATTCTACAACCGCTACGTACAGGCGTACAACATTGTGCGCTATTTCTCGCTCAACGATGAGAAAGAGGATGATGTAAACCACTTCCTTCAGCTGCTTGCCAGCGAATATCAGGCAGTCAAAGCGATGCTTCCCGTGGTTGGCAATTTCTATAGACGCGCCTACTATGAGAAACTGAACGATTCTAAATACAAGAGCATGCAGGCTTATCTATTAGCCAACCATGCACGCAAGACCGGGAAAAACGTAAAAAACTGTACAGAATATACAGCCCTTTTAAACGATATTGATATCAATGACGACATCCACAGGAAGACTGGTCTGGTGCAGAAAGCCCTGTTGATGCAAGTCGGAGCGACAGTAGAATCCAAGTGCGATGCAACTCCTTTCTGTCAGGAACTCATGCAAATAACCTGCGACAAGGTGAGTAATCCCCTACTTCGCCGTGAGATAGTGAGAATGGTGGGTAACCATTATTTTGCAGGCGACGGTTCCGGCGACAATCAGGCATTCTGGAATGATTTTGCGGAATTCGCAGGGGCTGACAATGCCGACATTCTCCTTCAATATAATGATGCACTGGTGCGCTTTGAACAATTGAAAAGAGGGAACCGCGCGCCAGATGTGATGCTCACCCGCAACAATGACACCACGGTATGGTTGTCGGAGATTGCATCGGGGAAAACTGTTTACATAGACGTTTGGGCAACATGGTGCGGCCCCTGTCTGGCAGAGATGCCTGCCATGGTGCAGCTCGTGGAAAAGTTCAAGGACAATCCCAAAGTGATGTTCGTCAGCATTTCAGTGGACAAGGATGCCGATGCTTGGAAAAAGCACTTACAAAGCAATCCGTCTTCATGGGCACAGTATCACGTTCAGGGCGAAGCAGCGCATCTTTTATCTAAGCACTGGCACATTACCAGCATTCCACGGTTCATTATCATCGACCGTCACGGTCTTATCTATTCTGCCGACGCTCCGCGTCCTTCAAGTCCTCGCACCGAGGCATTACTGCAAGAAATAAGTGAAATAAAATGAACGAAACATGAATTATGAAGAAATAGCACTGCTAATCGGCCGCCTGCTCACTGACACTATCAGCGATGAGGATATTGAAAAACTGAACATTTGGCGCAGACAAAACGATTTCAACGAAACCGTTTTTCAACACTTGACCGACAAAGAATGGCTCACTCGCGAGCATATTCGGCGAAAGCTTACCAACTCTGAAAGACCATTAACGGAAATGAAACACAGGATAGAAGGTGAGCGGAAACTGAATGGGCATCGCAGATGGTATTGGGCTGCTGCCATCGCATTGTTGATATGCGGCGGGGCGACCCTGCTCTATGGACCTCTTTTCGAAACCCACAAGCAACAACCCACAACCATTGCTCATGAGACTGCTTCAGAAATACGCCCCGGAACAACGGTAGCAATCTTGACACAGGATGGCAAAAAGAGGATTAAATTGACTGACGAAGCAAGTTTTGAGAGGCTGAGCATACAACGCAAGCAGGATCAACAAAAAACCGACTCCAAATCTTTGGCATTCAACAATCTGTCAACCCCGCGTGGGGGCGAGTTTAAGATAACGCTGGAAGACGGAACGGAAGTATGGCTCAATGCTGAAACCACATTGCGTTACCCTGAATGCTTCGGTACGGATGAACGACGTGTTGAAGTGTCGGGAGAGGCATATTTCAAGGTGGCAAAAGAGCAGGATCGCCCTTTCTGTGTGGTTTGTGGCGGTCAGGAAGTATTAGTTCATGGAACAGAGTTTAATGTCAACGGCTACAACGATGAATCCGACATCTACACCACATTGGTGAATGGTAGTATTTCATTGCACTCTATTAAAGGTAATGGCAGCGAGCTGATACTGACACCCGGTTTGCAGGCTGTTTTCAACCGAAGTAGCGAGTCAGCACGCGTCGGTCGTGTCAATACTTATGTGATGACCAGTTGGCGCAACGGCATGTTTGTGTTTGAAAACCAAAGCATGGAGCAGATCATGCACACGCTGAGCCGATGGTATAATTTCGAATATGAGTTTTCTTCTCAAAGTGTAGCAAAAACCGTTCTTATGGGCAGCATTCCGCGATATAGCTCATTTGCCGAGGTGGTGGATATCTTTCATAAGTTAGGGGGCATCCATCTGAAACAGGTGAACAACAAGGTGATTATTACAACTCAAAAATAACATACTGATTAACAAACCAAAAAGAACATGAAAAGATTATTATTCATTTTGTCGGTTACGCTGGCGCTGACGGTGGCACTCCCATTAGCTGCTGATGCTCAGACTTACGATGTAAGCTACAAGAACCAGACATTGGAATCCGTTACGCAGGATCTGCGACTGAAGACTGGCTATGCCTTTGTTTACAAGAAAGACATTGAGGTGGGACTTCCCCGTATTTCATGCACACTCAAGAACGCCACGCTGGAACAATTACTGAATGGCGTGTTCTCTTCCATTGGTCTCGACTATGAGATTGCCAAGGGAAAAACCGTTGTTCTGAAACTGGCAGACAGGAACGTACAGTCCAAAGGGTTGCGCATCAGAGGTGTTGTCACCGACCGCAACGGTGAGGCTCTTCCCGGTGCAGCCGTACTGGTAAAAGGGAAAAGCACGGGAGCCGTAACAGGTGCTGACGGTCAGTTCTTCATCGAGCAAAAAGAAGAAAACTGCGTATTGGAGATTTCATACGTTGGCATGAAGACGCAGTCGGTACGAGTGTCTTCTGCCAACAACCGCTTTCTCAACATAAGCCTTGATACCGATGAGAACATCCTTGACGATGTGATCATCGTGGGCTATGGTCAACAGTCGCGCAGGAATCTTACCGGTTCGGTGGCAAAGGTGAAGGGTTCCACGATTGAGTCTGCTACGCAGGATGCTCCCATTCTTGCATTGCAGGGTAATGCTGCTGGTGTTTACATCACTCAGGGTTCGGGAGTTCCTGGTGGTGGCTTGTCACAGATTATAATCCGAGGATTTAATTCTCTTGGTACGACGCGCGATAAAAGCAAACCTCTTTATATCGTGGATGGTGTTCCCCTTAATTCAAATCCACAGAATCCTGTTTCCACTACAGATACCGGTCTCTTTGGACTGCCCGACGCGCTGTCGTTTATCAATCCCAGCGATATTGAAAGCATTGACATCCTGAAAGATGCTGATGCCACAGCTATCTATGGAACACGCGGCTCAAATGGCGTGGTTCTCATAACCACCAAAAAGGGAAAACAAGGTAAGGTGAGAGTAGACTTGCAACTGAGCAGTACCGCCCAGTGGGTTGGAAAACGGCTTGATTTCCTCAGCACAGAGGAATATCTTGATCTGCGACGCAAAGCTTTTGAGACAGACAAGGAGATGGGGTTCTCAACCGATGCAAACATGAACACGACAAACTTTCCTGATTTACTACTCTGGGATCAGCATAAAGACTACGACTGGCAAGACATCGTGATGGGCAACACAGCATGGGCTACCGATGGAAAAGTGAACATTTCTGGCGGCAACCGCAACACCTCATTTCTTGTCAGCGGATCATACTATAAGTCAGGTACGGTAACTGTTGGCGATGATCAGTACAAACGTTTTACCGGGCATGCCAATGTGCTGCATAAAAGCGACGACGGCAAGCTGACTCTTGAAGCAGGGTTCACCGTGTCGAAGCTCAATATGTATGCTGATGCGGCAACAACGGCCTACTCTTATCTAAACACTGCCCCGAACACTCCTCCTTATGATGAGGATGGCAAAGTTTACTGGATACCCAATAGTACGAGTTTCACGGCACCGCTACAGATGCTAAACTATACAGCTGAGAACAGAGCCGACAATCTGATAGCCAATCTCACCGGAAGCTATAAGATATGGAAGGAGCTTGCACTGAAACTGACAATGGGATATGAGCACAGTGCCGGCACGCAAGACATTCTTTACGAGCGCAATTACTACAACCCCTTCTCTACATATTATTATAATCAGGGAACATATTATTCGCTTAACACATCTATCTTAAACGTGGAGCCACAGATAACCTATCAGACAGCTATTCTCGGCGGCAATGCCAACTTCTTGCTGGGCGCCACTTACCAAAAGGGAGAAACGCGGTATATCTACATGACTGGAGTAGACTATCCGAGCGACATGTCGCTCAAGAATGCAACAGCAGCTTCGCGTGTGAGCACACACTCAAACCCCGTGACGCAAACCAAAACAGCTTCGGCGTTTGCCCGATTCACCTATAATTATCAGAGCCGCTATTTGCTGAATGCCGTGGCGAGGCGCGATGGCAGTTCTCGTTTCGGAAGCAACTACAGATACGGAAACTTCTATTCGATCGGCGCGGGCTGGCTTTTCTCTAATGAGAAATTCATAAGAGATGTTACTGGCGAATGGCTCAGTCATGGAAAACTGCGCATCAGTTATGGAAAGACTGGTAATGACAATATTGCCGACTATGCATATATCACCAAGTACGCATATAACGGTTACCCCTACGAAGGACATGTGGGCTTGGCACCAAGCAATCTCGCCAATGAGGATTTACATTGGGAGAGCACCAAGAAGTTTGACCTGGGAATTGAACTCGGCTTCTTCGATGACAGGATTTTGCTGAATGTTACCCGATACAGAAACAGAAGCACAGACCTGCTCACCACGCTTTCTACTCCTGCACAAACAGGATTCACATCGATTTCGACAAATCAGAAAGCCACAATAGACAATAAGGGAGTGGAAGTGGAATTGAATACTCATAACATCAAGTCGAAGGATTTCAACTGGAGCACATCGCTTAACTTGACCTTCCCCAGAAACAAACTTGTGGACTATCCGAATCTTGATGCTTCATCTTACTCTAACACCTATAGGATTGGCGAGTCGATCAATATCGTCAGGGGATACAAGTATCTTGGCGTGAACAAAGAGAACGGTTTGCCAGAGGTTGAGGATGTGAATGGAGACGGGCGCTTCAGCAGCACAGATGACTATCAGACGCTTGGAACGCGTGACCCGAAATTCTATGGGGGACTTACAAATACCATCAACTATAAGGATTTCTCACTCGACTTTACGTTCTATTTCCGCAAAATGGATTATCAAAGCGGATACCTCTATCTTTTCTACACTCCAGTGGGCATGATGAGAAACGTTACGCGCTCCATGGTAACCGATTATTGGACAACTCCCGGACAGGAAGCCAAGAATCCCCGCATCACCAGCTCTACGTCGAGTGATGCCTACAGATACTATTACAACTACTACACCATGTCGGATGCCGCCTACAGCAGCGGATCCTACATCAGGCTGAGCAACGTGAAGCTGTCTTATAACATTCCGAAAACAATTCTTAGGCCGATGGGCGTGAATGCCTTGCAGCTATACCTTCAGGCGAAGAACCTGTTTACGGTTTCTAATTACGATGGCTATAATCCCGAAACGGGCAATGCCCTGCCGCCACTCGTTTCATTCACCTTTGGTTTCAACTTAACATTTTAAAATCAATAATACACTCGATATATGAAAAAGTCTTTGTTTTTATTAGTGCTCGCCGCTACAGTTCTTACAGCATGCGACAGCATTCTGGATATTGACGACCCGACGACCACCGTTTCCTCCAATCAGGTGTATAGCAGTACAGAGGGAATACGTACAGCTGTGACCGGACTCTATACAGCAAATTTCCTGAACTATATGATGATTTATCAAAACCTGGACTACTATTACAGTTATTTCTCTGACGATCTAAAAGCTGCAAATTCAAATTTCAGTGAGTACTACCAGAGCAATTACAGTCCATCATCATCATTCATTCTCAACATCTGGCAGAATTCTTACAGAGCAATCTTTCACAGCAACGACTTCATAACTCGTATTGACGGAACGACACTCATTCCTGAAGCAGAGAGAAATCAATATGTGGGCGAGGCTCTTTGGTTCAGGGCTTTCTATTATTTAACCCTAATCAATACCTTCGGAGATGTTCCTCTTGTACTTACCACTGATGTGGGTACGAATGCAACTCTTCCAAGAACCCCGATAGCTGATATCAACGCTCAAATAATTAAAGATTTGGAGCAGTCTATTGAGCTACAGGCAAATTCAACAAACCCAAAGACACGTATCACGCGTGATGCGTCAATCGCATTGCTGGCAAGAGCATATCTCTATCAGGAGCAGTGGCAAAAGGCATTGGAAACTGCCAATTTGCTGATTCCCAGTTCTGACGGAGGGCTTGGTGGGAACAAATATGAATTGGAAACTCCAGAAAAGGTCTTCATCTCCAACAGCAAGGAACAGATTCTTCAAAACAACATGGAAGGATATTCGGGAACGGGAACATACAGAGGTTACACATTGGTGGGATCCTATCTCTTTATCCCCAGCACCGCAACAGTTAACTACTTTCTGAGTGACGAGCTGATTGCTGAATTTCAAAAAGTTCCAGACGACCAACGATGGAAATGGATAGGAAGTTCTGTAAACAGTGGACAGACTTACTATTATCCTTACAAATATAAGAACAAAACGACTCCAAGCAGTGCCAATGACTATGAATATCATTCTGTGTTGCGTTTGGCCGAACAATACCTCATACGCTCTGAGGCTAATGCTCAATTAAATAATATTCCAAACGCCGTGAGTGATATCAACATCATTCGCAGGCGCGCAGGATTGGAACCGTTGTCTGCCAGTATCTCGCAAGCCGACTTGCTTAGGGCTATTGAGACAGAACGTCGGAAAGAGTTCTTTGCTGAGCAGGGGCACCGCTGGTTCGACATACGCCGCACCGGCAGGATTGATGCGGTGATGGAGGCCACAAGCTACAAGCTTTGGAATTCATACAAATCTCTTTTGCCAATTCCACAGCAAGAAATCAATAGGAACAAGAACCTTACGCAAAACACGGGCTATTAAGAAGATCTTTTAGTAGAGAGGCAAGAGGCAACATTGAGAAGCAAGAGGCAAGAAGCAAGAAGCAAGAGATATGCACTGAGATACAGTGTTCTATACTAATGCCTATATCATGGTTCTATTCTCTTGCTTCTTGCCTCTTGCCTCTTGCTTCTCACCTCTCATCCTCTAAATACTCTCCTCCACTTCTAAAAATAATTAAATTAATTGTGTTTTCATTGCTTGATAATAGTATTATCATTATATTTGCATGTTTTTTAACAATCAGAAAAAGATTCTGTGAGCCACAATGACAGAGAGTAGAAACCATGCGCAGGAGTTTGAGAGAGTCTACCGTGAATACTATTCACGGCTCTACTACTTTGCGTATGATTTTGTGGAAGACACGGAACAGAGCAAAGACATTGTCAGCGAGGTGTTTGAAACCATCTGGAACAACTGGGAGCAGATGGATATGCAGCGCATTGGCAGCTACCTGTTCGTGAGCGTGAAGAACAAATGCATCAACCACCTTCGCAGAAACCGCCATACTGACAGCTACGAGGATTTTCTCAATACGATAGCCGACGAAGACCCGCAATACTGGACGGAGATGGACGAGATGCTCAGGGAGGTGATGCGGGTTATCGACACGCTGCCTCCCAAGACCCGCCGCGTGTTTGAGGAGTGCTATTTCAACAACCACACCTATAAAGAAGCGGCAGAGATTATCGGCATTACGCCAAGCGGCATCAAGAAACATATCGTGACGGGACTTGCTGCCCTGCGCGATCATTTCCGGATAAAGAAAAAAGATAAAAATACTAAATTTAGTACCCTGCTCACCTTCTTGGGTGTACTATTTATATAGTTCATAATTCATAGTTAAAGAGTTCATACTTAAGAATCATATTTAAAGAGTTCATAGTTAAGAATCATATTTAAAGAATGAAGAATGAGGAATTAGACATATTGGATGCCGACGGCTTGGAGCAGCAGCTGCCATCTGATCATGAAGCACTGACCATCAAGCGCGCGCTCCGGCGCAAGCATATCCCTTCGCCGGATGTAGATCAGGAATGGGAGTTATTTGCCGCCTCGCATGCCGCATCCTCACACCCCGCCAGTCAAAGAAAAGCACACATCGTTGGGTTCCTGCTCGGTGTGGCTGCCACCATTGCCGCCATGCTGGTGGTCTATCCCTTCGTGAAGTCTTCGCTCGTTGAGCAGTCGCCTTACGAGGGGGTGCAGATATTCAGTGCCAACGATAATCCCACAGAGGTGATGCTGGCACAGAACGAAGACAAGCCGGAAGCCGTGAAAGACAACACCCTGGTGTTCGGCAAGGCGGCTGAGCAGACATCCGAGAGTGTAAAGGCAAAGATGCTCACCCTCACCACTCCCCGCGGCAAAGACTATCACCTGACACTCGCCGACGGCACCAAGGTATGGATGAACGCCGAGAGCAAACTGGAGTTTCCGGAAACATTCAAGGGCAATACCCGCGAGGTGATCCTCCACGGTGAAGCCTATTTCGAAGTGGCAAAGGATGCCAAGCATCCGTTCATCGTGAAGACCGACTACTTTCAGACCCGAGTGCTCGGCACATCGTTTAATATCCGTGCCTACTCCGAGCGCGATGCCAATGTGGTGCTTGTAGACGGCAGCGTATCGCTCATGCTCAACAAGAACAACAGCGAGGCCATTACGCTTGCTCCTAACCAGCAGGCCATCCTCAATGCGAAACGCTCAACGCTGAATATCAAAGAGGTGGACACCTACCCCTATACCCAATGGCGCGACGGATTCTTCTATTTCGACGATACCCCCATGATAGAGATTATGCAGGAGCTGGGGCGCTGGTATAACGTGAACATCATCTTCGAGGAAGCCAAGTATATGAACACCCACCTCCACTTCGTTGCCGAGCGCAGCCTGCCCCTGTCTGCAATCATCAGAAACATCAACGACCTCGGCATCGTGAACGTGGAAATGCAGAAAGACGCCGTTATTGTTAATTAATGTTTAATTAGTACCTTGTACCTTCTTTCTTGTGTACTATAGTTAGAATTATCATTTATTAACTATTAACACCAAGAATCATGAAGAAAGAAAAGGCTCTGTTTGCATGCCTTTGTTTCGCCTTGTTGCTTCTGACGGCTCCCGCCCATGCACAGGACAAGGGAAACAAAGTGACATTGTCGTGTAAAGACACGCCACTGCCCGCTGCCCTGAGAAGCGTGGAACAACAGTCGGGCTATTACAAAATCAACTACAACCAAGACGATGCCCGCAGGTACAAGGTTACCGCCAACATCAAGGATGCTTCCGCCGAAGATGCCGTCAAGCGAATCATCAGCGGACTGCCTTTCGCTGTTTCAGTGAAAGACCGCTACATCCAAATCCGCCGCACACAGCAGCTGGCAGATGCTCCTGCCAAGAAGAACACGGTGCACGGTAAGATCTACGACGCACAGGGCGAGCCTCTGATAGGTGTGACCGTGCAGGTGGAGGGAACCAACAAGGGAACCGTGACCGACTACGACGGCAACTTCGCGCTTGAAGGAGTGAGTGAGGGCGAACTCATCACCTATTCTTATATAGGCAAGCAGTCGCTCAAGCGCAAGGCTTCCTATAAACCCGTGGTGATTATCTTGGAAGATGAGTCGTTCATGGTTGACGATGTGGTGGTGACTGGTTATCAGACCATCTCGAAGGAACGCACGACAGGCGCCTTTAACAAGATTGATGCCAATACCCTTAACGAGCGCCCCACATCCGACCTGTCTTCTGCCTTACAAGGATTGGTGGCAGGTATGCAGGCAACAGAAAATGAAGACGGAAGCGTCGCATTCAGGATACGCGGACAAAGCACACTCTATGCCGATGCCAGTCCGCTGGTGGTTGTTGACGGATTCCCCATCGAGGGCGATTTCTCAAGTATCAACCCTAACGACGTGGAAAGTGTCACTATACTTAAAGATGCGTCTGCCGCCTCTATCTGGGGAGCGCGCTCTGCCAACGGTGTGATTGTGGTTACGACCAAGAAAGCACATGACAAGAAACTGACCATTGGAGGAAAAGCATTTTGGCGCATACAGACCAATCCAGACCTTGACTACATACTCAATCAGGCAGACAGCAGGTCGACAGTTGACTATGAGATACGTGCCATGGAAAACGGATGGGATATGGGAAGTTCATACGCACCAAGTGTCAGCAACCTTTACGGCACACCACTCTCATTGGCACAACAGTATTATTTTTCCAACAAATATTACGGAATGTCTGAGGCTGAGATGAAGGCTGGTCTTGAGGCTCTCCGAAACACGAGCAACCGGCAACAGCTGAAAGACTACCTGATGCAGACTGCCTTGCTGCAACAGTACAACGTGAGTGTTTCAGGGGGAAGCGACAAGATCTCCAACTATCTTTCTTTGATGTATGAAAAGAACGACGAAAGAACCATCAAGCGCGGATACAACCGTTTTATGTTGAACTACAACAACGAGTACCGCATCAACAACATATTCACAGCCTCAGCTGCTGCTACCTTACAGAAGCGCTCACAGGATTTCTCCGGAGTGACACTGCAGGAATTTACCAATCTGTCACCATACGAGCTCCTGCTGAACAGCGACGGCAGCTATGTTGATCAGGCATACGAATATAATAACTTTGAACTTGATAAGATTGACCGCTCATCGTTCCCTTACGAGAATTTCCGCTATAATATGTTACAAGAGGTAAGGAACAGGGCGTATAAGACCACGACATCAAACTATCGGGTACAGCTGGGACTCAACGCAAAGATTCTCAAAGGACTGACATACGACATTAAGTATCAGTATGAGCGACATGAGTATGACACCAATCAATACGATAATGAGGAGACATACTATACCCGTGGTTTGGTTAACTTCTTCAGCACTTTCGACACTTCCAGTTTAAAGGCAACCAAGAGCTATCTGCCGACAGGTGGAATCAAACGCTCAAGCAGTTCCGTAAACTACAACGACGTGCTGCGTAATCAATTGAGCTACGACCAGATTTTCGGTAAACACGACATCACTGCCATCGCCGGTATTGAAATGAGTCGGTATGTGATACGGGAAACTATCTATCCTACGGTTTACGGATACTCTGAAACAACCAATACTTCAGTGATTCCTTATTACGGACAGAGCGATAACATTGGCAATATTGTAAACTATTCCGCTAATAACGCTACTTACTTCAACTCACTTGCCACTACCTATGCCGACCGTGAGGATCGTTATATTTCTTACTATGGCAATGCGGCATACATGTATGATGAACGCTATGGCGCCACCTTCAGCATTCGCTCTGACGGTTCGAACTTCGTTTCAAAAAATACCTCTCTGCGCTGGTCGCCGATGTGGTCGGTAGGATTAAAATGGAATGCGCACAAGGAGTCTTTTCTGAAATCGGCAGAATGGATTAACCGACTGAGTCTGCGTGCCACATACGGATTGAACGGAAACGCCGAAAAGTCAACCTCCACGGAGACCTTGATCAGTGCCTCGACAAGCTCCGTCACTCATGGCACAGTAGCCAGCGTGGTTAGTTATGGCAATCCGCTGTTAAAATGGGAGCGGACAAAGACATTCAATGTGGGTGTCGACTTCTCCTTCTTCCGTAATGTTCTCAGCGGAAAGGTGGATGTATACAACCGCAAGTCATTCGATGTCATCGGAAACGTGGTCATCCCGAGTGTTTATGGTACTTCCTCGCAGCGGTTCAACAATGCGGAAATATCCAACAAGGGTATAGAGACAGAATTGACCGGTAATTTCAAGATTCCATCCCTTGGATTAGGAATCAAGTCAACCGTGACATATTCATATAACAAAAACAAGATTGAGAAGCTCTACAACCCGTCCTTATACAGTTATCAATTGGTTTTGCCGACAACATTCGTAGAGGGTCGGTCAATCGGCGGTATCTACTCGTATGAGTTTGCTGAAACGGTTGATGGCGTACCCTATGTGAAGGGTGTTAACGGAGAACCTTCATCCATGAACGTTCTGACACTGCATAACAATACCATCGGTCTGGACATCTTGGATTACAGTGGAACCACAATACCCCCACATGCATTAGGCTGGAACACACAATTATCATGGAAAGGACTGCATCTTTCCGTATTCCTGACGGGCAATTTCGGAGCTGTCTTCCGTGCCCCAATGACATACATTCCGCCTGTAACATCGAAAGTATTCGTCAGCAAGCAAATAGAATTATATGAGGTTAGCGACGGCACGTTATATCCTACTTGGCCCAACGCCAACGAGGTTAATATGTACAGATGGGATCGCTATATTCCAAACCTCAGCTATTTCGTGGAAAGTGCTGATTTCATCAAATTGAAAGAAATCGACCTCTCATGGAATGTTCCGAGAAGATGGTTGAACAAACTACATGTGCAGGATATGTCTCTCTTTGTGCAAGCACGTGACTTAGGCGTTGTATGGGCAGCCAACCAGTATGGATACGATCCTGAATGGTTGCCTGGTACAAATCGACCTTCAACAAGTGTTACGCTGGGTGTCAATATTCATTTTTGATAATTAAATAAAAAGAGAACAATTATGAAAGAAAACAAAATAATCACCATCTTACTGATTGTGACAATGGCATTATTCCAGATGTCGTGCAGCGACTACCTGGATAAGAATCCTTCCAAATCGAGCAATGCACCCATTTCGAATGCAGACCAGCTCTTTGCGCTGTTGGACTATGTAAGCAACACCTACGAGACCAATATGGCAGCCGTTTACACAACTGATGACTGTGGATTGTCAATGGGATTGTTGGACGCTTTCCGCACTGCTGTGAATTACGCAGATTATTACACATTCCACCACGAAGGACTGGCAGCCTTGGCGACCGATGCTCTTTGGTCGGGAGAGTATAAGAAAATATATACTGCTAATACCATCATAGCCTCGGCAGGAGATGTTGACAACCAGACCTTGGCAAAAGAGGCACTGGCAAATGCATACTTCACCAGGGCATGGTCTTACTTTACACTCACACAGTATTACTGTCTGCCATACTGCGATGCCAATAAGCAGACGACGGGACTGCCGCTCAGGAAAAGTACCGATTTTGAGGAGGATGTGAGCAGAGCTACACTTGAGGAGACCTTTGCATTCATCTTGGATGACCTGAAGAAAGCGGAGGAGGTGTCGTTGAACTCACCAGACCCTGATAGACGATGGAGAGCCAGCAAATGTGCCGTCAACGCTTTCTATGCCCGACTGAATCTTGTCATGGGCAACTATCAGGAAGCGTTGACCTATGCCAACAATGCTTTAGGTTCAGCTCCCGCACTGTTCGACTACAACAGTTTCGCCCAAGGGAATACCGCCTCTTATGCCGCCACGGCTGTCTTGCCTGCACAAACCCTGTATTACTGCGAGACAAACCAATGGTCAGAGAGCAAATTCCTTTACTTCCCGGAGTATATCTTCACCCGTTTCGCCTACTGCAGATATCAGTGGATGATTCCGTCGGCAGAACTGGTATCGATATATGATCAGGAAAACGACATGCGTTTCAAATGGTTCATGATTCCTCACAGCAACCGTCGTTTCAACTGTGCTTACGATGAATACCGATACGATCAGTTCTACGATGGCCGATATGCTTTCACAGGTTTGTCCACTGCTGAGCTGATGCTTATCAAGGCAGAATGTGAGGTGCGCACAGGCAACTGGCAACAGGGCATCCGTGATCTTGATGCATTAAGGGCTAAGCGATATCTTACAGGAGCGGAAAGCGCGCTCACTGCCACGTCACAACAAGACGCTCTGAAAAAAGTATTGGAGGAACGCCGCAGGGAAATGCCATTCACACAACGTATGACAGATATTAAACGGTTTGCCGTCAACGAAACCAGTGAAGATGACGTAACCATCACCCGTGATTTTTACGAGATGACACTGAGCGGTGCTAACACATCTGTTGTTAAACATTTTTCAGTTGGTGGCAACGATGTTAATCTGCTGCTACCCATCACTGATATTGAGATCAATGCCAGCCAAGGAAGAATACAGCAGAACCCGTATTAATCCGAAACCAGAAGCATTAATCCAGATGAAACATGGATAAGAAAACTATCCTTTCAATAATGCTCTTTCTTTACTGCGTCATGTCAAGTGCCGCAGTAAAGAAAAGCAACTTGCGAGTGCTCTACGTGGGTGGCAGCAGCAACATCGAGACCTCTGCGGGGAAAATAGACAGCAGCAAGGTGGCAGCAAGTGCCAAGGAGCGTGCTGCCTCGTTTGAGGCTTTTCTGAAGACTTACTTCACCTCCGTAAAGGCTATCGATGCAAAGGCATACAGCCCCGACATGTCGAATGACTTCGACGTGACCATCATCGACGGCATTCCAACGCCCAAACGCCCCCGCAAGATTCTCTACGATGAGCAGGGCAACTATGCAGGAACGATTCAGGCTCTCTATTTCCCCGACGATTTCGATCGCCCCGTCATCACCATTGCTGATGCAAGCGACAGGTTAGGACGCGGTATCGGACTGAAAACCGACTGGTATTGCCTCTGCTTGGATGCCGACGCTCATCATTTGGTGAAAGACCATCCCATCTTCAAAGGTCCGTGGAAGACAAAAATCACCATGACGTTGAAACCCACGCCGGAAGATGCCAAGCACTATACATATTTTTATGACGCACCGCTGCCTGACTCCACGATGATGTGGACAGTGCAGAAACGGGGATATATGAGCCATCCGGGATTCCGTGTAGGTATGGTGTCACGCCCTTGGGGCTTCACCGACTCTCCGGATGCTGAGTATATCAGCAGCGGCGTATGTGCCAAGACCATCGATGCCGTAGCCATCGGCAGGCACGCCAACTTCTTGCATTGGGGATTTGCTGCCTCGCCTGCCGACATGACGGATGAGGCAAAGGTGGTATTTGCCAATGCCGTTGTTTATATATCGAAGTTTGCAGGAAAGCATCCTCTCGCCCGCAAATACAACGACAGGCGCGGAACGCGTGAATATGTGAAAGAACTGAAATACCTCAGCACGCGCCAATCATGGTTAGACCGTCAGCTGTCTGACAGCATCTTCTATTCAGAAATTAAAAAGATCAAGGATACAGCCATCGCTAAACAGAAGCGGGGAGAGCAGCTGAACGATGAGGAGAAACAATATATAGATTTTGAGATACCAAAAAAGAAAACGTATGAAGAATACCTGATCAGATACCAAAAAGAAACCTTCCAGCTTTTTGGCACTGACGAGGAAGCATACGCCCGGTATTATGATGAGAACAAGCCTTACTTTTATTGCCCGGATGCTTTTTATGTGTTAGAGATAGATGAGGACGCGAAGAGCCTGGGCATTGCCAACAACGACATGCGACTGATAGACAAAGCCATCAACCTTTGGGAGACGGGCACCGACGTGGAGAAAGGGCGCCGAATCCTGAAGCGCTACACCCTGTGCCGGTTCGATACTCCGCAGCAATGGAGAGAATGGTTCAACAAATACCAGAGCAAACTGTTCTTTACAGAGAGTGGCGGCTGGCTGTGGCTTGTGGATACCGAAGACCCGACCGTTCCCGGTAACGACTACTCCATACTGGAAAAAGAAAAGGAAGAGGCAAGCAGAATGCCGGAAATCAACGGGGAGACCAGCCATCAGAACCCCGTGCTGGCATCTGCCATTGTGAAATCATCAGCCGACGGGCAGAAAGAAGTGGTGCTCCGGGTAAAGATTCACCCTGGCTATCACATCTATGGAAAGGTTTCCGACCAAGATCCTTATATCCCGACAGAGATTAAAGTGGAAACGACGGGGAACTGGCATAACGACGGAAGCCTGCAACTGCCGGTTGCCAAGCCTTTGAATCAGACTGGCACCACCATCTATGAAGATGATGTGGTATTCCGTCAGAGAATCATCGGAACGGGCGAAGGGTCGGCAAAGGTGACTATTAGCTGGCAATGCTGCGATGACCATATCTGCATGCCGCCCCAAGAGAAAACGTTCAGCATTAAATTCTGACTTTCGAAGGAGTGTCAAAAAACAGATATTCCTATAGATACAACGGATTTCACGGATTCTACGGATAATTTAAGTTCCTGAGTATCAGCATGGCTTAAATCCGTAAAAATCCGTGAAATCCGTTGTTTCTATAGGAATGCCTGTATGGGGAGCACACCCCTTCGTCAGCATCCAATGAATTATTGTGTGCTTGTTATTTGTTCAGCTTCCATGTCACCCCGTCCTTGGTGTCTTTCACCTCGAAGCCGGCGGCGGCGAGCTGGTCGCGAATCTGGTCGCTGGTAGCCCAGTCCTTGGCTGCCTTTGCCTTGGCGCGCAGGTCGAGCACCATGTCAACCACCTTGCCGTAAGCCTCCTCGCGGGCAGTGTTGTCGGCACCCTTGTCGTTGCGCAGTCCGAGCAGGTCGACGGCGAAGAGTTGGTAGGTGGATTTCAGCTCGTCGAGACATTCCTGACAGATCTGTGCCTTGTGGTCGAGCAGCGTGTTGATGACGCGGCAAGCCTCGAAGAGATGGCTGATGACGATCTGCGTGAGGAAATCGTCGTTCATGGCATCATAGCATTTCTGGCGCAGTTGCTTCACAAACTGCTCGGTGGCGGGGTCGCATTTGGGTGAAACCGGCACGCGCTCCAAATCGTTCAGTCCGTTCATCAACCGCTCCAGTCCTTTCTCGCTTGCCTTCAGGGCATCGTCGGAGAAGTCAACCGTGCTGCGATAGTGGGCAGAAAGGATGAAGAAGCGGATGGTCATGGGCGAATAGGGCTGGCTGAGCAGTTCATGGTTGCCCGTGAAGAACTGCTCCAAGGTGATGAAGTTGCCCAACGACTTGCCCATCTTCTGTCCGTTGATGGTGATCATGTTGTTGTGCATCCAGTATTTCACCATGTCGTCGCCCTGCGATGCCGTGGCTTGCGCAATCTCGCACTCATGGTGGGGGAACACCAGATCCATGCCTCCGCCGTGGATATCGAAGTGGCTGCCCAAGTATTTGCGCCCCATGGCCGTGCATTCGCAGTGCCATCCGGGGAAGCCGTCGCTCCAAGGCGAAGGCCAGCGCATGATATGCTCGGGCGATGCTTTCTTCCACAAGGCGAAGTCGGCCTGGTTGCGCTTCTCGCCTACACCGTCGAGGGCGCGGCTCTCGTTGATTACGTTTTCCAACGAGCGGCCTGAGAGCTTGCCATAGTGGTATTTCTTGTTGTATGCCTCAATGTCGAAATAGATGCTTCCGTTGCTTTCGTAGGCGAATCCATTGTCGAGAATCTCCTGCACAAGCTGCTGCTGCTCGATGATATGCCCCGTGGCGTGAGGCTCGATGCTGGGCGGCAGCACGTTCAATGCCTCCATTGCCTGATGGTAGCGGTTGGTATAGAACTGCGCAATCTCCATCGGCTCCAACTGCTCTACCCGTGCTTTCTTTGCAATCTTGTCTTCTCCCTCGTCGGCATCGTGCTCCAAGTGACCCACATCGGTGATGTTGCGCACATAGCGCACTTTATAGCCGAGATGGCGAAGATAGCGGAAGAGGATGTCGAAGGTGATGGCTGGTCGCGCATGACCTAAATGCGGGTCGCCATAGACGGTGGGACCGCAAACATACATGCCCACGTTGGGGGCATGGAGGGGTTCGAAACGCTCCTTCTGGCGGTGAAGGGTATTATAAATAAGCAGGGTCTGTTCCATATTTCTCTCTTTTAATCATTGATAATTCGGTGCAAAGATAATAGAATTCGGCGGGATTACAAAATTATTTGGCGGGTTTCTATTATCTGCAAACGTTGACCTGTTCTTCTTTTAGTTTGATTCATCAGCCCTCAGAGCATAGGTTTTGATGGCTGACAGCATAGGTTTCAACGCGTGGAACCATAGGTATTATGCCCTGAAAACATAGGTTTTGTTGAAAGAAAGCATAGGTTTTAATAAAACGCAAATGCATGTATGCTGTGCATAAATCACTGATTATCAGATGTTTCCCAAAAGTGCTGCGTTACCTGCTGCGTTACCTGCTGCGTTACTGGCTGCGCATTTTTGTAGTGCAGAAGGTAACGTGGTTAGTAACGCAGCAGGTAACGCAGCGGGTAACGCAGAATTCTCTTTAAGTGTCTATTGGCCAGAGATTTACGCGCAGCGCATGCATATCTTTGTGCTATGCATAGGGTTGGCTGCCTCTCTCACTGCTACAAACAGATTCCAAAGGTGAGTGAGCGGAACTTCACCCCGTCTTTGAGCACATCGTTAGGACTGTATTTGAGATAGAGATCCACCTCTGGAGTGAAGATAATCCCCATCATGTCGAATGTCACCTTGCGCTGGTTGATGTGCTTGTCAACGTCCTTGAACTTGCCGCCGTCCTTTCTATAGCGCGTCTTGATGCTTGCATAGGTATTGAAGTTGACAACCGGTCCGAGGGAGAGTCCCCACTTCTTGCCGAAATAGGTGTCGAAGAGCAAGGCGCTGGAGATGCTGAACACCTTGATGCGCGAGAATTTCGGCTTTGCGCCCTCTGGATAGGGTGCCAGCTCCACGCAGCCTTTTTCGTTCTTCACGAAGCGCATGTCGCCCGTCATCCTGTAGTTGCGCCAGTCGAGATACATGTTGAGCGAGAAGCCGGCATGCTTCTTCTTGTCGAAGTAATAGTTGCAAGCCAGGAAAGGAACGGCTATCTCCCATGAGCTGAATGTGCTGAAATCGGTTCCCGATGCCGTATGCGTGGGTGCACTGAACCCAATCAAAGGCATGCCTCCCAATATCACCTCACCGTGGGAATTGCGCTTGTTGCTGTTCACATTGACAGAAGGAAGCACGCTGCGCAAGCTCCACGTGTCTTTGTTTATCTCGGTGTTGCTCACATAGTTGCTGTCCACCAGCAGGATGGTGTTGGTGTATTCATAATTGTCGTTGTCCTCCTTGCCCTTCACGATGATTTTCTGGATGGAGTCGCCGGTTATCACCGTCACTTTCTTGGGGTTCTTGATCACCACGGTGTCGTTATCGTTTGCTGCGGCATGAGCCAGCAGGGGCATGGCAGCGATTGCCAAAACTATCAGATTCTTCATATTCATTATGGTTTATTTGACTGTTACTTGCAGGATGCTCTTCAGTTTTTCCAATGAGGGCAGGGCGCCCTCCATGTAGATGACTGTCACCTCATTCTTTTTCAGCACCAAGGGAGATGACTTGTAGCAGAGATATCGGTTGAGGTCGCCACGCGGTTTCAGCCGCAGCAGGTAGGTGGTGGCCTCCTTTCCCGATTCGCTCCGTTGCATTATCGACAAATGAGCTTCGCCACCCGACTGAGCGCCGTTAGCGTCTTTGTCTTTTTCCACCAGCTCCTTGATGCGCGCCAGCTCATCGGCACTTGCGATGAAGCGCAGGCTGTGGAAATAAGAGAGCTGATACTTGGCAATCATCTTGCCTCTCACCACGGTCTCCATCATGTGTTCCTTGGGAATGATGCGCCCGCTGAAAAGCTCATTCACATGCAGTCCTTGCTGGGCATGAGCCCCCAACAGGGTTGCCGCCATCGCCATTAATACTATGATTCTTTTCATATCTGGTTCTCTTTTTTTGATTCCAAACACATTTAATTGATTCCGAACAAATCGTTCAGCTGGTTTTCTACCACCCACTCATCGCCGTTGGTCACATCAGAGATAGTGCGCTGCAGCTCTTGCAGCACCACTTTTTGGTCGGTGCATTTCTTTCCGTAGATATAAGCCACGCATTCGTTCTGCTGATCGTTCCAAAGCAGCGCTCCGCCCATCACTAACAGCACTAACAGGGAGGCTGCCACGAGCAGCCATCGGTTCCAGCGTGGCTTCATCTGCCGGTGTTCCGGCTGAGGCAACGCTGCGGTTTCCCCGTTCTCTTCATCCTGAAGGGAGACGGCATCCAGCCCCATGAACATTGGTCGCAAAGCCAACAGATCGTCAGGCAGGTCGTCGCGGCGGTAGTATTCATACAGCTCGCGCTCCTCGGCCAGTGTCGTTTCTCCTTCCAGGAATCGCTCAGTCAGTGTTCTTATTTTTAATAAATCGCTCATATCCTATTGTTTTTTCTCCATTACTTTCATTGCCACAGCCTTTCGCGCCCGGCTCAAGGCCTTTCTCACCGCCACTTCGGTCATTCCCGTCAGCTGTGCAATGTCTTTCATTTCCATTCCTTCCATGTGTCGCAACCGGATAATGGTCTGCTGCATGGCAGGTAGCGTTTCGATGATGCTCATCGTGTGCTCCAAGAGTCCGCCGTCAGCGGGTTCTTCACCCACATCTGCCACCTGCTCCATTCTGAGCAGGGGTTTCCGTCGCCTCACTTTATCGATGCAGAGGTTTCTCGTCAGGATTCCCGCCAACGAATGAATCGGCAGGCGCAACGAATCTACCATCTGCCAGAGGCGCAGCAGCACTTCCTGCACTGCGTCTTCCGCCTCCTCTGCATCGTCGAGATATCTCCTTGCCGTGACCACCATCTGTGGTCTGATGCGCTGGATTTCCTGTTCGAATTCTTCCTTTGTCATCATGACTCTGTTTGCCCTTATTACGCAAGATAACGCATTTTGTGACAAGAAAAATATATTTTTTTCTGATTTTTTTGTAATTTTGCCGAAGTAAAAACAAAGGTTATGAACGAAAAAAAATGCACAGAACTGTTGGAGCAGCACAACATAAAGCCAACGGCAAACCGTATCGTGGTGGTAAAAGCACTGGCAAGGGCAGACAGACCGATGTCGCTCAGCGAACTGGAATTTGACATTCTCTCCATCGACAAGTCGGGCATCTTCCGCGCACTCACACTCTTCCGCGAACACCATCTGGTGCACGTGATTGAAGATGGTAGCGACGGTGTGCGCTACGAACTGTGCATGAGCCACCATGAGGATGAAGATGATGACATGCATGTGCATTTCCATTGCGAGCGATGCCACAAGACTTTCTGCATGGAAGACCTGCCCATTCCTGCCGTGCCGCTGCCTGAGGGCTATGAAATGCATACCGCCAACTTCGTGGTGAAGGGCTACTGCCCCGACTGTGCAAAACCATAAGAGGTGGAAATAGGGGGCGGAAACGTGAAAAATTCAAAAGGCAGACATAATATTTTGCCCTTCATGCCTTATTTCTCATTTAAATTACTACCTTTGCACCCAGAATCTTAATAACTAGTTATTTAAAATGGCTTATACACGTATGACGGCTGCCGAGGCTGCAGCCCTTATCAAGAACAATGAGAATCTGGCTCTTAGCGGATTCACACCTGCTGGTGTGGCTAAGGCGGTGACAAAAGAACTTGCAAAGATTGCAGTAAAAGAGCATGAAGCTGGCCGCGAGTTCAAAGTAGGTATCTTCACCGGTGCTTCCACCGGGCAGAGCACAGATGGTGACCTTGCCAACGCTCAGGCCATCAAATACCGTGCTCCTTACACAACAAACCCCGATTTCCGTAAGCACGTGAACATGGGAGAGATTCCATACAACGACCTTCACCTGAGCCACATGGCACAGGAGCTGCGCTATGGTTTCTACGGAGAAATAGACTGGGCAATCCTCGAGGTTTGCGACATTGAGGAGACTCCAACGGAGTATCGCGCCTATCTCACCGCTGCCGGTGGCATCAGTCCCACAGCAGCCCGTCTCGCCAAGAGAGTGATTCTTGAATTGAATTCTTTCCACAATCCCAATGCCAAGTTCATCCACGACGTTTATGAACCGCTCGATCCCCCTTACCGCAAGGCTATTCCCATTGAGCATGTAGGCGACCGCATTGGCGTGCCTTATGTCTCCATCCCGAAAGAAAAGCTGGTAGGCGTGGTTGAATGCAATATCCCCGATGAGGCTCGTGCCTTCAAAGACAGCGACCCCGTTACGGATAAGATTGGCTATCTCACAGCCGAATTCCTCGTTGATGAACTGCACAAAGGTCGCATTCCCAAGGAGTTCCTGCCGTTGCAGAGTGGTGTGGGCTCGACAGCAAATGCCATCCTCGGCGCATTGGGACAGGACAAGCATGTGCCCGACTTCAATATCTATACTGAAGTTATCCAGAACTCCGTCATCGACATGATGCTCAACGGCCGCGTGAAAGATGCCTCTGCCTGCTCTCTTACTGTCAGCAACGAATGCCTGATGCAGGTTTACGACAACATGGACTACTTCAAGGATCACCTGACACTGCGCCAGAGCGAGATTTCAAACAATCCCGAAATTATCCGCCGTTTAGGCGTTATCGCCATCAACACTGCCATTGAGGTTGACCTCTATGGTAATGCCAACTCCACACATATCAGTGGTGTGAAGATGATGAACGGTATCGGTGGTTCAGGTGACTTTGAGCGCAATGCTTACCTCAGCATCTTCACCTGCCCGTCAACAGCAAAGGGTGGACTGATCAGTTCTGTGGTTCCTTTCGTAAGCCATCAGGATCACTCCGAGCACGATGTGAACATCATCGTTACCGAACAGGGTGTTGCCGACTTGCGCGGCAAGAGTCCGGCACAGCGCGCCGAGCACATCATTGAGCAGTGCGTACATCCCGACTACAAGCAGTTGCTTTGGGACTACCTGAAGATTGCAAAGGGCGGTCACACACGTCACAACCTGCCCGCTGCATTCGCCATGCACGACTCTTTGGCTCGTAAGGGCGACATGCGCCTCACCGACTTTGCTGAATACGTGAAGTAAAAGGTTGACACGCACCTCACTGATTTCACCTAATACAAGAAATATAATTCTTTTTTATGGATTGATTTTAACGAGGGCGTGTCAAAAAGAAACCACAACGGATTTCACGGATTCTACGGATTATTTAAGTTCCTGATTTTCAGCATGACTTAAATCCGTAAAATCCGTGAAATCTGTTGTTTCTATAGGAACCTCTGTATTTTGAACACACCATCCCCTTTTTTCATCCGTTTACGATAATAACATAAATAATGTTAACCCTCTGCAGTTTTCTTTCGTTTCCTTTCGTTTTCTGATATTTTTTTATTTCCTTTGCAAGATAAAAAAGGTAATACTTCTTGTAAAGTTAAAAATATAGTCTATGGAAACAAAGCAATTAAAGCTTCAAGCTGAGAAAAACCGCAGACGCTTGATAGAGATTGTTTATAATGCTAAAGCGGGACACATTGGCGGGGATTTGTCATGTCTGAATGTAATGACCGCCCTTTATTTTCATATTATGAACGTGAACCCGGAGGATCCAAAAATGGCTGGGCGCGACCGCTTCGTGCTGAGCAAGGGTCACTGTGTTGAGGCTCTCTATGCCACATTGGAAGCTCGCGGTTTTATCAAGAAAGAATTAGTGGACACCTTGGGCAAGTTCGGATCGCCGTTGGCAGGACATCCCACCATCGAAGTTCCTGGCATTGAAGTGAACTCAGGTGCCCTCGGACACGGACTGTCCATCGGAACGGGCATGGCAATTGCCGCCAAGATGGATAATAAACCATGGCATACCTATGTGCTGATGGGCGACGGTGAGCAGGGCGAAGGTTCTATCTACGAGGCAGCCATGGCTGGCAATCAATATCATTTGGACAATCTGGTTGCCATCATCGACAGAAACCACCTGCAGATTAGCGGTAACACAGAGGATGTGATGGCAATCGACAGCATAGTTGACCGCTGGACTGCCTTTGGCTGGGATGTGAAGGAAATGAACGGTGACGACATGGAGTCAATCATCAGCACCTTCAACAGTATTGACTACACGAATGGCAAGCCTCATCTCCTGATTTCCTACACCACGAAAGGCAAGGGCGTCAGCTATATGGAGAATATCGCCAAGTGGCACCATGGCATGTTCGATGCAGAACAGTATGCTCAGGCTTTGTCTGAAATTGATGCACGAATAGCAGATCTTACCCAACAACTCTAAAATACGTGTCTCTCATTTCTAAAATGCTCACCTCTAATATTCTCACCTCTTACCCCTAATATACTCACCTCTAAAATACTCATCAAAAATATGATTGCATGTAGAAAAAGTTTCACAGACACTTTGCTGGAACTGGCAAAGGCTGACAAAGATATCATAGCAGTAACATCTGACGCGCGCGGCAGCGTAACACTGGGCGATTTTGCCAAGGAGCTGCCAGAGCAGTTCGTAGAAGTGGGCATCGCCGAACAGGATGCCGTTGGAATTGGTGCCGGATTGGCTCACAGTGGAAAGAAAGTTTTCGTCTGCGGTCCTGCCTGTTTCTATGTAGCCCGCTCATTAGAGCAGGTAAAGGTGGATATGGCGTACAGCCAGAACCCCGTAAAGATCTTGGGCGTGAGTGGCGGCGTGGCATACGGAGCCTTGGGTGCAACCCACCACAGCCTTCACGACATTGCTGTGCTGCGCACCTTCCCCGGCATGAACGTAGTGCTTCCCTGCGATGCACGCCAAACCCGTAAGCTGGTAAAGCAGCTGGTTGATTATCCGAAACCCGTATATGTACGTGTAGGCCGCGCTGCTGTTCCCGATGTCTATGAAAATGATGATTTCGAATTTGAGATAGGCAAGGCAAACATGCTGATGAACGGCACCGACCTTACCATCATTGCTGCCGGAGAAACAGTCTACCATGCTTTTGAGGCAGGCAAGATGCTGAAGGAACAAGGCATCTCGGCACGCGTGCTTGACATGTCATGGATTAAGCCATGCGACCAGGAAGCCGTGTTGAAAGCAGCTGCCGACACCCGAAGGATTATCACCGTGGAAGAGCACAGCAAGTTCGGCGGACTGGGAGCAATGGTGGCTGAGATTATCTCTGAGAACCCCGTCCCCTTGCGCATCCTCGGCATTCCCGACGAGAACGTGGTGCACGGCACAAACAAGGAAATATTCCACCACTACGGTCTGGATGCTGAAGGCATCGTAAAGGCAGCTACCGATTTTCTGAAATAAACGACAACCAAACTACTACAGAACAAACATGAAAACGTACATCATTGCCATCGACCAGAGCACATCCGCCACCAAGGCGATGCTGTTTTCCGAGAAATGCGAAATGCTCCGACGGGTTAATGTGGTGCACAAACAATACTATCCCAAGGCGGGATGGGTGGAACATGACCCGGAAGAAATCTACCAGAATGTGCTCAAGGCAATAGAAGGGCTGCTCAAGGAGGAAAAGACACTCGACGCTTCCTACTCTCTGGCCATCACCAACCAGCGCGAAACGGTAGTGGTGTGGGACAAGACCACGGGTAAACCCGTTTACAATGCCGTCGTGTGGCAGTGCATGCGCGGTGCCGACATCTGTAACCAACTGAAGGAAGAGGGCTACGGACCAATGGTACAGGAGAAGAGCGGACTGCTCATTGATCCTTATTTCGCTGCCAGCGGCGCCAAATGGATTCTCGACAATGTGGAGGGTGCCAGAGAGAAAGCTGAGGCTGGCGATTTGCTGATGGGAACCATTGATGCATGGCTTGTATGGAAGCTCACTGACGGTCGTGTGCATGCCACCGACCTAACCAACGCCTCGCGCACCATGCTGATGAATATCCACACCTTGCAATGGGACGACGAACTGCTCAGACTCTTCACCATTCCCCGTTCCATGATGCCAGAGATAAGAGCCTGCGACGGCACCTACGGAGAAACAACGCTTGGGGGACTACTCGACAGACCTGTCCAGATAGCAGGTGTGTTGGGCGACAGCCACGGAGCCTTGACAGGACAGATGTGCTTTGAGGAAGGATTGGGAAAGACAACCTATGGAACAGGTTCTTCTGTGATGGTGAATATCGGCGAACAGTTTGCAGCAGCACCAGAAGGACTGGTTACCTCCATCGGCTTCGCTGCCCTTGGAAAGACTTTCTATGCCTTCGAGGGGAATATCCACAGCACGGGTGCCACCCTGAAATGGTTAGAGCAGCAGCTGCAGATGATCGGTTCGCCTAATGAAGTGGAGGCAGAGGCAAACAAAGTGGCAGACAATGGCGGTGTGTATTTCGTACCGGCATTCGCCGGACTCGGTGCTCCCTGGTGGAACGACAAGGTGAAAGCAGCCGTGTTTGGCATGACACTCGGCACCACGCGCAGTCATTTCCTGCGTGCAGCCCTGGAATCCATTGCCTATCAGGTGAACGACCTCGTGAAAGCCATGACGCGCAAGGCGGGCATTGCCCTGAAAGAAATCCGCGTGGATGGCGGTCCTACAAAGAACAAGACACTGATGCAGTTCCAAGCCGACTGCCTGCGCGTACCCATCAACTGTTCCGATGTGGAGGAAGCCTCCGCCATGGGTGCCGTGGTGATGAACTTGCTGAGCCGTGGTGTCTATCGTTCTTTCAACGAGATAGCCGCCCTCCGCAAGAGTCGCTGGACCATTCAGCCGCAAGACAATGAAGAACTGATGGAAAGCTATATTGCCGGTTGGCAGGAAGCCGTGCATCAACTGATCAAATAAGAATCCGGAATAACAAACAAAAACATTATAGAATATGAGGAACAACAAGACTTGCTTCGGTGTCATCATCGGCACACGAGCCTATTTCAATTCTGAACTCGCACGCGATGTTCGCACACAGCTCCTGAAGACCATTGAGGAACAGGGCTATGAATATGTTATCCTGCCTGAGGACGCAACACCCACGGGCAGCAGTTCTATCGAGACCTTGGAAGACGGTGTGCTCTGCTCTGAGCTCTTCCGTCAACACCGTGACGAGATCGACGGAATTATCGTAAGCCTGCCTAACTTCGGCTTCGAGATTGGCATCATCAATGCCATTAGTCGTGCCGAACTGAACGTGCCGGTATTGGTACAGGCATGCGACGACGAGAACGACAAGGTGGATCTTGACAGCCGCCGCGATGCGTTCTGCGGAAAGATTTCCGTCTGCAACAACCTCTATCAGTATGGCATTCCTTTCACTGACACTACGCTCCACACCTATTCTATATATAGTGACACGCTGGTGAAGGATATCAACAAGTTTGCTGCTGTATGCCGCGTGGTAAACACCCTGCGCCATTGCCGCATCGGACAGATCGGAACGCGCCCATTGGGATTCAACACCTGCCGCGCAAGCGAGAAACTGCTGCAGCGCAGTGGCATCACAGTCGTACCTGCCGACCTCTCCGAACTGCTCTTTGCTGCCGAGAAGATTGCCGACGATGATCCTGCACTGGCAAAGAAGATGGAAGATATCCGTGGCTATGCCAAGGTGCCTGCGTCATACGAGGATAAACTCAAGACACAAGCTAAGTTCGGCGTTGCTGTGGAGAACTGGGTGAAAGTGAACAAGGTGGATGCCGTGGCACTTCAGTGCTGGGACTCTTTAGAGGTGAACTATGGCTGTGCTCCTTGCATTACGATGGCCATGCTGGGCGACATGGGCATTCCGTGTGCCTGCGAGACCGACATCGCAGGTGCCGTTTCCATGCTGGCGCTGCATCTGGCATCCAGCAACGCTTCGGCTCTCGCTGACTGGAACAACAACTTCGCCGAAGACCGCAACAAGTGCGTATGCACTCACTGCGGAAACTTCCCCAAATCATTCGTTGGCAACAACGACGTGAAGCTCGGACCGCTCGGCGTGCTCGGCCGCACTCTCGGCAAGGTGCGCACATTCGGTGCCGTATATGCCAAGGTATCCGAAGGCGACTTCACCTTCTTCCGCATCTCCACCGACGATCCACGCGGCTGCATCAAGGCCTACCTCGGCGAAGGCAAGATCACAAACGAGCCTTACGGTATGGATGGCTGTATAGCCGTAACAAAGGTGGACAACTTGCAGAAACTCATGAAATACATCTGCAAGAACGGTTTCGAACATCATGTGGCACTCGTGCGCAGCAATGTGGCTGATATCATCCAGGAGGCTTTGGAGACTTATCTCGGATGGGAACTCTACGTACACGAGTAATGCTTTAACATGAAAAAACTACTGACCATTCTCGCCCTTCTTCCCTGTGTGCTTCTCGCCCAGAACCCAAACCCAAAGAAGGACTACATCAAGCTTGCCAACTACGATGAGAGCAAGATTCCACAATATACCCTGCCCGACGTGCTCGTGTGCAAGGACGGACAACGCGTATTGACGAAAAGGGACTGGGAGAAGAAGCGCCGCCACGAGGTGTTGGGCATTCTGACGAAATACATGTATGGCAAGATGCCCGTCGTGAAGAAACGCCTGCCCGCCACTGTCGTCTCTGAGGAAGAGGTAACCGTGGGCAGCACGCCTGCCTTGCGCAAGCTCATCGACATGTCGCTCAGCAACAAGAGCAATGCCACACACGTGGAAGTGCAGCTCTACCTGCCACGCAACAGTGCTGAAAAGAAGGCACCGGTGTTCGTGGGAATGTGTTTCAGGAAGAATGAGGCAGTCACCGGCGAGCAGAAGGAGTCATGGCAGCTGGAGCGCATCCTTCAGCATGGCTATGGTCTTGCCACCTTCTGCTACACCGACGTGGCTCCCGACAAGATACAGGATGTCACCACGGGCGTTCTTGCCGACTATCTCCATCCAGGGCATCCCTACCCGTTCCCAGATGAATGGGGAAGCATCGCAGCCTGGGCATGGACAGCAAGCCGCGTGCTCGACTACTTGGAGACCGACAAGCAGACCGATGCCACCCGTGCAGCGGTCATCGGACATTCACGTTTGGGAAAGGCTGCACTGTGGGCTGGTGCCACCGACCAGCGCTTCGCACTCACCATCCCCGTGAACAGCGGATGCTGCGGCGCGGCATTGTCGAACCGCAAGATCGGGGAGACCGTGGAATGCGTGAACGATCATTTCCCCTATTGGTTCAACGGCAACTTCCTGCAGTTCGCCAACCGCGAGCCATACATGCCCTTCGACCAGCATTTCGCCGTGGCACTCTGTGCGCCACGCGCTGTCTACATTGCTTCTGCCAGTGAAGACAACTGGGCCGACCAGCGCGGAGAGTTTCTGGGCGGATGGAATGCGAACCCGGTATACGCCCTCTACGGACTAAAAGGTGTGGCTGCCGACCAGCTCCCACCTGTCGACCAGCCCGTAACAGGAGGGCAGATTGGCTATCACATCCGCACGGGAAGGCATGCTGTGCTGCCTTTCGACTGGGAACAATTCCTGCTTTTTGCCCAAAAGGTATTCGGGAAATAGACAAACATACCACTAAACAACGCACCTGTATAATGAAGAAATCCATACTTATCTGTTTGCTGGCAGCCTCTCTCTTTGAATGTCTGCAAACAAGCGCACAGTCGCTGCTCACCCGCGAACAAGTGGGTGCAGCCTGCATGCCGCAGCAAATCGCTCCGATAGAGGCTCCCTTTGATATGCCGCAGCTCCGGCGGAACGTTTTCCCCGACCTCACCGTTACCGTCAAACTCAAGAAAGCCGACAAGAAAGGACTCATCACGCCGAAGGTGCAGGCAGCCATCGACGAGGTGAATGCCAAGGGCGGTGGCACGGTCGTCATCCCACAGGGAGAGTGGAACACAGGGCGCATCATTCTGAAGAGCAACGTGAACCTGAACATCCCCGAGGGCGTGACACTGAATTTCAGCGAGCGCGTGGAAGACTACCTGCCCGTAGTGTTCACCCGCAGCGCAGGCATCGAAGGCATGTCGACAGGAGCACTGATCTATGCCTTTGAACAAGACAACATCGCTATTACCGGTGGCGGACTGTTGGTGGGTCCGCCCATGGATGCGCCCCTCCGCAAGGCATCCGTCAACTACGGCAACTATGATAAGGACTTCGACTACAGCGTTCCGCCCACTCAACGTTTCTACGATGGTGTGGACCGAGACGGAAAAATCTTCGCTCCCACGTTCATCGGACCGGTGCGCTGCACCAATGTATTGATAGAAGGGGTGAGCCTGCTGCGCTCGCCCTTCTGGAACGTGGTACCCACCTATTGCGAGAATGTCATCATCCGCGGCATCAACGTGGAGAGCGAGACACCCTGGCACATTGACTGTGGCGACGGAATGGACATCGAGTCGTGCAAGAACATCCTCATTGAATACTGCACAGTAAATACTGGCGACGACGGATTCACCATCAAGTCGGGACGCGGAGAGGACGGTCTCCGCGTGAACAAGCCCACCGAGAACCTCGTCATCCGCTATTGTCTGGCAAAGAAATGCCACGGTGGAGTGACCTGTGGCAGTGAGACTGCCGGCATGATACGCGATGTATATGTACACGACTGCGTGTTCGACGGCTCCAGCGTCGGCATCCGCTTCAAGACACGCCGACCGCGAGGCGGTGGGGGAGAGAACCTGTATTATGAGCGCATCACGATGAACAACGTGGGATCCGCCATCCGTTTCGACATGCTCGGCTCTGCCATCTATGTGGGCAATGCTTCGCAACGGGTTGCCATGCGCCGCGACCAGTTCACGCCCGTCTACCGCAACATCACCATCAGCGACCTCGATATCAGCAATGCCAACTATTTCCTCAACGTGACGGGCATTCCCGAGTCACCAGCCATGAATGTGCGCATCCAGCGCGTCAAGTCGTCATCCAAGCGTCTGATGGCACTGCACGACATCAACAACCTGGTGGTGCATGACTGCCAGCTTACATCCGACGAGAACATCATCGACATTCTCGACGGTCGCAACATCACCTTCAGCAACTTGCGGTTCACCACGACCGACGGCACAGTGAAGCTGAAAACCGACGGCTCATTGACAGAGAACAACCGCTTCGTTGACTGTTCTCCCATGCCGGTTGAAATGTAATCAAGAAAAACAAGAATAAAGGTGTGTCAAAATGAAGTGCACCCCCAAAAAAGATAGACAATCGTACCAACGTTTATGTGCCGCCAGACAGATAATCTTTGGTTCATATTTATTCAAAAAGTAGGGACAAAGAAAGGTTGAGGTGGCATTTTGAAGCAAAATGATGATTTCTTTGGCCAAATTCAGTTTTTTTCTTTGTAAAAGTTTGGCTATTTCAAATTAAAGCTGTACTTTTGCACTACCAGAACCCGCCAAGCCTCTCCACGATGCTCAAATGTGCGGGTCGTTTTATTTTTATCAATGAGCAACAGAATTCCATTTCAGAAGCCGTACACCAATGCGCACGATCTTGTCAGTCTCTTGCAGTCACGAGGTTTAACAGTTACAGACATTGCTAAGGCTGAGGATTATCTTGAGTATATAGGCTATTACCGTCTGTCAGCCTATATGTATCCGTTGCTACAGATGCCAAAGGAGCAACACCGTTATAAACCGAACACAACGTTCAGCCAAGTGATGATGCTCTATCGTTTCGACAAGAAACTACGCCTGCTCATCTTCAATGAGATAGAGAAGATTGAGGTGGCAGTACGAACCGCTGTGGAAAATACCTGTTGTTTTATAAAGCGAAACAGATATATCGGGATTTAACGAACTAAAAGAGTGTCCTTCGGACAGAAATCCCACAAATCTTTACAAATCACACAGATATGTTTGCAAATGGACTTGATTGCAGAATATAACAAGAAGTATGAGTTCTTCCGCGAAATCACAGGTGTGGCTATGAAGGTGCATAGTAAATATCACTATGGCCTGTTGGAGTCCGCCTACGAAGCCGCACTGAAATATCTTTTAGAGTTACAAGGATACAAGGTTGAACGACAGGTGTTTCTGCCTATCTATTGGGATGACGTTCAACTTGACCAAACCTATAGGATGGACTTGGTGATTGACGGCAATATTATTGTAGAACTGAAGGCTATTGCACATATTGACACACCCCATCGCCGACAACTTTGGAATTATATGAATCTGACGCATTTGCCATACGGGATGCTCATCAATTTCAGCCCCGATGGTCTCTATTCTGAATGGTATCATCGTGACCATGCAACAGGTATTGTTGATAAGATTAAGTTAATGTAATGAGTGTCACTTCGTGACAGAAATCCCACATATCATTTCAAATCATTCAAAATAGATTTGTATTATTTGTTTAGATTTGAAAGATTTCTCGCGAAGCGACTCCAGATAAATTCCAATTTTTCGGGCAATCATCAGATAGCTTCTATCTATCTCGACATCCCCTGTTGGCACTTCTGATCTTTTAATGATCACAGAACCTCCTTCTGGTCAACCTTTACTTGTATTTTATCTCAGAATCAAAAACCAGTTCCCTTGATTCCTCCTGTTGATTCATGATCCTCGGCACAATGTCACTTTTTGCCGCATTTGTCTGATTATAAACAAGTTATATATGGTGACATTGAATCAATCAATGTCACTTTCACCACTTCTGCATATTATTCAAAAGTAAAACAACTTGTTTTACCTTCCCAAAACGATGCTTTCATTCTCTACTAACGGCATTCCATAAACTAAAACAACTTGTTTCACTCCCACAAAAACGAAGTGACATTGATTGTTTTAATGTCACTCAATCTATCACACTGTATATCAGCGACTTGGAATAAAAAGTGACATTAATGGCGAAATTGCTAATAAGAGGATGATGGGTGCAAAGCAGACTCCGTGATTCTACGTTTTCTTAGACTTCAAAACACTGACCAAGGGACGGTACAGGATTGTCCCCTGATTGGCAATAGTTGCCTTCATTCTATTCCTCTGACAATTTCTTTCCGAGTCATATATTTTCTCGTTTTGTCATTTGATTGTTTATCTTTATCCACATAGCTGACAATAATGTTGTCAATGATTTTCTTCAAAGAGTCCTGATTGGAAAATCCAAGTTGGGCAAGATAATCTTGGGTAAGAACTATTTTAAGTAAAACAGAAGTGTGAGGTCGGACAGTCTTTTTATCAAACAAATATGTGGGTATACTTACATGTTTATCGTTTCGGCTAAGCTGAAAGAAGACTGCATCCATCTCATCATGCTTTTCGGTATATAGGCTGAAATCATGATCGGTATGATTCCACACATGGTAAAACAGAGACACTCTTCTGCTCTCTTGCCTTGTCATTACTCGTGGCAGATTGTCCATATAGTTTGACATCATGAACTCTATTCCTTCACTATCATCAAGATTGGAAAGAGACTGGCCCTCTTCCGTCTTACTATTATTGCAAGAAAAGAAGCTTAACAAAAATAATACGATTAAATAATAAGACTTTCTCATAGACCCGCGTAAGTATTTGTTCTCCGATGCAAAGATACTAACATATTCCCATATTCCAAAATGATTACTTGATAAAGTGATCAGCAGAACCGCCCTCTGGTCATAATTGTTCATCAAAGCTGTAACCCATCTGACGCATTTACTGATTTTGTCTTTTTTTATTTGTTTATTCAGAAAAAAAGGGTATCTTTGCAGCAGAAAAAAGAAATGAAGTCATGACAGCCATACAGATGAATGCCGAAATTCTCCGCAATATGAGTATCATTGCAGAGGACGAGTATCTGCTCAAGCGAGTAGCAAAATATTTGCGCAAACTCGTAGCAGAGAAAGAAGACTCCACGCTTTTCACAAAAGAAGAGTTCTTTGCACGCATAGATCAAGCAAGGAAACAGCCTGGTAAGCAGTTTGCCAGCGTAGAAGAACTTGACCAATACATCCGCAACCTATGAGCCGCTATATTGTCGAGATTAAGGCTCAGGCTCAAGAAGACCTTAAAGCACTGAGCAAAAACGAACCCAATGCCTATCGAAAAGCCTTAGCACTTATTTCTGAACTCTATGAACACCCTCAGACCGGCACAGGAAAACCAGAACAGCTCAAGTGGAGCGGAGGCACCTTGTGGAGTCGTCGTATCACTCAGAGGCACCGCCTGATTTACGAGATATTTGAAAAGGTGGTTCATGTGGACGTTCTTTCCGCTTACGGACACTATAATGACAAGTAATAATTCTGTAACAGACCATCATCCACCTCCGCACTGATACCGGCAATTCGTCTGCCACGAAACAGTGCGGAGGTGGCATTTATTGCTTTTTAATAAATGCCGAATTTGGCATTCCTTATAATCATGGAGTCTTGGGGATTGTCAATATTGTAGAGCACGCCGTCAAGTCTTCCTTCAACAAGAGGAACCCCTTGATAATCACTCTTCCTCACCACGTCAATATAGGTAATCAGGGGACGGTTCTGTGATCAATTTCTTTATTCATAATTTCTGTATAACTCCGTAAGAGACACGTGTCATCCGAAGATAATCCTCATCGTCATCAAAGATATCCTTACGGTTGATAGCTCAATGCTTATGGTTAATATCCCAACATAGCTGCTGGCGTTATTCCTAAAGTGACACAGAGCAAACGGGCTATCCTTAGAGTAGGCTCTGCCCTTCCGGAAATGTAGTCGCTGATGCGTGAAGGACTAACCCCAATCTCAGTAGCCAGTTGTTTCTGGCTCATATTTTTCTCGTCCAACGACAGTTGTATCAACTGGGCTACAGTAGGTTTGCCTATGGGATAGTGCTCCTTCTCATAGTCTATGACGACATCCGACATCATCGTCAACTCCACGGCATTACGGTCGCTGGCGGGCGTGTTGTCATCTACCATCGGCAACAGTTCCTCAATCCGTGCCAATGCAAACTCATATTGTGCTTTTGTAATCTTTGCCATATTCTTACCTCCTATATTATATCGTTGAAACGTCAATCTTATCGTATTCACTATGAGTACCCACAAATCGGATGAAGATATGAGCGATTGTGAACTTTACAACCACCACAAGACGATATTTATTGCCCCTAATGTCAAAGACATAATGTTGGTTCCCTACGTAGTCTGTCGAAGGGAAGTCAGCCTTTATATCCGCCAGATTCTTCCATTCTGCCTTTTCTGCGATGTCATACCATCGTTCAAGTGCAGCCTGAGCGTCGCCATGTCCTTCCAAGCTATAGAACTCAACTAATCGTCTATGTGATACAATTCTCATATTGGGTGCAAAATTATACAATTATTTTGAATTTCAAAAGAAAGTTGATAATTATTTCGGATTTTTAGAATTTTCTCCTGATTTTCTTTCAAACGTTCTGAGAACAACATACCAACAACCACCTCCGCACTGATACCGGCAATTCGTCTGACACGAAACAGTACGGAGGTGGTTTTTATTGCTGTTTAATAAATGCCGAATTTGGCATTCCTTATAATCATGGAGTCTTGGGGATTGTCAATATTGTAGAGCACGCCGTCAAGTCTTCCTTCAACAAGAGGAACCCCTTGATAATCACTCTTCCTCACCACGTCAATATATATCCATAAAGGCATCCAGTGCTCATCAGGAACGTAGAGCGTCTTGCGGACATCCAGCTCACCACTCTTCCAGACATGGGCTCCAACGAGCCGCTTGTCCTCGAATTGCGCTGTTTCTGTATCCTTTTCCACAAGATAGGAAGTTGTGGGAACGGGAGAAACAATATACAAGCTCAGCCCGTATTTCTCCGCTTCTGACACATCATGAAGGATAACACTCCAATAGACGTATGTATCCTCGGCCTTTGAACCGCCCAACGACCAATACTTGCTGAAGAGTCCATAGTTTTCCTCGCGGTCTTGTATGCTGATGGAATCACCGTTTATGTTTCCCTCAAACATCCCATACTTACAGAGCTTGGTTTCATTTTCATCATCGTCACTGCACGATGCCAGCATACCCATGCAGGCTATCGCGAATAATAAAAATAATTTTTTCATCGTTTACTTATTTTTTTAATTGCGGCTGCAAAGGTAGTCGTTTGCAAATAAACAGGCAAGAAAATGAAAGAATCAGAATTTACTAAAAATTTACTGATTCCCAACTCCCTGATATTAAAAACTTTACAGTCAGCAGATTCTTTGCAGAAGTTCGTCCAATTCTCTTACAGAGTGACCTTCATTAAACAGTTTTTGCAAAATACTGTTACGCATTTTTGTAACATAAGGCTGTGAAATGCCCAACATATTACTGATCTCAAGCGGTTTGAAATACAAACGGGTGAGAAGGCAGACTTGATACTCCAGCATGCTCAGCTCTGCTTCTACAGATGAGATGTATTCATAGAATTTGGGAATCTGACTAATCACGATTTCACGCACTAACGCCTTTTCTTCATCAGACAGTTCCTTTCCTCTTTGGGCACAGGTAGCTATAGTTCTGTAGGAACTGCTCGACATGATCTTCTCCTTCATGCTCCCTATGCTGTCAAGCTGCCTGAAAGGAAGACGGCTGATTTTTTCCTTTTGCTCTGAAACAATAGCTTCCAATCTGCGGATAACATCCTCTGAACGTATTTCCTTGTCTCGTAACTGCACAAGCATGTAATTGGCTGTCCCTAACTGCTTCACGCTCTCTTCATACTCTTTTATCAGTCTCTCCCGCCTTTTCTTATCCAGACTATAAATAATGTATGCAATCAAGGCAACCACGAAGATGCCAATGCATGCAATCCACAGCCTGCGCTCTTGCATGTGGGCCTCCAACGCTTTCTTCTGAGCTATTTTAGCATAATGGCTATAATCGTAGAGCGACTGCATTTGCTTAACGTCTCTCGTTGCCATCTGCGCATACATGGAGTCGTTCATCTCATAACTGTAGAGGGCATATTTTGCTGCAGAATCAGGCTCATGGCATTCTCGGAACAACTGTGCCAGCCCTCGCGATGCGGCATTTTGATTGCTGAAATCCCTGCCCTCGCGTAGTTCCTTTCGGAACCAATACTCCGCGGAATCGTATTGATGGATTGCCAGATAATACTTCCCCTTTGTATAATAATAAATCTCACATCCCTTCTCAATGTTGCCCTTTCCATCGAAGCGACGTGATTCAGACTCATATATATCCATGTATGATTTTGCCTTCTCATATTCTCCTCGTTCTACGTATGGATCGATACTTGAGCACAATGCTATAGCGGAAAGATCTGAACGTCCGAGCTTTTTGTACATCCTCGACACTCTTTGTCCGATTGCTATGATGGAATCCGGCATGTTTAATCGCGAATATGCACTTACCTTTTGTGCTGCCATGGTAAGTGACAACAATGTATCTTTTATCATCATCGCACAGTGCTCCGCAGCATTGGCGTGCAGAATCATTTCACTTAATAAATTCTGATGATAAAAGAGATTTGCCATCTGTATGTTTACTATACCTAATTGACGGTAGTCGCAATCTTCACTGGTGGTATCTGCTGCCTCGATGGCATCTTTGAAGCACTCTATCGCCATGGGCGCATCATGCATGTCGCTGTAGGCGCGGCCTAACAGATAATGGGCGAGCATCCGCTCATTGGGTGTTCCATGGTGCCTGAAATAGCGCACTAAGCGCTGGGCCTCTGCCGTGGAGGTAAAGACGGTGTCAGCCTGATTCTTCTCGCTGAGCACGTGCAAGTCGTGCTGCATGCGATTATAGCGTGCGCTGCATGCTGTCAGCAGAGCGGTCAGAATTAATATCAGAGGAATGGTTCTTTGGTTCATTCTTGATTAGAATTAAGGGGGATTTCTGCGAGCATTGAGCATCTCTAAGACAACCCCGTTGTTTCGTGCAAAGGTAGCTACAAAAACTGGAACTGCAAAAAGAAATCGGAAAAAAGTGAATCTGTGGGAATGATTGTTGGCTATACTGTTTCTCGATGACAAAGTTACTGACTTGTTCTCAAACAACCAAATAATAGACGATTAAATGATCACAGAACCGTCACCTGGTCACCATGAAAACGCTTTCTGTTCAGAAGCATATTCTCATCTTCTCTGGCGGAGTGTTGCCTGTATGTCTTATCTCAAAAGGTATGACATTTGCGTCTTTATCCCGGAACTCTTTTTCGGTCTTCGGATTTAGCATCCAATCGGAATTAGTAATGTAATCTTTATCATGTTTAAGATACTTCTTTATATATTTTTCCAATTCTTCTGGCATTTTCTGTTTTTGTGGGATTATATATATTCTGCCTTTTTTGATAAACCCCAACACCCCCGTTGCCTTATATAATGGCTTTGGCTCACCTTGGACATGCAAATATAATATATCTTTCTTAATGTATCCAGATCCTCTTATAACTCTATGATTTAAATATATGAGTGCTTCAGGGTTATAGTTCTTACATATTTGTAAAAACTCCTTTGTTTGTTTTTCCCATTGTTGATAACTGTTCACATCTTTGTCGATGGTGAAATCAATGTATGAATAAGGTTTGCCTGCAACATCTGTGATGCCAACAGGTTTTCGTTTTTCATCAAGAACAATCAAAACGACAGACAATGTACTGTCTATAATAATATGATTATAGATGCTCTCATGGCTATCGAAGTTCTTCATTTTGTAGAAGTTGAGGGCTACTAATGGAATGACCTCTCTCTCTTGCAGATTGATATCGGATGGTGTATACCAAGAAGGCATCTCTGTTTTGGTGGGGAGGGAATCCCTCAGCCATGTGTTGAATTGGGCCATGCCTTCCGCGATATTCTCTTTATAGCAGTCGATATCTATGTTCTTATAGAAATCTACCATCGTATCTACTGATATTGACTGGGGAAAACCACCAATACATATTCGCATCAAAATAATGACCGATAAAAATACTCTTTTATGTTGCATACTCAAAGATTGTAACCTATTGTTTTTTTAACTCTCTTTATATCTATCATGCAGAGATAACGAGTACATATTTATTGACAGGTTATGGTTTTATGACTACGTCCAAATGTCCTTAAATAAATCAACGGCACCTCATGGGCATATTCTGTCAATTCAATGCCTTTTTTCCTATATACATCATAAACATATATTTTGCTGTTCTTTATATAGTAAAACGTGTTACCTAAACCCGTATATATGAGCAAGGCTTGCGGTTTGAATGAGTTAAGTGCAGACACAACGTCTTTATCATTTTCAAGCGCCTTCTTGGCTCTTCTCTTGCTTCCTCCAATAAGTGTAAACTCTTCTACTCTTGTGTAACGACCTAAATAGTCATAATTTACATACCCTTTCACTTTACCGTTATCATCCATGCAGGCAATAACGAAAGGGCTTAATGTGTCAATGACAATATGATCATATATGTCGTCAGAGCGGCTGAAGTTTTCCATGTCCTTAAATGAAATACTAAGCAAGAACTGCTTCTTCTCCTTCTTTAAATCCAGATGACTTGCCTTATGATATGGCTCCATTCCATTCTTTATGGCATATCCATCAATAAAGAAAGAGTCCGGCCATGTGGTCATAAACGAGTCTTCAACCCACTTGTCATATTCATCAATCTGCTTTTGACACATTTCCTCATAATACCCCAAATCTGCATTATTGTAGAAATCTAAGATTTCATTTACTATCGCCTTGTCTTGGGCATATATATTTTGGAATGACACGACTACTATTGCTATAATTAAATATTTCATATACATAAGAAACTTTTGGAAGAGTTGAATATTTTCTATTTGTGACCAGGGGACTCTGAATTGACCAGGGGACGGAATTGACCAGGGGACGGTTCTGTGATCATAATTGACCATGGGACGGTTCTGTGATCATTTTGTCTTTATGAACAAATCCAAATGAAACGCCTGCAAGCATTGACGGATTGCAGATTTCCGCTTTTCTTTTTATTGTCGCCGTAGTCATACATATATATATTAGTCATATTGTTTTTCGATGACAAAGATAATAACTCTTTCGCAAATAAGCAAATAATACCCGATTAAAATGATCAATATAACCGATCCCGTGATTCTAAAGCGAGCGGAATGCGAAAGGAAAACTATTTTTTCTTTCTCGAAAACGGCACTTTTCAAGCGCGAGAGCGGCACTTTGGAGCCTTGAAAACGCAGAGATGGAAAAGTAAATCAATTTAATTTGCTGAGTAAATCAAATTGATTTGAAAAACAATTCATATTGATTTGCAAGGTAAATCAATTTGATTTGCTGGGGCAGGACGCTGTTTTGGAGCGAGAAAAATGGCGAATTATTGCGATGAAATCGGCGATTTTTAAGCAAGAGGGCGGCACTTTGGAGCCTCGGAAACGCTGAGATGGAAAAGTAAATTAAATTAATTTGCTGAGTAAATTAAATTAAATTGAAAAGTAAACTAAATTAATTTGCGCGGTAAATTAAATTAATTTGCCGAAGCGGGGCTGCGAGAAAGAGGGCGGAAATATGGCAGATGGATGATGGAAAGCGCCGTTAAACATGCGCAAATAGGGTTTTTCCTTTTCGAATTAGGGAAAAATCCCTTGACGGATTGTTGGAAAATCACTTTCTTTGCAGCAGAGAACATGCAAAAGTATTATTCACTTTTTAAAAACAGAAGGATATGAAAAAGTATTTATTGATGGCAATCTTCGGCATCCTTGCCGTTCTGCCCACTGATGCACAAGTATACCGCAACAGCCGCTACTACAATCCCGGCAGCGGCAGGTTGGACTATAGCAGGAACCACCGCACGACAAGGGCTCCGCGACATGGCAGCTACTGGTATGACGAAGACTCTTATTTCGGCTTTCGTGTAGGTCCTGCGTTCACCACGGTGAGCAGCGACGATCCCTATTTGGACGGCAGCAGCATGAAGACAGGACTGAATATAGGTATGGCTGCCGGCTTTGCCGTGGCTCCGCGCGCCCCGTTGTTCTTCGAGACAGGCCTATACTACACGGAAAAAGGCGGCAAGGCTAAGGGAAACCATGTGAACTTCACATACAACCTTGACTACTTGGAGGTGCCGTTAGTGTTCAAATACAAGTATGCCATCGACCGCGACGTGACGGTGGAGCCGTTCCTCGGCGGATACCTTGCCTGCGGTGTGGGCGGCAAGATCAAGGATTTCGGTGAACGGGCGGCCTACAGCTCATTCTCCGACAATCCCTATTCATTCCAGCGTTTCGACGGCGGTCTGCGGTTGGGATGCGGCATGTCGTACGACATCTTCTATGCCGATCTCACCTACGACTTAGGACTGGCGAACATCTGTCACGATGATTTCGACACGAGCAAGAATCAGGCACTGATGCTTACGGTGGGGTTGAACTTTTAGTTTTAAGAAGCAAGATGCAAGAAGCAAGAAGCAAGAGGCAAGAAGCAAGAAGCAAGAGATTTTTAGAGAA
>JAFUVB010000021.1 GCA_017471245.1 Prevotella sp.
TCAGGTACGACAATGAGGCGTACATCTTATATGTAAAGGCTCTCGAAAGAGACCTGAAGTTTATGAAGATAAAGAGCGACATGCCGGTGATTTCCCAAAATGGAGATGGTGTCCATTATAAGATCAAGTGGAAGCACCTCGTATTGCTGCTTTCCTGCCCCGTCAGAAGTGTTATCAGGATTTAACACTTTCCCGTAGGGGGCTACGGACGATTTTTTAGACAAGAACCTCGTGGATTGATTTCATTGCAATATACTGATTATCAGAGAGATAAATCAAATAATAGTGTGAAAATGTTTGGCAGTTTCAGATATATTGCTTACTTTTGCCGACGCAATGAGCAAAAAGAAGTCGACAACGGTAGAGCGGATGCTCTTCGAGAGCAATCTGAGACAGTCCATAGAAAACAGTGGACGGTTTGACGAGCCGTTGTCTGATATGGAACGTAAGGATTTCGAAGACCAGATAGCCCTTCTTAAAGAGACGATTAGGCAGAACCAGGAGTTCATCAATCGCTTGATGGACCAGCTTAAGGAGCAAGGCCAAAAGACAGAGAAGGCTGAGCATAAGGTTGAAACCCTGGAGCACCGCATTGAGGAGTTGTTGGATGAGATAAGACAGCTCAATAGGCGTATAAAGGACCTGATGGACCGTGACAAGCGTCACAATAAGATGTCCATGGGCAAGAAATCCTTTAAGAAGCATAATCGCGTAGAGAGCGAGAAGAGCCGCCAGGAGGAAAAGGACGATTATGACAACAGCGATGCCAAGAAGCAGGAAAACCCTGACGAGAAGGCATCTTCTGAGGGTGAACCAGAGAACAAGGAAGGGCAAATAGACAAGACTAAAGTTACTTCAGAGTTTCTTGACCAGAAGCGTTCTGAGCGTGGCAAGTACAACATCATGGAGGCCGCTGAAGTGGAAATCCTCGAAACCAACATGGATGGTGCTCCAACCAACATGAAGTTTGTCGGTATGAAGACGATAGAAGAGTACTCCAAGATGAGCTACATCAAGTGTACGAAGTTTGTTGTGGCAGTGTATGAGGATGAATACGGCATTCGTCATGAGTACTATGCTCCTCAGGATCCTGAGGATACGCGCCGTCCGCATGAGAATACCATCAAGGGAACTCATGGCACTCCGGACTTCATGTCAGACTTGATTGTGGATACCTGCCAAATTATGACCCCGCTGCACCGCGAGTTGATTCGCATGGCTATAGACAAGTTTTCTTCAAGCAAGCAGACTCTGATCAACTGGCTGGAGACCTGTGCCGACATGCTGGGAAAGCTGATGCCCTACATAAAGGCAGACCTGCTTGGGAAGAAAGCCGTCCTGAACATCGATGAGACCTGGTGCCGGGTCAGGATTAAGTTCAAGGGAGACGGAACGAGGCTGGGTCACTACTTCAAAAAATACGTCTGGGTCCTGGTAAACCGAGCGTCAAGAGTGGTCTACTTCCTATATGACAATGATGAGAATGACAGCCGGGGAAGAAGACCGATAGAAAAGTTCCTTGACAAGGCGATGAAAGCCCTGCAGTCAGACGGATATACGGTATATAAACAGCTGACAAAGGACATGCCAGAATGTGAGCATATACTATGTTGGGCGCACGTAAGGGCAAAGTTCCATATCGCCAAGGAAGTAAGCAAAGATGATTATGCCTCTTGGTTTGAGGACATGATCAACAAGCTCTACCTGATAGAGAGCCAGCTGATAATAGCCCATGCCACCCCGGAAGAGATACGAGCGCGACGGCAGCAGAAGGATGTTACCGATATCCTTACCTCTATATGGTGTGAGGCGCAACGACTGTTGAAGCAGAAGAAACCCCGCTATGGGGAGATGATGAAGACCGCCTTGAACTACATGTGCAACGGCTGGGCTGATCTGTGCAACTATCGTAACGATGGTCACTATACTATTGACAATATGGTGGCAGAGAGGGCAATCCTGCCTTTCACTGTCAAGAGGAAGGGCAGCATGTTCTTCTCCAGCGAGAAGGGCGTGAAGAATGCCATGATCTTCCATACCATCATCGAGACTTGCAAGCAGGCAGGTATTATGGTCAAGGACTATCTGACCTATGTTCTCTCAGAGTTGAACCGTGGAAATAAGGACTATGCCAGCCTTACTCCATCGAAAGTAGTCCTCAAATAATAGGCAAAAGTATTAATTTTCTAAATTGTGAATTCTCTAACCCCCTGTAATAAAAGGGGTAGGAATCCGTTGGGTGCTTACGACTGAGCAAAGAACAAGAACGGTTGTTGTCGAGCCTGTTAGAGGACATCGGTTCTCAGAGCTAGCCATACGGCTTTCCACGGTCATCTACAACAATATTGGGTGCGGGCTGTGCTCTGTGGTGAAACTGCTTGAGATTATTGACGAGACTTTCGACGGTGTGTTCCAGGGCGAGTTGCTTTCTCACACGGAGATTTCCAACTGGGCACGTAAGAACGGCCTTGCCACCTACATCGAGTCGGGAAAGAGACTGTCGGACGTGGAGTACTGTGACATCATGGACGAGAGCATAACCGTGGGCAGACAGAAACTTCTGCTCACGCTGGCAGCACCTGACACGCCCCCAGGCCATCCGCTCAGACATGAGGACGTGGAGGTGCTCGGCATCGCCGTCGCCCGATCCTGGGACGGGGATTCCATCAAGGATGAAATCGGGCACAGCTCAGAGAAGGCCGGACATGCCCCTTCGTATATCGTCAGCGACAACGGCGTGAATCTCGCAAAGGGAATCCGGCAGACGGGCATTACTCGTCACCGCGACATCAGCCATTCCATTGGGCTGATACTGGAAGAGACGTATAAGGGACAGGAGGATTTTGAAGGCATTACGGCAAAATTGAACAGCATCCGCCTGAAGTACCATCTGACGGATATGGCTTTTCTCCTACCACCCAAGCAGAGAGCCATAGCCAGATTCATGAACCTCTTCGACTGGGTGCAGAGGGCTGGCGACGTTCTTGGTGCATACCCGGGGCTGCCCCCGAAACAGCAGGAGGCTTTCGTCTTCGTTGTAGAGAACAAGACGCTCATAGAGGAGCTGACGATGGTTATGGAATGCGTCAGGCATATCGAGCAGCGATGCAAACGTGACGGCATATCAAGGGAGACTGCCAAACTCTGTGCATGGGCTGCCAGTAAACTCATCACAGGCAGCAAGGCCAACAGGAGAACGACTGCCATAGGCTCGAAAATTGGCCTGTACCTGATTGGAGAGGCAGAAAAGGTCGCAGACAAAGACAAGGCGCACATCATATCGTCAGACATTATCGAGTCGACTTTCGTTTGGTTTAAGACCAGAAAGCCAAGCAACAAACTATGCGGAGTCACGGCATCGGTTCTGAACATTGCAACCATCGGCAGACTTTCCACAAAAGAGGGCCGCAAGAATTTTGACTTCAAGGGAAATGTTGAATCCGTAAGACTTGTGGACATCAAAGAATGGAGAGACCTCAAACTGCTTGACAACTGGGCTGTCAACAGAAAGAAAATCCTAAAGAAAACAGGGTGATTATGGAACCGAAAACTTTACACCCTACTTACTAAGCTCTTGGTGCTTCGCGCCACAGGTAATAACCATGCTTTTCTTGGCTACCGTGATGGCAGTGTCTTCCAAGTACTCTTCATAGAGTATAAGTTTGGTGACATATATAACCACGGATAAGCAGAAGTAACCTTTCACCGTTAACCATAGTTCATGCCCCGGCAGGCGCGAAAGGAATCAGGCACGGGTATCTACCATGTGATGCTTCGCGGCATCAACCGACGACAAACCGAGCGGAGAGCCATGCTCGCATGAGCTATCCCGAGGTGCGAAGGAGGAAGACGAAAGTCAACTGGATAAAGACAAGAGAAACGAAATAATCATAAGCTGCTTGGAGTTGGGCGTTGGCCTGCGCCAATTGTCACGGCTCACAGGCGTGACTTATGGAGTGATAAACAGAATAAACAAAAAGCGATAAACCATTATGACACAGTTATCAGATAAAGACCGTAATGTGCAGATGGAGGATATGCGCTCATTTGACGAGCAGATGCCGTGCGTGGGCATCTTCTGGTACGATCCGGAGGATAACACACTGTTTGGTGTACGTAAAAAAGAGCTCACACCGCAGATGGTGGAGGAGGCGGCAGAAAAGGGCAAGCCCTTCATCAACTATCCCCAGCTGCACCGTCAGATATGGGCAAAGGAGTACTTCCGTGCGCAGGCCAAGCACCTGGACACCAAGTTCAAGGGCGACTACACCCAGGTGCCCCGTGGTCACGTGGCGTGGACCATTGATAAATTCATTGTTCTCGTTGGCAAGTGGGCTGAACCCATACAAGACGAGTTGACCGAGTTACTGGAGCAGGAGTTCTCCCTCCCGTACTTCGAGTTCGTGTACGACGAGCATTGGGACTTAGGCCACGGTTGGAGTGGGGACATGCCAAGATAATAAAAAGGTAGGGAATTAAGGCGGATCAAAGAACCGTCCCCTGATCCTTGTGCAAACTCAGCAAGGCAGACTTCCACGAACTGAAATCCGTCGAGGGCGTAGGCACCTACACCGCCTGCAAGATTATGGCTGCTATCGAACTGGGCAGGCGCCGCCAGTCGGCACATGCCAACATCGTCCCCGACCTCTCTTCTGCCACCGCTATCTACCGCTACATGCTGCCCAAGATGCAGGACCTGAAGACCGAGGAAGCCCACGTCATACTGATGAACCAAAACCGCAAACTCATCAAGTCCGTGCGCATAAGCCAGGGCGGCATCACCGAGACGAGCGTTGACGTGCGCATCATCATCAAGCAAGCCGTCCTCTGCAATGCCACCATCATCGCCTTCTGCCACAACCATCCATCGGGATGTATCACCCCAAGCCGGCAGGATGACGAACTGACCAAGCGCATCAAGTCGGCTTGCGACCTCATGCGCATCCATTTCCAAGACCACGTCATCGTCACGGACGAAGCCTACTACAGTTACCATGAACAAGGGAAGTTGTAAGTCTTCCCGAAACGCCGAAGTGGAGTTCTGCAGTGGATTCCACTTCTTTTTGCCCCTTCGCCTTCGGGCTGATTTTCGCCGAGCAGGCTCGGCATACACTAAGCCCTATGTGCTCCACACATCATCACGCCCAGCGGTTCAGCCCACCCGCAGGCGAAAGGCACAAGACGTATCATTTCCCATTCAGGCAGGGGTCCCGTTTTGCGCCTTTCGCCCAGCCCGCCCTTACAGGCTGTCCCAAGCCTTCGCTGCTCTTTCACGTCTGCCCTCCCTTAAAGCGGTATCGCAAGAGCCTGCCCCGTGGTAAGGCAAAGCGCCTCAAGTCAAGCGCCATTCCGCCTAAACGGTGTTTGCCGTCAGACTTCCTTGCCTTGCGTCCGCTTTCCCCTTGCCACGGTCAGGCACTTGCACATTGTCTTTCCCGCCCATTCCAACGAGCCTTTCCTTCACGACAGCCCTGCCACTCGCAAAGGCACATTTGTCCTTCGGCTGCCAAAGTCGCCTGACAATATCGGTGCCAGGGCACTGATGCCGTCATGCGACCCTGCCAGCCTGTCTGCATCTCCGGCGGAAACAAGGCATGCCATGATGGGCAAGCACACTCGCCTATCGTGTCACGCCCTGTTTCCGTGCAGCCGCAGATGCTGTTTCTCTTTGGAAGCCTTTGCAACAGACAAGCCGACAGTCACAGCACGGCCAAGCATCCGCTTTCCACACTGTCCCACCCGGAAAGCGGTATCACGTCAGCCGCCTGACTGGGCAGCCAAGAAAGGCGGGGCGTGCTGACGCCGCCTGCTCAAACCTCCGTTTGGCATCCGACTCTCCAGCCCTCCGCACCTTTCTCACCTGCTCAGTCGGGCAGGCTCTCGCGCATTGTCCATCCCGCCCGTTTCTCACCAGTTTTCTCTTCCATGACAGTCATTCCCCCTCAATGGCACTCCTGTCTTTTACGGTGCTGCCGTCCGGGGCGATTTCCCGTCATTCCGAACCCGCATCCACGCAGCAAACCTCCATTCAGTTTCCCATGTCGCCCACCTCCAAAGGTCATCACCGTTGCAGTGGCAAAGGTAAACCCGCATCCGTGAACGTGCAAGTTCCAGCCTTCGGTTCCCGTGAAAATCTCCACACCCGCAAGGGGGTAGTATTTCGCCGAAAAAACTTTGCGAATCCAATTCTGCTACCTTTGATTGGGCCGCAGGAAGGTCGCGATTAAGCGAGAGGAGAGCCAAGCTTGCTTGGGCTCTTCCGAGCGTGAGCAACCTCGAACGAAGTTCAACGAACAAACGGCGATAGGAATACGCAGAAAAAAACGGTGGATTCGAGGAAACGGAATTAGTTCTTCGACAAGCGAAGCGGCAAAGCCGAGCGCATTAGGAACTTCACTTCACAGCTCCTGGATCCACAAAAAATTAAAGATTATGGCATACATTTGAGCATCCCCGTCAAACGGGGAAGCGGCGTAAGCCAAAGGGGCAAGAAAAAGCCCGGACTCTCTCGGTCGTGAGAAAGTCCGGGGGCGGTGATGCAATATCACGCGGGGTGTGGTCGTAATTTGATGTTGATTGTTGTCGTTTATTCAGTAGGCGTTTCGGGCGTAACAGGAGTGACGGGCGTCACTTCTCCGCCGTCGCTACTGCCATCGGTCTGTTCGCCGTCGGTTTCAGGTTCTTCGTCCTCGCCGCCGGAGGTGCTGCCCTTGCGGGCGAGGATGTTCTTGTAGTGGTCGATTTCGGCGTTCAGGCGGTCGAGGGGCGAGTTCCAGTCGAGACCCTCGGGCATTTCCATGATGGCGGCGGCGTTGATGAGTTTCACCACGTCGCGGTAGGCGGCCTCGGCTTCGAGACGCTTGTCGCGCACGATGCCCTTCTGCTGCCCGGCCTGCTCGGCGGTGCGCTCGTTCATCTTCGCGAGGAAGGCCGCGTTCTTCTGCTTCAGGTCCTGGAACCAGTCGTTGAGGCCGCTCTGGGTGAGGGCCTGTGCGGTCTGCACGTCATCCTCCATCTCCTGCACCATCTGCTGGATGGCGGTGGTCTCCTTCATGTACTCGTCTGCGGAGGAGATGGTGTACTTGTCGCGCACGAACTGCACGCGCCGTGTGGCCTGCTGCTTCGTCTGGTTGGGCGATGCCGCCATGGCCTTCAGGGCGTTGTTGAAGGCCGAGAGGGCCTGGTCGCGCTCCTTGTCGAGCGTCTCGATGTCCTGCGTCTGCGACCACTTGCGGGTCTGGGCGAAGGCCTCGTCGAAGGCTTCGTAGGCCGCGTTGAAGGCCGTCCACACCGTCGAGAGCGCGCTTTGCAGTGCAGCGTTTGCGCTAATCAACTGGCCTATCTGGTTGAAGAATCCGAGTGCCGTCGTGTTGTCCATCTTGTTGTGGA
>JAFUVB010000022.1 GCA_017471245.1 Prevotella sp.
AGCCTCTTTGTTAGTTGCAGTAAGATACGTATAACGCGTATCATTTGTAACTTCCCAGTTCGTTGCATCTGCTGCGATTTGCTCAGCAGTTACCTGCGTCTTGGTGAAATCCCAAGACTGTGCATTCGCACTCATGGCCAATATGGCCATTGTGATCAGAGTAAAAATTTTCTTCATAAGCCTATAAAATTAATGATTTAGTAAATTCTTTTGTTTGCAGTTTGCGCATATTCAGGCTTCAAAGGTATACATTATTTATTAAAGAGAAAGACATTTGAGCGCATGTTTATATTTATTTAACAAAAAGACTCGTAAAAGAAATCAAAAAAGAACGAAAATAAGCGTATTTTGTTTTGTTTTATTAGAAATATTTGTTCGTATGCGAATTTTTTGTTACTTTTGCACCAAATATTCTAACTTTTATACTAATTATTTAAAAACTAAGTTTATGAAGAAAATTCTACTTTCTGTAGTGGCTCTTGCTGCCATGATGTTTGCACCGACAAGCGCAGACGCACAAAGCAAGCAACCACTGGTTTACAACTTTGCAGGGCTGGTGAAGCGTGCAAACATCGAAAACGCCGAAGGACCTACGTTCTTTATTTATGAGAGCTCTTACAAACCTGATGTGGAGCGTTACGGCTTCGTAGGCTATCAGAACTACGAAGGAGAAGCTCTTGGGAAAGAATGCCACGTGTGGCGTCGTTATGACCGTTACAATGCCAACCTGACAGCAAACGGTCTGGTATGTCCCACCGACCGCGAGATGGCTGTAGATGGTCTTGATGCAGGTTCTGTTGTTAAGGTAAACTATGATGCAACGGGTGTGGAAGGCGCAGGTAAGGAACTTGTCTATGTGACAGGTGCCACTGCAGGAACGGTAGCCGAGATTGGTGGTGCCGAGGCTGTTGCCGGTAAGACGACGATTGCCTCTGGTGCTGAGATTTTGGTGAAGAAAGGTGCTTATATTGTCTTCCAGGTGAAGAAAGGCATGGTGATTTCTTCCATCGAGGTTTCCAACGTGCTGCTCGACTATGAAAACGGAACAACCGTGAAGAGCGATTTCGCTGCAGAGGCTAACACCTATAAACAGCCTGCTAATCTGAACGGAAGCACAAACAATGGTCAGGAGTTCTATGTTTGGGCTTCAGAGGGTGCTCCCAACCGAAACAGAAACCAGTATAAGGGTTATACTTGGACAGAAGGACTTGCTCTGCCTCAGGTATGCAATGTTTGGCTCACGAGCGACCGTATCAATGGCAATATCGTTGCCGGCGGTTTGAGATGCCCGAATGACAGGGAGTTCATTGTAAGCGGTTTGGAAAGCGGATCAGAAGTAACCATCACATTCGATGCTACCAATGCAAGCACCAAGGAACTGCTGTGGGTACCGGGAAACGAGGTGGTGCTCGAGGCCACAGTGAATGGCGAGAATGCTGTTATTGCAGAAACCACTATTCCTTCTGCCACACCTATAAAGGTAGTTTCTACAGAGAAGGGCTATATTGCAGTGAAAGTGTTCAAGGGAATGATTATCTCGAAGGTGGTGATCAAGAATGCTGCCGAGACGCTCACTTACGATTTCGCTGCTCCAGCAATGAAGAGCAAGCTGACGGGATTGAACGGCAGTGCTGACAATGGTCAGGCATTCTATGTATGGGAAAGGACAGACAAAGCAGACAGCTATCGTCAGGACTTCAAGGGCTATCAGAACTATACTGGTAATAACCTGCCAGCGACTTGTCAGGTATGGCGCCGCTCTGAGCGCTTTGACCAGGATGCTACTTTGGCAAACGGCGGTCTGAACTTTACTGGCGACCGTGAGACTGTTATCAACGGTCTGAAGGCTGGCGACATTGTGAAGATCACTTATGATGCAACCAATGCTTCTACGAAGGAGTTGCTGTGGGCAACAGGTGCTTCTGCAAAGGTTGTGGCAACGGTGAACGGTGCAGAGCCCGTTTCTGGCGTTACCACGTTTCCTTCAGGAGCAGAAATCAAGATTGTCAGCACTGAGAATGGCTACTTCGGATTCAGGGCAATGAAGGGTATGGTGATTACCAAGGTGGAAGTGCTTTCACCTGTTGTTGAAAGTGAAAACATCAACAACGACTTTGCCGCAGCTGGCGTTGTTATCCCCGTTCAGCCGGAGAAACAGAACGGAAGCGATGCTAATGGTCAGATATTCTATATATGGGAAAAGTCAGACAAGACAAACAGCAAGCGTACTGATTACAAGGGATATAAATGGACAGAAGGTCTTGCCCTGCCAGAGGTATGCCATGTATGGCGCCGTACAGACAACATCAACAACAGCATTGTTGTAGGTGGTCTGAACTGCCCGAATGACAAGGAAATGGTGATTGATGGTTTGGAGAGCTTCAGCACTGTTACCATCACTTACGATGCAACGAATGCTTCCGACAAGGAACTGCTCTATGTGTTGAGTCCCGAATCTTCAACATTGGCAAAGGTGAACGGACCGCTTGCCGTTCCTGGAGAGACAACGATTACTTCTGGAACGAAGATCGAGATTCCTTACACTGTTGACGGTTACATTGCCGTAAGAGTGAAGAAGGGTATGATTATCTCAGAGATCAAGATCGAATATGCTCCTACAGCCACTGGCATTGAGAACGTGAACGCTGCTGCCGAGGCAGACGGCGAATGGTATAACATGCAGGGTGTGCGTGTGGCTCAGCCGGTGAAGGGTGTTTATATCCACAATGGCAAGAAGGTGGTTGTGAAGTAACGACTGCGATAATCAGAAGAAGCATTTTCTAAGAAGCAAGAAGCAAGAGGCAAGAAGCAAGAGAATAGAATTATGCAAATGGCATAAGTATAGAGCATCGTATCTCAATACATATCTCTTGCTTCTTGCCTCTTGCTTCTTGCTTCTAAAAAAACTCTTGCCTCTTGCTTCTTATTTCCTTCTCAAATTCGTGCGGTATTCCTTGGGAGTGCTACCGTATTTCTGGCGGAAGCACTTGATGAAATAGCCCGGATCGCGGAAACCTACGGCGTATGCGATTTCTGTGATATTCTGCGATGTGCCTAAAACCAGTTGTTCTGCCTTGGTCAGACGTATTTCCCTGACCAGATCCACTGGAGCAAAGCCCGTGAGACTCTTTAGTTTCTTAAAGAATACTGAGCGGCTGAGCCCCATCTCCATGGCGATGGCTTCAATGCGGAAGTCCTCGTTTTGCAGGTTTTCTTCAATGATGCCATGTATTCGCTTGATGAAATCCAGGTCTTTCTGTTCCAGATGAGAAGAGTAGGTGCTTGCCTCCGTTGCCGACGATGAGTTCCGAACCGTTGACGTATGTGATGGTTGATGCGCATCTTGTGCTGATTCGCTGTTCGTTTCAACAGCTATTTTCATGATATGCCGCTGGAACCGGTGCTGCTCCTCCAACAGTTGATTGATGCGAGCCGTGAGCAGGCTGCTGCTGAAAGGCTTGGTGATGTATGCGTTAGCGCCGGTGCTGATTGCCTGCATGTGAATGTCTTCGCCTTGTTTGGCGGTGAGGATGATGACCGGGATGTGACTGATGGAGAAGTCTTGGCGCACGCGGCGTAGCAATTCCATACCATCGATGCTCGGCATCATCAGGTCGGTGACGATGATATCTGGCGAATACTGGTAAATCTTCCGCAATCCTTCTTCCCCGTCGTTAGCAGTATAGAGCGTGTATTTGTCCCTGAGTTGCAAGCTGAGCATGCGGCACAGTTCGTAGTTGTCTTCAATGAGGAGAATGGTAGGCAGCTCGGTGGCATCTGGCGTATTGGCATTCTCTTGTGTTTCGCTGTCTTCCGCGATGGTTTGTTGTTGCGCAGGCTGTGCCGATGCAGTGGAAGACGGCAGATCGGAGAGATAGATGTCGGTAGTGTCTGGGTTCAGTTGCTCTTTTGTTGTAGGCAGTTCCACGACGAAAGCCACTCCGCCATCGTCCATGTTCTCTGCCCAGATGCGCCCTTGGTGCATGTTCACATACTCGCGCGAGAGCGACAGCCCGATGCCTGTTCCTGTCTGATTGTTGTCGTCGGCATGGTTGCTTGCCTGGGAGAAGCGTTCAAATATTTCCTCCAACTGCGTATTTGGAATGCTGGCACCATTGTCTTCCACGCGGATAGTGCAGCTCTTGGCTTCGCTGTCGTGTTCCAATGCCACGCAGATGGTGCCTCCTTCGGGTGTGAACTTAAAAGCATTATTAATAAGGTTGTTCACCACGATGGCAATCTTCTGGGCATCACACCAGATGAGAACATGCTCATTGGGCAGTTCAAACCGATAGGCAATGTCGTGTTCCTGCGCCATCATACGATATTCCTGATGCAGACTTTCCAGCAGACTATTCACGTCGGTGAGCGATGCGTGCAGTCTCATCTTGCCGTTCTGCACCTTTCGGAAGTCGAGAATCTGATTCACCAACTGCAACATCTTTTTGGCATTATTGTCGATAAGGCTCAGATACTCCTTGTCGGTGGCACCCAGCTTTTCGTTTTTCTTCAGTTCTTCGATTGGTCCTTTGATGAGTGTGAGCGGCGTGCGCAGCTCGTGACTGATATTGGTGAAGAAGCGGATCTTGAGTTCTGCCAGGCGGTCGTTGATATATACTTCATTGCGCATACGGATCATATAGACAGCCAAGCGCGCAATCGCATAGAGCAGGGCAATGGCAAGCAAGGCGTATAGGCCGTAAGCCCACCATGTGGCCCACCATGGCGGCAGGATGCGGATGGCGAGCACACGCTCTTCTTTGTCGTTGTCCATGGTTCTCACGCGGAACGTGTATTTCCCTGGCGGCACGTTGGCATAGGAGGCAATACGGTTGCTGCCGCTCATGTGCCATTGCTTCTCATATCCGTCAAGGATATAGGTGTAAGCCACTTGTCGCTGCGTGGTGTAGTTCAGCGATGCGAACTCAATGGTGAACATGTTTTGGCGGTGTGTCAGCGTGATGGCATCAGTGTAGCGGATGCTTCCCTCGTGGATGGGAGGGTCGAAATCCCCCAGTGCTCGGTTTTGAACTTTAAAGTCAACGATATAGAGAGGTGCTTCGTTTCTGCTTGCCTTTTGAACGGCAGCCGGACTGAAGGCGAGCAATCCCTGTCGGCAGCCTATGAGCATGGTGCCGTTGCTCAGTCCCATGGATGTGTTGTCTTCAATGTTCACATGGGGGAATCCAGAATAGCGGTCGTAATGGCGGACGTAGCCCGTCTTAGGATCTAATGTCGCGAGCGTGTTCTCTGTGCATAGCCACAGATGATGATTGGCATCTTCCGAAATAGATGCCACCACTCCGTGGTTGAGCTCTGAGAAAGGAAATTCCTTGAGTTCAGGCTTATGCTTCTTTTCGTCATAGTTTTCAAGCAGGTTCAGTCCTCCGCCGAAGATACCCATCCATACCTTCCCTTGATGATCTTTGTATAGGGAGTAGATGTCGCTGTCGAGGGCATCTGCCTCGCCAGAATTGCGGTAAGTCTCAAAACTGATTTCCTCTGGCTGCTTGAAGTTTCCCGAGAAGGACATCAGACCGTCGGTTGTCCCTACCCACAGTCTTCCGTTCTTGTCCTCAGTAATGGTACGCACACTCATGTAAAGGTCGTATTGCGGATATTGGGAAAGCCCATTGTTCCTGTGATAGAACCGTGTGGTGTTCCCCTGCTGTGATAGCAAATTCAGTCCTCCGCCAAAGGTACACACCCAGATTCTGCCCTTGCTGTCTTGGAATGTGTAGTATACGCGGTCGCTGCTGATGGAGTATTTGTCGGTATAGTCGTTGGTATACCGTGTGAAGGTATAGCCGTCGGGAGACTGTTTGTCGGGAGTAGCCTTCACCAGACCGGCTCCTTTGGTGGACAGCCACAGGTATCCCTGCCTGTCTTCCATGATGTGGAAGATGCTGCCAATGTCTCCTTTGAATGCCCTGATAACGGCAAATGTCTGAGGATTCACGCAGAGGAGCTCATTGTTTCGGGTGCCGATCCACAAATTGCCGTTGCGTTGCTGGAGCAGTGCGCGTACGCCGTTTCCTGCAATACTCATGCTACTGGTTTGCGGAAAGCGCAGGGAGACGAAATTGAAATTGGATGGCGGGAAACTGATCTTGTATAGACCGTGGGTAGTAGAAGAGAGCCACAGCTGACCGTCATCATCGAGATAGATATCATAGAAGCGCACCCATCTGTTGTTGAACTCCGGAGATTCACTGAGATTGCTCATCTTTCCGCTTTGGTGGTCGTAATAGTAGAGTTCCCCATCGGGCAGCAGGATGAACAGTCCATGGTTGCCGGCATCTTTGAACGACGGGTCGCGCAGTCGGTCGTGCTTTGAAAACGTGAAGCTACTTGTGGTGCCATCTTTCGGGTGATAGCATGTCAGCAACTGGTCGTTCTCGAATTTCCATATATTGTTCAGATGGTCAGTGAAGGTGGTGTATCCTTTTCGGAGCTTCCGCGGATTCTTCTTGTCGATGGCATCAATAGAGTAGTCTCTGCCAATCCAATAGCGTCGTTCACTGGTTTCACCTTCCACATCATGGAGCAGGCGCAGGGTGATGGGGTCGATGTCGTAGGCAGCATTGTGCAGGAGCACCAGCTTGACGTGACCCTCCTCATCGGAAGTACCCTCATACAGATTCTTGTTGCGTGTGAGCAGGAGCACATGACCGTTGCCCATGTGTCGGATCTTGATCACCTGCATGTTCTGTGAAATCTGCTTCAGTTCATCATACACCTCGTGAAAACGTTCCGTACGCTTGTTGAAGATATACAGACGATTGTCCACATTGCGCAGCCAGAGGTGTCCATTGTTGTCGTCAACAATACTGATTACCTTCTGCGGCGGAATGTCCGACTGCCTGTTTGAGCGAGTGGCAAAGGAAGAAAAAACAGCTCCGTCGAAGGAGCATAGTCCGTGCCAGGTGCCTATCCACACAAAGCCGTCGCGGTCTTTCAGTGCATCGTATACAATGTTGCTGGGCAGTCCTTCGTCTTGAGAGTAGTGCTCAATAATCATATTCGACTGCGCGTTGCCGCAAAGCGGTAGCAGCGACAGCCAAAACAACATCAGACTTGCCCTTGCACATTTCATATACGAATATCCTTTTCTTTTGTTCTACGGTTTATTTCACCCCGAATTCTTTCTGTTGCTCCTCCACTTCGTTGAGCGTCTTGCGGCGTTCTTCGTCGGTCATGCTCTGTTTGGGACTATTGCGCGAATCATTCTGGAGAGAGTGTGCCAAACGATTGGAAGAAGCATCAGGAAGGATCTCATAGCACATCTTTCCTTCGTATGGAATGCTTTCAATGGTCAGCGTGTCGGCAGCTGGTGCATAGTTCCCTTCAAAGGCAGAGCGCGCAATGATGGTAATCTTGCCAGCCTTGTTTGTGCTGCGCACCAGAATGGGTGCGCTTCCCCATTCCACGACACGCGGATTGGCAAGGATGGAAGCATCGCCAATCAGACTACCTTCGCCTTCCACTGTGAAGAGAATATTGTCTTTTGCCAATCGGCGCACATTGCCATTGTCATCGGTCACTTCAGCCACAACCACAATAAAGTCGCTACCGTCGGCAACCAACGGCTTTCCCATTTCGTCGGCATACAGGCGAAGCTTTGTGCTGCGGCGTGCCGGCATCTTCTTCACCGAGCAAACCACCTTTCCGTCTTTAATGCCTTCTGCCAACAGAGACACTTTCTGCCAGTTGCGTTGCTTATAACTGTATTCGCGGGCTTTCCAGAAATCCCAGAAATCCTTGAATACGACAGGAGCATTGGGCAGACCGTCGGCTTTGTGAACAACGGGGAGCGTCAGTTGTTTGTCACCTTCAAACTGTGTAAGGCGGACGCTGTCGCAATTGGAGAAGACAACGACATCATTGTCGGAGAACTGTGTCATTTCGTTGGCAATGAAAAGCATGGGCTTCGTAACGGTTTCTGCATCCTGCAAAGTCCTTTCTTCATTGGGAATCATTTGCGAGGCAAACATTTCGAAGGCATATTTCTTCTGCCGGAATGCATCATAGATGCCGCCCAGATACGGATCCGGATGATAGCCGCGTTGATGGTCAAAGGGGTGCCACTGACAACCACCGATGAACTGGCGCTGTCCGTGGTACATCGTGCCGTATGTGTCAGATAGCGAGAGGGCGGCGGTAAGCATGGGCTTCTCTCCCCAGAAGCGGGCAGCGCGGTTGATGCAGTTATGCGCATACCAGTCGTCAACCATCTCTCCGAATTCGCGTGTAAAGATGCATTTCTCAGTACCGAGTTCAGCGTTATCCATATCCTCCGGCCATCCGTAGAGCACATCATAATTGTCTTTCACACCCGCAGAATTCATATCGGCAGCGGCAACGGGACGACCGGCAAACGGAAACTCCTCGCGCGTGATTCTCAGGGCTTGCAAGGCAAAATCCTCGGGATATCTCGTTTCATTGAGAATGGGTTCCCACATCAGCACGCATGGATGGTTGCGGTCGCGGCGGATAATCTCACGAGTGTTCTGATGAACCAGGTCGGCCCACCCTTCGTCTTTGTTCCAGTATTGCCATCCTGGTGTGGGAACGATGATGAAGATTCCCAGTTCGTCGCAGGCATCCATAAACGATGGATCCTGTGGATAGTGGGCAGCACGGATGATGTTCATGCCTGCATCTTTCAGGCGCTTGGCATCTCTCCACTGCTGTGAGTTGGGGAGAGCGTTGCCCACATAGGCGAAATCCTGATGGCGGTTGCCCCCAATCAACTGATGATAAGGCTTGCCATTCAGCCAGAAACCATCCTTGCCACGGAATTCAGCCTTGCGGATTCCCATGCGCACGATGCCTCCGTCGACCGATTGCTTGCCGTTCATCACTTGTATCTCCACCGTATAGAGATAAGGCGACTCCGGTGACCAAAGGTGAGGATGTGTCAGCGTGGCTTTGAGTGTGGCGGTGCCGGCAGAAATCTCTTGTTCCGACAAGTATGGATGGGTGGGGGAGTGGCTTTGACTGGGTATTGCAACAGCCTGCTTGACTGTCTTGACGAGCCTTCCTTCAGCATCCTTGATACGTGCAATGACAGTGGGAGCAACCTTACGTTCCATCCTGCTGCCCACTTCCACGTTGATAAACACATCGGCACTCTTTTCGGAAATATTGTCGTAGTGCAGGAAAACACCGCCGCCTGCCACCTTGTTGCGCTCAATGGCATCGGTGATGGCTACTGGCGATTTGCCAATCAGCCACACATCGCGGTACATTCCGCCATGATAGGCAAAGTCGAGAGCCGACTGTTTCTTCCCCGGAGGGTAGTTCTTGTCGTCGCTGTTGTCGGCTTGTATAGCAATCAGACATTTGTCTCCCGCCTTCACCCCTTCTTGTGTCAGGTTGATGGTGATGGGCTGGTAGCCTCCGAGGTGCCTTTTCACCAGTCTGCCGTTCACGTAGATCAGCTGTTTGCCCATGATGGCTTCGAAGTGTACGGTCACATCCTTGCCCTGCAAGTCAGCAGGAAGGGTGAAGAGCTTGCGATACCAAGAGATGCCCTGATAGTTTCGGCATCCACTTGCTTCGCTGGGTTCCAGACGTGAAGTGTGGGGGGCGCAAACGATTTCCCATTTCGAGTCATCGAAAGCCACCGCCTCGGCTCCCTTGGCATCACCAAGCAGGAAGCGCCAGCCTTGATTGAAATGATAAACGATGCGGCCGGAATGCTCCAGCGGATACATTCCGGCAACCGAAACAGACTGGGCATCCATGGTGATGATGCCCAACAGTATGGATAGAAAGACGAGTGTTCTCTTCATGATCTTACGTTTCGTTTAGGGTTGCAGCTCCACATGTTTCACACGCAGGCGCCTCCATGTGTAAACGGCATGCAGCTTTCCGTCGTTTGTCTGGATGATCGACGGATAAGAATACTGGTTGATCGGACTGTCTTCGAGCGTCACCCAGTGTTTCCAGTTCAGTCCGTCATCACTGAGCAATACTGACAGTGGCGTGCGTGCGCCCTTCTGTTTGTCGGGTTCTATAGGCCAGTCGTTGCAGATCAGTGCGAATCGCCCGTCTTTCAGGTTGACGGCATCCAGTCCGCTGTTGTTGTTCGGTACATCTATCAGTTGCAGTTTGCTCCACGTTTCACCGTTGTCGCTGCTGAAGGTGACTCCAACGTGGCGGCTGCGTGTGCGGCACAGCGCCTCAAGTCGCCCGTCGGGCAAAACGAGAATGCTCGGTTGAATGGCGAGCACGCCACTGTCTGCCTCCACAAAATCGGTGAGCTTCCACGTCTTCCCCATGTCATCGCTATACTCGAAATAGCACTTCCATCCGTTTCGCTCATCGCTTGTCGGGGCAATCAGGCGCCCTTTGTTCAGGATGGGTTTGTTCTTGATAGGACCATAGAGGTCATCGGGTAGCGGTTCGCGCTTGCTCCACGTCTTTCCTCCGTCTTTGCTGCGCACCATCCAGCCCTTCCATCCAGCCACGTTCACACCTATCTTGAAATAAATGCGCAGTTCGCCGTTGGGAACTTGATAGATCACGGGGTTCCAGCAGGCTTCGCGGTAGTCAGGACGGAACACTCCGTCGGCAGCCATCTGCGGTGCCGTCCACTCGGTTGCTCCTTTCGGTTTGCGGCTCACCCAGATGCACACATCGGGATTCCGCTCGTGAGTTCCGCCGAAATAGCATGCCACAAGGTCGCCTTTGGTTGTTTCCACGATGCTTGCAGAATGGCACTGCGGGAAAGATGCCTCTTTATAGAGGAACTCATCTGTGAGCACGGCATCGTTGCCTGTGTTCGCCTTCACTTCAAAATGATATTTGCCCGATCCGATTCGCTTCATTGTTCCGTCGGCAAGATAGATGTCGGCAGTGGTGTTTGCCGGTATCTCGATGTCCCATACCACCATTCCACCTGCTTTCTTTTCCCAGTTGCTCACGATCTTGCCATACACCGACTGATAGGAAGCACTGATATGGTCCATCTCGTCAACAGAAAAGTCGGGTTTCATGATGATGTGCTTGAAGCCAGCCTCGCCGCTGCGTATTCCCGCCACATCCTCATAGAGCCAGGAAAGCAGGTCACCCAGCAGCATCACGTGGTTTCCGCTGTTCATACTTGGGTTGGCGGTGTCGCCGTTCCACAGTTCCCATATCGTGGTGGCACCTTTCTCTGCCATATATCCCCAGCTGGGATAGCTCTTGTTGGTGGCGAGCAGCCATGCAATGTCGCTTCTTCCCATGTCGGTGAGTGCATGCATCAGCCATCCGATACCGATAACGCCACACGACACCTTGCCGCCGTTCAGCGTGATGATGTTCTTGATGATGTTCTTCTCCACTTCGCCGCGCACATAGTCATCGTCGATCATGCCGAAGGCAAGCGGCAGTATGTTGGCGGTGACGGTGTTGTTGCCGTAATAGGTATTGTCGGGATAGAGCAGATGGCCGGGAACCGTTGTCGTTCCCTTGTTCACATGCAGGAAATGCTTGTTGAAGGCATCCTTCACCATGTCTGCCTCCTGCTCAAAGAAACGGGCATCGTCAGCCAGATTCTGCATCTTGGCAAACTGCGCCATCAGCTTGCAGCAGCGGTAATAGTAGGCAGTACCCATGAGGGTGCCGTCGGTCACTCGCCGAGGATCCTTGCTGTGGATCAGTTCTTCGCTCTCTGGCGGAACGCACCAGTCGCCATATTTGTCGCGCGGCATGAGTCCATCCTGTTGATATTGGTTCTTCAGGTGCATCATCCATCGCTTCACGTCGGGGTAGAACCTCTTCATCGGAGCATCATCGCCATATTGGTTGAGCATCATCTCCAATGAGAACGGGAGGGCTGCCGGCCATGTCACGTTGTCGCTGTAGTAGTTCCAGAATGCGGGCGCCACGTCGGGTATGCACCCGTCTTCGCGCTCTGCCTCCGTAATATCGCGCACCCATTTGGCATAGAGGGCATTGTTGTCGAACACGAAAGCCTCGCCAAAGCATCCGCGCGTGCGGTCGCCCAACCACGGCTGGCGCTCATCGCGCTGCGGACAGTCGACGGGCATTCCCTTATAGTTGCTGCGTATGCCCCATACCGCATTTCTGTATACCTTGTCAAGCACTTGATTGCCCGATTTGAAGCTGCCTGTCTCTTCCATTTCATCGCTGATCACCTCGCCGATGAAATCGTCGGTTTTCAGGTTTTCTATGCCCGACACCTCGGCATAGCGGAAACCGTGATACACAAAAGTGGGGTTCCACCATTTGCCTTCTTCCTTGCCGTTGGCGATATAATAGTCGGTGGAGTTGGCGTGGCGGAAGTTTGCGCGCCACAGATTGCCCGTGCTGTCCACCTTTTCGGCAAATACGATCTTCACGGTGTCGCCGCTCTTGGCATTGCTGATGCGCACTTTCAGCCAGCCCGCCATGTTCTGGCCGAGGTCAACCACATATTTGTTGCCCATCTTCTGGATGCCCACGGGCTTGATCTGCTCCACCACCTTCATGTTGGGAGCCATCGCTCCGCGCAGCGTTCCCAATGGGATGGCAACACGTTCAGCCGGTCTCCACCTGCTGTCGTCATATCCGGGCATATCCCAGCCCGCGAGTTCCATGCGCGCATCGTAGATCTCACCGTCGTATTCGTTGTTGCTGCGGATGGCGCCGTTGGCGTTCAGCTTCCATTTCTCTGTCGAAGAGATGGTCTTTTTGCTGCCGTCGGTATATTCAATAATCAGGCACAGGCGCAGTTTCGGATATCCGAAGTTCGTAATCTTATAGGGCTTTTTCTTCTGCTGCATGGTGTAGTAGCGCCCGTTTCCCAATGCCACGCCGATGGCATTCCTCTCGCCGATCATGTCGGTAACGTCGAAAGCATTATAGAGCACGGTCTTCCGATAGTCGGTGGGGGCAGGGGCGAGCACCTGATCGCCCACCTTCTTGCCGTTGATGAAAGCCTCATACATGCCCAGACCGCTGATATACAGCGTGGCATGCTTCACTTCCTTGTCGCCCTTGTCAAACTCCGTGCGCAGGTAGCGGGCAGAAAGCTGGCTGTGTTCCGTCTCTTTATCCCACGGCATAGCCCTGTCAAGGCCGATCCATTGTCCCTGCCAGTCGCTCTCAGTGAGCAGTCCCACGTTCCATATAGCAACGTCGCTCCATGCCGATTCCCCCTTGGTGGTGTTCACCTTCACGCGCCAGTAGCAGCGTGTGTTGCTGCGCAGCAGCTTCCCTGCGTAGGGAATCCATTGCGACTGCGACGTGTTGAGCGTATAGTCCCACAGGTCGCCCTCCAACGCCTCCGCCTTCTCGCGCGTTGAGGCAACGATGATGCGTGCCGATGTCTGCATCACATCATTCTGGTTCGTCACGATTTGCCATCCCAAGCGTGGTGTCTGCGTATCCACGCTCATGGGGTTGGCGAGTCGTTCCGTGCGCAGTTTCTCCACCTTCAGCGTTTTCTCCGGCTGTTTTTTCTTGGCTGCTACAGCGGTGATCACCGCCAGACAGAGCATCATCATCAGCAAATTCTTTCTCATAAAACGTAAGCAGTTTTGTTTTTTCATTCATTCTCGCGATAGAGCGCAGCCCGCTGTCACCCTTCTCGCTGCCCTCCTTCTATCTATAATGACGCAGCGCGCGCCCGTTTGTAATCCAATCTACCCCACATCATCATCGGTTTTCGTCCGTTAACGACGGCAAAGATAGCATTTTTTCAGGATTTCAAGAATCAAATGTTCCACATTCTCAATTTTCAGAGAATCAAGAAGCTGAGGGCAAGAGATATTTTGATGCGCGGAAAAAGCTATGGTTTCATGCTCCGAAAGTATATGTTTCATGCTCCGAAAGCATATATATCATGCATCGAAAGCATATATATCATGCATCGAAAGCGTATGTTTTTTAACTACTTCATAATGAACAAAAAATGTTTTCCCGCACCTGAGTCCAAATCATTGGTAGCCAGGGACTTGCGAAAATTTATCCCGCACCCGCTGCGACACCCGCTGCGACACCCGCAGGAAGTTAAGAGTTAGGAAGTTAAGAGTTAGGAAGTTAAGAGTTAGGAAGTTAAGAGTTAAGAATTAAGGAGTATAGGAGTAAAGGAGTGAAGGAGTGAAGGAGTGTAGACGAATGTCATGCTACAGATTACCCGTACTCGAATGTATTCTCTAATCTTCTAATCCTCATTCCCGAGCTATGCTCGCCTGCCCGCCTTTCACCTCTCACTTCATATTTTCTTAACTCTTAATTCATATTTTCTTAATTCTTAACTCTTAATTCTTAACTCTTAACTTCCTAACTCTTAACTTCCTGTGGGTGTCGCAGCGGGTGTCGCAGCGGGTGCGGGATAAATTTTCGCAAGTCCCTGGCTACCAATGATTTGAGCTCAGATGCGGGTAAATTGCATTTTTAACGCTGGGGAAAGGACGATATGGCGCGACCGAATGGTGCATTTTTTCGATGCGCTCACGACAAAGAATTCCGCCCAAGCATTGTAACAACACTTGGGCGGACCGTTTTTGTTTGTTTACCTGAAAACAATCATCTAAAAAACGCTTATTTTTTGTTTGTATGTAGCCTTTGTTTTTCTCCGAGATGACCGTACTTGCTGACTGCCCTCACCGTGTAAGATGCATCACGTTCTTTTGTTGCTAATCTGCACTTCGTGGTTACGGCAATCACCTTTCCGGCATTGTTGGTGACGATATAACCACAAGCATCTTTCACGGGTTTCCATTGCAGAACGCCTTTCTTGAATTTCATTTTGGTGGGAGCTGCCAAGGGCTGCATGAAGAGGCGCGGATTCCACTGGTCGCTGCCCACGATGATGTTTTCGTAGGTATAGCGGCTGGCATCTTCTTTGCTGATGGTGGTTGGCGAAGAACCCGAAATGATGTTGTCGGTATCCCGTTCTTTGTATGAGTAGCTTGTCTTGCGCTGACTCAGGTCGAGCTGTGAGCCATTGCTGTTGTGGCTGTTGTATTCGGCAAACAGTCTGGGTATGGTGCCCATGTCGGTCCATCCCTGTGCTGCAACGGGAATGCGCATGCAGGTGTTTATCCAAACGTTAACCGGGTTGTTGTGCCAGGGGCGACCCAGCTTCAGATTACCGTCGGCTGCCTGTTTGTTGCCATCCACGATGCAGTTGCTGAAAACATAGCCGTAGCGGGCATTGGTGTGACAAGGTGCGGTGATAACCGATCCGCTCCTCACGTTATAGAAAGTGGTTCCTTCTGCCAGCACATCACCGCTGCCATAGATATAGTCTACCGCCCCTTCAAGGAAGCAATCCTTGATGTAGTGGCGGTGCTGGTCGACAGTAGTAGTGAACCATGTGTCCTGAAAAGAGCGGAAGCGGCAGTTGTAGAATGCCATCCTGTCGGCAAAGGTGCGCATGGCAAGAGCCTGCGGTCCCGCCTGTCTGCTTGTTCCCCAGCTGTTCTCAAAGGTGATGTTTTCGGCATAGAAGTCGCTGCCCCAGTTGTCCACCACAGCATGGTGCTTGTAGTTTTCCGACTGAGGGTTGTTCACCGAGAATTCAAAATTCTGCGAGTCCTTGCCGCCGCAGTGTATCGTATGGCGTATGATGGTGTTTTCGGCATCCTGCCCAATGAGATGAATGAAAGGCTTGTCTTCGGGGATGTCAACCAGCTCATCATATATGCCGTTCTTGATAAAAATAAGGAACGGGTGAGTTGCGTTGGCGGGTGCGGCATTGATGGCAGCCTGCACGGTGGTGAAGTCGCCGCTGCCGTCGCCAGCTACGATAAGGTTGAAAACGCGGTCGGATGCCGTTGCTCCGAGGGCGACGGCTCCAAGCACGATGCTTAGTAATGCTTTCTTGCAGTTCATTTCTTCCTGATGGTTTTACGTTTGTTTTGTCGCAAAAGTAACAGAAACCACGCAACCACAGGTTGATAATCGTACAAAAATGGCTCTTTGGTATAATTATCCCCGTTTTTCGGATATTTTTATACTATCTGCATATTCTTTTGGCAGCATTCCCACCAGTTTTTTGAAGCATCTGCTGAAATACTTCGGGTCGGAGAAACCGCATTGGAAAGCAACGTCAGACACCCTTATGCCTGTTTGCATGAGCAGTTTCTTGGCAAAGTTGATGCGGGTGTTCAGCACGTAGTTGTTGGGTGAACTGTCGAAGATGTGCTTCATGCGCACAAAGAGCACGGTGCGGCTCACGTTCATCGCCTGTGCCAGATCGATTACCGAAAGGTCGGGATTGGAGATGTTATTCTCCACGTATGCTTTCAGCTTTTGTGCAAACAGTTTGTCGTCACCCGACAGCCTGTTGCTTTCCTCATGAATTTCCCTTACGGATTCGCTGATGGGCAGCAGTTCCTTGATGCGTGCGCCCAGCACTTCTATCTGCTCTTTACTGGTGAGTTTCACGTCTTTCAGTTCGCGCTTGAGCATGCGAATGTATCTGAGGGTGGCCCATACGGCAAACAGGAAGGCGGCGAGCAGCAGTCCGTAGAGCATCCATGAGTAGGGGGTTTCACTGAAACGGGCAGAGCGGTGAATCACGATGGTTTCCTCATTGTCAACCCACACACCGTCTCCATTGGTTGATTTGATGCGCAGCGTGTATGTTCCAGGTGCCAGGCTGACGTAGTTCAGTTCGTTGTGGCGTGTATAGTGCCACTCACTGTCGATGCCCTCCATGCGGTAGGCATAGATTATTTCTTCGTTCTTGTTGTAGTCGAGGGCAGCAAAGCTGATGCTGAAGTCTTTCTCGTCGGGCGACAGGTTCACGCTTTTGTCGCAGTCGAAAACGATTCTCGGCACGAAACTGCTCTTCGCCATCGACTGCGGATGCAGTGTCAGCGTACCCATAGTGGTGCCCAATACCATGCTTCCGTCTGTCAGGAGTGCCGGTGTGGATTCTGTGAACATCTCGCCCACACCCGACAGCAGTCGCCAATAGTTGGATGCCACACCCGTTTTGGGGTTCAGCAGGCTGAGCGAACCGAATGATACGATCCACACGTTGCCGTCGTTGTCTTCTGTAATGGTCTGGTTCATGTCCGACGAAATGCCCTCTTTCACGGAATAATGCTGAAAACTGATGCTGTCGCTGAGCAGTTGCTTAGAGAGGATTCTCTCCGTGCCGCCTCCTGATGTCGCAATGTATAGTTCGCCATTGCGGGTTCTCAGTATTTCCATCACGAAGTTGCTGCTGATGCTCGTTGCCCTGCCGGGCTGCCGGCTGTTCACGAAGAAGTGCATTTTGGGATAAGGGTCGTGGAGCGACACGGTGTAGAGACCGTCGTTGGTTCCTAAAAGAGCCGTTCCGTCGGGCATGATATGCACGCAGCGGCTTCGCATTCCGGCCTTCGGGAATGTCTTGAGCAGGTTGCCGCAGTGGATGAACCGCATGCTTCCGTCGCCCTGCGGCTCTGCAATGTTCATGCCTCCGCCGTAAGTGGCGATGATGATGCGGTGGGCGTCATCTTCGGCAATGTCGTATACTGCCTCACAGTTGATGCTGTAGGGATCACGGGGATCGTGCCTGAAGTGCTCCACCTTGTATTTCCCTTCCGAGGGAACAAGGTGGAACAGACCGCCGGGTTTGGTGCCGATCCACATCGCGCCCTTGCTGTCTTCTAATATATGATAGGTGGCATATCCGAATTTTGCGCGCTCGCGCGTCAGTCGTCCGTCGCTGTTCAGCCATAGCGTCTGCCCGTCGTCCGTGCTGATGTGGATGTATCCGCCCTTGTCGGCACACCACAGTCGTTTTTTCCTGTCTGAATAGAGGGCATACACCACCTCCTCGCCCTGCGTGTTGTGTTTCTGTGCCTGCACGGGTTTGGGTGTCAGCGATATTCTCTCCAGTCCGCGATGGCTGTAAGTCCACACGCCCTCTTGCCTGTCCACCAGCAGAATGTTGATTTCAATATTGTCGAAACCCTCCACTTTTGTGATGAGTTGCCTCACCATGTCGGGTGCTTTGTAGAGCGTAATCCTGAAATCATTTCCTTGATAGGGTTCAAACTGGCGCGTTCTTCTGTTAAAGAGGTAGAACTTGTCGTTCGACCAGCATATTATATTATGGTCGGCATCCTCCTTGATGTAGCTGATGCGGTTGGTCTCCAACGGGCAATTGTCGCCAGGCTGCGCCTTGAACGTCTGAAAGCGGTAGCCGTCGTAGCAGCGCAGACCGTCCCATGTGGCGAGCCAGATGTAGCCCAGGCTGTCTTGTATGATACACGAAACAAGAGCTTCAGAAAAGCCGTCGCTTTCTCCAAAACGCTGGATGTGCAGGGTCTTGGGCATTGAGGCGGCATACAAAAAACAAGCGTTACAACCAATAATCAGTGCAATGATCAGTTTCTTCATTTTGTATCGATTTGGTGGTACAAAAGTACAAAAAATAATTCAAAAAAGTGCATTTTCGTCCGCAAAGAACGAAAAACGTACTTTTTTCGCCTTTATACGTACAATCGTGCTCCACATACGGATAGGTAATGTATACTTTTGCGCCAGTTTTTCGTGCTACTAACCTCGTTTTTCGATACGCAACAAATCAAATTATAAACTTAAAAAATGAAAAAGAAAGCTATTCTATCAATGATTTTACTGTTCGTCTGCATGCTGGTTCATGCTCAGGGCGGAAAAGTAAAAGGTAATGTGAAGGATTCGATGGGCGAACCCGTCATCGGTGCTACTGTCACCGAGGCAGGCAATCCCAAGAATGCCGCTGTGACCGATTTCGACGGAAACTTTGAAATCAATCTTTCACCCAAGGGGCGACAGGTTGTGATTTCCTATGTCGGAATGAAGACCAAGACTCTCAATGCTGTGCCAGGTGCCAATCTGGATGTTACGCTCGACGAAGATGCCACATCGCTTGGCGAAGTGGAAGTGGTGTCTGTGGGTTATGGACAAGCCCGTCGCCGCGACCTCACGGGATCCATCTCGTCGGTGGGAGAGAAAACCTTGAGGCACATCACCTCAACCAATGCTGCCTCGGCCATTACCGGTCGCTTGGCAGGAGTCAACGTTGTTACCACGCAAGGTTCACCTGATGCAGAAGTGAAGATTCGCGTGCGTGGCGGCGGTTCAATCACTCAGAACAACGAACCTCTCTACATCGTGGATGGTTTCCAGGTGTCAAGCATCAGCGACATCCCCCCAACCGACATTGAGAGTGTTGACGTTTTGAAGGATGCATCGTCAACCGCCATCTATGGTGCCAAGGGTGCCAATGGTGTTATCCTCGTCACTACCAAGAGCGGTCGTGCAGGAAAGACGGAGGTTTCGTTCAATACCAGTGTGGGATGGAGCAAGTTCTACAACGAGACAGAGGTGTTGTCACCTTATGAATATGTATATTTCCAGCGAGAGCTCGACCCGTCAAAGAATGCCAGCTTTTTCGACCGCTACGGCCGCTGGGAGGATATTGACCTCTATAAAGGGCGTCAGGGAACCGACTGGCAGAAAAAACTGTTCGACCGCACCGGTTTCAAGCAGAGCTACAACGTTAATGTCAACGGCGGAACAAAAGACTTTGTATACAGCATCAGCTATACGCGCGACGATGAGGAGTATATCATGCAAACCTCCAACTTCAAGCGCGACAACCTGAACATCAAGCTGAAAAAAGACTTGACCGGATATTTGCATCTTGACTTCAATGCAAAGATGAATCATCGTGTCATCAACGGTCCGAGCGTATCATCGGGATGGAAACTGCGCGACTGCACTCTCTTTGCGCCCATTGGAACCCTTACTGACCTGAGCATCGACGACTTAGGCGATACGGGCGACCTGAGCTACGAGAATATCAGCAACCTGCAAGATCCTTTCTACAACATCGCCAACGAATATAAGAAACAGCGTAATTTCACCAACAGCTATAATCTGGGCATCACTTGGGACATCACCAAGTGGCTTTCATGGCGCGTTGAAGGAACTTACGGATTCTCTTTCGCACGTACAGATAACTTGTTCTTGGCAAACACAGGAACCGCCAACCAACGCTCGGGTTTCCCCGTTGGTCAGCGTAATTACTGGGATGGAAACAACAACACCCTGCGCACGATGCTTAACTTCAGGCATGATTTCGGTAAGCACCATGTCGATGCCATGGCTGGCGCAGAGGCTTATCATTCGGAAACGAACAACATGCGCGTGGAGTCAGACTATTTCCCCCTCGACTACTCTGTAGACAACATGCTTGCCATGTGGAACAACGGAACTTCTGAACCCACCTACACCACTATCTCAGAGCCTAACCGCACGCAGTCGTATTTCGGTCGTGCCAACTACGTATACGACGGTCGCTACTATCTGACGTTTACACTTCGTGCCGACGGCACCAACGTGTTCTCACCGGGAAACAAATGGGGTGTGTTCCCAGCCTTTGCTGCCGCATGGCGCATCAGCGACGAGCCATTCATGGAGTCTACCCGCAGCTGGTTAGACAACCTGAAACTGCGTCTGAGCCATGGTGTGGCGGGTAATGCTCGCGTAGGCAGCTACTGGCGCCAGACCTATGGATCGGTTACATCGCTCAACCAGCTCTATTATTTGGACGAGACGGCACAGAGCGCTCTGCGCCCCACAACGGTGCTGCGCAATGAAAACCTGACATGGGAGACGAAGCACTCAACCAATGTGGGTCTCGACTTCAGCGTGTTGAGCAAGCGGCTTGATGTGGCTATCGATTGGTATAACGACGTGACAAAGAACCTGATCATGTCGGTGCAGCTGCCTTCGAACTCTGGTTACAGCACACAATACCAGAATCTGGGACAGACCACCAACCGAGGCATAGAGTTCACCGTCAATGCCAATCTGGTGCAGACACGCGATTTCTATTTGGATGCCAACTTCAATATCAGCTTCAACAAGAACAAGGTGGATAAGCTCTATGACACTGAGAACGACGAAATGATTCTGAGCGACGGAGCGGGCGGTTTCTTCATCGGTAACGATGACTACCGTGTGTTCGTGGGTGAAGAGGTCGGCTTGATGTATGGCTATGTCTACGACGGTATGTATTCGTTTGACGACTTCACTTTCAATAATGAAACCAAGCGATGGGTATTGAATGAGGGTGTTGTTGACAATCGCGGTGTGCTGGCAAACTCTGGAGGTTATTTCGGTCCCGGTCATATCAAGCTGAAAGACCTGAGCGGAGAAGACGGAACTCCTGACGGAAAGATTGATGCCAACAACGACCGTCGCGTGATTGGTCACGCACAGCCCAAGCACACTGGCGGTTTCGGTATTAACATGGGCTGGAAGGGATTCGACCTGACAGCATTGTTCAACTGGTCGTATGGAAACGATATCCTGAACATGAACAAGATTGACTATAACTCTTATCACGGCTCTCAGCGCTATAAGAACGTTACCACGGCAATGAGCTTGGAAAACCGATTCACCACCATCGACCCGGAGACAGGTCTCAATATCTTCTATGGTGAATATGCCAATCCGGAACTGCTGCGGGAGATCAACCAAGGCAAGACAATGTGGAATCCGCTGATGAACAACTCAATCATTACCGACTGGGCTGTTGAAGATGGCTCTTTCCTCCGCTTGGGTACATTGACTCTTGGCTATTCTCTGCCCAAGGCTGTGCTGCGCCACATCGGTGCCAAGCATCTGCGCATTTACGGAACGGCAACGAACTTGTTCTGTATCACAAACTATAGCGGACAGGATCCTGAAGTGAGCACACATACCAATAATCTGGTCATGGGCTACGACCGCTCTGCTTATCCTAAGGCACGTACATTCGTGGTAGGACTGAATTTAACATTTTAATTGAATACTCATACAGAAGGTTATGAAAAAGATATATATTTCAATGATATTGGCAGTGTCTGCCTTGGTGCTTAGTTCATGCAGCGACTATTTAGACACCGAATCGCCCTCGCAGCAGACCTCACAAGTGATTTTCGAGAACGAGGGCATGGCTCGCTCAGCCATTATGGACATCTATGGTAACCTGACAGGCACGTATGTCTACGGACAGAAGATGTCTGTGAACTGGCAGGGCGTATCGGATATCGAATTGGCGAGCGGCTACAACAGCGACCCGTCGAAGGAGCTGACAAGCGACACGGGAGCAGCAAACTTCTATAGTGACTGGTATAATCATACCGTGCAGTGGAAGGATATTTTTGCCATGGCAGAGCGTGCTTCCACAGCGGTGGAAGGCATTCGCAACAGCGACGCATTCAAGAGCGGCAACAAGGTGATGACCCGTTTCCTGGGTGAAGCGTTGACACTGCGCTCACTGGCTTACTTTGAGTTGGTGCGCCGCTGGGGTGACATTCCTTATAAAGAAGGTACTTCGGAAAGCGACCTGTCGAATGTGTATGCAGGTAAAACCGATCGCGACGAGATTTATGCAGCATTGGTTCGCGACATGCAGGAAGCCGTTGACTATCTTCCTTGGATGGGCGAAGAAGCCGAATACACATGTGAGCGTATTACGAAAGGTTTCGCCAAGGGTCTGCTGGCTCGTATAGCCTTGTTTGCCGGTGGATGGTCGGTGCGCGACGGTAATCAGTTTACCGACGACTCCAATGTGGAGCATTACAACGGCTCTGCCTCAGGCATGGGTGAACTGAACGGTTTCTATGTGGGGCGCGCCAAGAACTGGAGAGACTATTATGAAATTGCGGAGCAGCAGTGCGCAGAAATGATTGGCGATTTGCAGAATCCGCACCATCTTGATCCTGACTATGGAGATATATGGAAAACGGTTAATCATCTTGACTACAATGCATACGGTGAGAACCTGTTCGAGGTGGCCAACGGCATGGGATACAACGGTGACGTGGGTACGCTGATGGGACGCGAACAAGACGGTAATATCGGTTTCGGCAGTTTCGGTTGGGGATCCAGCTATGTAAACTCTAACGGATACTATTTCTATTCTTTCACCCCGACCGACACGCGCCGCGACTATGCATGCTATTTCCCAAAGTTCGGCAAAGAAAACAATCAAGTGCATGAAATCATGCGTGGTGACTTGCTCAATGTGCATTTCGGAAAGTGGTGCTATTTCTGGACCAGCGATGGATACAAGGCGCTTGCCCGCACAGCCAGCGGTCGCCCGAGCACTGGTATTAACTGGATTCTGATGCGCTATTCCGACGTCTTGCTGATGTTTGCCGAAGCTCGTTATCAGCTTACTGGCAATGCCGACAGCAAAAGTGGTGTGGCAGGCATGAGTGCCCGCGAAGCATTGGAGAAAGTTCGCGAAAGAGCTTTCGGTGCTGGTTCTGCAGAGATCAAGAAATATGACAGCGATTTCTTTAATGCCATCGTGAACGAGCGTGCATGGGAGTTTGGATGTGAGGGCATTCGCAAGCTCGACTTGGTGCGCTGGGGACTGCTCGACCAGAAGATTGAAGAGATGAAGGAAGCATTGGTGAAAATGTATGATGGCCGATTGGAAGTGAAGATTTTCGACAAGACCTATCAGCCAACTGACTTCCCTGAGAAACTGTACTATAAATATCAAAGCGGTGATCAGAGCCAGTTCATTGACATGCAGTCGTGCAATTTCTATCGCAGTCTGAACGCCAATCCCGACCCCGCCGTATATAAGGAACTGACATGGATGCGTCGTGAGAACCCCAATGTTGATGATATCGTCAACAGGTCGGTGCGCATTCTGGTATGTGGTTCCGGTCTACGTGCCAAATACGATTACTCTTCACTGCTCAGCCAGTTGCAGTTCGGTAGCGAGATTCAGGCTAAGTTGACACAGATGACACTTGGCAATGGCGTATGCAACTACCGTCACCTGTTCTCCATCTATTATGATGACATCTATAAGTCTAACGGCTATCTGCAGAATTCATACGGATACGACCATAGTTTGGACTAATCGTGAAAACAATCAATTAAAACAAAGACAGATATGAAAATCATCAATAAAGCCATCTGTGCAGTATTTGCCGCCAGCATACTGATGGCATGTAGCGAAAATGTCAATGACTGGCCTGTAGAGCAGGGCTATGACCGGCTCTATCGCACCACCCATTTCGAATTGGAAGAAATGCAGCCGACGGCAGTTACCTTGAAATTCAATGGTATCAGCGATGCCACGAAATACATCTTTGAGTTCAGCCTTGGCGACAGCATGAAGTTCAGCAACATTGTCAGAACAGAAGAAGTAATGGCAGACACGCTGACTCCTTATAGTGAAGGCAAGGTTATCGTGCAGAACGAATATAAGAAGTTGTTTGAAGACCTTAACGGAACGACTCTCTACTCGGTACGCGTTAAAGGTGTCAATGAGCAGACTGGTACAGAGTCGGGTTGGTTTGGCCTGAGCTTTAAGACTCCTGCTGAGCAAATCTTCACAGGTGCCGTGCCAGGCATTATAGATGCCTCTGTTAATTGGGAATCCGACAAAACTGCTACAACCATTAAACTGGGAAGCGTTGCCAAAGGTGATACCACGTGGATCAGCACCTCTACCCTGACCGATACGCAAAAGCGTAACGGAGAGGCTTCTTTCAGCGGACTGAATCCTGGAACAAACTATGTGGCTCAGATATTCAATGGTGAGTTCATCCGCGGCACCTACGGCTTTACCACCCTCGGATCGGCAACAGGACAAACCATCGATGTGCAGCCAGGTGACAACATCGGCGAACTGCTCGCAGCTGCTACCGATGAGACGGTGACACTCGTCTTCACTGGTGGACAAGACTATGATATAGGTTCTGTTAGCGTTCCTGCAAACATCAAGAATCTTTATTTCTCTGGTACTCTTGTCAATGGTACTCGTGCTCACTTGCACATTCCAAGTTTCGGACTGCAAGGGCCGGTGGAAGACCTCCATTTCCAATATGTTGAAGTAGATGCCGTCGGTAGTTTCTGGATGGTGCTCGGCGGAGTGAACGCTTTCAACCGCTTGTTCATCACAGGCAGTATTTTCCGCCACCTGAACAATTGTATTGTCCGTGCATACGGTGATGTCGAGATTGAAGGAATCTATGTAAACAACAGCTGGCTTGACCATGTGTCAACAGGAGGATGGGGCGTGTTTAACATCGCTGGCAACACGAAGATGCACTATTTGAGCATTACCAATACCACTATCACCGATGTTGCAGATCAGTTGATGGATATCCGCGTAGAGCTTGACCAACTGACATTAGAGAAGATCACCTTCTGCAACTATGAGGTAGGTCTTCCCAAACTGATCCTTGCCCAAAAGAAACCGAAGGAAGCTCTTGTTTCAAGTTGTATCTTTGCCGGTGACAACAATGGTCAGAAGATAAACCACGGATGGGGCGACTATTCGGCTTGGCTCGACTTCTCTGGCAGCTATATCACCAGCGATTTGGTGGAAAACAACAGACCATTTGTTAATATCACACATCTTGACATGACATCCGAGGAATTGTTTGTTGATCCGCGCCATGGAGACTTCCATGTGAAAGATGATGTGCAATTCAGAGGCAAAGGTAAGGTGGGAGATCCACGCTGGTGGTGATATGATTTGCCGGATTAATAGTGACAATTCCACAATGAAAACGTCTTATTCTTAGAAAAACAGCGAAAGAATGAAGACAAACAGATTATTGGCAAGCATCGCGCTTGCACTGATCACTGAAGGTAGCGCCCTGGCACAGGGCGTTACCGTCAGTGTTTCTAATGGCAGAGAGACAAAAATGTCAAACGACCTCATGTCCATCACCATAGGCAGCAATGGGCGTATCAGTCAGATGAGCCTCAAGGATGCTTCTAATGTCATCGGCAGCAACGGTGTTTACTTCGACTACACGTCTGACAAAAATCGTGCGTTGAGTCCAACGACTGCAGAGATAGTGCATCAGACCGACGACTATGCAGAAGTGGTTTATTCTAACAACTCGTCGAATCCGCAGATTCAGCAGGGTTTTGCCATGCGTAAGGGCGTGAGCGGTGTGTATGTCTATGTCGTTGTTAATGGTCAATCATCAACGGTCAATGGTCAATCATCATCGGTCAATATACGAGAAATGCGCGTTTGCACCCGTCTTGCATCTTCATTCCTTAACGGCTATGTAGACGACAAGATGCAAGGGCGCATACCTTCCAATAGTGAGATGAAGACTGCCGAGCAAGCTGAGAACACAGTGGCTGATGCCACCTACAAGATGGCCGACGGCAGCATCTATACAAAATACGACTGGGCGCAGTATGTGGTGAAAGACAGCCTTCATGGTCTGATGTCTGATGATACGGGTGTATGGAATATCGCTTGTAGTCATGAGTGGATCAACGGCGGTCCTATGAAACAGGAACTCACGGTGCATGCCACCTCCAAGTCGCCCATCACCATTCAGATGCTGCAAGGCGAGCACATGGGGGCTTCTTCACAGTATTATAAAGAAGGTGAGCGAAAGATCTACGGTCCATTCCTGATCTATTTGAACAAAGGAACACACGAAGAGATGGTTGCCGATGCCAAGGCAATGGCTCACCGCCAGCAGGAGGAATGGCCTTTTCAGTGGTTCTCTCATGAGCTTTATCCCAGAGAGCGTGCTGCCGTGAGGGGGTGTATAGATGTAACAAACCATCAGTCTGCCGACGGAATACAAGTGGTTTTGGCTGAGCCCGGCGGTGATGTCTATAGCCAAGGCAAACGCTACATATTTTGGGGCAAGACCAATAGCGACGGAAGATTCACCATAAAAAACGTGCGTCCCGGCGACTACTCGCTCTATGCATACGCCACAAAGGGTGAAATCACCGATGAACTGACGGTCAATGATATCCATATTGAGTCTGGCGACCAAGACTTAGGAACCATCGCATGGACTCCTATCAAATACAGCAACCTGTTGTGGATGATAGGCGAGAACAATCGCTTGAGCGACGGCTATGCGCTGAGCGATGCGCCACGTTCCTACTTGCTGCCAGAGTCGGTGCCTGCCGATCTCACTTTTAACGTGGAGACCGATTCTCCGCAGACCGGATGGTACTATGCACAGACGAAGAAAGGAACATGGACAGTCAAGTTCAATTGCGATCAGACCTATACAGGGCAAGCCCATCTCACTGCCTCGCTGGCAGCGGTCACCAGCAAACCGTCAATCACCCTGAAACTCAATGGCACCCAACTGGCAGTGTGGAACTTGAGTACCAACGATGGAGCCATCTATCGCAGTGCAAACCAAAGTGGAAAGCATCAGCTGAAGACGCTTTCATTCGATGCCTCCCTGCTGCGCAGCGGGGAGAACACCCTGCAGCTAAACCTCACCAACGGTACAGGCAGGGGCGGAGTGATGTGGGATTGTCTGAAGTTAGAGACAGGCGAGCAGGTGGCAAGTGGTGTCGCTCATCCGATTCTCCCTCTCAAAACATGCCGTCGTTATCATAACCTACAGGGTATGGTGCTGTCGAAACCAATAAAAGGGCTGAACATTATCATAGAGGAAGGTGCCGACGGAAGTCAGACCGTCCGTAAAGTTTATGTCAAATAAAGCCCATCACAAGTTGATAGGCAGAAAAAACAACTCACGAGTTTTTGAAAAGATGAACACAAAGCATCTGTATATATTACTGGCTCTGTGGCTGTCGTCGTATGTGGCAATGGCACAGGCACCGGCATTCCCCGGAGCCGAAGGATTCGGACGCTATACCACCGGAGGGCGTGGCGGCAGGGTGATTCATGTCACCAATCTGAACGATTCTGGCGAAGGTTCGCTGCGCAACGCCCTGAATGCCAGTGGCAAGCGTATCATCGTCTTTGATGTCGGTGGAACCATTGAATTGCTCTCGGAACTGAAAATCGGGAAGGGCGACGTCACCGTCATGGGACAGACGGCCCCCGGCGACGGCATCTGCCTCAGCGGTTTCAATCTCACCACGGCTGCTGACAACATCATCATTCGTTTCATCCGCGTGCGTCCTGGCGACAAGACAGAAGCCAGCGACGGCAAGGATGCCATGGGAGGGCGATTCAAGAAAAACATCATCATCGATCACTGCTCTTGCAGTTGGAGCACCGATGAAGCCTGTTCGTTCTATGTCAATCAAAACTTCACCCTGCAGTGGTGTTTCGTCACGGAGAGCCTGCGAGAGTCAGGACATTCGAAAGGAGCACATGGCTATGGGGGTATCTGGGGTGGAGAGAGTGCTTCTTTCCATCACAACTTAATGGCGCACCACGACTCGCGTAATCCTCGTTTCAGTGGCAGTGGACAAACCTATCGCGTGAATCTCCCAGTGGAGTCTGAGATTGTCGACATGCGCAACTGCGTGTTCTACAACTGGGGCGGCAAGGTGGGCTATGGTGCTGAGGGCGGTTCCTATAATATCGTCAACAACTACTACAAACCAGGTCCTGGTTCAAGACTGCTCTCTGGTGAGTTCATGGCAATGGACAAGGATGCCGGCAACAGTGGCAACGAGGCGAATGCCCATGGCGTTTTCTACATCAAAGGCAACCATTACGTTGGCAAGGGCGACAACTGGGACTGGAATGGAATCCGCAACAATACGCTCGATCCTGTTGGTAAATGCAAGAGCGATACGCTATATCCCTATGGCGAGGTTACCACCCATTCTGCGCAGCAGGCTTATGAACAAGTGCTCAGCTATGGCGGTTGCTCGCTGAAGCGGGATGTCGTAGACAATCGTATAGTGGAAGAGGCGCGCACTGGCACGGCAACCTATACGGGAAGCAAAAGCGGCAAACAGGGTATCATCGACACTCCCTCTGATGTGGGTGGATGGCCAGTTTACCAAGGCGGTGCACGACAGGTTGACAGCGACAATGACGGCATGCCCGATACATGGGAGACCGCCAATGGGCTGAATCCCCATGATGCTTCTGACGCAACGCAATATACAATCGACTCACGAGGGTGGTATACCAATGTGGAGGTATACTGCAACTGGTTGGTGGAGGGCATCATGAAAGCTGGTAACCAACAGGCAGAAACTCCTTTCAACGACTATTACCCTGATGTGACAGCACCCGAAGATACACCCACAGAAACTCCTACGGATACTCCGACATCGGCCGACCGTGTAACGCTGGCTGCATGGGATTTCTCCACTCATGTGAAATACACTCCTTCAGACAGCAACGGTAATAAGACATACTATACGCCGTCGGTTGCCGACAAGGTAAATATGGAGTATACCTTCTCTGCTCAGCAGCCGTTTTTCTATCCCACATCAGGCAGTATAACCTCCGGCACGCTCACCATAGAGTCTACCGATGGAAACAAGAAATGGTATATTTCCGACTTTAACAATGGAGCGCTTCGCATGTATACTGCCTCGCCGCAGCCAATCGTTAATCCCACTGATGCCGCACAGCACTACAACTATGCTGAGGTGGAACTGTCGGCTGCCGGTTACAAGAGCTTGCAGTTCTCCTGCCGAATGTCGGGAAACAACAGCAAGACACTGCCAGTCTATATCCTTGTGTCCACCGATGGCGGTGCCACATGGATGGTAAGCAGCGAAACAGGGTCAACGGGAAGCAGTTGGAGCAACTTCAACGATATTGCTGCCAATCTGGCTGTAGACAACCAGCAGAGTGTCAAGGTGCGTGCGCTCATCGGATACGATGCAGGAGCCACGGGCGATATGTACCTGAACAGTTTCAAGGTGACGGGTATTCCGCTCGGAAGTGAGACTGTGTGTTCACTCACCACGGCAGTTACCCCGCAGGGTGCGGGCTATGTGGCAATGTCACCTGTGGGAAATGCGGCTGTCAAGGGTACGGGTATTGCCTACACGGCAAAGAACATGTCGGGCTACACCATTAGGGAGTGGCAGGATGCCGATGGCGAGACATTGGCTGCAACGCCAACCTACACCACCACAGTCAGTGGAAATACCGCCGTCACGGCAGTATTCGGTGATGTCGATACCTATACGCTTACCGTCAACAAGACTGGCGAGGGAGCGCAGTGGGGTGAGGTTACGCTGTCGCCCGAACCTGTCAATGGCAAGTATGATGCAGGCACCGAGGTGACGCTTACCGTCATTCCCAACCCTGTTACCAATTTCCTGATGTGGGAGACAGGCAGTGCCGAACTGACCCGCCAAGTCACCGTGGATGGCAACATGGAGGTAACGGCATCGTTCGACGTCATCCCCTTCATCGTGGCATGGGATTTTGACAACGAGAAGAATACTTCGCGTGGCAATCGTCCTGCCGACTATGCCTTTGCCACCGACAACACCGGTGTCATGCTCTTCTATCAGGGTGCCAGCCATGCAAGCACCAACTGGGGTTCTGGCAAGGTGTCATTCGGTGGCAAGGAGCTGTGGGCTGCTCGCCGCTATACCGACTACAGCAAGGAGGAGCAGATACCGCGCGCCTTCGTGGCATCGTTCAGCGTGAAGGATTACGATAAGATCAACATCCATAGCTTGGTGGCTGTCAATAATAATTGTGTGCGTAAGCGCCAGTTGCTGCAGATGAGCACCACCAGCAGCACTGAGGGCTTCACAACACTCAAGACACTTGAGATGGTTGAGAGTCCCAGCAGCAAATGGCAGGATATGGATTATGAACTCAACACAAATGATATAGATGGAATGGTCTACATCCGCTGGATAGAGGACGAGACGAGCGACTTCTTCGATGGCGGCAACCATTCGGGTACTGAGGGTTTCTATTTGGCTGATGTCATCATTTTCGCCGATCAGACCGTTGTTGATGATGCCGAAGCTCCACAGCTCATCAGCAGTTCTCCGTCGGAGGGCAGCACTGGTGTCTCGGCTCGTGGCAACATCGTCCTTAGTTTCAATGAGCGCGTCAAGCAGGGCGCAGGCGATGTTACTTTAAACGGTGAGACTCTCTCTGGTTCCTTTGGAAGCAAGAGTGTCACCTATCCCTATCACGGACTGAGCTATGGAACGCAGTATACCCTCAGCATTGCCGAAGGAGCCATCACCGACCTCAGTGGCAATGCCTTCCCTGCCCGCGACATCACTTTCACCGTCATGGAGCGCCCTCAGCCCGTTGCCAAGGTGTTCGATGCCGTGGTGGCACAGGACGGTACGGGCGACTATACCACCGTGCAGGCTGCTATTGATGCCGTTCCCGCATCACGCATTTCTCCCTGGCTCATCTTTGTCAAGAATGGAGAATACGAGGAACTGGTAACGATTCCGCAAAACAAACCCTTCGTCCACCTCATCGGTCAGGACAAAGAGAAGACCATCATCAAATACCTGATTAATAATGGAAGCAGCAGTGATTTGGGTTACGAGTATTCTACCAACAACCCCGCCTCGAAGACCTACGGCAAGCAAGCCATGGTTCAGGTCAATGCCACCGACTTCTACACCGAGAACATCACCTACCTGAATCGTTGGGGAGTGGAACAGCAGTCGGGACCTCAGGCAAATGCGATGAGCTCGCGTGCCGACCGTCAGGCGTTCTACAACTGTAAGTTCCGATCCTATCAGGATACATGGTATACAGATATACACAACTCGGGCGACCGCCAGTATGTCAACAATTGCCTTATTGAGGGAGCTGTAGACTTCTACTATGGCGGCGGCGACAATTACATCGAGAACTCAACGTTCCGTCTGGCGCGCACGGGTAGCGTGATCGTTGCTCCCGGTCATCAGGCAGGCACCAAGTGGGGCTATGTTATGGTGAACAACACCATCGACGGCAAGGGAGGCAGCAACAAACTGGGACGTGCCTGGCAGAACCAGCCCATTGCCGTATGGATCAACACCACGCTGAAAACCACCCTTGCTGCTGAAGGATGGAGCGAATGGCACATCGCACCGAAGCTCTTTGCCGAATACAACACCATGGATGCCAACGGACAGCCTGTCGATCTGAACAATCGCCGCACTTCCTATAAGGTGGATGCCGACCGGCTGGCAGCAGGTGAGACCAGTCCCGTCACCCGTCAGGCTGTGCTCAGTGCTGAGGAAGCCGCCAAGTATACCTATGAGGCTGTCACTGCCGGCAACGACGACTGGAACCCGCGCAAGTTCTTTGAGCCGGTGCAGGCTCCCTCAGAGCTGAAGGCAGACGAGGTCAGTATGTCACTCACATGGGCATCTTCGCCCTATGCCATCTGCTATATCGTTATCGATAGCGAGGAGCAAGTTATCGGAATCACAAAAAAAACTTCGTTCCAGACCGATGGCAAAAGCCACACCTATACCGTGCGCGCAGTCAACGAATATGGCAGTTTGAGCGAACCCTCCACCATTGATGTGACTACGGGCATATCCGTACCAAACGGACAATTACCAGTTATCAATACACAAATCACCGACCTGCAAGGCCGTCGCCTCAGTCATACCTGTAGGGGATTGAACATTGTCACCGAGCGTTTTGCCGACGGCAGCTGCAGGACTCATAAAGTTTTTATTAAGTAGATGAAAAAACTCTCTCTCTTTTTCATTGTGGCTGTGCTCGTCTTAGGATGGGTGCAGCCACTTCCTGCGCAGACATTGTGCTACGACCGTCCTGCGCAGCACTGGGTGGAAGCTCTCCCTTTAGGAAACGGGCGTCTTGGAGCCATGGTCTATGGCGGTTTGGCAAGCGACACCATTCAGCTCAACGAAGATACTTTCTGGAGCGGATCGCCTTATAACAATGTCAACACCAAGGCATTGCCGGTGTTGTCAGACATTCGCGCCGCTCTCGACAGTGCCGACTATGAGCGGGCGCAGCGTCTTGCCATGCACAATATCACTGCCGACCGCTCTGTGACAGGTCATGGCATGATATATGAGTCGGTGGGTAATCTGGTGCTTACGTTTCCTGAAAGCCACGCCCGCGCAACCGACTATCGGCGCACGCTCAGTCTGGCTGACGCCATGGCAACCACTCGCTATAAGCTCAACGGAACCGACTATCAGCGCGGCGTGTTCACATCGTTCACCGACAGCCTGACCATCATCCGGCTTACGGCATCGAAGAAAAGAAGTCTCACGTTGGATGTGTCGTTCTGCGGACCGTTGAAACGGCAGCGGGTGACAGCCGATGTGCAGTTGACCGACGGCAGGGATGATGAGCTGCGCGTGTTCAGTTATCCCACAGCAAAGGCTGAGGAGAACATTCCCAACGGCCTTCATTGCACCACGCTCGTGCGTGTGGTGCAGCAGGGAGGCAAGCGCATAGCCAAGGATGGTGTCATCAGCGTGAGCAATGCCAGCGAGGTGCTCATCCTAATAGCCTCGGCAACCAATTTCGTTAGATATGATAATATCACGGGCGATGCCGATGGGCGTGTCAGAAGAGTGATGAACCGCTTTCTGGAAAAGGGCAATCCCATCAGCACATACGCCGAGGCAATCGACAGCCATAAAGCTTACTATCGGCAACAGTTCCAGCGCGTGACGCTCAATCTGGGGCATAACCCTCAGCAAGAGGAGAAACCCACCGACCAGCGCATACGCGAGTTTTCACAAACCACCGATCCCGGACTGGTGGCCGATTACTTCCAGTTCGGGCGCTACCTGCTCATTTGCTCTTCACAGCGAGGTTCGCAGCCTGCCAACCTGCAGGGCATCTGGAACCCTGATGCCGACCAGTATCCGGCATGGGACTCGAAATACACCACGAACATCAATGTGGAAATGAACTATTGGCCTGCTGAGGTGACCAACCTCACCGAGTGTCATGAACCATTCCTGCAGCTGGTCAGCGACGTGAGCGTTACGGGAAGGCAGTCGGCACGGCTGATGTATGGCGCGCGCGGCTGGACGCTGCACCATAATACCGATATCTGGCGCTCTACCGGATCCGTCGACTATGCTTCGTGCAGCATCTGGCCTACATGCAATGCCTGGTTCTGCTCGCATCTTTGGGAGCACTTCCTCTTTACGGGCGATCGGGAGTTCCTGCAGCAGAAGGCTTATCCCGTGATGGCAGATGCCTGCCGGTTCTATATCGATTTCCTTGTGCGCGACCATAAAACGGGCTATTTAGTGGCATCCCCGTCAACCTCTCCCGAAAACCATCCCGGATTGCAGAAGTATCACGATGAAATCTTCAACAAGGAGATGTCGCCCGCGGTCTTCGCTGGAGTGGCGATGGATAATCAAATGATCTACGACCTGCTCTATACCACCCGTCAGGCAGCCCGTCAGTTAGGCATCGACCATGCCTTTGCCGACAGCCTCGACACCATTCGCCTTCAGCTGCCTCCAATGATGATTGGCAAGTACGGGCAGTTGCAAGAGTGGCTTGATGATTGGGATCGCGAGTTCTCAAACCACCGCCATGTGTCCCATCTTTGGTGTGCCTATCCCGGTCGTCAGGTCTCTCCATATACCAACCCGATGGCTGCCGCTGCCGTCAGGAAATCGCTCATCGGGCGCGGTGATGCCTCGCGCGGATGGTCAATGGGATGGAAGGTATGCCTGTGGGCGCGTCTGTTAGATGGCAATCATGCCTATCGGTTGATACAAAACCAGCTGAAACTGAAGTCTCCGTATGCCACCATCAGAGATCAGGACGGCGGCACCTATGCCAATATGTTCGATGCTCATCCGCCGTTTCAGATCGACGGCAACTTCGGCTGCTGTGCCGGCATTGCAGAAATGCTCGTGCAGAGCCACGACGGAGCCGTCACGCTATTGCCGGCATTGCCCGATGTGTGGGCAGAAGGTTCGGTGTCTGGTCTCAGAGCGCGCGGCGGATTCGAGATTCTGAACATGGAATGGCGGCAGAAAGCTGTTCAGCGCGTCGTCATCCGCTCAACGCTTGGCGGCAACCTGCGACTGCGCTGCGCCACACCCCTGTTCGACAGCAACGGCAGTCCTCTGTCTGTAGCCGCAGGCGACAACCCCAACCCCTTGACGCAGTGTTACGACATACCGGCTCCGCTTGTCAGCGACCGTTCTAAGCTGGAGATGCCCCGTCGGCAGCCAGTCTATGAATACGACATCCCAACCAAGCCTGGCGAAACACTTTCCTTCTCGCTCGCAAAACCATAGGGGAAAGAGGTTTTTTTAAAGAAGCAAGAAGCAAGAGGCAAGAAGCAAGAGGCAAGAAGCAAGAGGCAGGAAAGACTACGTGTGAGCGCGCCAGCCTTTCCTGCCTCTTGTTTAAGTTTTTAGTTTGTTACTGCTGTTCTTCTTCTTCCAAATACTTCACGATCTTCTCACGGATGGGCAGAAGGTCAACGGAGATGGCCTCCCATACCAAGTCTTCTTCCACGTTATGATAGCCATGAATCAGGAAATTACGCATGTTTGTAATCTGCCTCCACTTTAAGTCGCTGTGAGCCTCACGAAACTCGAAGGTCAGCATATTGGCAGCTTCGCCTATAATCATGATGTTGTAGATTACGGCATGATACGATCTCTTATCACTAAGAAACTCATCCATGTTGCGACCTTCGACATACTCGAATATTGTGTCAATAGCCTGCAAGATGTCCTTCAGACGCTTGGGGTCATTACGATGTTCTCTCATAAATCAGTATTTTATCGCGGTCAGCACTTTCACGGGCAAAGGGCATCAGACCGCCAATGGTTATCACATCAACCTCACGCCCCAGCATTTCCTTCAGATCTTCGTAGATTTCGCTGAGAGTAAATAAACTGAAATGCTGAGACTTGTCAGGCAGAATCAGTATGTCGACATCGGAGTCAGCACGCTGCTCCCCTCGTGAATAGGAGCCAAAGAGCCATGCTTTCAAAACGGGCTGCGTCTTGAAATAATCGCTTATCTGCTGTGTCATTACCTGTGTACTCATCGTATGCCTATTGTTATTTCGCGCACTTCTGCGTGCAAATATACAAATATTTTGTGAAAAGAAAACGGTTTTTCAATGGAAAGTTATAAAAATATAATCGCAGGTCATACAATGGCGTCGTTCCATTTTGTTGTATGCAGTATTTTTTGAATACAAAAGATACCAATATCTTCCCGAATTCCGTAATGTTTACTTAATAGGGCAATCATCACAATTCCCTTGATCTGTCTGATTATAAACAAGTTACATGAGGTGACATTGAAATTGTCAATGTCACCTCCACATCATTGCGTTTTAAGTTGCCGTCATACATAGACCTATTCTTCTAAAGCAAAACAACTTGTTTTGCATCCTTAAAAATATGCTTTGATATTCAACTTTTGTCTTTCTGTAAAGTAAAACAATTTGTTTCACTTCCATAAAAACAAAGTGACATTGAAACAATCAATGTCACCCAATCTATTATACTGTATGTCAGGTACTTGCAACGAAAAGTGATATTTAATATAACCCTATCGTCTCACACACTTTTTGGATCGCGTCGAGGGGAATCATCTTGCAGACTTTGCTTCCTGTTCATATGATCAGGGGACGGTTCTGTGATCATTATGCTTTTCTGAACAGATCCAAATGAAGCGTCCGCAAGTATTAACGGATTGCGGATTTCTGCATTTCTTGTTGTCGCCGTCTTCAAATGATCACAGAACCGTCCCCTGATCACTTGATCTCGTTTTGCAAGAAAATGATCAGGAGAATGATGTCACCCGTTATTTCTGATGTCATTTCAGTAGGTTTCTGTTTTCGTCATTCTCCAGCACACGCATCTGATTGATGGCAATCTGATTGAGGCGGACAAGGCGCTCACCTTGCGGCACGCCCTCGTCAATGAGTACAGTATTGATGTTCTCCATGTTTGCAAGACAAATGAGTTCGTTGATGGAAGCATAGTCACGGATGTTCCCTTTCAACTCTGGATGGGCTTCACGCCATAGCTTTGCAGTCTGTCCGAACATGGCAACGTTCAGCACGTCTGCTTCCTCAGCATAGATGATGCTTGCCTGTGCTGCCGTCACCTCTTCTGGGATAAGGTTCTGCTTGATAGCATCCGTATGAATGCGGTAGTTGATTTTTGACAGTTCACGCTTCGCCGTCCATCCTATTTGCTTCTGCTCTTCATCTTTCAGCCGCTGGAATTCTCGTATCAGATAGACCTTGAACTCAGGGCTTATCCACATGGCAAACTCAAAGGCAATATCTTTATGGGCGTAAGTGCCGCCATAACGCCCGGCTTTTGAAATAATGCCTATGGCATTGGTCTTCTCGGTCCACTCTTTTGCACTGAGACGGAAGCGGTTCAGCCCTGCCTGACTTTTAATTATGTCGAATTCGGCACAATTAAAATCCGGGTTCATCAATCGCTCCCATATTCCGAGGAACTCAATTGTATTGCGGTTGCGTAGCCAGTTGGAGAAGAAATATTCACCATCCTTGGCCTTCAGCATGTCTGTAAGACTGATGTAGTCATTTTCATTTTGCCTAATGACTGTTATCTGCGTATTCTGTACGATGATCTTTGCCATATTGCCTGTTTATTACATACTTTACAAGGCAAAGTTACATATTTTCCTCCTATTACAGGCACCTTGCCATCTTAAATAAGGTGAAGAAGACGCAATTTACCTCTTTTTTACATCAAAACTTACTATTTTTAGTTACCCTACAGTCTTTTGAAGCATATGGTAATCAGGGGACGGTTCTGTGATCATTTTGTTTTTAGATGAAACGTCCGCAAGCATTGAAGTGCTGAGGATTACCGCTTTTCTTTTGTTGTCGCCGTCTTCGTACTTATATATCAGTTAGATTGTTTTTCGATGACAAAAATACTAACACTTTCTCAAACTGCCAAATAATAGGCGATTAAAATGATCACGGAACCGTCCCCTGATCATACGCAGAACCGTCCCCTGATCATTTTTGATTACTTTTTTTCACCCACTCGTTAAGGTAGTTTTTTCTAATGAGTTTAATGTTGAAATCGGAATCGAAGTAAAAAGCTGATACTAATTCGTCTTCCCAGTCTTTCACCCAAGTGTCTAATACTTTATATGTAGTGGATACTCTCAAGTCTTTATATTTTGGGTCATCATACCCTCTTTCGTAGAAAGGAGAATCCTCAACCCGGCCGATGCATGTATAGTACCCCCATGGACCTAATGATGGATATGTGATAATCGTGTCATTTAACGAAAGTAGGATGCTCTTGTCTTTCTTTGACACATAGGAATCGTCAACGTGAATAAGCGTGTCACTAAAGATACTCTTTTCATGACAGTAATTAATAACAATTATGTCGTTTAAATACTCTATTTTGTAATAATAATCATTATTAGGCTGCAACAAGTCCACACGCTTATTGTCACATGAGCATAATAAGATGCCAAGCAATACATACACAGACAAAACTCTATTCTTCATCATTTTTTATTTATTTGTTAAATTCCTTTTTCATTTGTGGCATAACATTTAGAATCTCTTCTTTTGTTTTGTTGTAAAGCCCTCCGCCGTATTTGTGAACGGATTCATTCACGTCATTATGCTCTAATGATGGAGGAGTAGAGAAGAAAACCTTTCTTGCAGATTTAAATCCACCTTTTTCAAACGCTCGAATAGTATTGTCAATGTTATATCCATGAAGGGTTAACTCATGAACAATAGTTTCAATTAACTCATTGCTTGATAAATCACTAACATCAAGTCCCATAACGAAAAAGAGAGTTCCATTTTTTTCTTCTATATCAAGCCAACCTTTTCTATTGCCAATTATGGCGTACCTTTGATGATTATTAGGAATGTCTACCTCTAGAATTTTAAGAACATATTTTGAATACTTACCATTACCTTTAACTCCATATTGTGAAAAACCTTTAGGCACGAAAGATTCAAGAATGGATTTCCCATAGGTTGTTTTACCAAATACTTTCATAGCATTTATTACTTTTGTATTACTAAGATATCTTACACCTATTGATTGTCCGCTTTCATTGATATTTGATATATATACAGGTAGGATTTTCTTTCCATCAACATCTACCTTATTCACAGGATTCCCAGCACAATACGCATAACTGCTTATTCCCGGATAGTCCAGTTCCATGGGATCCGTGCTTGTCCATATTCCTAACTTGCGGTCGTAGTAGCGCGCTCCGTAATAATAAAGTTCAGTGTCATCATCGAATTCCTGTCCGTTGAAACGGAAGGGAGTGCTGTAGCTGCCGTTCACCGTCTGGAAGAAGATATTTCCGTCGGGCATATACTCTATCCTCTGGTCGACGTTCCCCAAGGAATCCGTCACCAAGCAGGTGCTTCCGAGATGGTCGTGATGGTAATAGTAAGGAAGGTCGGTCACTTGCGCACCATTGTAAATCACGGTGTTCTGCAAGTAGCTTGGATAGTATGTCTTTCCGAAGTCGTTCTCCAGGCTGTTCATCAGGTCATCCTCCTTGTCAGCACACTTGGATGCATAATAGGCATCGGGATTGCCTTGGATGAACTGCACACCTGCCACGTCCACATTGCTGCCGCTGTATCCGTCAAGCAGGCTGTTGTTGCTTCCCACCAGCGTGGCAATGCGCTTGCCGTCCATGTAGACGTGCTTGGAATAGCTGTTTCCGTTGTGGATAACATAATACTCGTTAGGGTAGAGGTTGTAGTACATGACGGATGATGTGTGCTGCTGCTGCGAGTTTACCAAAAGACTGATATGTCTTCTGTCCTTTGAATTACTCCAACTGGCACGCCAATAATCATTGACCACCGGCGGATTCCCACATCCCTTATGTTTCTGTCGTCCCATTACGTTGTATGCAGTAATTGTTTTTCGATGACAAAGATACTAATATGTTTCCGAATTCCCAAATGATTA
>JAFUVB010000101.1 GCA_017471245.1 Prevotella sp.
AAATTCTGGAATTGCCAAGAATTTCGCGTTAAATAATGTTTGCTTCGCCTTCGTTTTCTCGCCAAGGCAAAATGCAAGCACTTTGCCCTTCTGGCTTAACGAAAACGTTGAGATATGTTGTAAACACACGTTCTGCATACGTTTCTATTTGTCTTTATAATGACCGTAGGCTGTCAGCACCAGCACAACAACCTCAGCATCGTTAATAGCATAGACAAGACGATGCTTGCCGGTGATGCGACGACTCCATTGACCGGCGCGGTCGCCCTTCAGCTGTTCAGGCTTGCCTGTTCCCGTTTTGGGGTGCTCCCTCAACTCGTCTATTAACCGCTGAACCTTGGCGTATGCCTTCGGCTCACTCTCCCGCAGCCGAATCAGCCCTTCCACTGCTTTGTCGGTATAATCGATATGGTATGTCATCAGCCCACCCTCCTCAGGAAATCGTCTAACGACTCGCCGGGTAGCATACGGTGAACACGGCCTTCTGCTGCCTGCTTCAGTGCTTCATCAACGTTGGCAAAGAACTCATCCTTGGTCATCAGCGTCGAATCCTCTTTCTCTTTCACCAATTTCTTGGCATATCGTGTCAGGCGCCTCATCAGCGGTTCGCTGTCGGCTATGGCACCGATGCTCTGCCACAGTTCAGTATTCATCGTGTTCATCTGTGTTGCTGTCATAATCTCGGTTTATTATTAGCTTCTGGTCGCAAAGATACGAAATATCTTCTAAAGTAGCAAACTTTCCCGCTGTTTTTATTTGCTTCGCCTTCGTTTTCTCGCCAAGGCTAAATGCAAGCACTTTGCCCTTCTGGCTTAACGAAAACGTTGAGATATGTTGTAAACACACGTTCATATTCGTATTGTAATTTATATCAGATATAGTTCTTCTGTCAGATAACTATACACATAGCCGGAAGACTGGAAGAAAAGTCCTGTCTTTGGGTCATTTAACTTCTCAAACAGACGGGAAGTATAGACGGCATCGAAAGCCTGTTCCATAGTGAGACCACGCTCGTCAATCAGTCGGGAGATGAGGTCTTTGACAATCTCCTCCTTCATGTTCTGGAATTCTGCCTGTGTTACTTTCATCCGTTTGTCAGCTTTATCAGTTTATCAATGGCTCTCTGGGTGCAAAAAGCATATTGGAACGTTATGCCCTTGATGTATTATCTCCAAAGCCTGTTGTTCGTCATCTGACAGATAGAAAGCTTTGCCAAAATCTTTGTTAGGCTTCGACTTTGCCAAGTTGATCTCCGTAATGTCTACAGTAGAGCCATGATAGAGTTTCATAGATTCCCGCCCCTCCTCTGACAGTATTCACGCAAAGTCTGAATGTTCTCGTCAACCGAAAGAGTATGCATCACGTTATAGTGCTTGTCGCATAATGCCAAGGCCCCATATTGGCTAAGGTATCGGTAAGCCATTGACTCCGACACCTTGCTGCGTGAAGCGAACTCTGCCACCAACAGCACGAGATACTCTATTTTATCCAACATCAGTTTTGACATAAGTCCAATCATTTTCCCCATCGCTCAGATGCTGTGCAGCATTCGTTTTGCTATAACTTTGTACAAAGTTACATATTTTCTTTCAAATCACCATGTTTTAGAAGCTCAAAACTGTCACTTTTGGTGTTTTTAATGTAAATCATGCACAATTACGCAAGGATGTGCAATATAACACATTAAAATGCTGTTGTCAAAAACTTGTACATCTTTTCATGAAGTGAAGTTTTTCAGCCTTTGGATGCAAAGATAATCATTAATCTCATAATAATGAAACTTTTTGCAGTAAATCCACCGTTTGGTGACATTTTTATATCTTTTTATGCATAATTGTCGCAATTTCCAACTTTTGAGAAGTGAGTGGTGAGAAGTTAGCGGGACAAGCATGTGATTCAGGGGTATTGATGATATATAAAAAATCCGCGAAACAGAAACAAGTTTCGCGGAAAATAAGAAATGAACCAGCACAGATGGTTAGCATCTGTCGCCTATTCGCTCTTCATTGGGATGATGTTGCCGTCGGCATCGTACGCTAACGGCATCACTTTCATGGAGCGCAGCCAGGTTCGTCCTCCACTTGGCACGCTGTCGTGATGGAACAGATACCACTTGCCCTTGTATTCCACGATGCTGTGGTGGGTAGTCCATCCCACTACGGGGTCGAGAATCTTTCCCTTGAGGGTGAACGGTCCGTAAGGACTGTCACCCACGGCATAGCAGAGGAAATGGGTGTCGCCGGTGGAATAGCTGAAATAATACTTGCCATTGTACTTGTGCATCCAACTTGCCTCGAAGAATCGGAAGGGATGGTCGGCAGCCAGTTCCTCACCATTCTCATCGACAATCAAGATGGGTTTGGCTTCCTCGGCAAACTGCAGCACATCATCGGTCATACGGGCCACGCGCGGCGGAATTGCCTTCTCGCCGCCTTCGGGCAGATGGGCATTCTCTAAATGCTTGCCCTGACGGTTGTATCGCTGGAGCTGTCCGCCCCAGATGCCGCCGAAATAGCAATAGATTTGTCCGTCATCGTCTTTGAAGACACACGGGTCGATGCTGTAAGAACCGCGGATGGGGTCTGCCTGCGGCACGAAAGGACCTGCGGGCGTGTCTGCCACGGCAACGCCGAGATGGAACACATCGGTCTTGTCTTTCATGCTGTAGATGAGATAGTATTTGCCATCTTTCTCTACCACATCATTGTCCCACAGCTGGCGACCGGCCCAAGGGATGTCTTCAACAGAGAGGATGCAACCCAGATCGGTTGCCTCGCCGCTGTCGGGATCATCGATGCGGAAGACGTGGTAGTCTTTCATGTTGAAATGGTCACCGTTGTCGTTCTCCGGCACCCCGCTCTCCCAGTCATGAGAAGGATAGACATAGAGTTTGCCGTCGAACACATTGGCAGAAGGGTCTGCCATGTAATCAGTTGGAAATAGATACCTTGCTTTCATCTTTACTTTTTATTTTTCTTGTTATTCTTTGTTTTATTCACAGGAGCTTGTTCGGGGTGAACAAGACTAATGAGCCGCTGAACAACGGGCTTGGGCTGATTGTCGCGACCGAAGAGCGTGGCATAGTCGTGCCTTCCACGAATCGGGAAATCATTTCTCCACGAACAGGCATCGTTCAAGTTCCAGAAATTCACGCGCAGGATGCTGTCCTTATGATTGAGAAGCATTCGGAAGAAACTGATCCAGAAGGCGTTTGCCTCATCCTCTTTCTCTTTGGGAAGGCTTTCAATATAGGGATCCATCTCCGGCCGATAGGCAAAACGGTCGCTGATGTTAGCGCCGGAAAAGCCATAGGGGTTGGGGAGAACGGACAAATCGAGCTCGGAGAAGAATGTAGGGATGCCTAATGAAGTGATGGCATTGACGGCATAATCATAGTGATTAATCAGGTCGGAACCGTCTTCCAATATCATGTGTCCCTGCATACCAATGGCAGTGATGGGCATGCCTTTGGCAATCAGCGGACGGAAGAACCGCACCACCCCGTCGGTCTTGGAACGCTTGAACATGGAATAGTCGTTGTAGTAGAGCTCCACGTTGGGGTCTGCATCGTGCGCATACTGGAAGGCGAGCGGAATGTAGTCTTCCCCCAGGATTTTCCAGAACGGGCTTTTGCGGAGCGTGCCATCGTCTTCGAAAGCCTCGTTCACCACGTCCCAGGCCTCCACTCTGCCCTTGAAATGACTAACCACGGTGGTGATATGCTCTTTCATCCGCTTCTTTAAAACCTCTGCGGAAACCAGATTGCCGGCATCATCCACGTGAAACCAAGGAGCGCACTGGGAATGCCAGATGAGACAATGCCCAACAACCTTGAGCCCGGCAGCACGTGCCTTGTCTACAAACTGATCAGCAAGCGTGAAATCATACACACCCTCCTGCGGATGGATAACCTCACATTTCATGCAATTCTCTGCCACCACCCAGCCGAAATGCTTTGTAATGACATCCCAGTCGGCCGTCTGATCCAGACTAACCATGCCGGTATAATCAAGTTTCGGCATGGCTGTCTCTGCCTTCACCTGCCACTGGTTCACGCTCACACCCGTGCGCCAGCAGTCGCGGAACGCCTCCTTGAGGGTCATCGTCTGAGCAAAGGAAGGCATCGTAAGCATTCCTGCAAGAAGTATCAGCAATAGTCGTTTCTTCATCTTTACCGCTTATTTTGCCCTTGCTTCGATTTCCTTGTTAATCTGGTCGATTCTCTCGTCGGTAAGCTCATACTTAGAGATGATGAACATGGCAAGAACCAACAAGATGGCGGGTATCACGCAAACCAACCACAGAATACCTTCCTCGGCAAGAGGAGTCTGATCGATGGTGGCACTGTTATATCCAACATACGCCAAGACAGCCGGTCCCACAATGCTTCCGAATGTCATGCCGGCCTTAAAGAACAAACCTGTCAAGGCATTGACAATGCCCGAAATGCGGCGACCGGTAGTATATTCTCCGTAAGAAATCACCTCGGGAACCAAAGCCCACATATAACCTGTTGCCACGATGACACCCGTTGACTTGATAAACTGAGCCACATAAATCATCATCATGCTCGGATGCTCCATCTTGGAAATGAAATAGAGCATCGCCATGCCGATGATGGCAGCAGTAAGGAAGATGTAGAACATGTTCTTCTTTCCCACCATGCGCTTGAACCACGGCACCAGCGGCATGAACAGGAATGCAGGGAGCGAACCTAAAGCCATAAAGACAGACAGTTCCTGAGCTGATCCGTGCAGGTTGCTGTTCATGAAATAGGCTCCGGCAGCATTGCCTACCGACATCATCGCGAAAGCGGTAATGAAGAAAAAGGCAAGAACGCGCAAGGGACGGTTGCGGAGAAATTCCATCCAAAGATCGCTAACCTTCACTGTCTCTGTGGCTTTTTCATCCATCACAACGCGCTCCTTGCACTGTGAGAAACAGAACACGAGCAGACAGAATCCCACAATGGCATAGATGGTCATCGTTGTGAACCACGCCGACGGTTTTTTTGGCAGACTGTCGGACGGCGCGCCTGCTATCAGGGCGATAAACAGCGGCAGACCTGAGTTGACAGCCAAGCCACCGAGATTTGCCATAAACATACGCACGGAAGTAAGGATGGTAATCTCATTGGTGTCGCGCGTGAGTGAAGAATTCAAGGCACCGTATGGCACGTTGATAAATGTATACAGCAACTGCATGCCGACGTAAGTGACATAGGCATAGATGAGCGACGGTGCAAAACCGTTGTAGAAGCAGAGTATGGCAAATCCGGAAAGAGGGATACCCACATACAGCAGATAAGAGCGGTATTTGCCGTAACGCGGATTACTCTTGTCAATTAATGCACCCACTATGGGATCCCAAATCACGTTTGCCACATTACCCACTAAGAACATGACGGCAACAGCAGACGGTGTAAGACCGTAAATGTCGGTGTAGAAAAACAGCAGGTAAGTGCAAATCACCTGAAAGATCAGATTCTGCGCCAAGTCACCGGAACCGAAGCCGATGCGCTGCAACCAGTTGAGTTTGTAGAAGCCTTTCGCTTCTTGTGATGTTACGTTTGTATCCATATTATTATTGATTATGTTTTTTATTGTTCAAATCTACGCCGCGATTTCAATTCCGCCTGCATCTTCTGGTTGAACACCTGCGAGATGGGATAGTGGTATAAGGCCATTATTGCCCCGAGGAACAGGAGTGCCGGAACGACACTCGACATCAGACGAATGCCTTGAATGGCATGCTGCGGCTGAACACCGGCACCGCCCGGCTCATATCCGAATCCCGACAAGAACAGTCCTGCCAAGGCAGCGCCGATTCCCATGCCACATTTCAGTGCAAAAACGATTCCTGAAAAACAGAATCCCGTGGCACGGCGATGGTGTACATATTCTATATAGTCGGCACTATCGGCCACCATTGCCCACAACAGAGGAATGGTGGGTGCGTAGGCAAGGCTTTTGAGAAAACAAAACAGATATGCCAGCCACACATCATGGGGGGAGATGATATAGAACAGTGCTGTAAAGACCATTGTCAGCACCAAGCCGACCATAAAAGTGGTACGCTTGCCAAAATGATTGGCTAAATAAGAAGAAAGGAACAAGATGCCGGCAAACTGCACCAGCGAATTGACGGTATTGAACAGTGAAAAGCCCACCGAATAGGCTTTGTCGCTCGCCACGTAGAAACCGATTCTGTTGAGAAAGACAGTAAGCGAATCCGCATCCAAATAATCCTGGAAGTAGAAATTAATTGACGAACTCCACATCGCCACGCCTGTGAACATGACGAGCGTGAGGAAGAACATGGAACGCCACGGTTTGCTCGTGAACGTTTCACCCACATCTTGCCTGATGCTCATGCGCTGTTGGCGGGGCGGATGGATTCGCTCGCGCGTGGTGAGAAAAGCAATGATGCTGAACACACAAACGAATATGGCAAACAGCGAGATGGTTCTTGCCCATCCGAGTTCGGCATCTCCCTGCCCGAAATGATTCACCAAGGGTAATGTGAGTCCCTGCACGACCAGCTGGGCGATGGCTGCTGCCACGAATCGCACTTTGTTGATACTTGTGCGCTCTTCAATATCTCCAGTCATCACGCCGCCCAAAGAGGCATAGGGCGTATTGTTGAATCCATAGGTGGCAAGAAGGAGAACGTAAGAGACAGTGGCATAAACAGCCACCATGACCTTGTCTTCTATGCCTGGATTATAAAACGTAAGGAAATAAAAGACACTGAAGGGAACTGCCGTCCACAAAAGCCATGGACGATACTTGCCCCAACGGGAATTCGTGCGATCGGAGATGATTCCCGCCAGCGGATCGAGGAAGGCACACAACAGAGGTGCAAACAGCAGCACAGAACCTGCCACGGCACCATCCAGCCCGAAGATATCTGTATAGAACTTCAGCTGATAGACCATGAGCATCTGAAAAACGAGATTAGCGGACACATCACCGAATGAATAGCCCACTTTCTCTCGCATGGATATCTTCTGCTCTGCCTGTCCCATCATTTTTACATTTTTTCTACGTGGAAAAAGATCTTTTTACTTCCCGCTGAGTTGCCTTGCAGCATACTCGCCCATGGCCGCATACCCCGAAGGATTCAGATGCAGCCAGTCGTCGGAATACTTCGCCTGCATCTTTGCGGGGTCATTCGGATCAAAAACCAGCTTGTCGAAATCAATGATGCCGTCGCTGAGCTTCTGCTCGCGAATCCACTGATTGACATACTGACGAGCTGCCTCATGGAAAATCGTGTAATAACTATTTCCCTTGAAGGGAGTGATAGTGGCAAGATAAACCTTCATTCCTGCCTGATGTGCCTGATTGATAAAAGATGTATAAGCCTCCATCAGTTCTGTTGCCACCTGCTCGGAATTTCCCTTGCTGCCACCAATGTCGTTCACACCTTGGAAGATTACCAGTGTCTTCACTCCGCGTTGGCGCATGATGTCACGCTCAAAACGCTTCACGGCTGGCTCGCTCAGTCCACCCCGAAGTACCGCATTGCCACCGATGCCGAGATTCAACACGGCAGTGTTACCTCCCAAGGCTTCTGCCATCTTATCCGGCCAACGGTTCTGTTCATTTGTGGTAGACCCTCGACCATCGGTAATAGAGTTTCCAAGAACGGCTATGCAGGGTGTGCTTTCACCAGCAACCACATCAATGGCTGCTATATTATACCAATGATCCACTTTCTCGGTTGCTGCGAACTTCTTCTTGGGCTTCGACACACCGTCCATCAGATAGGAGGTGGTACGCGAGCCACGGTGTGAAGTTGCATTCACGGGAACCTCATCACCATAGTTGATTGTTATGCTGAGCAACTGCAATGGCTTCAGGTCGTATGGCAGCATATCTGAAAAAACGGTCTCACCGGCGGGGATAGTTACATCGCGCCGACCTGAGAAGGTGAGATAACGTGCTGACTTTACATGAATGTCACATGAGTCGGCTGCATCGGCTATATATACTGACTTGATGGCAACCTGCGTGGCACTGAACTCGTTTGACAACTGCAACCGAAGAGAATTGCCACCTATCGTAACATGTACAATTTCGCGCAGCGAACGGTTTGCCAAACTGCGAAGCGGCATGTCGCCAGCTCCGGTAAACTCTGCTGCAGTAGCCCATGTACCCGTCAGCTGTGCATGAGCCTGCATCGAAAACAACGTAATCAATAACAATAAAAAATGTTTCATATTCAATAGTTGTGTTTGATGATGCAAAGGTACAAAGTAAACACTGAAAAGAGGGTTGCATACGTTACCATTACTTTTCAATTTGTTTCATTGCAACATTTTTATTTGTATAATTTTGTATATAAACAAACTTTGAGTAATTTTGCAAGACAAAAGAACATCTATCGACTATCCATGAAATATATTAAAACAACCATCCTCCTGCTTTTTGCCGCCATGTTCGCCCATGCCGACGAGGGGACGCTTTATACATCCAATATGCTTTCAAGTGCCTTGATTGAATGTGTCAGTCAAGACAAATATGGTTATATCTGGGTGGGTACAGAGTTCGGACTTAACAAGTTTGACGGCTATCGTTTCACCACCTATTATTATAATAGGGAGGACACCACGACGGTTAACGACAATGAAATAGTAAGGGTTTTCTGCGACCGGGAGGGGCGGCTATGGATTGGATGTCGCTCGGGACTATGCCGCTATGATTACGAAAGAGACCTGTTTGTGAGATACCATTTCCCCGACAGCCGCTCACCGCGCGTCAACTCCCTGTGCCAATGTGGCAATGGGGATATTCTGATTGGAACAGCCGGATATGGTCTCTACAGCATCCGCAATGGCGAAGACACCATTACGGAAGAGAAAAACATCTATCAGGGCAAGAATGATGTTTACTACAGCCGCCTCTTCGTTGACGATCATGACATGCTCTGGCGAAGCGACCATCTCAACGTGTTTTCCAGAATTACCATCCGCGACCACAAACTGGCAAATATAAAGAACTTCGTATCACCGGTGGGACCGCCCATCTCCTTTCTGCCTACCGGCGACGGCAACCTGCTCATCGTGTGCATGTATGGCATCCTTCGCTACGACTATGGCATGGAACGTGTCACCGATGCAGGCTACAATCTTTCCGACATTGTTCAGAGACATAGCATCCGCAAGGCAATTATCGACAACAAGAGAAATATCTACCTTGGCACATCAGGACAAGGACTGATGAAGATCAGCCATGACAGCAATGAACTGAGCATGGTGGACAACAACAACGGAACTTTCAACATGGCATCATCCGACATTGAGGACATGCTCGAAGACAAGGACGGAAACCTGTGGCTCGCCTGTTATCAAAAAGGGCTTTTCCTGCTGAAGTCAGGCAACGATGCCTTCAACACCTGGAGTTTCTCTAAGCAGAACTACTCCATCGGCACCAGCGTATCCTCGATTGCCCTTGATGAGAACGGAGACGTGCTGTGCACCGTTCAGAATACGGGCGTTTACAGATTCGACAAACACGGCAGAATCATGGGCAGACTCGTAGCACCCATCGGCAGCAAGGTAATTCACCGCGATGTCAACGGACAGTTCTGGATTTGCAGCAACAACACACTTTTCCGCTATTACCCCTCGACAGGGAACAGCCAGCCCATACTCAACAGTGAAGGAAAAGGATGGGGATTTAACTGCATGACGAGCGACAAACTCGGAAACCTCTTCATCAGCAACTATGGCAAGGGGCTCATCATCTACAATACCTCTACACGCGAGCAGACCACCTACAGCATGTATAATCAGGACGAGAAAAACGGCAGGCTCTGCAACGACTGGATTAAGTGCATGTTCGCCGACCGATACGGCATCATCTGGATAGGCACGGCAAACGGCATCTGCTGTTTCAATCCACAAACGCGATCGTTCAAGCAATTCAAGTGGGAAGTTCAACTGGAAAACCAGCAGTGCATGGCCATCGGGGAAAACCGTGAAGGGGAAATCGTAATCTGTACTAATGCAGGATTATACCTGTTTGACCGTATCTCCAACAAGATTTCACCTTTCCCGAACTCCGACAGCTTGAAAGACATGCTGATCTATGGTGTTGTCACCGACCGTGAAGGCGACCTGTGGCTGAGCACATCGATGGGCATTTGGCACTATCAGGACAAGAACAGGCAATGGCTGGCACATATCAACGGCAATGGACTCACCACCAAGGAGTATGTGTTAGGAGCAACCATGCAGACAAGCGACGGGATGATCGGGTTCGGAACCAACGACGGCATCACCACCTTCTATCCCAACAATGTCAGGACAAGCAAGATAGAGATGGGGGATGTATATCTCACCCACTTCCTCGTTGGCGGAAGAAGCGAGAACTGCATGAAGAACGATTTCAGCGTGGCATACAACGAAAACTCATTCACCATGGAATTCTCACTGCTCACCTACAACAACAGCGAGAACATATCCTTTGAATATCGCATCAACGACAGCAAGGAATGGCTATCCACGGCAGAAGGCTCCAATGCCATCACCTTCAACAAGATGCAGCCAGGCAAATACAAGATTGAGGTAAGGGCAACCTGCAACGGCATCGCATCCAAAGGAACGAAAGTGCTCTACGTAACCGTCATGAACCCGTGGTACGCCTCTCCCCTTGCCTATCTGCTCTATATGCTCCTGTTCGGCACCATCGTATTCTTTGGACTGAGCTACTATGTGAGACAGCGCAAGGCTGAGATGGAAGAGTCGAAGATGAGATTCCTGATCAATGCCACTCACGACATCCGCTCACCTCTCACGCTCATCATGGGACCGCTCAACAAACTGAAGCAGCGGATGAACGACGAGGAAAGCCTGCACGACATTGATACCATCGACCGCAACGCGCAGAGGCTTCTGCTGTTGGTCAACCAGATTCTCGACGAGCGAAAGATTGACAAGCACCAGATGCACCTTCACTGCCAGAAGACCGACATGGTGCCTTTCATCAACGGCATCTTTATGCTCTACCAATACAACGCACAACAGCGGAATATCCAGTACACTTTTGAACACTCTAATGAAAAGATCACGGCATGGATTGACAGGATCAACTTCGACAAAGTGATCAGCAACCTGCTGTCAAACGCCTTCAAATACACATTCGACGGTGGTGAAGTAGTGGTGAAGATGGAAGTAAACAAAACCGACAAAGATAAGGATGAAATAGAAATCCAGGTTATCGACAATGGAATCGGACTGAGTGAGTCAAACACCGATCGCCTGTTTGAGCGTTTCTATCAGGGAAGCAACAGCCGTGACGTTCATCTCGACGGCACCGGTATCGGACTCAACCTCAGCAAGGCGATTGTTGAGATGCATGGCGGAACCATCAGCGCCACCAACCGTACCGACGGCATGCGAGGCACCATTCTCACCGTTAAGCTGCCCACTGGCAACGAGCACCTCAAACCAGAGGAAATTATGAGTGAGGAAGACCAATTCAAGCCGCAGGGCAATGCCCGCAGACAGGCAAGCAAGAACTTCAGAATACTGATTGCCGACGATGATGCGGAAATTGCATCATATATCCGCAACGAACTGGGCAACTGGTATCGGTTCGACGCCGCGCCCAATGGAAAAGAAGCACTCAAGGCACTGCTCACCGGTAAGTACGACTTACTGATTTCCGACATCATGATGCCCGAGATGGATGGTATCACATTGCTCAAGAATATCAAGAGCAACACCAATATCAGCGATATTCCCGTCATCCTGCTCACATCCAAATCGGAGGTAAGCGACCGCCTCGAAGGATTCAAAAAAGGTGCCGATGCCTTCCTTGCCAAGCCATTTAACATGGAGGAACTTCACATACTCATAGACAACCTCGTTGACAACGTGCGCCGCCTGCGCGGAAAATATACCGGTGCACAGCAGCAAGAGGAAAAGATGGAGAAGGTGGAAGTGAAAGGCAACAACGATGCCTTGATGGAACGCATCATGAAGTGCATCAACGAGAATCTGCAAGATCCCGACTTCAATGTGGAGAAACTCACGGAGAAGGTGGGCATCAGCCGTGCGCAGCTGCACCGAAAGATGAAGGAGATTACCGGTATTTCAGCAGGCGACTTCATCCGCAACCTGCGCTTAGAGCAGGCTGCCCGCCTCATCAAGGAGAGGAAAATAAATGTAACGCAGGTGGCTTATGCCGTGGGGTTCAACAACCAGGCACATTTCTCCACCGTCTTCAAGAAACACTTCGGTCTGACACCTACCGACTACAGCGAGCAGGAACGCAAAAAGGCAGGGATAGAGGACGAATCATAAAAAGACATGCAATATGAAAAAAACTTTTCTGCTCTTTGCAACATGGCTCATATCCATGAGCACTCATGCCGATGACGGGCATAAACTGTGGCTCGGACATTGGGACACATCCCTCAACAGTCAGACCTCCGTTACGGCCAATGCCGCCTCGCCTACCATCGACATAGCGCGAGCCGAGCTCACCAACGGCTATCAGCGCGGCAATGTGAAACTGGTGCTCGACAAAAAACTCGCCCTCGGCGACGGTTTCCGCCTTCAGGCTCACTGCTCCAAAATGGGATCCGCGGGCAACTACGATGCCACTGTTTATGCCAGCACTGACATCGGGCTCCTCTATGGCACTTACGACCTGCTCCGTTTGCAGAACACTGGCGCACTCTCCGCCGGAGGCAGCTCGCCACGTATAGACACGGACGGACATGATGTCGATAAGACCGAACAACCTTTCTACCCGTTGCGACTGTTGAACCATTGGGACAATCTCGACGGTTCCATCGAGCGCGGCTATGCCGGTGAGAGCATCTTCGAATGGTTCCACCTCGACAAAGAGCTCATCGGCCAGTATGCCCGCGCGAATGCCTCCATCGGCATCAACGGTTCCGTGCTGAACAACGTGAATGCCTCTCCGAAGATACTCACACATGAATACCTGAAAGAGGTGCAGACGATTGCCGACATCCTGCGCCCTTACGGAATCCGCGTGTTCCTGAGCATTAACTTCGCCAGTCCGATGGCACTCGGAGACACTAAAACCGCCGATCCGCTGAACCCTCAAGTGAGACAATGGTGGAAAAAGAAGGCACAAGAAATCTACAAGCTGATACCCGACTTTGGCGGTTTTTTGGTGAAAGCCAACTCTGAAGGGCAGCCCGGACCAGGCGACTATCACCGTTCCCATGCCGACGGAGCCAACATGCTTGCCGATGCCTTGAAGCCCTATAAGGGCATTGTGATGTGGCGGTGCTTTGTGTATGGAGCTAACCATAAGGGAGAAGACCGTGTGAAGCAGGCTGTCAGCGAGTTCAAACCACTTGACGGGAAGTTCCGCGACAACGTAATTCTCCAGACCAAGAACGGTCCGCTTGATTTCCAGCCACGCGAGCCTTACAGTCCCGTGTTCGACCAGATCCACCATACGCCCAATATGGTGGAGTTGCAGATAACGCAGGAGTATCTCGGACAGTCCAGACATCTTGTTTATCTTGCCCCCATGTGGCGCGAGTTCTTCCTTCAGGTGTCCCCATATAATATAAAAGGTATAGCCGGTGTTGCCAATATCGGCAAGGACAAGAACTGGTGCGGACATCATTTCTCGCAGGCCAACTGGTATGCCTTCGGTCGCCTGGCATGGAATCCCGATCTCACCTCCGAGGAAATCGCCCGCGAGTGGCTCAAGCAGACATTCTGCCACGACGCGACGTTCATCAACACCATGACCGAGGTGATGATGGCGAGCCGTGAGGCATGTGTTGACTATATGATGCCGCTTGGACTGCACCACATCTTCAAGTTCGACCATCACTACGGTCCTGAACCAGACGGATTCAAGGCAGAATATCCCATCGAATGGTGTCCCGTTTACTACCACAAGGCGGATACCGAGGGTGTGGGATTCAACCGCAGCAGCACCGGAACAGATGCCGTTTCGCAGTATCGCGAACCATTCGCATCACTTTACGACAACATCGACACCTGCCCCGATGAATACCTGCTGTGGTTCCACCACGTGCCATGGACTCACCGCATGAAGAGTGGGCGCACGCTCTGGCAGGAACTGAACGTGAAATACAACCACGGCGTGAGCGAGGCAAGCCGCTTCTTAGACACTTGGCAGCGCATGAAACCCATTGTGACGGAATGCGACGGCGACGATCAGCGGTGGAACGAGGTGAACGACCGGCTGAAACATCAGGCAGAGAACGCCCGCGAATGGCGCGACGTGTGCCTGAAATACTTCCAGTCATTTAGCAAACAACCCATCATAGAATGAACATCATGAAAAAATCACTGACAGCAGCAGCCCTTTTGGGGGTGCTTCTCCTGTGCAGCCCTGCTCAGGTGGCTGCACAAACCGACTTGCGCCAGCTCTACATCCTTGGCGGAGAACTCAGTAACTCAGCAGCCACAAGCCTTGCTGACATCGATGAGGTGATACCGCGAATGCGGCAAATCGGGCTGAACACGGTATTGGTTCCTGCCTATTGGGACTTGATGGAACCCACGGAGGGGCGATACGACTTCTCACTGATCGACCGCACCATTGAGAAGGCGCGCGAAAACAAGCTCAAGGTTGTGTTTCTATGGTTCGGAGTATGGAAGAATTCCATGAGTTGCTATGCGCCTTTGTGGTTCAAGGAGAACACTCGGAAATACCCGCGTGCCATGACGCACACGGGCAAACCGCTTGAGATTGCCAGTGCTTTCTCTGAAGATGTATATCAGGCCGATTGCCGTGCATTCACTCGTTTCATGCAGCATCTGGCTGAAAAAGACAAGGGCATCGGCACGGTGGTCATGATTCAGATTGAGAACGAGATAGGCATGCTTGAGGATGCCCGCGACCATTCACCCTTGGCAGAGAAAGCCTACGCAGGCAAAGTGCCGCAGGAACTGCTGAAAGCCATGGGCAAGAAAACCGGCAACCAGACGTGGGCAGAGGCATTCGGCACCGATGAATATGCCGACGAGATATTCATGGCATGGCATTATGCACGCTATGTGGAGCGGCTTGCCAAGGTGGCACGTAGCATCTATGACATGCCGCTCTATGTGAACGCAGCCATGAACAGCCGAGGACGAAAGCCCGGCGAGTATCCTTCGGCAGGACCGCTCGCCCATCTTGCCGCCGTATGGAAGTGCGGAGCACAGAGCATCGACATGCTCTCGCCCGACATCTACGACACGGGATTCAAGCAGTGGGCATCACAGTATGCGTTTCCCGGCAATCCGCTCTTCATTCCCGAGAGCCGTTGCTGCGAAAACAGCGCAGCGCGCGCCCTCTATGTAATGGGCGAATATCAGGCGGTGGGCTTCTGTCCCTTCGCCATCGACCAAGGCACTGTATTGGAAACGAACTATCTCGCACAGTCGTATGAGCTGCTCTCACAGCTAAAGCCTTATCTTTCGCGCCAGCCAGGCAAGCAACAGTATAAGAGTTGGGGCATTCTTTTCGACCAGAACGACAAGGAGCGCATCATCGAAGACGGAAACATGCTGCTCGTCTGCCGCCATTACTACACCTTACCATGGGATGCGAGAGCCACCGACGGCTCTACATGGTCTGAGGGCGGTGCTGCCATCGTGAAACTCGCCGATAATGAATACCTGATTGCGGGCAACGGCGTGGTGGTGGAGTTCAAGACCAAGAGCGAGAAACAGCAGGAGGAGCAGAAACAACTGGGCGAAGACGGGTTCATACTCGCAGGCAAGCAGTCGGCAGACGCAGCCTCAGCCCTGCGTCAGACGAATAGATTCACCGGGAAGCGCTGTGGCATCGGCTATGTAGACCAAGTGAGCATTGCTGAAGATGGCGCGCTGCAGTTTATCCGCCGCGACAACGGCGACCAAGACCATCAAGGCAGGCACGCCCGCATCAGCACCGACGAATACAGAATCCTGCATGTAAAGCTCTATGAATACTGAAAAAAGCATAGGTTTTACCCTGCAATACATACGCTTTTAAGCTTCAAGACCTACGCTTTCGCCCGTCAAGACCGTATGTTTTTGGTTATGAAACCGAATGTTTCGCATAACAAAACATTCGGTTTTTTGATAGGCAAACAATTTCTCTCCATACGGCAAAAATGGAACTTATGCGTCGCTGCGCACATCTTACTGAAAATCAACAGCTTACCAAAACCGCTGCGTTACTCGCTGCGTTACCTGCTGCGTTACCAACTGCGTAATTGAGTAATGCTATCCAAATATCTGAAGTTAGATAGTCAATCTTAAACGAAAACACGTAGTTGGTAACGCAGCAGGTAACGCAGCGAGTAACGCAGAAATTTTACTAACCACAAGAGAATCAGGCGTTTACACGCAAAAGCGCTTCATTGCGTTTTTTGCGCATGGGAAATAGATCAATAGACGCTTTCAGACCTTCTGTAAAAAGACTCCGCAATGTCTGTATGATAAGTGCAAAATCGGCTTTCAAGACAGAAAAGCGTCGCAACAGAGAGGCAAACAACAGTAACTACTCAGCCCCACAAGGTGAGTGCCCCATTCGGGGCAGAAATCTTACAAATCTGTCCAAATCTTACAAATAAAAGTAAGAGATTTGTTAGATTTTGAATAGATTTGTGAGATTTCTCGCCGTAGGCGACTCATGTGGTTGCTCGCTGAAGAGAAATTTTATGGGTTGTGCTGAGTACTTACAAACAACAAGTGAAATACTAAAATTCGTTAAGAACAATGTCATTGCATGCAAGATTTCAGCTTCTCGTTGTTTTAAAAAGAAAACGGCCAATATACGTTATCGATGAAACAACTGCTGCTCTGACGACTGAGAGGCTGTTGCCGAGATAAAGTAATCTTCTTACAAAAATCTGTTTTCGACAAATGACCTGCGTGATGCAGGTCATTTCTTTGTTACACGCAAGCTAAAAAACAAATCTGGCTAATCACGAAAAACATAATAGTTTAATTATTGTATCAAAAACTTTACGCTTTATAACATCTCAATCATCAAGAAAGATTATTTTTTCACAGAAACAAATATAAATGCGAATGAAACGACGAGAAACACCTTTTTATATATTAATCGCTACATTTGCAACGGATTTTAACGGAACGACACATTTTTGAGAGCATGTCTCATCCTAATAGAGAGGAACGTTTAACCATCTGATGTATATAATAAGGTGGCAGTATTAGCAGATAGTATTATGTAGCATTTTGAAAATCATTTTTAAACCTAACATTTATGAATTCAAACCTAAGGTAGAGTGTTGTACTTGTGGGTATGTGCATAGCAGCTGGGCTGTTTTGCGCACCACAGGCGTATGCGGCAGCTGACACGAATGGTGTGACCGCCGTGCAACAAAGCAAGAAAGTGACGGGCTATGTGGGCGATTCTCAAGGAGCGCTCATCGGAGCAACCGTATTGGAGAAAGGAACAACAAACGGCGTTGTTACCGACTTCGACGGTAATTTCTCTATCAACGTGAATCCAGGTGCCACGCTGGTTGTATCCTATGTGGGATACATTCAGAAGGAAGTGGCAGTTGGCAACAACTCACATCTGAGCATCACGCTCGAAGATGAAGGCCACAATCTGAACGAAGTGGTGGTTATCGGTTACGGCACGCAGCGCCGCGAGGCAGTGACTGGATCGGTAGCCAACATCGGCGGCGAGAAACTCAATCAGGTGGCAGCCGCCAATGCCGCCCAGGCACTGCAAGGCCGAGTGGCTGGTGTGCTGATGACACAGACTGGTTCCAAGCCAGGCGACGAGATGCAGATCCGCATTCGCGGTCAGCGCTCGCTCTCTGCCAGCAACGACCCGCTGATTGTGCTCGACGGTATCCCCTTCATGGGTCAGCTCTCGGATATTAACCCCACCGACATCAAGTCGATGGACATCCTGAAGGATGCCTCTGCAACCGCCATCTACGGTAGCCGCGGTGCCAACGGCGTGATCATCATCACCACCGCAAAGGGCAATCAGGGAACACCTGCCAAGGTGAGCTACAATGGCTATGTGAATTTCAAGACCGTGTTCCACAAATATCCGATGATGGACGGGCCTACCTTCAGCAAATTCCGCCAGTATGCAGGCAAGTATCAGAACTCGCTCGACGAGAATGATGCCACTAACACCGACTGGCAGGATCTGTACTACAAGACTGGCGTGGGTCACAACCACGACGTGAGCGTGGCTGGCGGCACCAACGGCGGCAGCTACAGCTTCGGCGCAGGCTACTATCACGACGAGTCAGTGGTTCCCACCGAGGGTTACAACCGTATCTCTGTTCGCGGAAACTTCGACCAGATGGTGGGCAAGTGGTTCCACTTCGGTCTGAGCACCAACAACAGCTATCGCAAAACTCAGGGTGTGAACAATATGTACGCAGTTCTGGCTGCGTCTCCTCTGTCAAGCCCATACGATGAAAACGGCAATCTGAAGCGTTACAACTCATTGCCGGCCGACGACCAGGTGGTGATTACCAAGGAGACTGTTGAGCGCGACAAGAACGTTTGGCTCAGCGAGAACAACGGTATCGGCTCTTACAACACCCTCTTTGGCGAGGTGAAATGTCCGTGGATCGAAGGACTGAGCTACCGCATCAACATCGGTTTGAACTTCCGTTCTTCAAAGAATGGCAGCTTCACTGGTACTGGTATCAACAACAAGGATGCCAATGCTGTGAACAGTGGTTCCATCTATAATGAGCAGACCCGCAACTGGGCTGTTGAGAACCTGCTGACCTACGACCGCGCCTTTGGCAAGCACAACATCAACCTGGTGGGCATGTATTCTGCTGAGCAGACCACTTACGAGAAGGATGGCGCTTCTGCACAGGATATTCCTGCCGACTACTTCCAGTACTATGCACTCGACAAGGCTACAGGCCAGTCGAACCTTACAAACTACAACTACTGGCAGAGCGGCCTGATTTCTTGGATGGGTCGCGCCATGTATTCTTACGACTACAAATACATGCTCTCTGTAGCCGTCCGTTCTGATGCATCTTCACGTCTGGCAAAGGGACATCAGTGGCATACCTACCCCGCTGTCAGTGCCGGTTGGAACATCGCACGCGAAGAATTCATGGAGGGAACCCGTTCATGGCTTGATAACCTGAAGCTGCGCGTAGGCTTTGGTGAGACCTCTAACCAGAGCATCAATCCTTATTCCACGCTCGGCGGCCTCGCCATCCGTAACTATAACTTCGGCGACGGAACCAACTACAAGGCTGGCTATTATGTAAACGCACTGCCTAACCCTGATCTCGGCTGGGAATACTCCAAGACATGGAACTTCGGTCTCGACTTCTCACTGTTCAACGGTCGCCTCTTCGGTTCATTTGAATACTACATCCAGAAGACCAACGACATTCTGCTCGATGTTTCTCTGCCTTCCACCTCTGGTGTGAGCAGCTACACGGGTAACATCGGTAACACACAGAACAAAGGATTTGAGTTTACACTGAACGGTATCATCATCGACAACAAGAACGGCTGGAACTGGGAAGCAGGCATCAACCTCTACCAGAACCGCAACAAACTGACCAAGCTGACAGGTGCTGTCGACGAGAACGGCAAACCTGTTCCCGACAAGGACAACCGCTGGTTTATCGGCTATCCAATCGATGTAATCTACGACTATAAGTACATCGGTCTGTGGCAGGCTGGCGAAGAGGATCAGATGAAGGTGCTTGAGCCGGGTGGAAACGTAGGTATGATCAAGGTGGCTCACGACGGAGCACTCGACGAAAACGGTAATCCCACACGCCAGATCGGTCCTGACGACCGCGAGGTGATGAGCATGGAACCCGACCTGGTTGGCGGTTTCAACACAACGGTTAGCTACAAGAACTTCGACTTGACTGTGATCGGTGCCTTCCAGATTGGCGGCAAGCTGATTTCGGCAATCCATTCTTCTAACGGCTACCTGAACATGCTCACCGGTCGTCGCAACAATATCGATGTTGACTACTGGACGGAAGACAATACCGATGCCAAATATCCGAAACCCGGAGGCATCCAGAGCGGTGATAACGCCAAGTATGGTTCAACTCTCGGATACTTCAATGCCGGCTACTTGAAGATACGCACCATCACGCTCGGTTACAATTTCGACAACCTGAAGGCAGTGAAAAACCTCGGCATCAGCCGTCTGCGCCTCTATGCAACGGTGCAAAATCCTTTCGTCCTCTTCTCTCCGTTCAACAACGAGAGCGGACTTGACCCGGAGACCAACTCATTTGCTACCCAGAATACAGCTGTTGCCATCGATGGCTACACCGGCAAGCACAAGATGCCTATCGTGGGTTATAACACACCTGCCACCCGCAACTTCCTGTTCGGTCTCAACGTGACGTTCTAAAAAAGGTATTGAAATAAAAAAACAGAAATTATGATTACTAAAAGCATTAAATATATCCTCGCTGCGGGTTTAGTTTGTTGCGGTATATCTGCAACCCTCACCTCCTGCTCTGATGTGCTTGATGAGCAGCCACGCAGCCAGTTCGACCCGACATTCTTCAACACGAAGGCGGGTATTGAGGGCGGTCTGACATCGCTCTATGCTCACCTGCGCTATTTCTATGGCAACGGCTATTGGCTGAATGCCTGTGAAACAGGTACCGACGAATATACTTACGCACAGTCTGCCGACGGCAACTTCAAGGATGCCGACCTCTCTGGCGTGGGTTCTATGACTTCCTCCAACAGTATTGCCAGCGGATGCTGGGGAACGGCATTTGCCAATATCAACACTGCAAGCGGCATCATTGAAAACGGTGCAGAGGCTGGTATTGATGCAGCACTGCTGGCAGAAGCTTACTTCTTCCGTGCCTTCGACTATTTCATCCTGGTGCAATACTATGGTGGTGTGCCTCTTGACCTGGGCGCAGGCGAATTGAAGTTCAACACTTCTACCGTGCGTACTTCCGTGCGTAACACAGTACCTGAGGTTTATGCCGCTATCTTCAGTGATTTGGAGAAGGCCGTAGCCGACCTGCCAGAGAATCCTCGTCTCACCGGCACTGTGACGAAGAATGTGGCACGCCTGTATCTCTCAAAGGCATACCTGACATACGCATGGTGGCTTCAGAACCCCAACAACATTCCCACCTATCCTGAGTGCTCACGCGATGCGGGACAGGCAAACAGCTACTTCCAGAAGGCTTACGAAACAGCCATGCAGGCCATCAACAATCCCGGACCGTATAAACTGCAAGATACATTCTATGATGTAAATGTGGCAACCAACGACCGCAACGCTGAGATCATGCTCTATGCAGATCACGATGAGGACGAGAAATATGGTAACGGCGGAGCTGGTTACGGTTGGGGTAACGGTGCCTCTCCTGAGAACTTCGCCTACTGGATGGAAACATGGAACTATACTGAAATGACTGCAAAAGCAGCTTCTGGCGCAACCATCAACCCAATCCAACGCGAGGCAGTGCAGGCTCTCGGTCGTCCTTGGACCCGTATGGCTCCTATTGCCGACAACTTCATAGAAGGTGGTGTATGGGAAGATGCTGTCAAGGCTATCGACTCTCGCTACGATGCTACGTTCACACTGCGCTATCACACCAACTGGCAGAAGTCTGGTGGTACAGAGCCTTACGTCTTTGGTGCTAACGGCATGCAGGTAGGTCCTAACGAAATCTATTTCAGCTGGGTACCAGAGAGCGAAGATGCCAACATCAACTATACAGGTGCCGATGGTAAGCTTGGCTTCGGCGAGATGGCTGGCCGTCCTGACTTCGTAGTTGCTGTGAACCACATCAGCCGCAAGAAGTATCCCATCAACTGGAAGATCGGAATCTATCGTACCGACAATGCCGGTGGCTTAGGTTCAAAGGTGAACGGCGGTAGCCCCCGTCCTTGGAACATCGCCAAGTTCTCCGAGCTCTATCTCATTGCTGCCGAGGCAGCTGTGAAACTGAACAAGAACACAGAAGCCCGCAACCTGGTGAACGTGCTCCGCGCCCGTGCCGGCAAGCAGACATTCAATCAGAATGACAACGTGAAAGTGACCGTTGACAACAGCGCTGAGATGCTTGCTGCCACACCTGCCACCATCACCATCGACTATATCCTCGACGAGCGCAGCCGTGAGTTCTGGGGTGAAGGTTATCGTTGGTTCGACCTTGTGCGCACTCAGACATGGGCAGACCGCGCCACCACTTATCACATTGCAGGCGTCGGTTATACCGACAAAGATCTTCAGGAGTTCAAGCGTAGCATCCCAGCAGGTTACTATCTGCGCCCGATTCCCCAAGGACAGATTGATGGTATGATGATGGACGACGATGCAAAGAAAGAGTATCAAAATCCAGCATATCGCAACTAAACCGACTCTCTCTTGATATTCAAACTTAGGTAGGAGTGCATCCCCTCGCGGATGCGCTCCTTTTTGTTTTTTTATCCGTTTCATCGCTACTTTTTATATCTGTTTACTTATTGAAACAAAATGAAACACTGATGAAACATTAAAAAACAAATGGTTGCAGATTATGTTGTAATTTTGCACCATAGTTTTTATGTCCTTATGGTTGGCGAATCATTTTTTGAAGACATCGGCTATTTAACTACAATGTAAAGTTCTAACAATATAATTTATCAAAATTCGTAAACATGAGATGCACTAACAATGTATTCAAGACACTTGGGTTATTGTTGCTGCTTGCCATGTTCCCGCTGTGGACAATGGCACAGAACGTGACCGTGAAAGGTGTGGTTAGTACGAGCGATGGCCCAGCCATCGGTGCTACAGTGAAAGTGAAAGGTGCTCAGAATGGTGTGATTACCGACTTCGACGGTAATTACTCTATTCAGGTTGCACCTGGTGAGACACTGCAATTCTCCTACGTCGGCTACGTGACCAAGGAGGTGAAAGTGGGAAGCCAGCGAACCATCAATGTTGACCTGCTGGAAGATGCAGCAGTGCTGAACGAAGTGGTTGTCGTGGGTTATGGTACTATGAGGAAGTCTGACCTGACTGGTTCTGTTGCGCAGGTCGACGAGAAAGCGATTGAGAAATCAGTATCCACCAGCATCGACCAGGTATTGCAGGGTCGTGCCGCCGGTGTGCAGATTCAGGCAAACACAGGTACTCCGGGTGGTAGCTCCACCATCCGCATCCGCGGTACCAATTCTCTGAACGCCTCATCACAGCCAATATTCGTGATAGATGGTGTGATTATCGACTCCGACGGTTCCGACAATGGTAATACAAACCCGCTGGCAGGTATTAACCCCAGCGACATTCTCACCATGGACATCTTGAAGGATGCCTCGGCAACAGCTATCTATGGTTCGCGCGCCAGCAACGGCGTGATCATGATCACCACCAAACGAGGCAAGAGCGGCGAAGCAACCATCTCATACGACGGCTACATCGGTTGGCAACAAATGCCAAAGAAACTGGAAGTGCTGAACCTGAAAGAGTATGCACAGCACAACAACGACATTGCTGACGCACAGATTAAGCAAGCTTCCGGCACATTCCTCCGCCCGGAACTGCTCGGCGAAGGAACAGACTGGCAGGATGAACTGTTCAATACTGCGTTCATGACCAACCACAGCCTCACTATGACAGGTGGAAACGACAAAACCACTTACGCCATTTCTGCCGGCTACCTGAATCAGGATGGTATCGGACTGAACACAGGTTTCAAGCGCCAGACTCTGCGCGGTAATATTGATACAGAACTGAAGAAATGGCTCAAGGGCGGCATCTCATTCTCCCTTTCCGACTCAAAGCAGGAAATGGAAAAGAACTGGGACATCATCAACACAGCCCTGAGATCTCAGCCTTCCGTGGCAGTGCGTAATCCCGAAGGCGGGTACGACGGACCAGACGATCAGTGGATGCCCGACAATGCCGTGGCCCTGGCTGAAATAAAGACAAACTATGCCAAGCGACTGAACTTCCGCCTGAACACCTATTTGGAGGCAACCATCCTGAAGGGACTGACCTTCAAGACAGAGCTTTCCACCGACTATAACCTGAACAAGACCAAGACCTATACTCCAGACTACACCTTCGGCGTGAAGGTAAGCAGCCAGCGCGACGGTGCGTGGTACAAGAACGACTCAAAATACTGGTCATGGCGCAACATCCTTACCTATAATGGAACCATTGCACCCAAGCACAACATCAATGCAATGATTGGTCAGGAAATGAGCCACAACTATTGGGAGAACATGAGTACAACCAACTCGGGCTATCTTTCCAATTCTGTGACCGACCTGCGCGCCGGTGAGCGCACTGGGGCCAACGTGAATATCGACGGCTACCAGAACAACACCGCCCTGTTCTCTTACTTCGGTCGTGCACTCTACAACTACGACGATCGTTACCTGCTCACAGCCACTCTGCGCCGCGACGGTAGCTCGAAGTTCGCAGATGGTCATCGCTGGGGATGGTTCCCCTCGGCAGCCTTTGCATGGCGCGCCAGCCAGGAATCGTTCTTGAGGGACAATAAGACCATCAACAACCTGAAACTCCGTTTAGGATGGGGTGCCACAGGTAACCAGAACGTGCAGGACTGGGCTTACATGGCGATGCTCTCCAACTACACTACCACATGGGGTGTTGGTGTGCTCAACGGCAACAATGCCAACCCGAACCTGAAGTGGGAGACCACTTATTCTACAAACATCGGTCTTGACTTGTCACTCTTCGGCAGCCGCATCGACCTGATCGTAGACTGGTACTACAAGAAGACCAACGACCTGCTGATGATGCTCGACCTGCCAGCCTACCTTGGAGGTCCTGGACAGGATGAAATCTATGGTGCTCCGTCGAATCCTTGGGGTAACGTAGGTTCTCTGCGCAACACTGGATTCGAAGTAACTTTGAACACGGTTAATGTTGAGACCAAGAACTTCCAGTGGCGTTCCAACGTGGTGTTCTCATTGAACAGGAACAAGGTGCTGTCGTTGGATACCGAAACAGGAACACTGCCGCAGACCCTGCAGATAGGATCAGACATTGCCACGGCAACCAATACTGTTGTTGGCAAGCCCATCGGACAGTTCTGGGGCTATAAGGTAATCGGTCGCTTCGATAATCCCGAAGATTTCTACTATAAGGATGCCAACGGCAACATCCAAGCTGTTGCCATACCCGAAAACACCAGCATCGCCACATCGCCCACAACAGGAGGTATTTTCATCGGCGACTACATCTATCAGGATATCGACAACAACGGCGTAATCGACAACAACGACCAGACTTTCATCGGCTCGCCTGAGCCAAAGTTCACATGGGGATTCGGAAACACATTCTCATACAAGAACTTCGACCTGAGCTTCCAGTTCAGCGGTTCCTACGGTAACAAGATCTTTAACTACGGTCGTCGCTGGCTTGACATCACTGGTGCAACAAGCAACCAGCTGAAGACCGTTCTCGACTATGCCCGTCTGGCTAAGATTGATGCCAACGGACCAACCGACTACCGTAATTATTACGTTACTAATCCGGAAACCATTCAGCCGCGCTTGTCAACAGAGAGTGGCTCCAACAACAACTTCCGCGCCAGCGACAAATACATAGAGGACGGTAGTTACATCCGCCTGCAGAACGTGTCGCTCAGCTACACACTCCCCCGTGCATGGGTGAAGGCAGTGCTGCTCAACAACGTGAAAGTGTATTGCAACATCCAGAATCTGTTCACCATCACGAAATACGACGGATTAGACCCTGAAGTAGGATCCCTGCGCGGCACCGCACTGCTCAACGGTGTTGACTACAGCCGCTATCCCTCTCCTCGCATCTACACTGTCGGAGTGAATGTACAATTCTAATCAAAGGAGGACAAAGACATGAAAAAATCAGTTATATATACAATGATGCTGGCAGGAACACTTGCTTTGGGCAGTTGCGCCGAAGATTTCCTTGACCAGACGAACTCGTACCAGCTGGCACAAGACAACTTCTTCTCCAGCAATGAGGCTGTGGCACAAGAGATTTATCCTCTCTACAGCTATGTGTGGTACATGTACAACGATAAATTCTATTATGGCATGGGCGACGGACGTGCCAATAACATCACCGCCCAGTATTCCAACTATATCTATCCGTATACCAATTTCACTGAGACGGGAGTATCGGTGGGACTTACCGATGCCTGGAGATCATTCTATGTAGTGGTGGCACAGTCGAACAATGCCATCAACAATATCTCCAACTTCTCAACAAGCGAGGTGAACGAGACTGCCAAGAGACAAGGCGTTGCCGAGGCACGTTTCATGCGCGGTCTGGCATATTGGTATATCTCGTCTCTTTGGGGATGCGCCATCATCTATGACAACACGCAGGAACTGGTGACCAACTACGTGGTTAGCCCGAACACCCAGACCGATGCTATGGAGTTTGCCATCCGCGACATGGAATATGCAGCCGTAAACCTTCCTGCCGCATCGCCGGGAGTGGGACGTGTAAACAAATATGCTGCCTACGCCATGCTCTCGCGCCTGTATCTGTCAATGGCTGGTCTGACCACCTCTGGCCGTTACGACGGCACGAACATCAACACGGCAGCAAACAGCGGAACGCGCAACACATACTATCTCGATGCTGCCAAGAAAGCAGCTGCCATGGTTATTGAAAACGGACCATACAAACTGTTGGACAATTATGCCGACCTGTTCGCCGCCTCCACATTCAACAACAATGATGAAAGCATTTTCCAGTTGCAGTGGCAGGCTGGCGCATCAAACGGCTTGGCACAGTCGATGACCCGCTTCCTTGCATGGAGCACACAGGTGAACCAAGGCAATTCTTGGGGAGGTTCCACATTATGTTCCTACGACCTGTGGGAGGAATTCAAGGAATATGCCGACCCGACGTTAGGCACAACCGTTGACGATGCCATCCGCCGCCACAACAGCGTAGCATCCTACGGAGAAGTATATCCCGAACTGAGCACCGATCCTGAGAAGCCTTACATCTATGGCGAAACCGAGAACCCTGCCACTCAGGGTGCCAACATCAAGAAATACGTTGTGGGAACAAATGCTGTCAACGGTATCTCCGTTAACAACAACTCTGGCGTTAACACCTACATGATGCGCCTTGCAGAGGTTTATCTCAACTATTGCGAGGCAGCGCTGGGCAACAGTTCCACGACGAGCGATCCAACCGCACTCCGCTATTTCAACACAGTTCGCGCCCGCGCCGGTGTTCCTTCCAAGAACAGCCTCAGCTACGAAGACATCCGCCATGAGTTCCGTGTAGAGACTGCCTTCGAAGGCCTCTATTGGTTTATTCTCGTGCGCCGCGGCTACTATCAGCAGCAGGAAATCGTGAACTATGTGAACAATCAGTATCGCAATGCCAGCTACTTTGAGAGTTCCACAAATACTTATAAACTGAGCGAAAGTTACACGCTGCCCGGTCCGAGTGTCTCTGTTGCCACCGCCGCCAACCTCACGCTGCCGATGCCCGACACTGACCAGACCAAGAACCCGCTCCTTAAGCCCGATTCAACAGGAAAGATTACCACTGTTGACTATGTTTTCGGAGAACGTGAAGTATCTGACGCTGACCTTTTCTAACGAAACGCAAAACAAGAAAGAATTATGAAAACAAGTAAATATATTTGGACATTGTGCCTGTCACTGCTCGCACTCACCTTCACGGCATGCGGCGACGATGACGACAAAGGCTCACAGTCTGCACCGATGACCATCAGCCAGGTTTATCTGGAGAACATCAACGACACCGAAAACAAAGATCGCCCCGTTGATTTTGCCCGTCTCGGACAGCTCATCCGCATTGAAGGTTCCGGTTTTCTGGGACTGAAGAAGATTCTCATCAACGGATACGACACCTATTTTAATAATGCCTTGATGACCGACAACAACGTGTGGGTGACGCTGAACAGCAACACACCCGTTGAGAAGGCAGAGGCAGATGTACGCAACAAAATCATTCTGGTAAAAGACCAGGCTCGCCTTGAATACGACTTCACCATCCGCGCTGCTTCTCCAAGCATCACGAGCTGCGACAACACGCTGCCCATGCCCGGTGAGACTGTGACGGTTTACGGCAGCAGCTTGCAGGAAACCACAAAGATTACACTTCCCGGAGGCGTGGAAATCACTTCCGGCATCGTTAGCGACGCAGAAGGCAAGTGGTTTTCATTCACCATGCCCGGCGGTGTAACAGCATCGGGAAGCATCACCAGCGAGGGAGCCAACGGTATTGCCAAGTCTCCCACCTTCTTCAATAACTTCGACTGCTTCGTAACCAACTTCGACGACAAAGGTGAACTTGGCTCTTGGAATGCCACCTACAGCAGCGACGACTTGGTTGACGACCCGCTCAACACGGGACGCGGCAAGGTGGCAATGCTGGTTCCTAACGTGAAACTCGAAGCAGGCGGTCTGGATGCCGGCTCAAATGCACTTTTCTATGCCACGGCAGGCAATGATAATGCCAACGACGACTGGACATCGCGCATGTATAACGCCATCCCGGCAAATACGCCCGCATCTGATGTAGCCATTCAGTTCGATATCTATTGCCCTGAGGAATGGGATCTTTCTGGAATGATAGAGATCTCCCTCCAGAACAACCTCTCTAACTACGGCTATGGTTCAGGCTGCACCAAATTCAGCACGCAGTATAAGAACACGGCAACGGTATGGGTGCCTTGGCTCAACGAAAGCGACGGTTCTCACACACCGTTCACCACGGGCGAGCGCTGGCAGACCGTGACCATTCCCATGACAGCCGTAGGAAACTATGATCCCAATGAGGCTCCCGATGCAAACTTCCAGCTGATCTGCGAGGACCGCAATGCAGGAAGCTACCGCAATTTCCTCATCTTCTTCTGCAATAGCGACGTGGAATCAGCCGAAGACGCCAGCCCTGCATTCTCTTACAAGGCAAAGCTCTTCACCCAGAAGATCTACATCGACAACATCCGTGTCGTTTCAATAGCACCTATTGCAGTTAGCGACTTTTGATGAATAATCATTTTAACACTGAACAATTATGAAATTACATAGAATCATATTGCCGACGGTAGCATCAGTGATGCTGCTCACTGGCTGCGATGACCAGATCATGGAATGGTTCACGCCCGAAGGTCACGGCACTGTAACCAAGGCGGAACTGCCACTCCAGGTGAAAGAGGTGCTCGCCAACTATGACAACATCAAGGATTATGCCTCTCAGTATATGCCCAACACCGTCATCGGACTGGGCATCGGCGGTGCCATCTATGCCAGCGACGATGCCCGCCATCAGCTTGCCGATAACAACTTCCAGATGATTACTTGGGGCAACGCCATGAAACATGATGCCATGATGAGCAATTCAGGTACACTCAACACAGCCTCATTGGATACTTATCTCGATGCCATGCCCGCAGGCATGAAGCTCTACGGTCACAACTTCTTCTGGCACACACAGCAGAACCAGACATATCTGAGATCGCTCATCGTTCCCAGCGTGGAAATCATCCAAGATGCGAGCGAGAATGTGGAAAATATCGTTGCCAATTCCGACTTTGAGGCAGGCAATACCTCTGGATGGGGTGCTTGGTCTTCAGCGGGATGTAAGCAGGAAATCTCCGACAAAGGCGAGGGCTTTGAGAGCGATTATGCCATCCGCCTCTACAACCCTGCTGCTGGAGCCAACTACAGTGCTCAGGCTTTCTACAAGTTGCCAGCCGTCACTTATGAGGAAGGCGAAACCTATGTACTCTCGTTCTATGTCATGGGCGACCATATCGACACCCAGTTCCAGGCACAGCTACAGAACCGCAACACCTATTCTGCCAAGAAATATCTGGGTTCTCCTATTAACAAGGCTGGTGAATGGACCTACTACGAGCATGAGTTCGAAATGACAGCGGACATTATTAATTCTGCCTTCGACCATATAACCTTCGACTTTGGTGCTGCTACTGGATATGTGTGGATCGACAATGTGAAGTTCGGCAAGAAGAAGACAGGTCCAACCAACTATGCAGAGAATGGCTCTTTCGAGAACGGAACCAATGGCTGGACGTTCAATAATCCGGGTGCTGGTGTAGAAGTAGTAGAACTGGATGATGCCATAGATGGCTCTCACGCTCTGAAACTGACCGCCAAGGATGACAGCAAGAACTACTGGGATTTACAAATCACCACGGCTGGTATGCCTACATTCCCCGGCGAGAAAGTTCGCATCGCCTTCTTCATTAAGTCGAGCCAGGTAGGCAAAGGTCGCGTATCCTATCCTTCTGGCGATGAGATTACAAACCAGTGGCCTTGGGTGAACTGGACAGGCAAGCAGTCGAGCTGGACGGAATCGTTTGAAACATCTACCAGTTGGACAGAAATCAACTATGTGATGCAGAACATGAGCCACGACTTCAAGGATGGTGCCACTACTTGGCACTTCTGCATTGACCTCGGAACAGAACCTGGTGTTACTTACTATGTAGACGATGTGCGTGTCACCTTGCTCAGCGAGGAAGGAGAGAGCACTTCTTCCAAGCAAAAAGCTGCTCCCCGTCGTGTGCAGATGAAATACACGCCCAAGACAGCAGAGGAAAAGGATGCCATCCTTACAGATGCCATGGAATCATGGATCAGCAGCATGGCCGACTATCTGAACGGGAAGGGCATCACGCCTTACGGTTACGATGTGATCAACGAAGCCATTGCCGACGGCTCTAACAAGGTGCGCGGTGTGGACAATGTGTTTGGCGGAAACGACACCGAACCCGTGGAAACCGAGAGTGACATTACCCTGAACTGGGATAACGGCCACTTCTATTGGGGCTATTACGTGAAAGACTATGGTGTGAAGGCGTTCCAGTTTGCCCGTAAGTATTTCCCGAATACCAAACTCTTCATCAACGACTACAATTTAGAGACCTCTCCCGGCAAGCTCGCCGCCCTCATCGACTGGGTGAAGAGCATCGACGCTGCCAACGGTACACCGATTGTCGACGGTATCGGAACGCAGATGCACATCGCCATCAACCCCACCGACAATGCCGACGACAATGCCACCATCATTGCCAACCTCAAGGAAAAGGTGGACGCTCAGTTCAAGACTCTGGCTGCCACGGGCAAGCTGGTTCGCGTGACCGAGCTGGATGTTGACATGTGCGGCTATGAAGACGGTGAGCGCTCTCCCATCAAGAGTCCATCAGCAGCTCAATACAAGTGCCAGGCCGATGTTTATAGGATGATTTTCGAATCATACAAGGCAAATGTGCCTGCTGCACAGCAGAGCGGAATCACCATCTGGAGCCTCACCGACCAAGCAGATGAGCATGAATACTGGCTCGAAGGCGGACAGCCCAACCTGTTTGATGCCAACAACCTGCGCAAGTGGGCTTACAAGGGCGTTTGCGACGGCATAGCCGGCGAAGACCTCGGTCTGAAATATGGCGGTGAAGACTACAAAGCCTTCTACGAGAAACAGAATGTTTCCGACACGGTGAAGTAAGTTATTGACTCAGATTTCTGAATAAAGAAACTGCCAGAATGCCTATCATGGTATTTCTGGCAGTTTTTTTGTGCATTCCAAAAAAGATTTGCTACCTTTCCTCTATAAATGGGAAACAAATTGCCCCGCCTAAGTAAGCAAATCCGCGTAGGGGGCGATAATCAGGCACATGAGCATCTTTACGCGGCCATCTTGCGATTTCCGTGTTTTTGGGTAATACTTTCCTCTACGAGCT
>JAFUVB010000102.1 GCA_017471245.1 Prevotella sp.
AACAAGGTAAAAAAGTAAAAAGGTAAATTTGAAATATGGCTTTCAAGAAAGATTCAAAAGTAAAGAAGAATTTTACGAAGATTACCATCGGGCTCGCATCACCGGAGGAAATTCTCGAGAGTAGCTTTGGCGAAGTAACCAAGCCAGAAACCATTAACTACCGTACTTATAAGCCTGAGCGCGACGGATTGTTCTGTGAGCGCATCTTCGGTCCGACAAAGGATTATGAATGCGCCTGCGGTAAGTATAAGCGCATCCGCTATAAGGGTATCGTATGCGACCGTTGTGGTGTAGAGGTTACAGAAAAGAAAGTGCGCCGTGAGCGCACCGGACATATCGAGCTGGTTGTCCCCGTGGCACACATCTGGTATTTCCGTTCTTTGCCCAACAAGATTGGTTATCTTCTCGGAGTTCCCACCAAGAAGCTTGATGCTGTTATCTATTACGAGAAATATATCGTCATCCAGCCGGGTGTCATGGCTGGAAAGAAAGACGCTGAAGGCAACGAAGTGATCGGTTCACACCAGATGGACTTGCTTTCAGAAGACGAGTATATTGATATCATGGACAGTCTGCCCCAGGGAAATGAATACCTTGAGGACACTGATCCCAATAAGTTCATTGCAAAGATGGGTGCAGAGGCTATCTATGACCTGCTTCTTGGCATCGACCTCGACTCTCTGAGCTATGAGCTGCGCGACCGTGCTAACAGCGATTCATCTCAGCAACGCAAGACAGAGGCACTGAAGCGTCTGCAGGTTGTTGAGGCATTCCGCAGCAGCAAGGAGACCAACCATCCGGAGTGGATGATCATGAAGATCATTCCCGTCACTCCGCCGGAACTCCGTCCGTTGGTGCCGCTTGATGGCGGACGCTTTGCCACGTCCGACCTGAACGACCTTTATCGTCGTGTCATCATCCGCAACAACCGTTTGAAGAGACTGGTTGAGATCAAAGCTCCCGAAGTGATTCTCCGCAATGAGAAGCGTATGCTCCAGGAGGCCGTAGACTCACTCTTCGACAACAGCCGTAAGTCGTCTGCCGTGAAGAGCGACAGCAACCGTCCGCTGAAGTCACTCTCTGATTCATTGAAAGGTAAGCAGGGTCGCTTCCGTCAGAACTTGCTCGGTAAGCGTGTTGACTATTCTGCACGTTCCGTTATCGTGGTAGGTCCAGAGTTGAAGATGGGCGAGTGCGGTCTGCCCAAGCTGATGGCTGCTGAACTCTATAAGCCGTTCATCATCCGCAAGCTCATCGAGCGCGGCATCGTGAAGACGGTGAAGAGCGCCAAGAAGATTGTCGACCGCCGCGAACCGGTGATTTGGGACATTCTCGAGAATGTGATGAAGGGTCATCCCGTTTTGCTGAACCGTGCTCCTACGCTTCACCGTCTCGGTATCCAGGCATTCCAGCCAAAGCTGATTGAGGGCAAGGCTATTCAGCTGCACCCACTGGCATGTACGGCTTTCAACGCCGACTTCGACGGTGACCAGATGGCTGTTCACCTCCCATTGAGCAACGAGGCTGTGCTGGAAGCTCAGATCCTGATGCTTCAGAGCCACAACATCCTGAATCCTGCTAACGGCGCACCTATCACAGTGCCTTCTCAGGACATGGTGCTCGGCTTGTATTACATCACGAAGATTCGTCCGGGAGCCAAGGGAGAAGGACTAACGTTCTACGGTCCCGAAGAGGCAATCATTGCCCATAATGAGGGGCGCTGCGACCTCCACGCTCAGGTGAAGGTAGTGGTGAAGGACATTGACGAGAATGGAAACTATTATAACCACATGGTGGAAACCTCTGTGGGACGTGTCATCGTGAATGGCATTATACCCGAAGAGGTGGGCTTTGTCAACAAGATCATTTCCAAGAAGTCACTGCGCGACATCATTGCCGATGTGATCAAGCATGTAGGTTTCGCAGAGGCTTGCGAGTTCCTTGATGGTATCAAGAACCTGGGCTATCGCATGGCTTATCTTGCCGGTCTTTCGTTCAACCTCGACGACATCATCATCCCGAAGGAGAAAGAGGAATTGGTGCAGAAAGGCAATGACGAAGTGCAGGCGATTACCGATAACTACAACATGGGATTCATCACCGACAACGAGCGCTACAATCAGGTGATTGATGCCTGGACGCACGTGAACAACCGCTTGGGCGATGTGTTGCTCCAGCAGATGACCGAGGCCGACCAGGGATTCAATGCCGTCTACATGATGCTCGATTCAGGAGCCCGTGGATCTAAAGACCAGATCAAGCAGCTGGCTGGTATGCGTGGCTTGATGGCAAAGCCGCAGAAGGCAGGTGCCGAGGGTCGTGGTACGATTGAGAACCCGATCTTGTCGAACTTCAAGGAGGGTATGTCTGTGCTGGAGTATTTCATCTCCACCCACGGTGCCCGTAAGGGTCTTGCCGATACTGCCATGAAGACTGCCGATGCCGGTTATCTCACCCGTCGTCTGGTAGACGTTTCTCACGACGTGATTATTACGGAAGAAGACTGCGGAACACTGCGCGGCCTTGTATGCACGGCATTGAAGAATGGCGATGAAACCATTTCCACTTTGTATGAGCGCATTCTCGGTCGTGTGTCTGTTCACGATATCATCCATCCAAGCACGGGTGAACTGATTGTTGCAGCCGGTGAGGAAATCACTGAGTCTGTTGCTGAGGCAATCGAGCAGTCGCCTATCGAGAGCGTTGAAATCCGCTCGGTGCTCACCTGCGAAAGCAAGAAGGGCGTATGTATGAAGTGCTACGGACGCAACCTTGCCACCCAGCGCATGGTGCAGAAGGGCGAAGCTGTCGGCGTTATTGCTGCTCAGGCCATTGGTGAACCGGGAACACAGCTTACGCTCCGTACGTTCCACGCCGGTGGTGTGGCTGGTAATGCAGCCGCCAATGCCTCTATCGTTGCCAAGAACGACAGTAGGCTTGAATTCGATGAGTTGCGCACGGTTCCCTATACAGAGGAGAATGAGAATGGTACGGTGAACTGCGAAATGGTTGTCAGCCGTCTTGCTGAAGTGCGTTTCGTTGACCCGCACACCAAGATTATACTTTCCACCATGAACGTTCCTTACGGTAGTTCGCTTTATTACAAGTCTGGCGACATGGTGGAGAAGGACAACGTGGTTGCTCGTTGGGATCCGTTCAATGCCGTCATCGTTACCGAATATGCAGGAACGCTGAAGTTCCGCGACGTGGTGGAGAACGTTACCTATAAGGCAGAGACCGACGAGACGACAGGTCTCACTGAGAAGATCATCACCGAGTCGAAAGACAGAAACAGGGTTCCTACCTGCGATGTCATCGATGCCAATGGCGACATTGTGGGAACATACATCTTCCCGGTAGGCGGTCACGTCGTCGTGGAAGACGGACAGACTGTGAGCACCGGCGCTACCATCGTGAAGATTCCGCGCACCGTTGCCAAGGGTGGTGACATCACCGGAGGTCTGCCCCGCGTGACGGAGCTCTTCGAGGCTCGCAACCCGTCGAACCCCGCCATCGTTTCCGAAATCGACGGTGAGGTCTCCATGGGTAAGGTGAAACGCGGTAACCGCGAGATCATTGTTACCTCAAAGACCGGCGACCAGCGCAAGTATCTTGTGTCGCTCTCGAAGCAGATCCTCGTGCAGGAGCACGATGCCGTGCGTGCAGGAACACCGTTGTCCGACGGTGTGATCACACCCAACGACATCCTTGCCATCAAGGGTCCCACCGCCGTTCAGGAGTATATCGTCAATGAGGTGCAAGACGTGTATCGTCTGCAAGGTGTGAAGATCAACGACAAGCACTTTGAGATTATCGTCCGCCAGATGATGCGCAAGGTTCAAATCAACGATCCGGGCGACACCACATTCCTTGAGCAGGAGGTTGTCGACAAGCTCGACTTCGCTGAAGAGAACGACCGCATCTGGGGCAAGAAGGTGGTCATCGACGCCGGCGACAGCGAGTCGATGCAGAAAGGTCAGATTGTTTCTGCCCGCAAGCTGCGCGATGAGAACTCCATGCTCAAGCGCCGCGACCTGAGAACCGTGCAGGTGCGCGATGCCGTTCCGGCTACCTCCACGCAGATTCTTCAGGGTATCACCCGTGCCGCTCTGCAGACAAAGAGCTTCATGAGTGCCGCTTCGTTCCAGGAAACCACCAAGGTGCTCAACGAGGCTGCCATCCGTGGCAAGGTGGATACGCTTGAGGGCATGAAGGAGAACGTGATCTGCGGTCACCTCATTCCTGCCGGAACAGGTTTGCGCGAGTTCGAAAAGATCATCGTTGGCTCTAAGGAAGAGTACGAGCGCATGCAGGCCAACCGCAAGAACGTGCTCGACTTCACCGAGAAAGAAGTAGTGCTGGAAGACTGATTCCATGCATCTATATCGTTAGGAATGTGTGTTGAAATGCAGATATTCCTATAGAAACAACGGATTTCACGGATTTTACGGATTAAAGTCATGCTGGTAATCAGCACTTAAATAATCTGTTTAATCCGTGAAATCCGTTTTAGTTTCTTTTGACAGCCCCCTGCTGTTTCATGGCAAAACAGCCATTTCTTCCCGTCTCGGCCATGATTCTTTGTGTTATTGTTGTTTTTTTTCACTAAATCATTCCTTATTCAGAAACTTTTTCATACCTTTGCAACCGAATAGTTGTTTACGTAAAAAGATTATAGATTTTATTTTTGTCAATATGAAAAAGTTTTTATCTGCATTGTTCATCGTGATGCTGATGGGTGCAACCGATGTTTTTGCACAGGTCTTACCTGATGGTTACTACCGTATATATAATAAGGAGACAGGCAGACATGCCAGCCTTGTTGACAACAAGGGAAGCATGACGGTGTCGGGGAGCAGCTACAAATACGACTTCGGAGCCATCTCGCTGAAGAACACCTTCGATGACGTGGTCGACGATCCCGGCGCCATCATCAAGTTCATCTATCACAACGGCGGCAAATCGTCGCTCATGGGTTACTACTTGCAGGCGCAGGGAGTGAGCACCAGCAGCATTATCAACCGAGTGCTGAAGATTGACGAGGAGGAAGGTGAAGGCACCGACCTCTATGTGCCATATGCCAAGGAGGGAATTGCCATGGGTTATGTGATTGACAATGCCGGATATTTCTCTGTGCTGGTGAATTCAGCCAGTACCCTTTATCCCAATCGCTTTTGGTATATCAAGCCCGTCACCAACGAGGGGGATGCTTATTTCGGCGTGAAACCCACCCTGAAGATTGGCAGCAAATATTACACCACGCTCTATGCCGAGTTTGCTTTCAAACTGCCGTCATCGGTGAAAGCCTACTATGTGAGCGGTGCCGACGACGAGGGCAATGTGCAGATGACGGAAATCAAGGACAAAGTGCCTGGGGCAACACCCGTGTTGCTTGAATGCTCGTCACCAAATGCTGCCGACAACAAGCTGCTGCCTCTCACCGAAACGCTGGCTGCCGTCAGTGGCAACCTGCTCAAAGGTGTATATTTCAACTTCAACAAGACCATCAAGAGCTACAAGCACCAGAACCGCACGGCCTACAATGCCACAACCATGCGCGTGCTGAAGGAGGTTGACGGAAAGGTTGGATTCGGCAAGAGCACCGACACCTATCTGCCAGCCAACCAGGCCTATCTTGATATCTCCACCATCTCAAACAAGAGTGAGAATGTCTCCATCTCCACAGCCATCATCAACGTGGAGGCTGCACCCGCCAGGCTCAACGACAAGATCTACGACCTGCAGGGGCGCGAAGTGAAGAATCCCGCACGCGGCATCTACATCCAGAATGGCAAGAAAGTGGTGTTGAAATAACGGCTGATTAGCATTCCGAAATAGTTTATTTTCAGAAACTGCGACTGTTTGCGCCAGAAACTGTCGCTTTTTGAATTGAAAACTGCGAGTTTTTGTGAAGAAAACTCGCAGTTTTTCATATAAAAACTTTCACGAACTCGAATTCATGCTTCCCCGATGAGGCATATCCTTCCTTTATATTGTTGATATTCAGACGTTTCATTCCTTCTATTCAAATCGTCTGTCAGTTGCCGCTCATGAGCCAAATACTTGCACATTTGCTGTTGGTCTTGTAGTTATTTGGGTCGAATTTGTCGTTTTTTTTTTATTATTGGTCGATAATTCAAAACAAATTATTATTTTTGCAGACGATTGGTAGATAATACCATTCAGACATTTTGGGCAATACGTAGAAGTATTATGCTTACTCTTGGTATCGAGAACCTAGGAAATTCGCGAAAAAATCCAGAGAGGGGTGTAATAGTTCTCCGCGTGTAGGCGTGGGGTGCTATACCATTTCTTGATTTTTGGGTTTTCCTAGGACCTTCGATACCGGAGATGGACCATCTGGCAGTCCACGCTCAACATGTTGTGCCGTGGGGCTGCGCGCAAACAGAACGTCAGGCTTCGGCCGAAAGGAGAACAGGAAAATGATCCACATCGGGCAATGCATCCGTCAGCAATTGGAAGCGCAGGGCAAGACATCCGTCTGGCTTGCGCACGAACTCGGCTGCCATCGCACCAATATTTACAAGATCTACGACAAGATGACCATCGACACGGGCATCCTCCTCCACATCAGCCGAATACTCAACTTCGACTTCTTCAGCCTCTATTCCGAAGAAATGGCGGGCGAAAATGCCTCTGGAGTGTAGTAGATTTGTCTACATGTAGCCACATTGGCTACACGCTTCGCCATCCTCGTATGATAAATCCCCTTACCTTTGCATTCAGTTAATTAATTTGCCTCAATTTGCGAGGCGTTATATGTTATATTTTTTTTAAGGCTTCCTACATTCGTGAGAACCGACGGAATTGCCAGATAAAACATCTATACGGCATCAAGTCGTGAGACCCAGATGCCTTTCTTTTTGTAAACTGAACGCTACAGAGTGGTGCGTGCATGCACGGAGTCCCTGCCGCTCTTACCCTATAACCACCGGACAGGGGCTTCCGGCGACCAACATCAAGCAATCGGCAACTGTGCCGACTGCATCATAACATTTACGATCATAACAAAAATCAAATAATTAACTTAAGAGAAAAATGAAAAAACTTTTACTATTCCTGTTCGCCATTGGTGTAGCAATGGGTGCGAAGGGTACTATTACGGCCAGTGCCGATGGTAAGACTGTTACTATTGAAAATTTTAACAGCTCCGATCTTACAGAACAACACAAAGCTGAGTTGGCTGCTGCAGAGAAAGCTATTATTAAAGGAACTATTTCTAATGATGGTGGCGGTTTTAATAATAATATGGGTAATTATAGCTTTAAAAGTTTAGATTTGTCTGGATTAAATGTCAGTAGTTTAAATGAAGTAAAAGGAACTCTTGCAAAAATGTGCTCTGGCGCAGAGAGCACTTTAACGACTCCATCAGCAATGACTGAAATAGACGATGAATTCAAAGACTTTAAAGCAGAAACAATTATTATATCAGATGGGGTAACTACAATTAAAAAACAAGCTTTTTATAATAATGCATATATAAAAGTAGTTTATATACCGAAATCTATAAAGAACGTACAAGCTGCTGCTTTTTACCATTGCGAAAAACTAACTGATGTGATATTCGAAAGTGGCATATCTGGTGTTAAAATAGGCAGTGAAAATGACCAATACAATGGAGTATTCCAAAACTGCGAAGCCTTAAAACATGTTACTATTCCAGAAGGTGTAACAGACATTGGAGCGTGTATATTCTATGATTGTAAAAATTTAGAGTCTGTCCATCTGCCATCAACCTTGAAGACAATTGGTGATGATGCTTTTCACTTGTGTAAAGAAATGTCGCAACTCGTAATTCCTAAGAATGTAACAACCATCGGAAAGCGTGCTTTCCAGAACAGCGGATTGAAGGATATATATGTGATGCAGACGGATGTAACTAAACTGCCCAGAATATATCCTGATACTTCTACGGGTGACAATAGCGGCACATTCATAGCAACAGAACAATTGGGTACGAATTACGAACAACAAGTGGTTACGGTCGTTAAAAGATGTAGTGAAAACTACAATTATAATGAAAAGCTACAAAACTACAAAAATTCAGGCTTGACAGAAGAGCAGGCGAAAGAAAAGTGTAGAATTGAGCTGAAAGAGATTATCCTACAAGAGTTGACGACTACTGCAACGATTGGAACAGTTGTTCTTCATTATCCTAACTTACCCGTGTTGAAAGCGTTTTATGATGCTAATCCCGAAAATATAGATAATAAGACTTATTTGTCTGATACTTATTCGATGGTCGATGCTGCGGGCAATACTTGGCCAACAAAGGGAGATTCTTATTATGATGGATACTCTCTTTATCCACAGAATACTCGCTTTGATTACCAGAACAGGATTGATGCCGGAAAGAATCCAAGCACTGGCATTTTCGATCAGCCTTCAATATATGGCTGGCGTCAGCTACCAATTCAGACTGGTTTCACTGAATCAGAGGTAATCACAAAGTTGGTGGATGATACATGGTATACACTTTGTCCTCCTTGCGATGTGAGTGATGAACAACTGGCAATAGCATTCAATGAAGGTTTTAACCTTGCAGAGTTTGATGCTGCCAGAGTGATGAAAGACGTGGATGGAGAAGAGGCGTTGGTGTTCTTCTTTACCAAAGTGGCAAAGGCAGATAATGACTACCGCACAAACGTGTTGGCACGTGGAGGTCATCCTTATATGATTCACCCGAACAAGGGAATTGAGCCAGGTTCTTCGACACAGCGAGTTGAAGCCTATCTTGCCATGACGCTTACACAGCCCAAGGAGGGTTATACCTATTCTCCTGAGGACAACAAAAAGGAAATCAAATTGACCGACGCAAGAGAAGCTACGAAGGTGTATACCGGTACCTGGACTGAGATGGTTAAGAACGATCAAGGCGGATATGATCGCGTTACACGCAGTCAGGTGGCTTATGATGGTGAAACAGATACAGGTCATACCTTCACCTTCATTGGCAAAACTGATGCTGCAGCTGAACCCATCGGATCTGGCAACTATTTTCTTGGATGCGAAAAGGACAACGATTATGGAACTGCCTATTATCCCAAATGGTATAAAGAAACATCCGATGTTATCAAAGGCAACGGTGGAGCTTGGACTCAGTATACTGCAATAATCAAGCCAAGTTCAGGAGCGGATGCATGGCTGAAAGCTAATCTAAATCAGAATTCTGATTCCAAGAAGATTGACGTTGAGATTGGCCGTAATGACCTGATGGAGACCACAACAGGTATTGAAGACGTGCTTCAGGAAGCGCGCGAAAAGAATCAGCCGATTAAGTATCTGCCGGTAGTCTACAACATCAATGGTCTGGTGGTTCGCACTGATTCCATCAATTTGGATGGTCTGCCCACAGGCTTGTATATAGTGAATGGAAAGAAATATTTCGTAAAATAAGGAGGATACAACGATGAAAAGTGCATATATTAAGCCCGTATTGGAAATCACCCATATCGAGGTAAAAACCGCAATGTTGGCAGGTAGCAGATACCCCACAGCTGTTAGGTTCGGCTTGTCAAGCGACGATCCGTATAACTTCTACAAAGGAACAACTTTCTTTGGCAACGACAGTTGGGTTAACGAGGGGTATGCTCCTGGAACACCAGCCCAGCCTGGTGGCGATGGCGTTTTAATCATCGGCGAGGATGATGGTAACATGAACTCCCGTGGCAAGCGCAGTCTCTGGGATGACGATGAGTATTAATATATATAATAAGGTATAAAGGGGAAAAGTAGTTTTTTCACTATAACTTGAGTTAATTTGTTGGCGGGGTGCTTGCAGATGCAGGCATCCCGCTTTTCGGTTTTTCAAACAAGTAGTTCTTCCTTTGCATTTAACCTCAAGAAAGCTACAAAGAGCATTTTTCCTAAAAGAAATGCTTTGTTTTCTCGAAATTATTGTATCTTTGTACCCGTTATATAACTACATTATAATTCTTATATGGTTGCAACCCAATTAAACCCCGCGCAATTGAACGTGCTGAACTTGATGTCGTATATCAGCACTGAGCAGGAGCAGCAGGAGCTGCAGGAATTGCTGCTCCAGTTTTACCGTAAGAAAACAGACAAGCTGCTTCTTCAGTTCCAGAAAGAAAACGGCATTACTCAGCAGACTCTTGATGAGTGGTCTAATCAGCATGAAAGAACTCCGTACGGAAACAAATGAAAATAGTTCTTGATACCAATTGCCTCGTGAACGTTATTATGCCAGGCTCGTTTTTATTTGAAAATGTAAAGATCGCATTATTTGAGGCAAGAAGATTGCGGATGTCGGGGAAAATGATTACCTTTGCAAACCGAAACAAAGAAAGAATTCAGAAATGGGAAAGATTATACTGACAGGTGACCGCCCTACAGGGCGCTTGCATTTAGGACACTACGTGGGTAGCCTGCGCCGCCGCGTGGAGTTGCAGAACGAAGGTGACTTCGATAAAATGTTTGTGTTCATTGCCGACGCACAGGCACTGACCGACAATGCCGACAATCCGGAAAAGGTGAGACAGAATATCATCGAAGTGGCTCTCGACTATCTCTCCGTGGGACTCGACCCGCAGAAAGCCACCATATTCATACAGTCGATGATTCCCGAACTGACGGAGTTGTCGTTCTATTATATGAACTTAGTGACCGTGAGCCGACTGCAACGCAACCCTACCGTGAAGACGGAGATTGCCATGCGCAACTTTGAGACGTCCATTCCCGTGGGATTCTTCACCTATCCCATCTCGCAGGCTGCCGACATCACAGCCTTCAAGGCGACAACGGTGCCGGTGGGTGAGGATCAGGAACCCATGCTCGAACAGTGCCGCGAGATTGTGCGTCGTTTCAATGCGACATACGGTGAGGTGCTGGTGGAGCCGCAGATCATGCTTCCCACCAATCAGGCGTGTCTGCGACTGCCTGGAACTGATGGCAATGCAAAGATGTCGAAGAGCCTCGGCAACTGCATCTACCTGAGCGATACCGCCAAGGAGGTGGAGACGAAGGTGAAGTCGGCATATACCGACCCCGAACATCTGCGCGTGGAAGATCCCGGTCATGTGGAGGGCAATGTGGTGTTCACCTATTTAGATGCCTTCTCCACTGATGATGACTTTGCGGAGTTCTGGCCTGACTACAATAATCTGGATGAGCTGAAGGATCACTATCGCCGCGGAGGACTCGGCGACATGAAGTGCAAGAAGTTCTTGATGAAGGTGCTCAACAAGCAGCTGGAGCCAATCCGCCAGCGCCGCCATGAGTTTGAGCAGGACATCCCCGAGGTGTATCGCATCTTGAAGAAGGGCTCTGACGAGGCACGCGAGGTGGCAGCACAGACGTTGCACGAGGTGCGCGAAGCCATGAAGATCAACTATTTCGACGATATCGCACTCATTCAGGAGCAGGCTGAGAGGTTTAGAGATTAGAAGTGAAGAGTGAAGAGTGAAGAG
>JAFUVB010000103.1 GCA_017471245.1 Prevotella sp.
AGCGGCTGATTGGAAGCAACTTTATCAGGCTGTAGATGAACTATACCCGACATTCAAAGACAGACTTTTGAAAGAGTTAGGCACCTTCACTGAGCAGCAGATGCAAGTCTGCTATCTTATGCGTATTGGCCTATCCAAGCTACAAATTCAGAATATGACCAATCTCTCCCGTGTAACCGTTTGGCGATGGGTGAAGAAATACGATTGGGTTCTGACACCTGATAAAGAAACTGTTGATTAGTTCTTTGAGACAATCTGCAAGAAATTGGGTGCAGTTAGTATGTCTTGCTTAAAAATGGGTGCAAATTGGGTGCAACTTTGAAATATTATAGAAAACAAAAAGGAGTCAGATTTTCTCTAACTCCTTGATTTGCAGTGCCATGTGGCAATTTTGATTTTTGCGCTTCAGGATGGGCTTGAACCAACGACCCCCTGATTAACAGTCAGGTGCTCTAACCAACTGAGCTACTGAAGCAGGTGCGCGTCATTTCTGATTTGCGGGTGCAAAGGTAAAGCGTTTTTTTGAAACCACCAAACTTTTTTGCGAAAAAATTTAAGAAACGATAAAAATACACTATTTTTCAGCTAAAATGGTGGTAATACGGTTTGAATGATGTATTTTTGCATTCGCTAATGAACAATAACAATGTAGTAGCGGGCTGGAATATCGTCTGCCTTTAATTATTCAAATAAAAGATGAAAAGATTAATCCCACTGATGCTTGCAATGCTTTCCGTGTTGCCCATGATAGCACAGGACAGCAAAAACCATAATTTTGAGGTGGCAAGGAACCTTGAGATTTTCAATGTTCTTTATAAGAATCTCGATATGTTGTATGTGGACACACTGGATGCCAATAAACTGATTACCACAGGCATTAACTCAATGCTGCATCAACTGGATCCTTACACGGTGTATTATCCTGAGTCGAACGACTTGAAGGCTTTTATTACAGGAAAGTACGCTGGCATCGGAGCTCTCATCCGTTTTCATATGAAACTGAAGAACACTGTGATTGATGAGCCTTATTTCAACACCCCGTCGCAAGAGGCAGGGCTGAAGAAGGGGGACATTATCCTGAGTATCGACGATAGCACGATGATTGGTAAAGATACGAAATATGTGAGTGACCATTTGCGTGGCGATGCCGGTACTTCATTCTTGCTGAAAGTGCGCAGACCCAGTACGGGTAAGATTCATGAGATGAAGATCACGCGCCGTACTATTCAACAAATGCCAACAATTCCTTATTATGGTATGTTTACCGATAGCATCGGTTATATCTATCTTACACAGTTCGTGGATGGTTGCGCCAAGGAAGTGCGTCGCGCTTTTATCGACCTGAAGAAACAAGGTATGCAGAAATTGGTGCTCGACCTCCGTGGTAATGGTGGCGGCAGTGAGCAGGAAGCTGCAAATCTGGTGAATCTCTTTGTGAGAAGAGGTATCACTGTGGTGCAGAACCGTGGAAAGATGGAGCGTGGTAATCACGAATACAAGACAACCGTGGAACCTCTCGATTCTATTATTCCTGTAGTGGTGCTCGTGAACGATGGCACGGCATCGGCAAGCGAAATCACCAGCGGAGCTTTACAAGACCTTGACCGCGCCGTAATAGTAGGTACGCGCACCTATGGGAAAGGGCTTGTGCAAATGCCATTGGATTTGCCATATAATACGCAGATGAAACTCACTACAGGCAAGTATTACATACCCAGTGGGCGTTGTATCCAGGCCATCAACTACAAAGGTGGAAGTGGAGAGGCTGCTGAACATATACCCGACTCACTCACCCACGTATTCTACACAGTCAACGGTCGTGAGGTGCGCGATGGCGGGGGCATTATGCCTGATGTTGAAATCCGTCCAGACTCTCTTCCAAACATCGCCTATTATCTCAGTGCTGGCGGCAGGGACTCTACAGAAGTTATGTTTGACTATGTGGTCGACTATATTGCCAGCCATCCTACCATTGCTGCACCCTCTGAATTTGAAATGAGCGATGCCGAGTATGAGGATTTCTGCCAAAAGGTGCTGAAGAGCGGCTTTACCTACGATCCGGAAAGCGAGAAGGCTATGAAGGATTTGAAGAAGTTAATGGAATTCGAGGGGTATTATGAGGATGCTAAACCTGAATTCGAGGCTCTGGAAAAAAAGCTGTCGCACAATCTTGAGCGCGACTTGAAACGACATAAAGATGTGATAAAGCATGTGCTTGCAGATGATATCGTCTCTGCATATTATTATCAGAGTGGCGCAGTGGAGTTTGGGCTGAAATACGATAAGCAGATGAAAGAGGCAGTTCGTCTGTTGAACAACATGGAAGAATACCACCGAATACTGATTCCTGAAAGCAGAAAAGAATAACGAAGCAGAAACCGTATGTGAAACTGCTTAGTGTTTCTCCTGCAGCCGAGTCCTTGAAAAGATAAGGAAACAGCATCTAAATATCAAAAAGACTGGACTCCGACGCACGAAAACCATAAAGTTTTCAGGTTTTCATCAATTATCTCACGAAAATATTTGGCGGTTTGCAGAATTATTCGTAATTTTGCAGCCGTTCAGAGGAATGAGGGGCTTGACAAAAGCTCCTCATTTTAATTTATATAATGCATATATGATTGACAAAAACATTGTAAAAGGCTTAGTGGAGGAGTGGCTTCAGGACAAGGAGTATTTCCTCGTTGATGTGGAAATCAGCACCGACAACAAGATTGTGGTCGAGATTGACCATGCTGATGGCGTATGGATTGAAGATTGTGTAGATCTGAGCCGCTTTATTGAAGAAAGTCTTAACAGAGATGAAGAAGACTTTGAACTGGAAGTGGGATCAGCTGGACTGGGGCAGCCATTCAAGGTGGCTCAACAATATTTGAACTATGTTGGCAAGGACGTTGAGGTCCTGGATGCCGACGGAAAGAAATACAAGGGAGTGCTGTCAGGAGTTGACGGCAGTAACTTCACGGTAACCATTAAGGAAAAGGTGAAGCTGGAAGGCAAGAAGCGTCCTGTGCTTCAGGATGTGGAGAAGCACTTCCAGATGGATAAAGTGAAATATACAAAATATCTAATAAGTTTCAAATAAGCTATGGCAGCAACAAAGAAAGCAGTGGATACCGTAAGCATGGTAGACACCTTCAATCAGTTCACGACGGACAAGAACATCGACCGTACCACATTGGTAAGCGTTCTGGAAGAGAGTTTCCGCAACGTGATTGCCAAGATTTTCGGCAGCGATGAGAACTTCGACGTGATTGTGAACCCCGACAAGGGTGACTTTGAGATTTACCGCAACCGCGTAGTTGTGGCTGACGGTGAGGTGCAGGACGAGAATCGGGAAATCAGCCTGAGCGACGCTCAGAAGATAGAAGATGACTATGAAATTGGCGAAGATGTGTCAGAGCGTGTCGACTTTACCAAGTTCGGTCGCCGCGCTATCCTTAACCTGCGCCAGACCTTGGCATCGAAGATTCTGGAACTTGAGCACGACAGCCTGTACAACAAATACAAGGATCGCGTGGGACAAGTTGTAAGCGGCGAGGTTTATCAGGTTTGGAAGCGCGAAGTGCTGCTCGTTGACGATGAAAACAACGAGTTGATTCTCCCCAAAAGCGAGCAGATTCCCAGCGACCAGTATCGCAAGGGCGAGACCATTCGTGCCGTGATTCACCAAGTGAACAATGAGAACAACAATCCGAAAATCATACTGAGCCGTACAAGCCCTGAGTTCCTCAGGCGATTGCTTGAGGCAGAAGTGCCAGAAATCAATGACGGTCTGATCACAATTCGCCGCGTTGCTCGCATGCCTGGTGAACGTGCCAAGATTGCAGTTGAAAGCTATGATGAGCGTATCGACCCTGTTGGTGCTTGTGTAGGTGTTAAAGGAAGTCGTGTTCATGGTATCGTTCGCGAGCTGAATAATGAGAATATCGACGTTATCAACTACACATCCAACATCAAACTCTTCATCCAGCGTGCTCTGAGCCCGGCTAAGGTGTCGAGCATCAATGTGAATGAAGAGGAACACAAGGCAGAAGTTTACTTGAAGCCTGAAGAGGTGTCGCTTGCTATCGGTCGTGGCGGTTTGAACATCAAGTTGGCAAGTATGCTGACGGAATATACTATTGACGTATTCCGTGAAATTGATGATAGTGAGGCCGACGAGGACATCTATTTGGATGAGTTTGCTGATGAGGTAGATCAGTGGGTAATCGACGCCATCAAGGCCATAGGTCTTGACACAGCCAAAGCCGTGCTGAATGCGCCGCGAGAGATGCTGGTGGAGAAAGCCGATCTTGAGGAAGAGACGGTTGACAATTTGATTAATGTATTAAAGGCAGAATTTGAACAATAAGGAGTAGTTAATGAGCATCAGATTAAATAAAGCAATTAGAGAGTTGAACATAGGACTTCAAACGGCAGTTGAATTCCTGGAGAAAAGAAACGACTTGGGTGAGGTCAGGAGCGACTTGAGCTTCAAACTGAATGACGAGCAATATGAGGCTCTCGTTAAACAGTTCAAGAAGGACAAGGAAGTGAAAGGCCTTGCAGAAAAACTGTTTGCCAAGCATCCCAAGGAGAAGAAGCGCCCCGCCGAGACAAAGGAGGTGGCGGAAACCATTACTGCGCAAAAACAACAGTTCAAGCCATTGGGTAAAATCGACTTGAACAACTTAGGCAAGAAGCCCGAGCCAGTGAAATCTGAGGCTCCTGCCCCCAAGCCTGAACAAGAGCCGAAGGCTGCTGCCGTGAGCCCGAAGCCTGAACCAAAACCAAAGGAAGAACCGAAGAAAGTTGAAGAAAAAAAGGATGTGACTGTTCAACAACCAAAGCAGCCAGAGCAGTTAGCATCAAAGGATTCAAAAAAGGAATTGGAGCCAAAAAGCGAAAAGGCAGTCAAGGCTCCGGTCATAAAGGAAAAGCCTGTAGAGATTGCCAAAGTTGAGGATAAAGAAGCAAAGGTAATAGCGACAGCCCAGCCAGCTCCTGCAGAAGTGTTCACTTTGAAAAGCGAGAAGAAACTCGCCCCGAAAGTGAATGTGTTAGGCAAGATAGACCTCGACTCCATCAACCAAAGCACTCGTCCTAAGAAAAAGTCGAAGGAGGAGAAACGCCGTGAACGCGAGGAGAAAGCCCAGCAAGCACACGGAAATAGCGAGAAAAAGAAACGCACCCGCATCAACAAGGAGCGTGTTGACATTGAGGCAGAAGGTCGCAAGCCGCAAGGTGGCAAACAGAGCGGCAAGCAGAACAATGTAAACAATCAGAATGCGGGAGGTGGCAAGAAGAAAAACAAGAAGCGCATTCAGAAACCGCTCGAAGTTAATGAGGAAGACGTGGCACGCCAGGTAAAGGAGACACTCGCCCGTCTGACCAACAAGCAGAGCCAGAACAAGAAAGGTGCCAAATACCGCAAAGAGAAGCGTGATGCCGTACAGGAGAAGCTTCACGAGGAGATGGCATCGCAGGCCGCTGAGAGCAAGGTGCTCAAACTGACCGAGTTCGTTACTGTTAGCGAGCTTGCCACAATGATGAACGTAGGCGTTAACCAGGTGATTGGCACTTGTATGAGCATCGGCATCATGGTTAGTATCAACCAGCGTCTTGATGCAGAGACCATTAATATCGTGGCTGATGAATTTGGTTTCAAGACCGAATACGTAAGTGCCGAAGTGCAGAACGCCATCACTGAGGAGGCTGACGATGAGAACGATCTCGTTTCACGCGCTCCGATTGTTACCGTGATGGGACATGTTGACCATGGTAAGACTTCATTGCTCGATCACATCCGCAATACGAATGTCATTGCTGGTGAGGCAGGAGGTATCACCCAGCACATCGGTGCCTACATCGTGGAACTGAAAGACGGTCGCAAGATTACATTCCTCGATACGCCAGGACACGAGGCATTTACTGCCATGCGTGCCCGTGGTGCTCAGGTAACTGATATCGCCATCATCATCATTGCCGCCGACGATAGCGTGATGCCAACCACTAAGGAAGCCATTGCCCATGCGCAGGCAGCCAATGTGCCGATGGTGTTTGCCATTAACAAGATCGATAAGCCAGGAGCGAATCCCGACAAGATTCGTGAAGACCTTGCCAACATGAATCTTCTCGTTGAGGAATGGGGCGGCAAGTACCAATGTCAGGAAATCAGTGCCAAGAAAGGAATCGGCGTTGACGAGCTGCTCGAAAAGGTGCTTCTTGAAGCAGAGATGCTCGACTTGAAGGCAAATCCAAACCGCAAGGCAACAGGTTCCATCATCGAGTCTTCACTCGACAAGGGTCGCGGATATGTGAGCACTGTGCTCGTTTCAAATGGAACATTGAAGGTTGGCGACATCGTAGTGGCTGGTACAAGTTATGGTCGCATTAAGGCAATGTTCAACGAGCGCAACCAGCGCATTCAGAAAGCCGGACCTGCTGAGCCCGCCATCATTCTGGGACTGAACGGTGCTCCTACAGCAGGTGACACCTTCCATGTGATGGAAACCGAACAGGATGCGCGCGATATTACAAACAAACGTACGCAATTGCAGCGTGAACAGTCCATCCGTACAACGAAGACTCTCGGACTCGACGAATTGTCACACCGCTTCGCATTGGGCGAGTTCCATGAACTGAACATCATTGTGAAGGGTGATACCGATGGTAGTATCGAGGCATTGAGCGATTCGTTCATCAAACTCTCTACCGAGAAGGTTCAGGTGAACGTTATCAATAAGGCAGTAGGACAGATTTCAGAGAACGATGTCATGCTGGCTTCGGCTTCCGATGCCATCATTGTAGGCTTCCAGGTTCGTCCATCGGCCGATGCGCGTAAGCTGGCAGAGCGCGAAGGTGTAGAGATTAACACCTACTCTATCATCTACGATGCCATCGACGAAGTTCGTTCCACTATGCAGGGTATGCTCGATAAGGTGAAGAAGGAGGTTGTTTCTGGTGAGATTGAGGTGAAACAGGTGTTCAAGATTTCCAAGGTGGGTACTGTTGCCGGTGGTCTGGTCATCGACGGCAAGGTTCACAACAAGGACAAGGCTCGCGTGATTCGCGATGGTATTGTTATCCATACCGCCAACATCGATGCCTTGAAACGCTACAAGGACGATGCCAAGGAAGTGGCAACGGGCTTGGAGTGCGGTATCTCGCTGGTCAACTTCAACGATATCCAGGTAGGCGATATTATTGAGACCTTCACGGAAATCGAAGTAGAACAGAAACTATAATTGATTGAACATTGAACATTGAGCATTGAACATTGGCTGCGCCTTGTTCTTTGACTCAATGTTCAATGTTCAATGGTCAATGCTCAATGGTTAATGTTCAATGCTAAATGAAACAGAATAATGAGTTTGTCCGTCAGGTGGCAGAGCAGAAATATGAGTTCGGCTTCACCACGGATGTGCATACAGAGATTATAGAGAAAGGACTGAACGAGGATGTTGTTCGGCTCATCTCTCAGAAAAAAGGCGAACCCGAGTGGATGCTCGAGTTTCGCCTCAAGGCGTTTCGCTACTGGCAGCAGCAGGTGCAACCCACATGGGGACACGTTCATGTGCCACCCATCGACTACCAGAAAATCTCCTACTATGCTGATCCTATGGCAAAGAAACCACAAGGTGACGGAAAAATCGATCCAGAGCTGGAAAAGACATTCGACAAACTGGGCATTCCTTTAGAGGAACGCCTCGCTCTGAGTGGCAATACAGCAGTAGATGCCATCATGGACTCTGTGTCGGTGAAGACCACTTTCAAGGAAAAGCTGCGCGAGAAAGGTGTGATTTTCTGTTCCGTCGGCGAAGCTATCAAGGAACATGGTGAGCTGGTAAGGGAATATTTGGGTACGGTAGTCCCATATCGTGATAATTTCTTTGCCGCCCTGAACAGTGCCGTGTTCAGCGACGGTTCCTTTGTCTACATCCCCAAGGGTGTGCGTTGTCCCATGGAACTGAGCAGCTATTTCCGTATTAATGCCCGAAACACAGGCCAGTTTGAGCGCACGCTCATCATTGCCGACGATGATGCCTATGTGAGTTATCTGGAAGGTTGCACGGCACCTATGCGTGATGAGAACCAGCTCCATGCAGCCATTGTTGAAATCATTGTGAAAGACCGAGCAGAGGTGAAATATTCCACAGTGCAAAACTGGTATCCCGGCGACGAGCAGGGAAGGGGCGGTGTGCTCAACCTCGTTACCAAGCGAGGTGATTTGCGCGGCGTGGATTCCAAGTTGTCATGGACACAAGTGGAAACAGGCTCTGCCATCACGTGGAAGTATCCTTCCTGTGTGCTGCGTGGCGACAACAGCATTGCCGAATTCTATTCTGTCGCCGTCACCAACAACTATCAGGAAGCCGACACAGGTACCAAGATGATTCACATCGGCAAGAATACGAAAAGCACCATCATCTCAAAGGGTATTTCTGCAGGACATTCGCAGAATAGCTATCGCGGATTGGTGCGCGCTGCTGCAAGTGCTGACAATGCGCGCAACTATTCTTCTTGCGACTCGCTTCTGTTAGGCAGCGACTGTGGAGCGCATACCTTCCCCTATATGGATGTGCATAACAGCACAGCCATCTTCGAGCACGAGGCAACAACCTCTAAAATCAGTGAAGACCAGCTGTTCTACTGCAACCAGCGCGGCATTCCTACAGAGCAAGCCGTCGGCCTTATCGTAAACGGCTATGCCAAAGAGGTGCTCAACAAGCTCCCTATGGAGTTTGCTGTTGAGGCGCAGAAACTGCTCAGCGTTACCTTGGAAGGCACCGTGGGATGATTCTTCTTGACACTGCAACGCATATTTCTTGACACAGCAATGCATATTATCACATAAGAAAGTAGAGGTGTATAACATGAAAAAGACAGTTTTCTTCATGATGGCGGCATGCATTCTTTGGGGATGCGCCACAATGAGCAACGAATCAGGCTTGTCAAAATCCGAGAAAAGAACCCTCGTAGAGAAGAAAGTGAACGAAATGCTCGATAACAGGCATTTCAAGATAGAAGTTGACATGATGCACCCGCTCAACTATCCAAGCAAAAGCCTTTCTACCTATTTCTCTATGGAGATACGAAACGACAGCATTCTTTCTTATCTTCCCTATTTAGGAAGAGCCTATCAGGTGCCTTATGGCGGCGGCAAGGCTCTAAACTTCGAGGCTCCCATCAGGCAGTATCAGGAGTCCTTCCCCAAGAAGCACATGCGGAGAATAGAACTTTCTACTGACAATGGCGAGGACATTCTCTTTTACTCTATAGAGGTGTTCGCCAATGGCAATTCCACCATCCACGTTCAGTCGAGAAACCGCCAGTCGATATCCTTTGACGGTGAGATGAAGATCGACGAATGACAGACAAACATCATAAAATAGGTTAACAGATATACGATTTTCAAGGAAAATCATTATCTTTGCTTTCATATAAACAACAAAGGAAGAAATAACGATGAAAAAGTTTTTTGTTTTCATGCTCTGTAGCATGATGCTTGCAGCAGTAGTAACCATGCCGCAGGCTTTCGCCGGAAAGGCTCAGGATTCAGCAATGACTAAAATGGCCGATGGCACTTACGTAGTGAACACCGCCTCGTTGGCAAGCGATGTGAAAGGCTATCGCGGAACCACTCCATTGAAGATTCATATCAAAGGCGACAAGGTGGTGAAGATTGAGGCCGTCCGCAACCAAGAGACTCCAAAGTATTTCGTAAGAATAAAGAACGAGATTCTTGGCAAATGGGACGGAAAGAAGGTTGCCAAGGCAATCAAGATGAAGGTTGACGGTGTGACAGGCGCAACCCTTTCCAGCGATGCTGTGAAGGAAAATGTGAAGCGCGGACTAAAATACTATCAAGATCACAAATAGTCATTCCGCCAAGCCATGAAGAAAACAATCCTGATCCTTTATGTTATTGCACATGTCTTCACCCTGCCAGCCCAGAATGAGCGCAGCGACTCACTGATGGCGGGCAGTTCAACCGTCAGTGCAAGCTCTGTCACAGCCAATGTGAACAGGATCGGTGAAAGCCAGATGAACAACAAGGATCAGGTTACCAACGCATTGGATGCCATTCGCGGGCGCGTTGCAGGTCTGCAAGTTGAACGCAATGGAGCCAATGCCATGAGTGCTGTGCGCCTTCGTGGCACCACTTCGCTCACCGGAGGCAACGACCCGCTTATTATCGTGGATGGTGTGATGGGCGACCTCACGCTTCTTTCCAGCGTGTACCCCACCGACATTGAGAGTTTTACCATCATGAAAGATGCCTCAGAGACATCGCAATATGGTTCGAGGGGTGCTGCCGGAGTCATTGAAATCACCACTTTGAGGGGAAAAGCGGGACAGATGCAGGTCAATTACAACGGCTCTTTCGGCATCTCTTCCGTCTACAAAACGCTCGATATGCTCAGTGCCGATGCCTACCGCGACTATGCAAAGAAGACCGGCATCTCCGTCATTGACCTGGGTTCTGCCACCAATTTCCAGAAAACCATCCAGCGCACCGGCTTCACGCAGCAGCATCATGTGGCATTCCACGGAGGAAGCGAACAGTCAAACTACCGCGTTTCGTTAGGCTACATCAACAACAACACCGTTATCAAGCGCATGGGCGACCGCACGTTCATGTCGAACATGAACATGACGCAGATGATGTTCGACGGTTTGCTCCGCATCGATATCGGCATGTTCGGCTCTACAGGCAAGAAGCAGAAAATCTTCGATGAGCAGAAGCTCTTCTATTCTGCAGCCGCATGGAACCCAACATTCCCTGATCACAAGAATGGCGGCAACTCTTGGGACGGCTATCCTTCGGCATCGCAAATCAATAACCCACAGGCTTTGCTCGACGAGAAAGACCACGATGAGAATTCACATATCAACACACATGCCAAACTGACGTTCAACCTGCTGCCTGAACTCACTCTGACCCTTTTCGGGGCATACACTTACGACGTGGAACAGAATGCGCAATACCTGCCCACTTCTGTTTGGAACAAGGCGCAAGCCTACCGCTCCACCGCCAAGATGGAAAACCTGCTGGGCAACGCCGTAGTGAGTTTCAATAAGAGAGCAGGCGTTCACGACATCGGCATCACCGCTCTTGCCGAACTACAGAAAGACACGCACCGCGGGTTCTATACCACCGTAACCAATTTCTCCACCGACCTGCTCGGCTATGATAACCTCTCTGCTGGAGCACTCCGTCCGTGGGGCGGAACCAATTCCTATTACGAGAGTCCTAAGATGACATCCTTCATGGGGAAAATAAACTACACGTTTGCAGAGCGCTACAGCTTGGCGTTTACAGCGCGTGCCGACGGATCTTCCAAGTTCGGCGAGAACCATAAGTGGGGTTTCTTTCCTTCCGTGTCGGGAGCGTGGGTCATCACCAAAGAGAAATTCATGCAGAATCAGCATCTTTTCAGCAATCTCAAGCTGAATATCGGCTACGGACTTGCCGGCAATCAGGCTGGCATCGACAGCTATACCACCATGAATCTGCTCAATCCCAACGGGTTCGTGGCAGCAGGCAACGGCAACGTGGTGTCGTTGGCTCAGCTGAAAAACGTAAATCCCGATTTGAAATGGGAGGTTTCGCGAACCTTCAATGTCGGCATTGACGCACAGATGCTCAACAACCGGCTGCTGTTCTCCATGAACTTCTACCGCACAAACGTGGACGACATGCTCTATCCCTATACCGTCAGCGTGCCGCCCTTCAAGTATGGAACACTCGTGGCCAACATCGGATCCATGCGCAACCACGGACTGGAGTTCTCCATCGGTGGCACACCGATTCTCACAAAGGACATCGGACTGACCATCAACGGCAACATTTCATTCCAAGGCAACCGTTTGCTGTCGCTGAGCGGTGACTACAACGGAGAGCATTTGGAAGCTCCCTCGCAGCAAGCCATAGCCAAACTGAACGGTGCAGGCTTCCATGGCAACAATGATGTTACGTTCCAGATTGTAGGACAGCCATTAGGCTCGTTCTTCTTGAAAAGATGCACGGGTCTCGTTGCTACGCCCGACGGCGGATATGAATACGCAACCGGCAGTGAATACATTGCCGGGCAGGCCATGCCCAAGGTGCTCGTAGGCTCAAACATTTCGCTCCGCTACAAGAACTTCGACGTATCAATGCAGGTGAATGGCGCCTTCGGGCATAAGATATTCAATGGAACAAGCCTCGCCTACATGAATGTCACCTCGTTCCCGCTCTACAACATCCTGGCAGAAGCACCGAAAGCAAATATCCAAGATCAGGAGGTGACCGACTACTGGTTGGAAAACGGCAACTATGCCAACATCGACTACATCACCGTGGCATGGCAAGTGCCGCTTCGCAAGAACCGATTCGTGGAGGGGCTACGGCTCACGCTCACCATGAACAATGTGGCAACCTTCACCAGCTATAGCGGTCTGACACCTATGATCAACAGCTCTAACGTAAACGGAACGCTCGGTGTTGACGACAAACGTTCCTATCCGATCTATCATACATACACCGTGGGTATCGGCATCAACTTCTAAGAAATCATGACGCCATGAAGCATTCAAGATATATCATCGTGCTAATAGCTGCATGCGCACTTTCTGCATGCAGCTCGTTCCTCGAAGAGAAGCCCGAAGGGTCGCTTACCGAGGAACAGGCCTACAACAGCCTCGCCGACCTGAGGAACAATGCCGTGCTCGCCATCTACAACAGCATCGGCGGAAACCAAGACTCCAAAGGATTGCAAGGCACCGGTCGCGGCGTGTTCGACTTCAATTCGCTCACCACCGACGAAGCTATCATGCCCACAAGAGGCGGTGACTGGTATGACGGAGGATTCTGGCAGACACTCTTCCTTCACACATGGAATCCCGGAACAGCCTCGATGAAAGACATGTGGGACTATCTCTACCAGGTGGTGATGACCTGCAACGATTATCTTGAGATAGTGGGCAAATACAAAAGCGCACACAGCAGCGATGCAGACGCACTGGATGCCTACACCGCAGAGCTGAGGGCGGTGAGAGCCATGTACTATTTCTATCTGATGGATCTCTTCGGCAACATCCCACTCGTTACCTCCACCGACATCAAAACCACCGACATCCGCCAGAATAAGCGTAGCGAACTGTTCTGGTTCACGGTGAAAGAACTGCAGGAAGCGTTGCCCCTGCTCGCCCCCGCAAAGAGCAATATCCCCGGTGATCATTACGGACGGATCACGCGGCCGGTGGCTTTCTTCCTTCTTGCCAAGCTCGCTCTGAATGCCGAAGTGTACACCCACGACAACTGGACGACCACTCCAAGACCTTCAGGCTCTGATATCCGATTCCAGCAAAATGGCAAACAGCTCAACGCATGGGAGTATTGTGAGGCATGCTGCGACAGCATCGACCGTTACAACTACCAGTTGGAGCAGCTGTTCAGCGACAACTTCACGCCCACCAACGAATCATCGCGCGAAAACATCTTCACCATTCCGATGAATCCCAACCTCTACAACAACTGGTACACCTACTTTTTCCGCTCGCGCCACTATAGCCACGGGGCTGCGCTGGGGGGCGCTTCTGAAAACGGAACCAGTGCCACCATCGACCTGCTCAACGCTTTCCATTACGGCGAGGCTGACGAAGACCCGCGCTTCGGCATGACTTTCTATGCAGGAACTGTGAAGGAAGAGGGTAGGGCGGTGCTTCAGGACGACGGGAAGTCACCCCTCGTATACTATCCATCCATGGTGAAGCTCGACCTTACGGGCAGCGACTACGAAAAAACAGCCGGTGCGCGCCTCCACAAATATGCCAACGATCCCAATGCCAACGCCGACGGCCGCGCATGCAACAACGATATTGTGCTCTTCCGCTATGCCGACGTGCTGCTGATGAGAGCCGAGGCTGCCGTCAGGAACGGAATCGACGGCAGCGATTATCTTAATAAGGTACGCAGGCGCGTAGGACTTTCCGACATCACAGCCACGCTTGAGAGCATTCTCAACGAGCGCTACTTAGAGTTGGCATGGGAAGGCTGGCGGCGCAACGACATGATACGCTTCGGCATCTATGGCAAGGCATACACCGATAGACCGCAAGTGAGCAACGAGCAGGACGGTCACACCACCGTGTTACCCATTCCCGCCGACCTCATGGCTATGCATCCGGCGTGGATTCAGAATCCGGGCTACTGACAATTGCAGATAATCAAAACGTTAAATATATGATTCCAATTATGTTTTCAGATAGACAACAACTCGTGAGACATCACTTCGCCCTTGCATCCAAGCTCCTTATGCTCATCGCAGTGATGCTCCTTGCCGCGGCTCCTGCCACCGACACCATGGCGCAATCCAACAGGAAGAAGCCGGCAACAACAAGAAAGACAAGTCCAAAGAGCACCGCCCGCAAGCCGCAAAGCAAGCAGACCGCACAGAAAAAGGCACCTGCCCAGGCAGCACCCCATGTTTTCGAGGGCAGTCTGCTCTACAGGAACTACGAATACAACAGTGCTGCCGTTAGGAAGTTCTCACAGGGGAGAGCCTATAATGGTGAGCGCACCATACTCGTTACGGTGAAAGGCAATGCCATCCACGTGACTGATGCCGACATGCACATTCACACAATCATCCGACCTGCCGAAAGACTGGCATTCCAGTACAGCGACGTTACCAACGAAGGTCTCCGCGGCGGGCAGGAATTTATCAACACTTTCCTCGCGGTCTACGATCCCGACGTGCAAGTGAGCAATATCAAGAAGACATTCTCCGTGATGTCGAAAGATGCGCCGGTGACTTTCAAGAAACATCAGTGCAGCGTGTTCCGGGGACAGCTCAACTCCGGAGGCAGTTCCGATACCGATGTGGAGATGTGGGGGTCGAAGACATTCTTAGCTCCAAAGGCATACAAATACGCATTCTGGGGTTTGCCCACCGGAAAAGGCATTGTGATGAAGGGCATTTACAGCCAGACCGGCGCAGTACCCTTCTTGGGGAAGATGACTTCATCAGTAGCCACCGAGCTTATGGCATATAAGGAATACAGGGTGAGAGAAAGCGAGCTGCAGGTTCCCTCACAAGTGAGGATAAAACCCTACACTCAGCCCTCGCAGCTCACCAAGTTCTACAAAGACAACACCAAAGCACTGAAGAAGAAAGGGCTCTATCCCAAAATACAGAAAACAAAGGAGGCAAAGTATAACATCACTTCCCAATGGGACTTTGCCGACGGATGGATTGCGAAGAAGCCCAAACTCGACTATATGGCCATCACATGGAAGCTCGTTGACGAAATGCTTGAAAGCACAAAGCAGGTGCTTGAGACGATAGCAGGTGTGGGAACCGACAACAACGGCTACGCCTATTCCGACGAGGAAATGCCCGACCAGGTAGGAAACGGCAGTGCATCCAAGAGGGGAACATCGCGCAAGAGCTCCACACAGTCGAGAAACCAGAAGAAAAAGACTTCCTCAACAGCCGACAAGCAGAATAAACAGACAAGCAGCACATCAGAATCTGACAACAAACCGGCAGAAAAACCAAAGTGCCATGTGTGTGGCGGCGACGGCAAATGCCGCGATTGCTACTTCAACAAAGGCAGCGGCAAGTGCAGTTCATGCGAGGGAACGGGACATTTGTCGCACAAAGTCAACGGAAAATATGTGGGCTGCCCCAACTGCCGCTTCCCCGGCAACGGCAAATGCAAATCATGCGACGGATCGGGAAAGTGCAGCTGGTGTAACGGGTCTGGCACCGATTAAAGCCCCAAAACCATAGCTTCTGCCCTTCGAAATCATAGGTTCTGAGCCACAAAAGCTATGGTTTCGAAGGGTAATAGCATAGCTTTTAGGGTTAAAAGTATGCTTTTAGGGTTAATAGCGTAGCTTTTTGAGGGTAATAGCGTAGCTTTTTGAGGGGTGCAAACGCAGCTCTTTCTCTCTCCTATATATAAAAAAAGAGTTTTTGTGCACCTGGCACAAATGCCTGTCTGTCAGAGTTTTACGTGATTTTATGCGGCACCCGCTGCGTCACCTGCTGCGTATTTTTCTGGAACTTTTTCGAAAAATCGTGCGTTTTTTCAAAATTCTGAATTTTCAACCGTCTGATTTCCAGATGGTTGCGAGTGTAAAGTAAGAATCCACGACATTTTAAAAGTGGTTTGTCTCCACAGTTGTTTGCGCGCACGGAAAAACTTTTGTGTTCGCAAATCGGAGAATCGCCGGGAAACATCGGACAGTTTTGGAGGAAAACGAGGCCGAAATGTCAAAAAAGTTCCAGAAAAATACGCAGCAGGTGACGCAGCAGGTGACACATAGATTTCATCTAAACGGCTAATAGTCAGTCGTTTAATGCCAGGTGCGCTTCTTTTCTTTTTTTCTCATAGGGTATGCACCTTCATGCCAATCGACAGACTGAGCACGTCCCTGAGCGGTATGCTGTGGTCGAGATACTTCGATCGGATGTAGAGATCGCACGACCCTATTTCGTAGAACAGGCTGATGCCTCGTGCATGGCGGCGCTTGTTATGTGGAATCTGCCATGTCACTCGCTGCCCGACGGCAATGTTCAGACGGAACTTCGTAGACATGAAACTGTAGTAGCTGTCGGGATAGCGCCCTGGCTGGCTCTTCCAGAACTCATTGCCGTAGACCGTGTTCACGTAGATGCTCGCCGTGAGCGGCTCAATGCTCCATCCGTTCTTCAGGCTGATGCTCCATGGCAGATAGTTTTCCTTGAGCGTCATGGTTGCTTTGGTGCGAGTTGACTGGTGTTTGGGTATAAAGCCCACGAGCAGGTCGGTTTCCCACTGCTTGCGGTTGCCGTAATCCCACCCGATGCCCGCCGAGAGAGCTCCCATGTTTCCGGCGTTCTGCACAACAAACTGCGTGGGAATGAGGGCTGCCCAGTGCTTGCGATAGCGGTGGATGCGCTTGTCGTAGCGGCTCTCTTCGCGGTGCTCCACGTAGATACTGTCGGCCATGGTGCTTGCGGCAGCCGACAAAAGGAGAATGCTAATAATAAATCTGCTCCATTTCATAGCTGTCGGGGGTAATGGTCATGATGCTGTAGTTACGGTGTTCGGCACAGTCGATGCCGTAGAAAAGAAGTCCGTCGTCGTAGATATCGTCCACTATATGGTTGTGGTTATGCCCATACACACAGCACATCAAGCCTGGGAAGAGGTCGAGGTAGCGGCGGAACGCCTTGCAGACATTGTTGTTGAACTGGTCGCTATATGGCGGTGCGTGCATCACGAGCACGGTGCGGTTGAAGCGGGCCGTGTCTCTTGCCATCTCCTCCTCCATGAAGTCGAAGTTGGGAACGGCAGCCATATAGTCGTATTCAGTGGCATTGGTGTTCAGGCAAACGAACTTGATGTGCGACACGATGAACGAGAAGTCTAACCGTCCGAACATCACCTGATAGGCCTGATCGCCGGTTCCGAGGAAATCGTGATTGCCGATGAGTGCCACGTAGGGGTAGTCCAGTCTTTCAAGAAGGTGTCGCGCCCACTCGTATTCCTTAGAGGTTCCCGTGTCGGTGAGGTCGCCGCAATGAACCACGAAGTCGATATCCCGTTGGTTGTTCAGATCGGCAATCTCGTCGGTCATGTCTGAATACCAGCCGTGCGTGTCGCTGATGAAGGCAATGCGCAGCGTGTCTTTTTCGGCAAAGCGCTCCTCAATGGTCTTTATCTGTCGGTCGTTGATGCCTGTCACCCCATGGAAATGCACGTCATAGGGATGGGTGTCAAACCAGCTGCCGCACGACACCGTCAGCGCCACTACTACAATGGCGACCAATGCAGAGCAATATGTATTCAGTAGCAACATCATCCGGGCATTCAGACTTAGGTTGCGGATTCTCTCTTTTGTGCAGCAAAAGTAACCAAATGAAGTGAAACGGCATCAAGAATATTGGTTAATATAAGTTAACGCGACTCCAAGGGTAATAAAAAAAGTCTGCCAGACAGTTGTCCGGCAGACCCTCACATTTTGGATAATCAAGTTTCTTATTTTAGAAATCCATGTGATCGAGTGAATCATTGAAATCCTTCGGCTCATGCTCAGCCATCGGATCATGATAGTCGTTGCGGTTTTCGCTGTTGTTCTCGTAGCGGTTCTGGCGCTCGCTGTTGTTGAAGCGGTTGCCGTTGTTGCGGCGCTCACCGTTGTTACGGTCGTTGTTGCGGTCGTTGCGCTGGCGACGGTCGCCACGCTCAGGGCGCTGACGGCGTTCACGCTCTACGTATCCCTCTGGTTTTGGGATGAGCACGCGGTGAGACAGCTTATACTTGCCCGTCTTGGCGTCAATCTCCAACAGCTTCACAGTGATCTTGTCACCTTCTTTCAGCCCTGCTTCCTCTACGGTTTCAAGGCGCTTCCAGTCGATCTCGCTGATGTGGAGCAGACCGTCCTTGCCTGGCATGATTTCAACGAAGCAGCCGTAAGGCATGATGGAACGCACGGTTCCCTCGTAAACCTCACCCACTTCGGGAACGGCAACAATGGCGCGAATCTTGCGGATAGCAGCGTCGATGCTCTCCTTGTCGGGAGCACTCACCTGAACCTTGCCCACTCCGTCAATCTCATCGATAACGATGGTGGCGCCGGTTTCTTCCTGCATCTGCTGAATGATCTTTCCGCCCGGGCCGATTACGGCACCGATGAACTCCTTCGGAATCTCAAACTGCTCAATGCGAGGCACGTGCGGCTTCAGTTCCGGGCGTGGTTCGGCAATGGTCTCTACCAGTTTGCCCAGGATATGCTCACGTCCTGCCTTTGCCTGCATCAGAGCCTTCTCAAGGATTTCGAATGAAAGACCGTCGCACTTGATGTCCATCTGCGTTGCAGTAAGACCGTCGCGCGTGCCGGTGGTCTTGAAATCCATGTCGCCCAAGTGGTCTTCGTCGCCGAGGATGTCGCTCAGCACGGCATATTTGTCCTCGCCCGGATTCTTGATCAGTCCCATGGCAATGCCCGAAACAGGCTTCTTCATGGGTACACCGGCATCCATCAGTGCCAGCGTTCCGGCACATACGGTTGCCATAGAGGAAGAACCGTTTGATTCAAGAATCTGAGATACCAAACGGACGGTATAGGGGAAGTCGGCTGGTATCTGACCTTTCAATCCGCGCCATGCCAGATGTCCGTGACCAATCTCGCGACGGCCGACGCCGCGCTGTGCCTTGGCTTCGCCTGTGCAGAACGGTGGGAAGTTATAGTGAAGCAGGAAACGCTGATAGCTCTTGTCGAGCACGTCGTCGATCAGCTTCTCATCGAGTTTCGTTCCAAGTGTACATGTGGAGAGGCTCTGTGTCTCGCCACGTGTGAAAATGCTGCTTCCGTGAGGCATGGGCAGCGGAGAAACCTCGCACCAGATGGGGCGGATCTCATCACATTTGCGACCATCAAGACGGATACCCTCATCAAGGATGCAACGGCGCATGGCATCGCGCTCCACATCATGATAGTAGCGGTCCATCATGGCTTCGTATTCTTCTTTCGAGATTTCAGAATTATCGGTAATCTCAGGGTGCTCTGCAAAGAACTTCTCCTTGAAGTCGCCGAGGATCTTCTCAAAGGCTTCGGCGCGCTCCTGCTTTTCAAGAGCCTGCTTTGTCACGTCGTAGGCGGGCTGATACAACTCTTTGTTCATCTGTTCGCGCAGTGCCTCGTCGTTCACCTCATGGTCATACTCACGCTTCACGTCCTTGCCGAGCTCCTTGCTCAGCTCTGCCTGCAGTTCGCACATAGGCTTGATGGCAACCATGGCTGCCTTCAAGGCACCGAGCAGATCCTGCTCTGTCACCTCGTTCATCTCACCTTCCACCATCATGATGTTCTCGGCAGATGCTCCCACCATGATATCCATGTCGGCATTCTTCATCTGCTCGAAAGTGGGATCGATCACATACTCGCCATTCACGCGGGCTACGCGAACCTCACTGATGGGGCATTCGAAAGGAATATCTGAACAAGCCAAAGCGGCTGAAGCAGCAAATCCTGCCAATGCATCGGGCTGATCAACACCGTCGGCGCTGAGCAGCATCACGTTTACGAACACTTCTGCGTGGTAGTTAGAAGGGAAGAGGGGTCGTAGCACACGGTCTACGAGTCGGGAAGTGAGAATCTCACTGTCGCTGGCCTTGCCTTCACGCTTGGTAAATCCGCCCGGAAAACGTCCGGCTGCGGAATACTGTTCTCTGTAATCAACCTGCAAAGGCATAAAATCTGTTCCGGGAACTGCATCCTTTGCGGCACAAACAGTGGCGAGCAATACGGTGTTGTTCATGCGGAGAACAACGCTTCCGTCAGTCTGTTTTGCCACTTTCCCGGTTTCAATGGTGATGGTTCTTCCATCAGCCAATTGAAGGGTTTTTGTAATAACGTTCATCTAAATCTTAAAAATATAACATCTAAAAAAAAAAATCTCATCCAAAGCTTTCATCTGAATACTCCTTCATCTTCATCTGAATCTTCTTCCATTTTCTCGCATCAGCGCAATGGTTTGTGCTTGTCATCAAAAAAGCCGTGCAAAGGTACGTAAAATAAAATGAATAAACGAAGAATTTGTATATAATTATCTTTTTTTTGTGATTGCAACCGTCTGTTCCGCCTTTTTTCCACATGCAATTCTCCTTTGTCGGGCATCATCTTGTTGCGCAAATCCCCCCTTTCGCATTTTATTGATTATATTCAATACTTTTCATATTGTTTCATTTTGCGATAAACCCGCGAACACGTCTTTGCGTTTTGCGCATTAATCACTATTTTTGCAGCATAAAAATCATTAGTCATGCTTATGAAATCAAGACTCAGACATATCGCGAAAACAGCATTTCTCGTCATTTTCACCATGCTCATCGCTCCAAAAGAGGGATGGTCGGCAGAGCCATTCGTGAGCTTCAGCTCAGGCGATTATCAGCTGAACGAAGGCAACAAGGTGACCATCTATGTGGATGACAACGACCAGAAAGGCATCCGCCGTGCTGCAATGAACTTGTGCGACGATTTGAGAAAGGTGTGTGGAGGCAACATAAGCATTGGCAGTGATGCAGAATCTTCTATTTTGGTCGGTTCCATCGGGAATTCTTCACTCATCAAGCAACTGATCAAAGAGAAGAAATTGGATGGAAACAAGCTGAAAGGAAAGCACGAAATGTTCCTCATCACCACGGTGGGCAGACAATTAGTGATAGCCGGCAGCGACCGTCGTGGCACCATCTATGGCATCTACGAGCTGTCGCGGCAGATAGGAGTGTCGCCCTGGTACTACTGGGCTGACGTTCCCGTGGCTCGTCATGAGCACATTTTTATCAAAAAAGGCGATTTCACCGATGGTGAACCTGCCGTGAAATACCGCGGAATCTTTCTCAACGACGAGGCTCCCTGTCTCACCTCATGGGTGAAAAACACATTCGGAACAGAATATGGCGACCACCGATTCTATGAAAAGGTGTTTGAACTGATTCTCCGACTGAAGGGAAACTTCATGTGGCCTGCCATGTGGGGATGGGCTTTCTATGCCGATGACCCTGAAAACAGCAAGACTGCCGATGAGATGGGCATCATCATGGGAACATCCCACCATGAGCCGATGGCACGCAACCACCAGGAATGGGTGCGCCACAGAAGTGAGTATGGTGCTTGGAACTATCAGACTAACAAGCAGGTGATCGACCGGTTCTTCCGTGAAGGCATCTATCGGATGAAAGGAACCGAGGACATCGTCACCATCGGAATGCGTGGCGACGGCGATGAAGCCATGAGCGAGGATGCCGATACGCGATTGCTGAAAACCATTGTAGACAACCAGCGGCGCATCATCAAAGAGGTGACAGGCAAAAAACCGGAAAAGACTCCGCAGGTGTGGGCATTATATAAAGAGGTGCTCGACTATTACGACAAAGGAATGCAAGTGCCCGACGACGTGCTGATGCTGCTTTGCGACGACAACTGGGGCAACCTGCGGCGTGTGCCTAATGCCCGTGAGCGCCAGCACCCAGGCGGATGGGGGCTCTACTACCACGTTGACTATGTGGGAGCACCCCGAAACACGAAATGGCTCAACGTAACACCTACGCAGAACATGTGGGAGCAACTGCAACTCGCCATCGGCTATGGCATCGATCGCATGTGGATCCTCAACGTGGGCGACCTCAAGCCCATGGAATACCCCATCACGTTCTTCATGGACATGGCGTGGAACCCGCACTGCGTGGATGCAGCCACCATCGAAAATCATACTCGTGCCTTCTGTCGTGAGGCTTTTGGAGCAGCACAGGCGGAAGAAGCAGCGCGACTGCTGAACCTCTGCTGCAAATACAACGGCAGAATCTCTGCCGAAATGCTCGACATGAACACCTATAATCTGGAAAGTGGTGAATGGGAGCGGGTCGTGAACGACTACCGTCAGTTAGAAACCGAAGCACTGCGGCAGTTCATCACGCTGCCAAACGATGCGCGCGATGCTTATCGCGAGCTGATTCTGTTCCCCATCCAGGCAATGGGAAACGTTTATGAAATGTACTTCGCGCAAGCCATGAACCATGCACTCTATAAGCAAAACGACCCTGATGCCAACCTGTGGGCTGACAAGGTGGAGGCGGCTTTCAGGCGCGACTCGCTGCTCTGCGCTGCATACAACCACGAGATTGCTGGCGGTAAATGGAACGGGATGATGACTCAGAAGCACATCGGATATACAAGCTGGAACGATGATTTCATTGCAGACAAAATGCCGACGGTATTCAGAATCACCGATAAGCGCGAAAACGGAAACGGCGGTACCGTCAGCGGTGGCTACTTCTTTGAGGAATCCGATGGCTATATCGCGATGGAATCGGCACATTTCTACGAAAAGCAAGATGCAGAGGGTGCCTCCTGGACAGAAATCAAGCACCTCGGGCGCACACTCAGCGGCATGGCACTCATGCCTTATACGGTGGATACCAAGGATGCAACGCTCACTTATCGCTTCTCTACAAGTAACAACCGCAATGAGATAAGTAAGGTGAAAGTAATCGTGGTCACCAAATCCACGCTCGATTTCCTCAACAAGGGCGGATTGGAATTCACCGTGAGCATCGATGGCGGTAAACCTGTAACCGTGAATTTCAACAGCAACCTCAACGAAAAGCCGGAGAACATTTACAGCATCTACTATCCCACCGTAGCACGGAGAGTGGTGGCGAGCATCGTGGAGCTGCCTATCAGCGCAGCTGCCGATGGCTATCACACGCTGACCATCCACCCCAAAGATCCTGGAATTGTCTTCGAGAAAATCGTCGTTGACTACGGAGGTTACAAGCCTTCTTACTTGTTCATGAAAGAAAGCAGGAAGAGCCGGAACGCCTCTTAACAACCGATAGATGGTCTTACGGCATTCTCAAACAGAGTAATAACGCGGCAAGGTTCTACTGCTTAAACTGCTTAAGCAGCAGATTTTCAGCTGTTATATCAAAAGCGTCTCCTTTTTCAAATACTTTTTTCGAGGAGTGAAGCAATATTCTCGCTCTTGTTATCGTTACTATTAATAGTAAAAAACGTTTCAACATAGTTTGGCAAAAGTGATGAAAAGAATAACTATTTCCTTAATGCTCTTTTCTCTTCTTATAACATGCTGCACTTCGTGCAATAGCATAAAAAGGGGGAAGGTTACAGGTCTTATCAAAGGAGTTGCTGTTAAAACCATTCACGACAGTATACCCATTCGTATGAATGTGGGAGTTAAGATTGAAAACAGGTTAAATAATAATGTTATTCTCCCAATATATGATGACTTAAATCCGCATTTCTGCTCAAGCATTGTCGCATCAGTCAATGGCAAAATCATTAAACCGCGCATGCTCTTAGCTAAAAGATGGTCTGACAGCTGTACGCTAAAACCAAACGAAAGCGTCAATCTGATTCTGGAGATTTGGGACATGGATATGTTGTCAATTAAAGGAGTTGACAGAGAAGATATTCTCACGCTTCTTCACCAAATAGAATTCCATTATGAAAGGTGTGAATACGATAAAGCGATTGTCGGAAGAGAAATAGAGGATATTGAGTTTGAAATAGACAAGAATCCGGAAGTCTCTTTTACCAATAGAGACGATTAGCTGTCGGATAACGATATCATCCCTCTACCCCAAAACGTGATTGCAGATTCGCCGATTCATGCATTTGGAGTTTCACTCTTTCTAAAGAGGTGCCCCCCAATACTCTGCAATTTATGGTGATCATATAGTAAATTTTTTGAAGGCTAACTTTGGCTGCTATCATGCTTTCTTGCACTTACTTTCGATTTGTCCTATATTTGCCCAACAACAAAGGTAGATACTTTTCTGAAAAGGTGATGACCGGAACAAATGCCAACAAGACTACAATTGATATCAGCAAATCATAATCATGAATTCCATGTAAGACCTTGTTGCGCATAAGTGAAAGAATCTCGATGTGGTATCCTAATATGATAATCATACCATTAGATATTGTATGAACAATAGGTAAATCTAAATTCACAATCCATCTGCTCATTATATATACTGCTATTGTTCCTGCTACTCCTCCTATTAGAAATATCATGTAATCTTCCCCATACCCGTTTACATACATCCACACATTTTTCCCAAGACAACCGCAAGCATAAACAATTATCACAGATGCAGCAAATACAAGCACTGATGCTGAAATTGACAACGGGCGTAATAATACTACACCATGCTCTTTAATCCACGTTCCAATAATGAAAAAAGGATATGAAACGCAAATATTTATTAGACCGCAACTCTGAATAAATCCTATATATTTCAACGAAGCAGCAACAAGAACAAAGAATGTGATAAGTAGTAATTGATAAATTATTTTTTGTGGAGTATAATAATAAATGATCTTCAGTATAACGAGTGTATATATAAACCAGCAAGTGCCAAGGGCTGAATGCATCCCCAGTATCAGTTGGAGAGGAAAATACATGAACCGTTCAAAGTCTGGTTCACCTTTCACGATGGAGATACAAAATTTATATATCAACAATGTAGATGTGATTATCAGCATTGGAACAATGAGATTGTACCACAATTTGTTCCAAAACAAAGAACTCTCTGTTGCTTTCTTACTCAAAAAGCCTGAGATTATAAAGAATAGCGGGACATTAAACACATATATAAATAAATGATAGTCTGGGAACAGATGTCCCAATATGATAAAATACATCCCAATAACTTTCATCCAGTCAACCCAAACCAGCCTTTTGGAAGCTGTTGTATTGTCTTTTGCTTTCCCCATTTTGCTTATTCCCTGTAGTTTAACGATTTTAATGCAAAATACAGACATAAGAATGGCGTGGTCATTCTTATGCGCTTACCTAAGGGGCGTGTCTGGAAATTGGAACCCCCACCATCTATAAGAATGCTCCACGCCAAAAGCGTGTGCATAGCTAAAGATGGTGAGAGTGCCAATCATGGCATACCCTCTGCTTTTAAATCGAGCTATTCCAAGAATTGTTTTCCAGACACCTTCGGCAAGCGCGAAATAATAAGCTAATGCATCTATGACTCGGATTTCTCCCCGAGTACGTTGCAAATTTAGCATAATTATTTTATAAGTATATAAGTTTAGGGTGAAAAAAATAAAAAATGTGTGTTTTTAGAAGAAAAGAGGCTTTTTTCGGATATTTGAGATCCTACCCTTTGGCAGCTTTTCATTGTATCTTCCACGCAGAAAAGTTTTTATGGCTTTTATTTATTCTTATCATGTATTTGATGTGTTTTTAGGTGAGAAGAGGAAATGGGAATCCTCTCTGTAAGAGTGTTTCACCTAAGTTTTTGCCTTTTTTTCTTGCTCTGGTGTGGGTTTTTGAGAAATGATTAGCGTTAATTCTCCAAAATCCCTCGTTTGTTACAGCCTTTTTTCGTAACTTTGGCTTTGCCGAAGTTACTGGCACTCGGAAATGAAAAGAAAAACAAGTTTTCCTTTTGCATTTCTCTCGTTTTTTCGTAACTTTGCCGCGTTATTGCAACAGTGAAACAAAAAAATTGATATAAATATGAAAAGATTTATGATGAAGGCAACGGTATTTGCTCTCGTTGCCGTGGCATTCAGCTCCTGTTCAAAAGAAAAGTTTCATATCACGGGAACTATCAGCAACGCCAAAGACTCCGTGTTATACATAGAGAACCTCAGCTTGGATGGTCCTGTGGCAAAGGACTCTGTTAAACTGAATGAGAAAGGAAACTTCGAGTTTGCCGACAATCGTGCTGAGGCTCCCGAGTTCTACCGCCTGCGCATTGCCAACCAGATTATCAATATCAGCGTGGATTCAACGGAAACCATCCATGTGGAGGCTTCCTATCCCGGCATGGCGACAAACTATAAAGTGGAAGGAAGCAAGAACTGCGACGTTATCAAGGAACTGGCACTGCGGCAAATCGACCTGCAGAACCGCGCCATCGCCATCCAACAAGACAACACTCTGAGCTATGAAGCTGCCAACGACAGCATTACAAGCATTGTGAATGCCTATAAGGAGGACATCAAGCGCAACTATATCTTCAAGGAACCGATGAAGGCGTATGCCTATTTTGCCTTGTTCCAGACTCTCGGCAACCGTCTGATATTCAATCCGCGAGAGATTAAGGATGATGTGAAAGTATTCGCCGCCGTTGCCACAAGCTGGGATACTTACTACCCCGAAGCCCTGCGCGGCAAAAACCTGCATAACATCGCCATTGAAGGCATGAAGAACATTCGCATCGTGGAGAACAAACAGAACCAGGTGATTGATGCCAGCAAGGTGAACGTGACGAATATCATCGACATCAACTTGCTCGACAACAAGGGAGTGATGCGCAACCTTACCGACCTGAAAGGGAAAGTGGTGCTGCTCGACTTCCATGTGTTCGCCACGAAAGAATCGCCAGCACGTATCATGAAGCTGCGCGACATTTATAATAAGTATCACGCGCAAGGACTGGAAATCTATCAGGTGTCGCTTGATCCCGATGAGCACTTCTGGAAACAGCAGACCGCAGCACTGCCGTGGGTGAGCGTGCGCGACCCGCAAGGCGTGGAGTCGCAGCTGATGATAAGCTACAACATCCAAGGCATTCCCACCTACTTCCTGCTCGACCGCACCAATACGCTCTACAAGCGTGATGCTCAGATGAAGGACTTGGAGGCAGAAATCAAGAGTCTGCTTTGAGAGTCCTCCTCAACCAAACAACCGTTTTTAGAAACTCTTCAGCCACGCTTTCAGCTCAAGCACCATCTCGATGTGGTATCTGAAAGCGCTGCGGAAGCCCCATCCATGTCCGCCGGAAGGATAAACGTGGAGCGAGGCTGGTACGTCGTGACGGTATAGTTCCACGTAATAATTCACACCATTGGCGGGTAGCACAGAGTGGTCGTCATCGCTCAGTGCTATCCATGCGCGCGGCGTGACACGCGTCACCTGCAAGTCGTTGCTATACTCCCGCTCATCTTTCTTCTTGGGATCTTCGCCAAGGAAGTTCGTGCGCGAGCCTTTGTGGGTGATGTCAGGCATCATCGTGATGACGGGATAGAAAAGAATCTGGAAGTTGGGCTTCGCGTTTTTCTCTGAATGCGTGGCAATGGTGGATGCCAGATGTCCGCCTGCCGACGACCCCATGATGCCGATGTCGTTTGGATTGATATTCCACTGGGCGGCATTGCGGCGCACCATCTTGATAGCTTCCTCGGCATCAGCAATAGGCACTTTGTGATTACCGTGTGGCATGCGATATTTCAGGACAATGGCAGCCACGCCCTCCTGATTGAAGAACGTTGCCCAGTCGTGCCCCTCGTGATCCATGGCGAGATGCTGGTAGCCACCACCCGGACAGATAACCACGGCACGCCCCGTTGCCATTTTCTTGTCGGGCAGATACACCCACACCTTTGCCGTGTCTTGTTCATCACCGTTTTTGTTGGGAGCTCCTTTCGGCCAGAGATTGAAACAAGCGGGTTTCTGTGCCATCGCAGCAGCAGAAACGACAACCATAACCATTAACAGTAGCAGTTTTTTTGTTCTCATATCTTTCATTTATTACATTATTTTGTCTATAATTGGGGAAATCATTTGCAAAGATAGCATTTTTTTTGTAATATTGCAGTCTGATTTCAAAACTTATCACGAAATATGAAAAAGATTTTATGGATGTTAGCACTGGCGCTCCTCTCAGTGAGCGCTCAGGCAAAGGTGAGGTTACCGCATATCCTCGGCGACCGAATGATATTGCAACAGAACACGGAAGCCCGCCTGTGGGGATGGGCAAAAGCAGGCAAGACCGTTAAGGTGACCACCTCTTGGAGTGATGCCGTCTATACCGCCAAGGCTGGGAAAGACGGCAAATGGATGGTAAAGGTGATGACTCCCGCTGGCAGCTACCAGCCTTTGAGCATCACTTTCGACGACGGCGAGCAACTGACGCTCAACGACGTGCTTGCCGGAGAGGTGTGGGTGTGTGCCGGACAAAGCAACATGGAGATGCCTGTGAAGGGTTTCGGCAACTGTCCCGTGGAGGGTTACAACGATGAGGTGGTGAATGCCAACCAATATAAAGGCATCCACTTCGTGAAAATACCCAGCATCATGCGCATGACTCCGCAGGAAGATGCCGACTGCGAATGGAAGACGGTAAGCCCGAAAACGGTGGGCGATGCCTCGGCAACGGGCTATTTCTTCGCACAGGTGGTGAACAAGGCACTCGACATACCCGTAGGACTGATCATGGCAAACAAGGGCGGTTCGCGCGTGGAGAGCTGGTTCACCAAGGAGAACCTTGAGAAATACACCGATGAACCCACCGACACGATGGGCATTGTGAACTTCAAGCCGCAATGGGACTACCACCGCGCCTTGGTTTGGGGCAACGGAACGTTTCATCCCATCTTGAACTACACCGTGAAAGGCATCCTCTATTATCAGGGATGCAGCAACGTGGGCGATCCCGGTAACCAGTATTCTGAGCGCATGAAGATTCTTGTTGACCAGTGGCGCTCGCAGTTCGCATTGGGAGAGATTCCGTTCTATTTCGTTGAAATAGCCCCCTACCATTACGACAATGTGGATGCTGACTGGGGTGCCAAGCTCCGCGAGCAGCAGTATCGTGCCTCAACCATCATCCCGAACAGCGCGCTGGTATGCACCAACGACCTGGTTTATCCCTACGAAACCACACAGATACACCCGGCACAGAAGAAACCAGTGGGGCAGCGACTTGCCTATCTCGCGCTGAACAAGACCTATGGCATGGAGGAAGTGGGCTGTATGAGCCCGTCGTTTAAGGACATGAAGATTTCAAACGACACGGTTTTCATCCATCTCAGCAACGACCTCGGAGCCATCAACCGCTTTATGGGCATCGAAGGATTCGAACTTGCCGGAGAAGATCGCGTGTTCCACCCTGCCAAGGCAAGTCATTTCTGGAAACCTGGTGGCGGATACTGGAACGAAGCCATCAGCATCGTGTCGCCAGAAGTGAAGCAACCTGTTGCCGTGCGCTACTGTTTCAAGAACTTCCAGATTGGCAACCTGAAGAATGCTGCCGGTCTTCCTCTGTTCCCTTTCAGGACCGACGACTGGTAGGAGTGCAGCTTTTTTGAGCGAAGGCGTGTGGGGTAATTAAACAGCAGCATGAGTCATCCTTTGGAAAAATTCAAGTTTTGTCCCGTCTGCGGCAGCAATCTGTTCAGAGAGGACAGCGAAAAAAGCAACCGCTGCGGTGAATGCGGGTTTGAATTATTCATGAACCCGTCGGCCGCAGCCGTTGCCTTCATCCGCAATGCTGAAGGCAGACTACTGGTCACCGTGAGAAACCGTGAGCCAGCCAAAGGCACACTCGACCTGCCCGGCGGTTTTTCTGATATCGGTGAGACTTCCGAGGAGAGCGTTTGCCGCGAAGTGAAGGAAGAAACCGGGCTGACCGTGAGCCGCGCCCGCCTCCTTTTCTCCCTGCCAAACCGCTATCTGTATAGCGGCATCATCATCCCCACGCTTGACTTCTTCTATGAATGTGAGGTGGAAGACGCTACTATCGCCAGTGCTGCCGACGATGTTGCCGAATGTATCTGGATGAAACTTGAAGACATCCACCCCGAACAGTTCGGTTTAGACAGCATCCGCGAGGGTGTAATCCGCTATCTTCACGTAACAAGGCTTCCCTTTCACGATTCTGATTTGACTTCGTCTTCCTCCTTCCTGTAAGGTATAGTTCACGCAGGCTTGACTCTGCTCTTGCTTCGTCCGTCGGTTCTTTATCCGTCAGAGTATAAAGATGACAGATGAGGCGGTTGATTTGTTTTTTTGCTATATTATGGGCAAAAATGGTTTACGGTTACATAAGAGTGAGCAGCGACAAGCAGACGGTGGAGAATCAGCGCTTTGAGATTAGCAAGTTCTGTGAAGGTCAGAAGATGAGGTGGATGACTGGATAGAGGAAACTATCAGTGGTACAAAGAACTACACCAAGCGGCAGTTGGGTAATCTTCTGAAGAAAGTACACAAAGATGACATTATCATTTGTAGTGAACTATCGCGTTTAGGCAGAAACCTCTTTATGATTATGGAGATACTGAATATCTGCATGACTAAGGAGTGTCGAGTGTGGACCATCAAGGACAATTATCGGCTGGGGGATGATATCCAAAGCAAAGTGCTTGCCTTTGCTTTCGGTCTGTCCGCAGAGATTGAACGCAATCTTATTAGTCAGAGGACGAAAGAGGCATTGGCACGGAAGAAGGCTGAAGGCATTGTTCTTGGCCGTCCTAAAGGCAGAAAGAGCAGTCCTGACAAATACAAACTATCAGGGAAAGAAGTTCTTATCAAGGAACTTCTGAAAAACGGAACATCCAAAAGAAAGATAGCGAAGATTTGCAAGTGTGACAGAAATACGCTTTTTCGCTTCATAGAATTAAAAGGATTAGCGAGTGGCACTAAATATTACACTTCTAAACCTTTACTTTGAATTTTGAAAGAATATCAAATCAAAGAAAATCGAAATAAAGTAATCCTATCTTACTTTATAACAATACCTTATAAATTGTTTCTGTGTTTTGATATTTTTGATGTATATTACCATCAAATGTTATTTTATCCAAATATTTGTGACTATTTTGTTACTCAATCCAAATATTTTCGTTATCTTTGCTGCGCAATTCGGAACATGTGTCCGAAGCGTTATTGCGAACAGTATTGTATAACAAGAAACTCATACGACTATGGCAAGACCGAAGAAGGTAATCAAGGCTAAAGAGCCTGTGCGAATCAGGCAGAAGAAACTGAAGGGAGGCAGTATCAGCCTCTATCTTGACATATACTATCATGGTGTGCGCAAGTATGAGTTCCTTGAACTATACCTTGTGCCAGAACAGTCGTCCGCCGACAAGATAAAGAACGCGGAAATCATGGCCAAGGCAGAAATGATTAAGTCCGAGCGCATCCTCCAGCTACAGAAGTCCGGCATCGAGAAATGGGAGCAGATAAAGCAGGCCGACATTCTGCTTACTGGCTGGCTGAAGAAATACGCCCAGGAGCCGGGGTTGTCCAGCAGTACGATTTCAAGCCGCGAGAAAACGCTGATGCATCTGGAGATTTACCTCAAACAGAGTCACCAAGAGCATATACGCCTTTCGGATGTGACCAAGGACTTCTGC
>JAFUVB010000023.1 GCA_017471245.1 Prevotella sp.
GAATCTCTGCATTGGAGCGTACACCACTCAGAGAACTTATTACTCAGCCAAACATCTCGGTCAGTCTCAATCATAATCTCACTGAATTGTCTCTATTTAAAGATATGTAAAACGTAACGCGATTTTATCGCACCAGTACTAATCGAAAATGAAAAGAAAAAAGACTGATGTTGATTATCAGTCTTTGAAAACGTTTCATTATTGAACGATTTTGAATCGGATGCGGAAACTGCGCTTTTCCTCATCCCAATTCGTACCCAACATCTCAAAACGACCAATTTGAGCGGTGGAACGCACATGTTTTCCGATGCATGGGCATACATCATAGTCACCGATACGCACCAGGCGGATGGTTTCCGAAGCATCATCGGGCAACCGCTCCAACGACAACAACGCATCCGGTGAGCCTTCTTCTGCATCCATGATGATGCCGTCAAGCTCTGCCCGCGTCACAAATTGGAACGTTACGGGCAGGTCTTCCTCAATCAGCTCGTTCATCTTTCGCTCAATTTCTTTCTCAATCTTGCGGTCAGGCTTGCGGTCAAGTATATAACTGATTTTGCTCTTCTTGCGCTCGATATGCGCATTTCTTGACCTTTCACAGCCGAACATCCTTGTCATCAGCTGATTCAACAGATGCTCCGCCGTGTGGGCAGGGGGAAATTCGTCCTTGTTGTGGTCGTTTAGTATATAATCTTCCATTATTATATAAGTGAATTATCTTGATTGCAAATTTACGAAAAAACAACGTATTTCATGCAAAGACCATGATTATTTTTTGCTCATCCATAGAATACAATCTCCATCTCTTACAAAATCATTTTGAAAACTCTGCCTCCATGAGCCGGGATATTGATAGAAAAAGGCACATCGGCATACAGCGGCAGACTGGCATGATTGCCGGTCAGCAGATCGGTGGCATCAGTTTCTTTTTCAAGTATGCCCAAGAAATCGAATGCATGGCGCGGTATACGGACACGAACAGATGCCTGAGATGCAGAGAAATTGGCTACTACAAGAATCAGTTCACTCTCTGCCTTGCGGAGGAATGCATATTGCCGGTCGGCAAGTTCGTCATTCGCATACATCAAATCGAACATTTCTCCCTCGCGGAAAGCCTTCTCTGCGTTTGCCATCAACATGACTTTCTGGTAATCGGACATCAGTTTCCGTTCCTCTTGCTTCAGTCGCCTGCGGTCGAAATAGCCACGTCGAAGCGTGTCAACACACCAATAGTCGAATATGGTTGTGCGCCCGTCGCCCCCACTGAAGCCCTCTTTGTCCATGCCCTTCTCGCCAAATTCCTGACCTGCATAGAGCATATAGGGATTCTTTTGCAACAAAACGCTGATAAGATGGGCGGGAAATCCGCTTTGGGCATTGCCTGCAAAGAAGTCACTTGCAATGCGTTGTTCATCATGATTCTCCAAGAAATAGAGCATGTGGTTGCGGATGTCATCGGTGGATTGCCACTGATAAGTGATGTCACGAGCCTGTCGATGACCGCAAATAACATCGCGAATGCAATCGTACATGCCCACTTTGTCGTACAGATAGTCAAAACCTGCATGAATATAGTTGCGGTATTCTGCCGGATTATATACTTCACCGATGAATATCATGTCAGGATAACGATACTTCACCTTGTCTGTTGCCCAAGCCCAGAAAGCAGCAGGCACCATCTCCGCCATGTCGCAACGGAAACCGTCAACGCCTTTCTTCGCCCAAAACAGCAGTATGTCGGTCATCTTGTTCCATGTGTCGGGTATCGGATTGAAATGCTCACTTCTCCCGCCGGCATCGCAATAGTCGATGCCGTAGTTCAGTTTCACCGTCTCATACCAGTCGTTGCGCGACGGCCGATTACCGAACAGGTCGTTGCCGGTGGCACGTGCAGGCATCTCATGATAGGAAGAATGCTGGGCAATAGCTTCCAAATCGAGTGGCTGCCCCCAACAATAATAGAAGTTGTTGCGTGTGGAGAAATGCATATTCACATCGTCTGCCTCTCCAAGATCGCTTACATCAGCCGGTTTGTAGATACTTTTGTATTCTCTCGCCACATGGTTGGGTACAAAGTCCATGATCACCTTCATGCCAGCCTGGTGCGTACGCTCAACCAAGGCTTCAAATTCCTTCATGCGATTGTCAACATTCTCGGCAAGATCAGGGTCAATGTCGTAGTAGTCGGTGATGGCATAGGGTGAGCCTGCCTTGCCTTTCACCACGTCGCCATGCTGAGTGGGAATGCCGAACCGTGAGTAATCAGTCTGCGAAGCATGCCGGATGATACCTGTATACCATATATGCGTGATGCCCATACCCTTGATGAGCCGGAGCGTATGGTCATCAAGATCATTCATTTTCCCGCATCCGTTTACTTCGAGTGAGCCGTTTTCTTGATTTGTTTGATTCTTGTTTCCGAATAGTCTGGTAAGTATCTGATAGATGATTATTTTCTCTTGCTTCATGGCTGATGTAGTTTGTTTTTAATCAAAGAGGGCATTCATAAAAAAACGACAACGGATATCAAGAATTAAACGGATTATTTAAGTTCCTGATTATCAGCATGACTCAAATCCGTAAAACCCGTGAAATCCGTTGTTCCTATAGGAATATCTGTGTTTTGACACACCTTCATAGAATGCTTATGCAATGCCGTGAACAGTAACTTCGCGGTTGATTTTCACAATCATGCCCTGCAGTGCCTTGCCGGGACCACACTCTGTGAAATCGTCAGCACCGTCGGCTATCATGTTCTGCACGATCTGCGTCCAGCGAACACTACTTGTGAGTTGAGCAATAAGATTTGCCTTGATTTCTGAAGGATCGGTATGAGGAAGTGCATCAACGTTCTGATATACAGGACACTTCGGTGTTCTGATTTCAGTTCTCTCTATTGCTGCCTGCAATTCATCCTTTGCCGGCTGCATCAACGGAGAATGGAACGCTCCGCCCACCTTCAGCGGCAATGCGCGCTTGGCTCCTGCGGCCTTCATCTTCTCACAAGCCTCGCCGATAGCTTCGATATTGCCACTGATTACAAGCTGACCGGGGTTGTTATAGTTGGCAGGAACCACCACATAACCATCGCGGTTCACCTCAGCACATATCTCTTCCACCTTCTCATCGGCCAATCCGATGATTGCTGCCATGGTGGATGGGGCGGCTTCACATGCTTTCTGCATCGCCATGGCACGTGCATACACCAGTTTCAAGCCATCTTCAAAGCTCAAGGCACCAGCTGCTACCAGTGCAGAGAACTCACCAAGCGAGTGACCGGCTGTCATTTCAGGACAGAAATCCTCACCCATGCATATTGCGGAGATAACACTATGAAGGAAAACAGCAGGCTGAGTCACCTTAGTCTGGCGCAAATCTTCGTCTGTTCCCTCAAACATGATATCTGTGATTCTATAACCAAGAATCTCATTTGCTTTTTCAAACAACTCTTTTGCCTGTGGATTATTGTCGTAAAGTTCCTTACCCATACCCACAAACTGTGCTCCCTGACCGGGAAATACAAATGCTTTCATCATTTTTCGTTTTAAAAATCATTAATACTAATGCGGTGCAAAGGTACAAATAAGAGAGCAAAAAACAAAGGAAATGGCCTATTTCTTTTGCATTTTAAGCCAATCCGTTTCCACAATGAGCACTACTAAAAAACAAAACCTATGCTTTCGCTATACAAAAGCTATGGTTTCAACGCTCAAAACCTATGGTTTTGACCTTCAAAAGCTATGGTTTCAGTGCTCAAAAACTATGGTTTTGGCACATGAAAACTATGGTTTTGTCACATGGCAGCTATTTCTTTGTGAATACGCTCTACATTCCTACTCCCCAATGATGGTTTTTGAGAAAAATACAGCCGTTCAGCCTATCTCGTTCACTATCAAATGAATAGACAAAAAGATGGGACACCCGTTGCGGCACCCGAAGGGACACCTGATGAGACACCCAAGTGGATGCAATGTCAGATGAGTAGATGGGTGCCTCATTAGATGTCCCTTCGGGTGCCGCAACGGGTGCCTCTTGTTTTTATACAATAGTCTGATACACAGGAATTTGAGCCGAAGTGCCGTATAAATTCATTACAATATAAAAAAAGATCCCGCCTACAAGTGATAGACGGGATCTATGAATTGTGCTTTACAGCGCAAAGTAATAATTATTCTGCTGCGGGAACTTCCTCCTCGCTGACAATTTCTTCTTCCACTACGGGTTCTTCAACTTCAGCAACAGGCTCTTCTTCAGCCTTAACCTCAGCAGGTGCATTCTCAGCAACAACCTTTACGGGAACCTTAACCTCAACTTCCTTAAAGAAATGAATAGTTGCCTCGTAGTCGCCTACAGACTTTGCATCGCGCATAGTGATGATCTTTCTTTCGATTTCAATGCCCTTCTCTTTCAGAGCCTGTGCTACCTGAGCAGCACCAACACTACCATAAGTAACACCAGTGGCAGATACTTTAGCTGCAATCTCAAGAGCTACACCCTCAAGAGCCTTTGCACGCTCTTCGGCAGCTGCCTTTTGAGCAGCAATCTTATGCTCTTGCTGACGCAGATTCTCTGCGAGAATTTTCTTGGCAGACTCAGATGCAATAACGGCTTTTCCCTGAGGAATCAGGTAGTTGCGACCGTAACCTGCCTTCACATTCACGATTTCGTTCTTGTAACCCAAGCCGATGATATCTTCTTTCAGTATTAATTCCATAATGCAATCCTCCTTAAATTATTTCATCATGTCAGTAACGAAAGGAAGCAGTGCAATCTGGCGTGCACGCTTAACAGCCTGAGCCACACGACGCTGATACTTCAAAGATGTTCCAGTGATACGACGGGGAAGAATCTTACCCTGCTCGTTAAGGAATTTCTTGAGGAACTCAGGATCCTTATAGTCGATATACTTGATACCGCTCTTCTTGAAACGGCAATACTTCTTCTTCTTTGTGTCAATAGAAGGAGCTGTCAAATAACGGATTTCTGATTGTTCTGCCATGGTTTAAGCCTCCTCTTTTTTAGAAAGTTTGTTGCGACGTTTCTCTGCATACTGCGCAGCATACTTGTCGAGTTTAACTGTCATGAAACGAATTACCTTCTCGTCGCGGCGGTAACCTGTCTCAAGCGTCTTGATAACTGATGGCTCAGCCTTGAATTCCAACAGACAGTAGAAACCTGTTGACTTCTTTTCAATAGCATAGGCCATCTTCTTCAATCCCCAGGTCTCTTCATTCACAATCTCTGCACCATTATCGGTGAGCAATGTTTTGAATTTAGCGACCGTTTCCTTCATCTGATCATCAGACAAAACGGGAGTCAAAATGAAAACGGTTTCGTATTGATTCATACTTTTTAAAATTGATAAAATTATTGTAATGTGCTTAAAAGCGGGTGCAAAGGTACGACTTTTCTTCGAACTATCGGGCTATCACATAGTGTTTTGCGCCAACATTTAACAGTATTTAATACTTGCTTCCGCTTTTGTTGGAACGTACGTATAGAACAACTCCCATAACCACGAGTATCAGGGAGAATATCAACAGCAAGTTGCCAATGGGAAAATTGAAGAAAAGCTGTATCATCAAAAGTATGGCACCGGAACAAACCAATGCCATACTGATGATATTGAAATGCTTTTTCAGAAAAACACTCATTTGCCTGATGATTACGTGTGCTCTTCTTTATTCAAATTCAGGAGTTATCAGTTTGTATCCTTTTCCGTGGATATTGATAATCTCAATCTGCGGATCGTCTTTCAAGTGCTTGCGGAGCTTCGTGATATAGACATCCATTGAGCGAGCATTGAAATAATTGTCGTCGATCCAGATTGTCTTCAGGGCGAAATCGCGCTGCAGGATTTCATTTGCATGGCTGCAGAGCAATGCCAGCAACTCGTTTTCCTTGGTGGTGAGCTTGGTCTGCTTGTCATCAATGCTGAGCAATTGCTTCTGAGTGTCGAATGTAAAACGACCGATATGATAGAGGCTGCTCTCCTTGTTCTTCTTTCCGCGTACACGGCGAAGGATGGCTTCAATACGGAATACAAGCTCTTCCATTGAGAAAGGTTTGGTGATATAGTCATCTGCACCGATTCTGAATCCTTCAAGAATATCTTCCTTCAATGTCTTGGCAGTCAGGAAGATGATAGGCATTTCAGCATTTGCCTGGCGGATATCCTGTGCCAAAGTGAATCCATCTTTCTTCGGCATCATCACATCGAGTACGCAAATGTCGAACTTTGTTTTCAGGAAAGCCTTGTAGCCGGCCTCGCCGTCAACACATAACTCTGCATTATAACCTTTGGCTTGCAGATACTCGCGAAGCAACATTCCGAGGTTCTCATCATCTTCGCAAAGCAAAATTTTCAACTTGTCGTCCATTGTCTTTTATTTTAAATTGTTAATACTATGATTATCACTCATTATCAGCTACTTATCACGGGTAAGCTGATGGTAAACTTCGTTCCTTTTCCAAATTCACTCTCAACCTTGATGTCACCATCATGAGAGTCAACGATACTCTTCACGTAGGCAAGACCGAGTCCGAAACCTTTGGCATCGTGACGGTTTCCGGTGTGAACCCTATAGAACTTGTCGAATATCTTCTTCAGATTCTCTTTCTTGATGCCGAGTCCGGTATCTTGGATTGAGAGGTACAGATGCTCAGAATCATTCCATGTCTTCAGATAGATGTCGATTGGCTGATCCTGCTTGCGGTATTTAACAGCATTGTCGAGCAGGTTGTTGATCACATTCTGGAAGTGTACTTCATCGACAAATATGGTTGAATCCACAGCACCGATATCTGTATAGATCTTTCCGCCGGTATGTTCTACACGAAGAGTGAAAGAATGCGCAATATTCTCCACCATCTCGTTCAGGTCGAGCTCTTTTTTCTTAAACACCATCTTGTTGCGGTCGAACATAGACATCTGCAGCACTTTTTCAACTAAGAATCTCAATCGCTTTGATTCATCGTTGATCACGCCTCCCAGATGCTGCATCATCGACGGACTCTTGTTCACGCTCTCGTCGTTGAGCATTTGGGCAGCCAACGAAATGCTGGCAATAGGAGTCTTCAGCTCATGAGTCATGTTGTTGATGAAGTCGTTCTTGATTTCGGTGAGTCGCTTCTGCCTGAACACCAGCACCAGTGTGATGATGAACGTGATGAGCAGCACGATGGTGAAAACGATGGAAGGAATCATGAACCTCACGCTTGAGAAGATGTAGTCGTTCATGTCGGGGAAGTGAATCTTCACTACGCCCATCTTGTTTTGCGGGTCGTTGCGGAAGAGCAGCTGACTGTATGAATACTGTTCCCCTTTCTCTGTATATTCCGGACAGCGGTATACTTCCTGACCGTCTTGTGTTGACACGGTGAAATGATATGGAAGCTTGATGCCATTGTTCATCAATTCGGCATTGAGATCCTGATCGAGCATCTTGAAATTGATACGCTCGCGCAACGGTTTCTCAGATGCCGTATAGAGAATCTTATAGATCACCTGGTCGAGCAATGCCTTCTGATAGACATAGCGGTTCTTGATGATCTCTTGCATCGTCTTGGTGGTTTCAGAAATCGAGTTCTTGTCGTTCCTGAGAATCATTGCCTTGGGCAGCGAGGCAGGGCGGGTGGTGATTGTCTTGAGTTCGAATGATGAATAAACTGTGCCGTCTTTTCCCGTAACTGAGTATTGGTGAGACTGTTGCACTGTTCCGTCAACATCGCCACTTCTTGTTCCAACAGAATCAACTTTATATGCCCGGAGTTCTGTCTCGTTTACGTCTTTTTCGAGATAGCGCAACGTTTCATTCAGCTCTAAGTTTCTGGATGCTTGATAGAGGGCTTTGAACACAGATTCATCAAACTGTTCTTTCTTCATCTGAACCATTTCTTCAATGTAGCTCAGCTGAAGGAACAACAATGCGAGGAAACTGAACCCCATGATTATTGCTATTGCCCAAATCGTTCTTATCTTCATACTGCAAAGATAGAAGTAATTATTAGATTGCGAATATTATTTGTTAATTATTTCTGTTAATTTTAATTCAATTAACAAAAATATTACACTATAATTAATTTTTGTCAACTTAAATTGATTATTCAGCTAATCACACATAATAAGGGCGAGACTTCCGCCCCGCCCTATCATCAATTGACTTAATAATATTATTAAGGTATATATGGAATTACACAATTACCATCTTATGTGAGAGGTTTTATGCACCGCTACAGGTGAAGGACGATGAGCAGCCATCCTGTTAGATGGATGGTGAACTGCCACCTTGTGAATAGGATGATGCATTACATGCACATGAGATCCATACATCCTGAGGTATTTATCATACTGGTGCATTGTGAGAACTTGTGCCATCTTCCGATTCTTGGCAACAGGGTTGTCGATATACCTGAGGTTTATCTTATATACCTCACGATACTGACGGTCGGTAAGCCTGAGTTCATAAGCCATCTTATCTGTTATGGTGCGGGCAAAAACCCGTGCTTCGCGACTTGTCATTGCATTTGCTGAGACAACTATCGTCATCAATACAGCAATTATCAGATTCCTTTTCATAATCATATCTTTTTAAAGGGTTGTACATATTGTTCTTTTTCAATGGCAAAGATACTCCAAATGTCAATCCTATACAAAGTATTATTCCTAAATGACGGTAGGAATTTCCCTAAAGATGTTGGGATAATTCCCCTATAAGGTATAAAAAACAATGAATTCAATGCCCTAATCTGCATACTTGCATGCACTAATCAACATACATGTTATGCATTACTACTGATGCGATAAAATCGCGTTAGGTATAAATATTCAAAATAGAGTGAGTTCTTTGACAGATTGATTGAGATTGACAGAGTCTCTCGGCTTGGTAACAAGTTCTCTGAGCGAGGTCTTTTCCAAAGCAGAGATTC
>JAFUVB010000071.1 GCA_017471245.1 Prevotella sp.
GCAAAGGTAAGCATTCCACGCGAATATACAAAATTTTTCAAACGGAAAATCACAAAAAACACGATTTTTTCACGTTTCATTACAATTCAATACACAAAAAACAATGATACACATTATTTAATTATATATATTGACCATTGAACATTGACAATTGACCATTGAACATTGACAATTGACCATTGAACATTGACCATTGACAATTGAACATTGGACGGTGACCATTGGCTTTTCATGTGCCGAAGCATAGGTCTTGACTATTAAAAGCATAGGTTACGTCAATTAAAAGCATAGGTTACGGCAATTAAAAGCATAGGTTACGGCAATTAAAAGCATAGGTTTAGGGAATAAAAAAAGTAGGTTTAGGGAGTAAAAAGCGTAGGTTTAGGGAGTAAAAAGAGTAGGTTTTGGCGCACCTGAGCACAAACGGCTGACAGCCAAATATTTACAAGAAAATCACCTGCACCCGTACCCGCACCCGATGCCGCACCTGATGCGACACCTGCTGACCGGAAAACAATTGACAATAGCACTTTGCAACCCACGATCATCTCAATGGCCAATGGTCAATTGTCAATGGTCAATGGTCAACGGCCAATGGTCAACGGCCAATGGTCAATGGTCAACGGTCAATGGCCAATGGTCAATGGTCAACGGTCAATGGTCAACGGCCAATGGTCAACGGCCAATGGTCAATGGTCAACGGTCAATGAATGACGCATTGGGTGCGGGTACGGGTGCGGCATCGGGTGCGGGTAATTTTCCTGTAAATGTTTGGCTGTCAACTACTTGTACTCAAGTGCTGGTAAATTACTTTTTTGTCGCTGGGAGAGCGACGGGAATTACATGACCGAAAGTCGCGTTTTGCTTGCAGTGAAGCGAGTATTTCGGGCAACTGCCATCACTGAAATTGCGGATTATCAGATTCAATACTTGGGTGTCATTACTTTTTTCAAGCCAAAAAGCCCGAAATGTTTGGCAGTATCACATTTTTTGTGTATGTTTGCACGTGACAAACAGTCAACTGGCATTATTTTTGCTATGCATTACACTGACAAACCATTTAAAATGAACAGTATGAACAACAATTTGGATTTAGAAAGATTCCAGCAGGAAGTGATTAACGGCAGAGAGAAGGACAGATGGGCTACAGCAGCCTTTCCGATTCTGATGCGCAAAGTGTATATCTGGATGGCGCTTGCTTTGGCGATTACGGGCGTGACAGCCTTCGGCGTGGCAAACAGTCCTGCCATTCTTCAAGCCATCTTTACAAACAAGATACTCTTTTTCGGTCTGCTGATTGGTGAACTTGCATTGGTATGGGGTGTGAGTGCAGCCATCAACCGCCTGTCACTGACCACAGCCACGCTTCTTTTTATATTGTACTCAGTGCTGAATGGCGTTACCCTGTCGTTTATTTTCCTCGTATATACGGCGGAATCGATTACGAGCACGTTTTTCATCACAGCCGGTACGTTTGCGGCAATGGCAGCAATCGGTTATTTCACCAAGGCAGACCTGTCGTCGATGGGAAAGATTCTCATGATGGCACTTATCGGTCTGATCATTGCCACGATAGTGAACATTTTCCTGAGGAACAGCATGTTTAATATGATTATCAGCTATATTGGCGTCCTCATCTTTGTCGGACTGACAGCCTACGACACGCAAAAGATCAAGCAAATGCTGATGACTGCCGACGGTGTTGACGAAGGAACACAGAAAATAGCATTGATGGGTGCGTTGAGCTTGTATTTGGATTTCATCAACCTGTTTCTATACTTATTGCGCATTTTCGGAAACAGTCGCGATTAAGTGACAGCAAAACTCTATACGACACTGGTTTCATGAACGAGCTGATGGTGCAAGTTTATGAAACCAGTTTTTTCATGCCCCACGGCGCAGGTCTTTAGCGCGAAGAATGTTTTTATCCATCTAATTGAATATATTTTCATCGTTATGCATTTATTTTGCATAAAATATTTGCATAATTGCATATTTATTTGTACCTTTGCACCGATTTATTTTAGATATTAGTTTGATGAAGGTAAAAAACAGCAGAATGGAAGCCCTGAAAATGCTTATATCAAGCATGGAATTAGGGTCGCAGGAAGAAGTATTAAGAGCACTTGAGAAAGAAGGTTTCAAACTGACACAAGCCACCCTGAGCCGCGATCTCAAGCAACTGAAGGTGGCTAAGGCAGCCTCCATGAATGGCAAATATGTATATGTTTTGCCCAACGACACGATGTACAAACGGGTGAGCACCCCTCGGTCTGCCGCTGAAATGCTGCAGACATCCGGTTTCACATCCATACATTTCAGTGGAAACATGGGAGTCATCAAAACGCGCCCAGGCTATGCGAGCAGCATTGCCTATAACATCGACAATAGCGACATCCCGTCTATCATCGGCACGATTGCAGGTGACGACACGATATTCATCGTCAAACGACAAGGAGCCCGTGATGAAGAAGTGATTGACGGCCTGAGCATGGTGATTCCCAATATCAAATAACCACAGACGAATCACTTACTAAATATTTAACAATAAGATATTACGTTCAGGACAATGGAAGAAATAAAGGTGATGGTAGCCGATGAATCTCATGAGAAATACGTCGACATCATCCTGGATACAATCAGCGAAGCAGCAAAAGTGAGAGGAACGGGAATTGCCAAGCGCACTCACGAATACCTCACGACAAAGATACGAGAGGCGAAAGCTGTCATCGCGCTATGTGGAGAAGACTTCGCCGGATTCAGCTATATTGAGACTTGGGGTAATAAACAATATGTCACGACCTCCGGTTTGATTGTTCATCCCAAATACCGAGGTCTTCATTTAGCCAAGCGAATCAAAGACCTTACATTTTCGCTTGCAAGGACACGATGGCCTGAAGCCAAGATATTCTCGCTGACAAGCGGTGCCGCAGTAATGCAGATGAACACACAATTGGGGTATAAGCCTGTAACATTTGCCGAGTTGACCGACGACGAGGCATTCTGGCGAGGTTGTGAAGGATGTGTAAATGTTGATATTCTGAGGCGAACCGAGCGCAAATACTGCATATGCACAGGCATGCTCTTTGACCCAGAGGAGCATTTGCCAGCAAAGATTCCTCAAGAGGTTTTAGACAGAATAAAGAGAATTGACAAACAAGAAAACAGAAAATAAAAATGGCAAAAAAAGTAGTAGTAGCTTTTTCCGGAGGTTTAGATACCAGCTACACCGTAATGAAATTACATAACGAAGGTTATGAAGTATATGCTGCATGCGCCAATACGGGCGGCTTCAGCGAAGAACAACTGAAAAAGAACGAAGAGAATGCCTATAAATTAGGTGCCACGAAGTATGTTACGCTCGATGTAACACAAGAATACTACGAGAAGTCGCTGAAATATATGATTTTTGGCAACGTGCTTCGCAACAACTGCTACCCTATTTCCGTGTCATCAGAACGTATTTTTCAGGCGATAGCCATTGCCCGCTATGCCAAAGAAATTGGCGCAGATGCCATCGCCCACGGATCGACTGGAGCAGGTAACGACCAGATTCGTTTTGACATGACATTCCTCGTAATGGCTCCCGGAGTGGAGATCATCACATTGACCCGCGACAAGAAACTCACCCGCAAGGAAGAAGTCGACTATTTGAATGAACATGGATTCACTGCCGACTTCGCAAAACTAAAGTATTCATATAATGTAGGTATATGGGGAACAAGTATTTGTGGAGGCGAATTGCTTGACCCCACCCAAGGACTTCCAGAAGAAGCCTATCTCAAGCATGTAACATCCAAAGAAACAGATTCTATCCTCAAGATCACCTTTGAGAAGGGTGAGATTGTAGCTGTTAATGGAGAATTGTTTGACAACAAGGTAAAAGCCATCCAGCGAATTGAGGAGATAGGTGCCAGCTATGCCATTGGCAGGGATTGTAATGTCGGAGATACGATTATCGGCATTAAGGGGCGTGTTGGTTTTGAAGCCGCAGCCCCAAAACTGATTATCGAAGCTCACCGTCTGTTGGAGAAATCCACCCTCAGCAAATGGCAGCAGTATTGGAAGGATCAAATTGCCAATTGGTATGGAATGTTCTTGCATGAGAGTCAATACCTTGAACCGGTAATGCCCGACATGGAAGCCATGCTCAGCTCATCACAGCGCAATGTAACGGGAACCGCCATACTGAGATTGCGTCCTTACAGTTTCGAGACAATCGGCATTGACTCAGAGAATGACTTAACCAAAAGCAAATTGGGTGAATACGGCGAGACTCAGACTGGCTGGACTGCCGACGAAGCGAAAGGCTTCATCAAGGTTAGCAGCACCCCTCTGAGAGTGTATTACGGAATTCATAAAGACGAAAAAAGATAAAAGAAGGAAAATGGAGAAAAGATTCTATCTGTCTGAAACAGACAAGAAAATCGGTGGAGTATGCGGAGGTATCGCAGAATACTTCGGCATCGACTCATTGTTAGTACGAGCGGTATTCCTTATTTTGATGTTTGGATACGGCACAGGAGTTTTGGCTTATCTCGTTCTGTGGCTCTTGGCTCCTAAAAAGAACCAGATTGTATGATTAAGGTAGGTATATTAGGTGCTGCAGGATATACGGGCGGTGAGCTCATCCGGCTGTTGATCAATCACCCTGACGCAGAGATTGTATTTGCGCATTCTGAGAGCAATGCAGGTAATTCAGTATCAGGAGTCCACGAAGGACTCTATGGTGAAAGCAACCTGCTTTTTTCTTCAGAAATGCCATTCGATGATATAGATGTCGTGTTTTTCTGCTTTGGTCATGGAAAGAGTGAACAATTCCTAAAGGAACACGACATACCTGCCCACGTAAAGATTATTGATTTGGCACAAGATTTCAGGTTAAACGGCTCAGATGACATAAAGTCAAATATCTCAGAGTATACACCTGAGCATCACGACTTCGTGTATGGACTTCCTGAAATCAACAAACAGAAGATAGCAACTGCCATGCACGTTGCCAATCCTGGTTGCTTTGCCACATGCATCCAACTGGGGCTTCTCCCTGCTGCCCAGATGAAACTGATTACAGAAGATGTCACAGTGAATGCCATCACGGGAAGCACAGGAGCCGGACAGAAACCTGTCTGCACGACACATTTTTCGTGGAGAAATAACAATCTCAGCATATATAAGCCCTTCCGCCACCAGCATATCCCTGAAATCAGGCAGAGCGTAAAACAGATTCAAGGTTTCCTTGATGCGAGCATTGATTTTATTCCTTATCGTGGAGATTTCCCAAGAGGTATCTTTGCAACAATCATCGTAAGGACAAATGCACCTTCAGAAGATATTGTTACTGGCTACAAGGAGTTCTATCAGGATGCTGCCTTTACCCACTATATAGATAAAGACATTGACCTGAAACAGGTTGTCAACACAAACAAGGCATTGGTTCATGTTGAGAAGTTCGGCGACAAGTTGCTCATCACTTCATGCATCGACAATCTGCTGAAAGGTGCTGTTGGACAAGCCGTTCAGAACATGAACATCATGTTCGGCATTGACGAAACTGCAGGTCTTCGTTTGAAGGCTTCCGCTTTCTAAAATTTCATTAAGAGAAAAATGAATCGTGAAAAAATTATTACTGTATTCTATTTTTCTGAATGTATCACTACTGGCATGGCAGGCCATCACAGCGAAAGCAGGTGATAGGAACTGCCCTGTTGTCAAGATCGAGGCCAAGCGGTTACCCGACATGAATATTCCACGTGCCGGACACGCTTTGTTCTATGCCAATGGAGAACTGACTGTGGCAGGTGGACATACCAATGGTTTTGTTCCTACCCCTACAGCAGAATACTTTAAGGATGGCAAATGGCATCTGATGCAAATGGTGTATAGCCACGACTTTGGCGTTTCTGCCAAGCTGAAGTCAGGTAAGGTGCTGTTGGCTGGAGGCTGCGAACAGCCGTCAGGCATCGGGCAGACCTTCAATGCCGAGCTCTACGACCCAGAGACGCACACCTTCAGAGGTTTCGGCATCCTGCAGCGCAAGCGTGTCTGGGCATCAGCCCTCGAGCTCGACAGCGGCGAGGTGGTCATTGCCGGCAACTGGTATCATGATGACGGCATCGAAATGTTCTACGAAGCCCAGAGTGCCAAAGGCGACAATCAGTACCGACACAGTTTCACCTATATCCGAGATGTGACCACACAACGTGCTAACCCTTATGTCTTGCGCATTGCCAAAGACGATGCAATTATCTTCGGTGCTGCAGGCATCAGGGGCGATATGGTGAGAACGGCATACGCCTACCGCCTGAAAGGCGACTCCGTGCATATCCCGCTGTTTGAGACCTGGCAACCACTAAGCACTTGCCCCCAGAAGGGTGATGCCTGCTTCATAGGCGATGAGGCAAAGGGCGACTTCACATATCTTGTTCCCGTGAAAGACAATTCCGGCCAAGTGGCCATTGCCCGTTTCTGCGGCACAGAGGCCAGTCTGCTGCCAACGGCCTGCCCTGTTCCGATGGTGTGCAAGGGCGACAGCATCATCTATTTTTCGATTATAACCGACCGTCAGGCAGGGCGAGCCTATCTGTTCGGTATCAGCAAGCATTACCAGACACTGCAGGAGGATACCTATGCCTACGTCCTCAGCATCGACTACGCCCATACCTCAGCAAAAATTACCCCCCCCCACAACTCTCTACTATGCGGGTCCTTTAGAGACTATACCCGACTTCAGCCCGATACTGACGTCCGAGGGTCATCTGCTGATAGCCGGCGGACTGACAGACGGCAGCAATTTCACGCCAACAAAAAATGTATATCTGCTGAAGCTTGATAAAAGCCCTGCTCCTGCAGAGAAAGGAAAAGCCGACCTGTGCCTCATCTTGTCTCTGACGGGCGGAGCTTTCCTGCTGATCGGCATCGCCCTGCTTGTTTATTTCTTTATAAATAAGAGACATCCAACTGTCTCTATCCCTGAAGAGCGAAACTATAACGCTCTACTGCTGGAGCGCATCAGGAAACTGATGGAAGAAGATAAATAATATTTGAACCCCGACTTAAAAACTACGAGTATTGCCGATGCCTTAGGCATCCACCGTAATGTAGTCTCGGTTGTTATTAATTCCCAGACGGGCGGTACATTTAGCCAACTCGTCAACAACTACCGCATAGAGTATGCTAAAGCCCTTTTGCACCAAAATCCAAACATGAAGTTGTCCTCCGTCTCATCGGAGTCAGGCTTCGCCACCGAACAAACCTTCTTCCGCACCTTTAAAGCCGCCACGGGCAAAACTCCCAAAGAATGGATACAGACAATAGACTAACGTTTTGCAAAATGAGAGTTGATTTTGCAAAATGTTAGTCTCAGTCTCAGGACTTTCGCCTATCTTTGTCGAAACTAACAATCATAAAAGACAAAGATATGAGAAAACTGTACACACTTCTATTCTTGGCTTGTTGTCTGAGTACGAGTGCTCAGAATGCCATAGTCATCTATCAGAAAGACGGGAAAGTAGCCAACTTCGCCTTTTCGGAGAAACCCGTAGCAACGTATTCCGACAACCAACTGGTCATCACCACTGCCAAGACCTCTGTGCAATATCCTCTGTACCTGTTGCAGAAGATAGAATTTGTACTGTCGGGAACAACGTCTGTTGAGCAAGTGAAGAGCGATGCCAAGTTCCGTTTCACCGACGGCTCCCTGCATATCACAGGCGGCAATCCGGGTTCACCGGTTTACATCTATAGTATGCATGGCATGTCGGAAGGTCAGTACCGCATCGATGATGCAGGCAATGCCGTAATCTCCCTGCAGCGTCTGAGCAAGGGAATCTATATCGTCAAGACCAATCACTTCACCTTTAAGTTCACGAAACAATGAAAAAGCTATTCTTATTCCTCGCCTTCTTCCTGTCAGCAGCAACGATGTTTGCTGACGATATTAGCGTGCAACAGGCACTTCAGATTGCCAGCCAGTTTGCGACAAATAAACCGACGACACAATCAAAGATGCGCAAGGTGGCAGCAGCGGTGCCCAATCCATCTCTTGCCTATGCGGTGAAATCGGACGTATCGGATAAAGATAATGTGTATGTCATCAACTATGGTAATGACATGGGGTTTGTCGTTGTGTCGGGCGAAAGCGGCACTGGCGATGAAATTTTAGGATATTGTGACCATGGGGCGTTTGATTATGCGAACTGTCCGCCACAGATGAAGGAGGTACTCGACTTTTACTCCCTGTCTATTGACACGTTGAGGAAGAATCCTGAATTGGCAGCAAAGAGAAGAGTTGCTCAGACTTGGCCAAGTTCCATTGGCACGATCATCGTTGAGCCACTACTCACCACCCAGTGGAGTCAATGGGCACCTTATAATAACTTATGTCCAACAGGATGTCCAACAGGATGCGTACCTACCGCTGTCGCTCAGATTATGAAGTATTGGAGATGGCCTGATGTGACGCGTGAAAAAGTTTCAGGAGAAGATTTCTCAGGTCGGACTTACGACTGGGATAACATGATAGATAATTATGAAACAACTTCGTATACAGGAGAACAGGCTGAAGCGGTAGCACACTTAATGGCAGATGTCGGTAAAGCCTTAGGTACAATGTATGCTCCAGAAGGGAGCGGTACGGGGACGGATTTTATGCCATTAGTCTATAATTTCAAGTACAATAGAGGCAATGCATATCATGAGAATTTAGCAGAGGAGATGAAGGCTGAACTTAATCAAAGTCGGCCATTGTTGTATAGTGCTAGACAAATAGCTTATGAAAATGGACATGAACTCGTAGTCGATGGCTATACATCCAAAGACTATTTCCATTTCAACTATGGATGGGGTGGAAGTTATGATGGTTTTTACAAATATGCACCCCTCTACAATGTTGCGCCTTCTATTATTACAGGAATATATCCGGAAGATACAGATATTATAAAATTGAATGATATCAAGTACATGTTATACAAAAACGGTACTGCTACTATTATAGGCTATTTCCCTGAAGGTATAAATGAAGACGATGATATTATGGTTTTAGTCAAAAGAGAAAACGGAGCCGTAGTAATTCCTTCCAATGTTGAGTACAACGGAAGAACCTATAAGGTAACTCGTATTTGCCAACGTGCTTTCTATAATAAGGGACATTTCACTAAAATTACATTGGGCGACAACATTGAAGCCATTGATCACTTTGCCTTTATTAATAGTACCATCGATGAACTGGTGCTAAGCGACAAAATGGAGGTGGTGCCTGATGGAGCATTCGAAACAATAAAAATCAAGAAACTGACAATAGGCAAGAACATCAAGCGCATTGGTAAACGTGCATTTTACATGGGTCTGCTGTCGGAGGTTACAAGCAAGAGCCCTGCCTTCGAGGCTGACGACGAGGCATTCTACATGACCAACCCCGACTGCGGCGAGTGGCTGGATTGTATCACATCCATTGGCTACCAGACCTTTGCTGGGGCAGGCTTCAGCAAAAGTCCTATTTTCAGCAACGTAGAAAAGATTGGTGCGCGTGCCTTCAACGGAGTTACCTTCCCTGAAGAAGTAGATGGGGCTGTTTCAGTCAGACAATTCCACATTAAGTCCAAACTGAAATCAATAGACCCTAATGCCTTCTATAACACAAGGCTTAGCATCTTCAAGGTGGACGAGTCCAATCCTTATTTCTCTACTTCCAATTTTTCGCTCTTTGCTCGCTGCATGCTTTTCAATAAGAATGCCACAAGCCTCGTTCTTACAATAGATCCAGGCACTTCTATCGGAGAAGAGAATGGCTATATGACAGCCTTCCCTGAAACAGTGGTTAGACTGGAACCCTCTAGTATTTCTACCAGAAGCAAGAAGAACTATGTCAGTGTGACGATACCTAACACCGTCATCGATATGGAAGGAGCGTTCAAAGATTGCGAGTATGTGAACAAATTGACCTGTCTCGCTATTGTTCCCCCTGAAATCAGCGACTCTACTTTCAACGACAAGCTGATAGAAAGTTCTCCCCGGCTCTACGTTCCTGTGGGCACAGCAGAGCTTTATCGCAATGCCCCTGGCTGGAGGCGCTTTAAGAACATTGTTGCAGACCAAGCCTACAACCCCGCTCCCCCACAAGGCCGCCAGTACCATATGGTGGTCAGCAGCATGGACGAGGAGAAGCAACAGCGCGTGAACATTCCCGTCAGCGAGATCAGGAGCATGGAAGTGAGCGATGACGGCAGTCAGGTTATCATCAAGCGCAATGGCAAAGAAGACCTGACAACCTCTATCGCAGCCATTGACAGCATCGCATGGGTACCCGGCTTCGTCTATGAGAATGCCGAAATCTTCGATATCAACGAGGACAACCTCACCGTTGAGGCGCAGAAATGCAAGATACGATTCGACCCGACAGTGATTGACGGTGACGTGCAGCTCTGCGTTCGCAACTCGGTAATGGAAGGTGTGGTCGACGGTTTCGCCATCGACCTGAGCCTGTCGGACGACTCTCATGAATTGACGGGAACGGTAGACATCACCATCCCTGTATCTGATACGAGCAAAAAATACAGTGCCGCCTACTACAATGAGGAGACGGGCGAGTGGGAACCCGTCTATCACGAGTTTGACAAGACGGCAGGTACGTTCACCATCACTACCAACCACCTTTCGACGTATGGATTCTTCGAGATAGCCAACGAAATGCTCTCATACGCTACCTTGACCCCTGCGGCGATAGATTTTATGGAGAGTCTTATACCAGAGCCATTGAACAAGATGGCAGGCAAATTGCTCGAAGTCATAGCCAGCGATGACCCTGAATGGGAGATGAGATGGCAGGCCACCAACGATATGGGACTGTGGCAGAGCATCGGTCTCGACGTGCTCTATAGTGCTGCCAACGGCACCTTGGAGTCGGTACTGGGATACAAGCCCTTTGCCGAGCAGATAGACGATGCCGTGGTGTCAATGGGCTACTTAGCCACTGCCATGAATGTGCTCAATGTGGCACGAGCCGACCTGAAGGGGGACGACATCGGCGTGGCATCCAGTACGCTCAAGACCATCCTCGGCCATTATGGCGGCGTGGCAGGCCAGTTCATCGGTACAACAGCCTTTACCGCATCAATGGCTACAGTAGCTGCTATCGGCATTGCCCTCGAAAAGTTTGGCACTATGGTGCAACAGCGAAAGATAGATCTCTATAACGAAGCCTATGAAATATACTACAGTCCAATAAGAAGCAAGGAAGTTGTTGCCGGCACCTCGAAATATGGCGACAAATGGTGTTACACATTGAAAGACTGGTTCGATCTCTTCTATAAAGCCTTCAGCAATCCCGATAAGACTCAAATCCAGGTTGACAGCTATGTTGAGACAGTAGTACGCGACTATTGCAACCGTTTCTGGGAAGACACCGATGCCCAGGCCATGTGTGTGGCTGAGGCAAAAGCCCATGGACTTACCTCTATGATGTATCCCGACGCTTACACCCGCAAGACCATCAGCGACGCATATTTTGCAGAACTGATGAACGGTAATTTGGTCAGCGTCATCCAGTCTGTCAGAAACCACGTGAAGGTAGATGCCTTCAATCGCTATTCAGCAGAGGCAAAGAGTCTGGCAAAGCTGATGAACACCCAGATAGGACTGCAGATTTTGGATAAGTCTGTCAAGGAAGGTGAGAAGTCGAAATATGCCGACCACACCATCCGCTTCACCCTTATCCCCCGGTCGCTGTCAGACCCCGAGAATTTTGAGAAAACGATCAATGAGCAGGGTAGGTGCAAAATAGGCTATTTCACCCAGTATGCACTTATCGTCCACGATATCCCCACCCGTCTGACGCTAATTGACCCCAATGGCAAGGAAGTGGCCGACTACCCCTTCAACATCTCTAACAAGAAGGGCAAGCAGATTATTGAAATCGACCTATCTACTGGTGGCGTCGAGGTGGAGAATCCGCATCTGAAGGGACTGGAACTGGCATACGACCCTGCTGAGGTAGATGCCACATACGACTGGTATGGCTATTTCGATGGGAAATACATGCGCGTGGGCGGCATTGGTATGCCCATACCACTCAACAACACTTTCAACAAGAGAGCCAACTTCCAGTTAGCAGTTGAGAAGTTGCTAAACCGGCATAACTTTATCACTGTTGATGCTTCGGGCAACTTCAAGATAGGTGACGACATCACCGGACAGTTTGAGAACAATGGACTGGAGGGAACGGCCAAATTCGTCATCGACACCAACAACCAGTTTGTAGAGAAGACTAAGGAGCAGTTCATCAAGGACTTCAATAGTACTGGTCAGAAGGATGACATTCTAACCCTCTACAACCTTCTTAATGGCACCATCAACCATAAGATAGAGGGCGAGGTCAAGATTACGCGTGAGTCTGTCAATGCCAAAGAGTATGACGTCACCTACACTGGCAGTGGCACTTATTCGTTTGAGGCGGAAGTCGTTGACCGTGTAGATAACTACCAATACGAGGGATTATTAAAGGAGCAGAACCTTACGAGCGACGATTTCACCACTCGCAGTGTAGAACAAGAAGGCAAGGTAACTCTAAAATACTCCACCAAGATTACACCATAATATTCCTAAGTAGTCGGGGGGACAGGCGCTTAGTAGTCGGGGGGACAGGCACTTGGGGCAATACCCAGACGCCTGTCCCTTCTTCTGCCTTTAAAACTCGCCTCCGCGGGCAATCCTCCGTCAATCTGGAGAATTGCCCATTAATATGTAGCTATTTTCAAAATTAAAACACAAACAAGACTTCCTGGCCGAACACACCTTTCAGGCACCAAGAACTTGCATATTTATGCACCAAAACCAACAGGAAAGAAAGAAAAAAGGCTTTTCCTTTGGCAAATTGCATAAATTACCGTAACTTTGCATCCGATTAAAATGTGAAGTAAGATTATGAAGTTATTCGACGTATATCCTCTCTTCGATGTGAACATCGTCAAGGGCAAAGGCTGCAAGGTGTGGGACGAGAATGGCCAAGAGTATCTGGACCTGTATGGCGGACATGCCGTGATCAGCATCGGACACTCCCACCCTCATTATATTAATAAGGTGTCGGAGCAGGTCTCAAAGCTAGGATTCTACTCAAACTCCGTCATCAACAAACTGCAGGTGGAGTTGGCTGAGCGCTTAGGCAGGATCAGCGGCTACGACGACTATCAAATGTTCCTCATCAACAGCGGTGCCGAGGCGAACGAGAATGCCCTGAAGTTAGCCTCCTTTACCAACGACCGGACGAGGGTGCTCTCTTGTGAGAAGGCTTTCCACGGACGTACGTCATTAGCCGTGGAGGTGACAAACAATCCAAAGATCATCGCCCCCATCAACGACAACGGTCATGTGACCTATCTGCCGATGAACGACCTGCCGGCGTGGGAGGCAGAACTGTCGAAGGGCGATGTCTGTGCCGTCATCCTGGAGTGCATCCAGGGTGTGGGTGGCATCAAACTCGCGACGAAGGAATTCGCCCAGGGGCTGGCTGCTGCCTGTAAAAAGTATGGCACCATCCTGATCTGCGACGAGATCCAGTGCGGCTACGGGCGAAGCGGAAAGTTCTTCGCCCATCAATGGCTCGACATCCGTCCTGACATCATCACCGTTGCAAAAGGCATTGCCAACGGTTTCCCCATGGGTGGCATGTTGATTTCTCCCGAGTTCAAACCTGTCTATGGCGAATTAGGAACCACATTCGGAGGCAACCATTTGGCATGCGCAGCTGCTTTGGCAGTGCTTGATGTGTTCGAAAGCGAGAATCTGATTGAAAATGCACAGGTCGTAGGCGACTATCTTCTCCATCAACTGATAGACCTTAAACAAAATGAAAGCGCTATTCAGGAAGTACGAGGTCGAGGACTGATGATAGGCATCGACCTCGCTGTTCCACACAGCACAGTAAGGCAGCCGCTCATCTACAACCAACATTGCTTTACTGGTTGTGCAGGCACAAATATTCTGAGACTGCTTCCGCCACTATGCCTCACTCACGCGGATGCTGATCAGTTTATCTATCGCCTGAAACAAGTGCTTGCCACTATATAACATTCTGACATGCCCATTCTTCGCCATCAAAATCAATCACGAAGGATGGGCATAGTCATACATCTGGCTCCTCCACCTGCTCTTGGTAATTCAGAACCAGGGAATGCTGCTACGAATTTTTCATAGCTGTTCATAATAGCCTTGCCACTAATGATATCCTCAGCGTTTAGCACAGAAAAGCCTGCTTTGTCGAGCGCATCGATTGTATATGTATTGCGCCGATAGCCCATTACCTGGCAATCACCCAACGAGAAGAAATTTGCCCCGCTATGCCATTGTTCACGCAACTGAACCCACGAATCACTGCCACCGCAAATGACGGGCTGAATATCCCAGCCAAGTTTCTGGAGTCCTTTTAGTATATTTGGCACAGCATGGTAGCTGATTTTCCCGTTGGCGATACTGATGAGCGTTGTCTCCTTATTAGCAAAGATGCCCTCTTTCTTCAACATTGGTTCAAAGACCATGCAATAATGCTGACCAAGAAGAGTGAACACCATGTCAAGATGGATAAACGATTCTGGTTCCTGAGGCAACTCCTGCACTAAAATATTGAAGTGCTCGCGCTCCTTGGCAAAAGTCTGTGCCAGAAAATCAATACCTTTCGCATTGGTTCTGATACCTTCTCCCACACACAACAAGTCTGGTGATGCAACATGCACGTCGCCGCCTTCAGTACGGGCGAGATGGTTCCAAGATGCAGCATTGAGCAGCTCCACGCCAAAGAAATGACGGAAGATCGCCTCATAAATGAGAGATTCGCGCTCTCTCACTTCAAAACTCATGGAATTAATCAACACCCGGTTATAGATCGTAGACGAAGCGTCGCGCGTGAAGAAAAGATTGTAGAGGGGCTTCAGCAAATAACGGTCGCTGGAGAACCCGTCCCAATGCTCTTTCTCATATCCCTCTATCAGAATCCTTGCCAACTGTGCACTGTCAAGCTCCATCAAATGGTCGAAAAGACCATTGATGACCTGTTGTTGCTGTGAGGTACGACGGTCATGGCGCAGGCTTTCGACAACAAGATGCTGCCTGATTTTTTCATCGTCGAGCAACGTCTTGAGTATCTCTTTCACATAATAGACATTCGTCCATCGTTCCAGCACGCCACTGAACAAGCCATACTCTCTGTCAACCGTAGGTTTGTCGAGAATATCACTATAGAGAGCTTGCGCCGCATTTTGCGGTGTCATTCGCTCTATCTCTATGCCAGGTCTTCGGAGCAGCACCGCCCTTAAGCGGCCTGTCTCCGAACTGACATTTACTTTACAAGGAACAATATCCATTACTTAAGATATGTATACCGATAATCTGTCGGTGAAACCAATGTCTCCTTGATAACGCGAGGCACGAGCCAGCGGATGAGGTTAAACTCTCCTCCTGCCTTGTCATTGGTACCACTGGCACGAGCGCCACCAAATGGCTGCATGCCGACAACAGCACCTGTCGGCTTGTCATTGATATAGAAGTTACCTGCTGCATAGCTCAACTGCTCCGTGATTCGCTCTACGGCCATACGGTCACGACCGAATACGGCACCCGTCAAACCATAGGGAGATGTCTCATCACACAGTTTAATGGTTTCTTCCACCTGATCATCATCATAGGGATAAACAGTCAATATCGGACCGAATATCTCTTCTTCCATCGACTTAAAGCGCGGATTTGTTGTCTCGATAACCGTTGGTTCCACAAACCAACCCACAGAATTGTCACAATTACCTCCCAACACAACATTTGCATCAGAAGCAGCCTTCGCATAGTCAATATATGACTTACACTTATTGAATGAGGCTTCATCAATAACTGCATTGATAAAGTTCGACGGATCCTTCACGTCGCCCATCTTAATCTCAGATGCCATGCGTTTGATATCTTTCAGCACCTCAGGCCAAAGACTTTTTGCAATATACATACGCGAAGCTGCAGAGCACTTCTGGCCCTGGAATTCAAATGCACCACTGAATGCGGCCGTTGCGACAGCTTTTGCATCTGCTGACGGATGAACGAAGATGAAGTCTTTTCCTCCAGTTTCTCCTACTAAGCGTGGATATGATATATATGCGTCGAGATTTCCGCAAGCCTGTTTCCACAAACTCTTAAAGGTCTGTGTTGAGCCCGTGAAATGAATGCCCGCGAAGAACTTCGATTGTGTTGCCACCTCACCGATGAGCGCACCGCTTCCTGGCAAGAAGTTAACCACACCGTCAGGAAGTCCTGCCTCTTTATAAAGCTGCATCAGATAATAGTTACTCAGCAATGCTGTTGTCGAAGGCTTCCACAATGCCACATTACCCAAGAGCACTGGAGTCATACACAAATTTGAAGCAATAGAAGTGAAGTTGAATGGCGTAACCGCCAGGACGAAGCCCTCCAATGGTCTGTACTCCGTATGATTGATCTGCCCCACTCCGTCTTTTGGCTGCATGCTGTAAATTTTCGATGCATAATGCACGTTATAGCGGAAGAAGTCTATCGTCTCACATGCAGAATCGATTTCTGCCTGATAGATATTCTTGCTCTGCCCCAGCATCGTGGCAGCATTCATGATAGGGCGATATTTGGTGGCAAGAAGCTCTGCCATCTTCATGACAATTGCGGCACGTGTAGTCCAAGGCGTGCGGCTCCACTCTTTCCATGCTTCCATGGCTGTGGTGACTGCCAACTCTATTTCTTTCTTTCCTACCTTATGATAGGTTGCCAGCACATGTTTATGATCATGGGGACAAGTAACTTGACCGATATCACCAGTACGGATTTCCTTTCCACCAATGATAATAGGAATGTCTACCACCAAATTACTTTGACGTTCTAACTCTTTTTCCAATTCTACACGTTCTGGCGACCCTGCCAGATAGGCTTTCACCGGCTCATTTGCCGGCAACGGGAATGTAATTACCGAATTTCTCATAGGTTAATAGTATTATATTATTGATCTCTTTTCTTTTTAAAAAATCTCCGTCAACATACACCTGGCGCTTCCTCCGCCTGCCGTTTCGATTGAGTGGATGTCTGGAGCTACAATCCTGACGTCTGTTTTCAGCAAACGGATTTGTTCAGGAGTAAGCGAATTGAGAGCCGTTGAACTCATGACGAGGAGTTTTTCACCTTCTGCATTTCTGAGTTCAAGCATATTGCCCGCAAACTGATTCATCTGCTCAAATGTAATGTCCACAATATGCTTTCCATTCCTTTCGAGCAACTCTCTCAACTGTTTGCGCTGTGAATCATCAGATATCGATTCCATGCACACAACAGCGAAGTGCGTCCCCACGTGCATAATGACGTTGGTATGGTATACCGGCACTCCGTTTTTGTCGACACTGTCAAACAAGAAATAGTCATAATGCATGGCATCTGCCCATCGTGCCACCACTTCTCTGCTTGTCCGGGGTGAAATGCAGGCATACGCCATACGGTGCTCCCGGTCGAGCACGAAGGATCCTGTTCCCTCTAAGAACAGCCCTCTGTCTTCATAGCACGTCAAGTCTACCACTCTGTCGAAATGCTTCCTATCGATAGCAGCAAACAGTTTTTCTCTTTCCCTGCGCCGGTTTTCAGCAAACATAGGATAAACCACCAGCGTTCTCTGCATTGTTCCATTTTCCTCATCTGTCTCAAGATGGGTTGATATGCAATTGTTTGGGAAGATGGAATCGGGCGTGAAGGGCTCTGGGGAGTCTTGCAATACGTCCACCGTTACGCCGTTTTCCTGCAAGAGAGCCACATAGCCGTCGAATTCCTCTACAGCCTGCCTCTCTATCGACAGGGCAGCATCCTCAGAATCGCACTTCTGCTGGAAAGCATTGTTGCCAGCAGTTTCTTCATTATATGCGAAGCGTACCGGCCTCACCATCAGCACATGGTTCGTTGTTTGCATCGTAGTCAAACACATTAAGAGTTACACTTCTTCAAATGTCTCCCTGATAATTGCGATAGCCTCCATGAGCTGCTCTTTGTTGATTGTCAATGGCGGGGCAAAGCGGATGATATGATCGTGCGTAGGCTTTGCCAGCAAGCCTTTTTCCATCATCTTCAGACAGAGTTCCCAGGCTGTCACCCCATTGATGGGTTTCGTGACAATCGCATTCAGCAGTCCACGCCCTCTCACCTGCTCGATGAACGGCGAACTAATCTTCTTCACTTCCTCACGGAAAATCTTACCCATGGCCTCTGCATTCTCAACAAGATGCTCGTCTTTCACCACTTTCAGCGCTTCCACTGCCACTCTTGCAGCCAATGGGAATCCTCCAAATGTAGAACCATGCTCTCCCGGTTTTATGTTGAGCATGATGTCATCATCTGCCAAGCATGCAGACACAGGCAGGACTCCGCCACCGAGAGCCTTGCCGAGAACAACAATATCAGGACGTATTCCATCGTGCTGGCTACAGAGCATCTTGCCCGTTCTGGCAATACCCGTCTGCACTTCATCTGCAATGAACAAAACGTTATGTTTGTGACATAAGTCATAGCACGCCTTCAGATATCCATCATCGGGTACAAACACGCCAGCCTCGCCTTGAATAGGCTCTGCTATGAAAGCACAGACTTCCTCGCCATACTCATTCAGTGCAGCCTCCAATGCCGCAGTGTCATTATATGGAATACGGATAAAGCCTGGAGTCAACGGACCGTAATTTTCATAAGAACTCGGATCGTTGCTCATGGTGATAACCGTCACTGTTCTTCCGTGGAAGTTACCCTCACAGCAAATCACTTTTATCTTGTCGTTAGGAATACCCTTCTTGACCGCTCCCCATCGGCGTGCCAGCTTAAGAGCTGTTTCCACGCCCTCTGCACCAGTGTTCATGGGAAGCACCCGGTCATATCCGAAGTATTCATGCATAAACTGTTCATACTCGCAGAGGGCATCATTGTAAAAAGCCCTTGAAGTAAGACAAAGCAAGTCTGCCTGGTCTTTCAATACTTTTACTATACGGGGATGGCAGTGTCCCTGGTTCACTGCTGAATAAGATGAGAGAAAGTCGAAATATCTTTTCCCTTCTACATCCCATACAAATATGCCTTCCCCACGATGTAATACTACTGGTAAAGGATGGTAGTTGTGAGCTCCGTATTTTTCTTCTAATCCCATCAGGCGCTGACTCTCTGTCACACCATCCTTCATCATTGATTCCGTGCTTGTTTTCATAATGGTAAAAATTATATTTATTCGGTTTTTTTGCAAAAATAAGGTTTTAATTTGAGATACACAACACAATGAGTACTAATTTACGTTAAAGTTACTATTGTGAAAAATCCAAACTTACAAAAAGCCTGATTTCATTTTGTTTTCATTTCAATTTTTTGTAACTTTGCCGCGTTTTATATAAGAATGCAACGTAATGAGGGAGATTGTGAATAAGAATAACATGAGAATATCCGTTATAGGAGCAGGTGCCATGGGTGGCAGTTTGGTAAAGGGTTTGCTACGAGGTAGTATTTTCAATGCTGATGATATCACAGTGGCAGACCATTCAAATCAGGCATTAAAGTTATTTAAAGATACAGGCGCACACCTGACAACAGACAACAGGCAAGCCGCCATGGCAAGTGACATTGTTACAATTGTCGTTAAACCATGGCTCGTGCAGGCAGTACTTGAAGACATAAAGACCGTGATGGACTACAACCGGCAATTGGTCGTGGTCATTGCCGCAGGTGTTACTTCCTCACAAATCAACCAATGGCTCAGCAAGGGAACGGGCATGCTCGTTCCGCCACTCTTCCTTGCGATACCCAACATAGCGATTGCCACGAGAGATTCCATGACATTCCTTGTTCCTGTCAATGCTTCGCAAAAACAGACACAGTTGATTGAAAGCATCTTTGACGACATGGGGGAAACTATCGTGACAGACGAGAAACTGTTAAGCTCAGGCACAGCTCTCGCTTCCAGCGGCCTTGCCTATGCCATGCGCTATTTAAGGGCTGCTGCTGAAGGTGGAGTGGAGTTGGGTTTCAAAGCCGATGCTGCCCACCGCATCGTCATGCAGACTATGATTGGAGCCGTTAAGCTGCTACAGGAAAGCGGCATGCACCCAGAACAAGCCATCGACCTCGTAACGACTCCTGGCGGTGTTACCATCAAGGGGCTTAATGAAATGGAAAATGCCGGCTTTAGCAGTGCTGTAATCAGAGGACTAAAAGCAGGAATGAAATAAAAATCTTCAACACATTCTTGCACATATCATGCGAGATGTGAATATTTCAAAAAAAAAGCTAAGTCCAACGTCCATTTTACTATATAAAAACGTAGTTATTGCAAAAAACATCTAATTATAAAAAGTATATGGAAGATTCAATGAAGCAAATCGGCGAAAGACTGAAAGGCCTGCGCGATGTCCTTGACATTCAGCCTGAGGAAATTGCCGAACTCTGTGGCATTTCTGTGAGCCAATACGAGAAAATGGAAAAAGGTGAAAGCGAGCTTTCCGTTGCAAATCTACAGAAAATATCCAAACGATATGGCATTTCGCTTGATGTTCTGATGTTCGGAGAAGAACCACACATGCGCAATTATTTTCTAACCAGGAAAGGACAAGGTTTACAAGTTGAGCGTCGTAAGGCATACAATTACGAGAGTCTCGCCAGCGGTTTCCGCGGGCGCAAGGCCGATCCTTTCATTGTGACTGTGGAACCGAAAGGCGATGATGTTCCCAAAGAGTTGAACTCACATAACGGTCAGGAATTCAACATGGTGATTGACGGCACGATGGAACTCAATATCGGCAACAAGGTGTTGATTCTCAACGAAGGTGACAGCATCTACTTTGATGCCACATTACCACATGGAATGAGAGCGCTGAACAACAAATCAGTGAAATTCCTCGCTATTATTTTCTAAGACAGTACAAAAAACAAAGATTATACCACATGGTTGAAAGATTTTTGAAGCAGACGTCATTCACGTCTGTAGAAGACTACAATAATCATCTGGAGTTCATCATCCCTGAGAACTTCAATTTCGCCTACGATGTCATGGATGCGTGGGCAGAAGAAGCTCCCGACAAACTGGCATTGCTCTGGACCAACGATCAGGGTGCTGAGATCAGGACAACATTCGGGCAGTTGAAAGAACAGACAGACCAGGCTGCCTCATACCTGAGAAGCCTGGGCATCGGCAAGGGTGATCCCGTGATGTTGATATTGAAACGTCGCTATGAATGGTGGATTGTGATGCTGGCACTCCACAAACTGGGAGCAGTAGTAATCCCGGCGACCCACATGCTTACCAAACATGACATTGTCTACAGGAACACGCGGGCTTCCGTCAAGGCAATCATCTGTGTTGACGATGAATATGTAACCGGACAGATAGAGGCTGCCTTGCCAGAGAGTCCCACCGTGGAGACTGTTGTGGTGATCGGCAACGAAAAGGTTGACATCAAGAATCCGATGTTCCACGACTGGTATTCTGAATGGAGACTGGCAGCAAAGTTTGTGCGCCCGGAGTTTGTCAACAGTAATGACGACACCATGCTGATGTATTTCACCAGCGGAACAAGCGGTGAGCCCAAAATGGTTGCCCACGACTACCTCTATGCACTGGGACATCTCAGCACGGGTGTCTTTTGGCACAACCTGAGTGAAGACTCGCTCCACCTGACCGTTGCAGATACAGGATGGGGAAAAGCCGTTTGGGGTAAATTCTATGGACAATGGTTCGCTGGAGCTGCCGTATTCGTATTCGATCACGAGAAATTCAATGCGGATACCATGCTGCGCCAGATGGAAAAGTATCATGTCACATCATTCTGCGCACCGCCTACGGTCTATCGTTTCATGATTCGTGAAGACTTGTCGAGATACGACCTTTCTGCCCTGCGCTATTGCTGCACTGCCGGCGAAGCGCTCAATCCGGCCGTCTACGACAAGTTCTATGAGCAAACAGGAATCAAACTGATGGAAGGATTCGGACAGACAGAAACCACCATGACTCTCGGCACCATGCCTTGGATGCAACCCAAACCAGGTTCCATGGGAATGCCAAACGCACAATACGACATCGACCTCCTTCGTCCTGATGGCACCAGTTGTGAAGATGGAGAGAAGGGGGAAATTGTGGTGCGCGTAGGCGACAAAAAGCCGATTGGATTGTTTAAGGAATACTATCGCGACGAAGAACTCACACGCAAGGTATGGCACGACGGTGTCTATCACACTGGCGATGTGGCATGGCGCGACGAAGACGGCTACTATTGGTTTGAAGGGCGCATAGATGATGTCATCAAGTCATCGGGCTACCGCATTGGTCCGTTTGAGGTGGAGAGTGCATTGATGACACATCCTGCCGTCGTGGAATGCGCCATCACGGGAGTTCCTGATGAAATACGAGGCATGGTTGTGAAGGCCACTGTTGTATTGGGCAAGGAGTGGAAGGCGAAAGCCGGCGATGAACTCATCAAAGAACTGCAGAACCATGTGAAACGCGTGACTGCACCCTATAAGTATCCGCGAATCATCGAATTCGTCGACGAACTGCCAAAGACCATCAGCGGTAAGATTCGCCGCGTGGAGATTCGTGAGCGCGACAAGAAATAATCACCCGACTATCTTTCAGAACCATGGCAAAGATGAAAGAACGCATCGTTGTAAAAGTGGGAAGCAATGTGCTGACCCGTGAGGATGGCAAGTTGGATGTCACTCGCATGTCGGCTTTGGTCGACCAAATAGCGTGGCTCCGTCATGAGGGTTATGAGGTGATTCTCGTATCGTCTGGTGCCGTTGCCTGCGGACGGAGCGAGCTGCCTGTTGACCATGCCCTCGACTCTGTTGAGCAGCGACAATTGTTCTCTGCCATCGGACAGGTAAAATTAGTGGGATTGTATTACGACCTGTTCCGTGAATTTCATATCCATGTAGGTCAGGTGCTCACCATGAAAGAGAATTTCCTTCCTGGTGAACAATACGACAACCAGCAAGCCTGCATGAATGTGATGCTCGAAAACGGGGTGCTACCCATCGTGAATGAGAACGACACTGTTTGCGTAACAGAGCTGATGTTCACCGATAATGACGAGCTCTCCGGACTCATCGCACAGATGATGAATGCAGATGAATTGATCCTTTTGAGCAACATCGATGGTATTTACACAGGCGATCCCCGGGATCCGCAATCAGAACTGATCCGGAGGGTTGAAACAGGAACAGACATCTCACAGTATATACAAACAGAGAAGAGCACACACGGACGCGGGGGTATGCTTTCAAAGTATCACACAGCCAGTGGCGTTTCTGCCAAGGGCATACGGGTGATCATTGCAAACGGCACCCGTGATCAGATTCTGCAAGACCTGATGACACAACCCGAGAACACTCCTCACACTGAATTCACGACAAAATAAAGACTCATGGAATTGACAGACATATTTAATAAGGTAAGGCAAGCAAGCAGACAGCTCATTGGGATTCCTGATGAAGAGCGCAACCAAGTGATAGCGGCAGTTGCTGATGCCATCCTTGACAATCAGGAACGCATTCTAAAAGCAAATGCTGAAGACCTGATGAAGATGGAGAAAAGCAATCCTCTCTACGATCGTCTGCAACTCAATGAGAACCGCCTTGAAGCCATTGCCAGCGATATGCGCAAGGTCGCCACACTCCCCTCCCCTCTTGGTTGCATCACCCGACAAAAGACTCTTGACAACGGTTTGCGCCTTCATCGTGTGAGTGTGCCGTTTGGTGTAGTCGGCATCATCTATGAAGCACGCCCCAACGTAACCTTCGACGTATTCTCCCTCTGCTTCAAGAGTGGCAATGCCTGCGTGTTGAAAGGCGGCAAGGATGCCGACAACAGCAATCGCGTTGCCGTTGACATCTTGCACGAAGTGCTCGAAAAGCACAACATCAAACCCGACACTGTGGTTTTGTTGCCCGCCACGCACGAGGCTACAGGCGAAATGCTCAATGCCATCGGGTATATCGATGTATGCATTCCACGGGGAGGAAGAAAACTGATTGACTTTGTGCGGAATACGGCAAGGATTCCTGTCATTGAAACCGGCGCGGGCGTTGTAAACACTTATTTCGACATCAAGGGTGACGTGGAAATGGGAAAAGCCATCATCAAGAATGCCAAGACGCGCCGCGTGAGTGTGTGCAATGCGCTCGACTGCCTGATCATTCACCAAGGACGACTTCACGATTTGCCAATGCTCTGCGACCCTTTGGCAGAAAAACAGGTCATCATCTATGCCGACGAACAGGCATACCAAGCACTTCTCAACCATTATCCCTACCTCGAGCTTGCCACCCCGGAATGTTTCGGAATGGAGTTCATGGACTATAAGATGGCTGTCAAGACGGTTGCATCGATAGACGAAGCCATGGAGCACATCAGCAAATATGGAAGCGGTCACAGCGAGTGTATCATTACAGCCGACACAGCAGCAGCGCGCCAGTTCCAGTCGCATGTTGACGCAGCCTGCGTTTACTGGAATGCACCAACATCCTTCACCGACGGCGCACAGTTTGGCATGGGTGCTGAGATTGGCATCAGCACACAGAAGCTCGGTCCGCGCGGTCCTATGGCATTAGAAGAGATCACTACCTACAAATGGATTATCGAAGGCGAAGGACAGGTGAGAGAATGACACCTCGATAATTCGTTTCTGCAATTCATCGTCATAACAAAAATAAACTACATAACGCAATGAAATCATTTATCAATGTGGAGGACATCGGCGACCTCCGTCAAGCACTCGCCGAAGCACAGGAGATTAAGAACGACCGCTACAAATATCAGCATCTCGGAAAGAACAAGACGCTGATGATGATTTTCTTCAACAACTCTCTACGCACACGCCTTTCCACCCAAAAGGCTGCAATGAACCTGGGAATGAACGTCATCGTGCTTGACGTGAATGCCGGTGCATGGAAATTAGAAACAGAACGCGGCGTCATCATGGACGGCGACAAGAGCGAGCATCTCTTGGAAGCGATTCCCGTGATGGGATGCTATTGCGACATGATTGGTGTGCGCTCCTTTGCCGGACTGAGCGACCGCGAATACGACTATGCAGAAACGGTGCTCAACCAGTTTATCCGATACAGCGGCAAGCCGGTGTTTGCCATGGAGACGGCTACCGTTCATCCGCTGCAGGCGTTTGCCGACTTGATCACCATCTCGGAATACTCAAAGAAACTGGAGACAACGGCATGTTCTGCCAACACTGAAAAGAAAAAGGCGAAGGTGGTGCTCACCTGGGCTCCTCACTGCCGCGCTTTGCCGCAGGCCGTTCCCAACTCTTTCGCGCAGTGGATGAATGCAGCCGAGGATGTAGACCTGGTGATCACGCATCCTGAAGGCTATGAACTGGATCCGAAATTCGTGGGCAATGCACGTGTGGAATACGACCAAAGGAAAGCATTCGAGGGTGCCGACTTCATCTATGCCAAGAACTGGAGCAACCCCGGCGTAACCAATCCAGCCGACTACGGAAAGATAACGTCGAAAGACATGTCGTGGACTGTCGACACCGAGCACATGTCGTGGACCAACAATGCCAAGTTCATGCACTGTCTGCCCGTGCGCCGCGGCCTGATTGTCACCGATGACGTGATCGAAAGTCCTAACTCCATCGTCATTCCAGAAGCTGCCAACCGCGAGATTTCCTGCTCCGTCGTCATCAAGCGCATGTTGGAAAGCATGTAAGAAGCAAGAGGCATCTTTTTAGAAGCAAGAAGCTCTTTTTAGAAGCAAGAGGCAAGAAGCAAGAAGCAAGAGATTTCTACTGAGATACAATGGTCTAAGCCAAAGCCTGTATCATAGTTCAATTCTCTTGCTTCTTGCTTCTTACTTCTTGCTTCTCAACGGCCCCTTACTCGTTGTAGGCCTTCTTCATGGCATCCACCACAGTGGGGAGCGTCCACTTCAAGTCGGTGCGGTCGGTACCGTCGATGATGTTCATCCAATAGAAGGTGGCAATACCCAGATCCTTCGCCCTTTTAACCATCTCTGCAGCCTGATCAGCAGCAGCCTTCTTCAATGAGTCAGAGGAACTTCCTGTTACAGAAACATTGTTGCCATGAGTTCCATATTCACCGATAATCACAGGAATGCCCTTGCTGACGAACCTGTTGTTCAGGCGTGTGAACATGTTTTTGATCTCATTACTGCACGTGCTGTTCCATGCGCCGTAGGTGTTAATCCAGTCATACGGGTCATAGCTATGAACTTCAGCAATGAGATGACCTGAAGCATTGTCTGTAGGTAAGGTGAAATTGTTCAGCACGGCATCGTTGTGCGAAGCCGAATAAGTGGTCACTATCAGGTTGCGCGTTCCGTTGTTGCCGCCCGTAGAGCGCACGGTATTCACGAAACTCTGTGCAAACTTGTTGACAGCCTCATAGCTTGAACTCTCCTTCGGGTTACTCCACTGGTTGTTCTTGTCGAGCATTTCATTATAGCCTTCAAAGAGCAGATGCTGGTCATAGTCGGCAAAACGGGTGGCTATCTGCTGCCAAATCTTCACGAAACGGGCGTTATACTCATCATACTTGTCGATATCTGCTTTCAGCCACTCTGTGGTTCCGGCACCTGTGTCGTGATGAACGTTAAGGATGCAATACATGCCTTCGCTGATGACATAGTCCACCACCTCCTGCACACGATTCATCCACGACTCGTCGATATTGTCGTCGCTGTCGAGATGCTGCCACCAAGTGACGGGAACGCGGATGGAATTGAATCCGCCTTGCTTCATGAAGTGCATCAGCGCCTTGGTGGTGACGGGCTGACCCCAAGCCGTTTCATATTTATCAGGACTCTTGTTGTTGCCAATCCATTCGCCGTTGCTGTCGAGCGTATTGCCCAAGTTCCAGCCAAGTCCCATGTTCACCACAGCGTCTTTCGCGCTTTCCTCCACAAACGAAGCATTGAGATTCACTTCGTCGCGGGTGATGACACAACTCTGGTTGAACGCGTTCTTCCACCAGTCGTTGGAAGGCATATTCGAACCATACCAAGGCATGAACCACAGCCATTTGGCACCGGCATCCCAGAAATCGCCCACCTGCGAGAACGTGCCGGCATCGCCGTTGCCGCATTCTGCCAGAGTGACCATCTTGCCAGGATAGGCAGCTTCAATCTCACTGAACTCCTGCTCGTTCTGGGCTGCCGTCCATCCGTAAAGGTCGCGCCCGACGATATCCACATATTCATCGCCGGGATACCAGTCGGTGTCTTGATTGTATTTCGAACTGTCGCCGTTATAGTTCTGCGTTGTCCACACCCATATCAGGTTGTGGATGCCCTTCGAGTCAAAGTAATTGAACATTGCCTTCCACAGCTGCTTGTAGGTATCGGCACCGTCGTAGCCCCACCAGAACCACGAGCGAGCCCAGTCAGCCTGCTGTTTGAGCGTGGCATTTCCGGCAGCTTCGTGGAAGGGTCGCCAAATGGCGGCAATACCGGCATCCTGCAGTTTGAGAATCACATCGGCCACCTTATCCATCTGCCCGTAGAACCACTTGTTCTCCCAAGTGCCGTTCACCAGCGCATTGGAAGCCTTGAAGGTGGTTTCCGAAGGTGTGCAAGTCACTCCTGATCCGTCGGAACCCGGTGTGGTGCTCTCTGTTTTCGGCACGTTGAAGTGCCACATCAGCGACACGATGCCGCCCGCATCAGCCCATTCCGTCACCGGCGTGATGTCGTTGTAGTTGATCCAGTTGTTGGTTGGCACATATACATGGATGAAATCATAGCAGTTGATGGCAGGATACTTGCCCGTGGCTGTATAAATCTTGTCGGCCTCTTTGTGATTCCAGTTCACATCGGCCATCACCGACGAGAGGGTCTTCGACTTATACACCAGCTGCAGATACTTATACAGGCGCTTGGCGTCTTCGTTTGCCTCGCCGTCGGCGAGCGTGATGCCGTCAACATTGGCGGGCTTGGCTATCGAGAACACCACGTTCTGGATGTTGTCGATATTGAATTCGTCCAACGCCCCGAGGTCTTCCCAGCCTTTATAGTAGACACCTAACTTGCCGTTTTCGTGCTTCAGCGAAGATACCTCCAACGTTTTTCCGATGAATTCTATTTCCTTCTTCTGACCATCCTTCATGTTGACGATGATCTTGTCGCCTTCCTTCTGTGCCGTGGCAGTCATTGAAACCAGCACGGCAAACAATGAGAATAAAAGTTTTTTCATTTGCGTGTGATTTTAATTGACTTTCCGTTCACATTTACGATATACACTCCCTTGGGCAGCATGTCTACATCTACCACCTGATAGTCGCCAGTCTTCTCTAACGGCATGTTCACCGCCTTGCCGTCAATGGCAAAGATTCGGATGCGGGCATTCTGTCCGCGCACCACGATCCGGTTGCCCTCCATGCTAACCTCTGCATCACCTTCCACTTTGCGTATGCCGGTTGAGGTTCCGTAGGTGAACGTCTGCACCTTCTTGAGTTCGTATGATGACGACTGGTCGCCAGCCTTTACCGTCAGCATGTCGTCGGCAAACGAGATCTCAGGATTTGACGACAATGCGAACTCCACCCTGGTGTTGTCGTTGAAAGTGATGAACAGCGACTTGCCTTGTGCGTGTGCCGTCAGCGGCAAAAGCAGCATGGCGAGCATTGCGAATAAGTGTTTTCTTCTTTTCATATCATTCATTTTTATGTTTCTTTCCATCCAAATGGTGCATCCCCTGCAACACTTTTCATCAGTAAATCAATTTAATTTGCTGAGTAAATCAATTTAATTTGCATAGTAAATCAATTTAATTTGCATAGTAAATTAATTTGATTTACTTTTCCATCTAACCGTGGCGGAGGGTGCAAACCATTGGTTTTCAACGAGTAAAGCGGCTATTTGCCGCAAGCCACTCGCTGTTGTTCAAGGCAGATAGATGCCGTTGAGGTCGCGAAGGAACAGCGTGCGGCGGTCGTTATAGAACTGCACGAAGTCTTCAGTGGATCGTTGGCCGGGATAAGGAGCAAAGAAATGCCCCTGCTTGTCGTGGGCATTGCGCCACACCAGCACATAGCTCACCGCATAATCCTTGAGTGCCGGAGCTAATGCTGCCGTCCACCAGTTGTCCATCGGAATGCCTTCATAGCCCGTTTCAGCCACAGCGATAGCCTTTCCGTGAGCCTTTCCCAACTGCTGCATGAACGCCAGATGACCTGTCAGCCGCCTGCCGTAGTTTGCCACCGCAGCGGTATCGCCTTCGGCACCACTGCAATAGATGTCAACACCCAGCACATCGATGAGATCGTCGCCGGGGTAACGGTCCATGTAATGCTGCTCATCGGGTTGCGCGTCGGCACCGGGACTATAGGCAAAGAGGGCATTCACCACTCCCTTTTCCTTGAGTCTCTGCCGCGTGAGCTGCCACAATGCCATATACTGCTCTTTCGAACAAACGTTCTCTCCCCACCAGAACCAGCTGCCCGTGTGCTCGTGCCATGGACGGAAGATGACCGGGACGCGCACGCCGTAGGGTGTTTCCAACGAACTGATGAACGCCGCCACGCGGTCTAACCAGCCAAGGAACAGCTCATGCCGCTCCCCTCCTTTCAGCACGGATGCCACGGTCTGCTTCTCCTGATCGGTCAGTGAGTCGGGTTTCACCCATGCCGAGCCGCCGGTAAGCGGATTGTCGAGGTGCCAGCTGAGGGTCACCACGCCGCCACGGTCGAACTGGTCGATGATCATCTGGCGCATCTTGTCAAACGGAACGCCGTCGAGATTCACCGAGTCGCCCAACTCTAAATGGCCTAAATCGAAGCCCATCACGGCAGGATAGTCGTTGCAAACGGTCTTCACGTCGCTACGGGCAGAGTCGCCCACCCATCCGATGCCGTAGGCAGTATCATCCTGATGGCCGAACATATAGCCAGCCGAGTCGGCCTGCGCCTTCATTTTGGCAAGTAGGTTCTCCGTGCGCTGTGTGCGCCCGCTGTCTGCCAGCGGATCGTTGGGATATTTCTTTCCGCAGGATACGAGGAGCAGAATTAGAAAGATAATCGTAGCTTTATTCTTCATCTCTACTTTGTATTTGAATATCCTTAAATCTTGGTATTTTGAAGTTCTCGTAACAAGTCTTCCACAATATAATAATCACTCATCAGTTGTAGCCCACTCTCAGGATTGTTCAACAAATCAAAAACCTCAGAGTTGTATAGTATATCCATTGCTCTTTCTTGTGAAACACCGAGCTTGCCGGCGAGTATATGTATGCACCTTGCTATCTTACGCCATAACACTTGATCTCGCATAGAACTACCTCCTTACCCCATCATTCTGCGCTTTCTTCCTTTTCCCAGTTATGTAAGGCTTCACTCACATTCCATACCACGCCTTCGATACTCTCGGTATGAAGAGTGTCATAGCAATCAAATAGCAACGCTTTTACCAAACCCTGATGATGAAGACGATTATAGAGATCTCTTGGTGAAATCCCCATTTTGCCAGCTGTTGCCCCTATCGCAAGTACAGCAAAATGCACTTTGTCATTTTCCAGTGTTCTCACTAATGGATCCGTCATAGGTTTGATGTTTTTGCAAATATACGAACTTTATACGAAACGGCAAAACGTTTTAAGAAAAAAAAAGGGACGGACACAGTGGTCCGTCCCTCTTGAGATTGATTCGTTAAGGAAGAATAGCAATTTTCGTTATTCCACTGATATCGCCCTGGATAATCAAGCCTCCATTGTTGATGGCCTCCATGACAACATCGTCGAATACAAGTTCCATCACATCCTTGCCTTCCGACCAGTCTGTCAGGTAATACAGAGCAGTCCATGATGTGTCGTTGATCTGAACCTGGCCAGAAACAGATGGATCTTTATAGACAATGAACTTGGAACCCTTCTTTACGCCCAATTCTGCCAGCAGTTCCGGACTCAGACTGAAGCGTCCTTCGTCGCCCCAGATGAAAGTGTAAGGATAGGAGATAGCACTGCCATCCATGTTCTTCACGTAGTCGGCAATATTCTTTTCAAACGAAATCTTGATTTCAACGGCAATGCTGTTCAGAATAGCATCTTGTCCGTGAACAATCAGAAGCCCGCCCCAGTCGGTTGAACCGGCTTTCAGGTTGGCAATGGCACTGGCCGACAGAGGAATGATGTACTTGTCTGAAGACGGATCGAACGAATAAATCGTTTCAGATGCAGGCTCCAGACCCGTAGCGATGTCAATATGTCCCCAGCCGCCGTTGTATGCCTTCATCTTAGGATCTGCCCCGGTAACGGTATAGTTGAAGATGAGAGACACTTCGGCACCATCAGGCACGTCATCGAGTGCAGTTACGGGTATGCCGCCCTGCGTGCTTGTGCTCCAAGTAAGCTCAAACGGACCGTTGAAGATAACCTTCGTAATGGAGCCTTGCGGTATCACGCTGATCTTATACTCCACCTCGCCGTTGGAAGAAACGAGCTTAACGGTAGAGGATGACGATGCTGTGGCGGGAATACCAAACGTAAGCGTCTGTGCCGTCTCGGAGTATACGTACTTCACCTCTTCATTGTTCACGAAAACATTGGTGAGCTTGTCGGCATTCTTCACGGGAACGGTGAACACATCACCAGCCTGCGGCGTGTTGTCTTCGTTAAATTCGGGTAATTCGGTGATGTAGCAGAACACGGCCTCTGCAATATTCAGCTCCGGAGCATCCACTGTGGTGCCGTTTGCAAGGTTCAGCACGGGCACACCAGAGGTGCCTTCCATCGGAATACGGATGGTAAGAGTCTTGCCGTCGGCAGTTGCTTCATCCACATCTGCCGTTGCGTCGCCGAAGGTGATGCTCTTCACGAGGTCGAGATCTGTACCAGTAACAATCAGAACAGCACCGGCGGCAACAGGATTGGCATTATAGGCAGTGGCAACAGGCTTCACCAACGTGAACGGAACTTTCACTTCCTTACCGTTAGCCATGCGCAGGGTGAGACCTTCGCCTTCCTGAGCTGTTTCGGGAACGGCATTGATCACGATGCCCACACCCGTTACACTGAACTCAACAGCGTCAGCCACATTGTCGAACAACACTTCAGAAACCACATCAAGGTCTTCGCCGCGGATAATCATGCGACCGTCTGCCTTCACTGGATTCGGAGTGACAGAGCAGTTGCTCGGAGCAACCGTTTCGATCTTTCCTACCGGCACTTCAACACCAGAGCGGCAAACCAGATTGACGTCGCCATCTGGAGCTGCTGCAGGAACGACAAATGACAATGTCTTACCGTCGCCGGAAACATTGAACTCTGTTACTTCAACACCAGCCACATCTACCTTCTCAATCAAACCGAAGTAAGAACCGGTGATGGTGATGGTCTCGCCTTGCTTCACGGTAACAGTACCCTGAGCAGAAGCCTCACCACGCGGAGAAGCCAGTTTGCTGACAGTGGCTGTTCCCACATTCAGAGCATTTTCGCTCTCGATGATGTTATAGGAAATATCGGCAGAGGGATCTTCCAGATTGGTCAGGTCAACTGTATAGAGCGAAATCTTACCAGTCTTTGCCGTTTCAGGCACTGTCACCTGAATCTTATATCTGTCGTGATAAGCGAAATCATTCTCAGACACCTGCACGCCATCGGTGAATTCCACCATGTGGATCAGGTTCAGATAGTCACCCTCGATTGTGATCATCTCGCCCGGCATAGCAGAAGCTGGAGAGAATGATGCAAAGTCAATGGGCTCTTCGTAGGTGAGCTCGGTAATCGTGGTGATGGTCTCATTGGTCTTGGTTGTCAAAACCACCTTACCAACTTCGGGACCGTCTTTCGGCACTTGCACGCGGATCTCACTGGGAATTCCACTCTTGATAACCTCGATGCTGGTGATGGGAGGAACGCCAGGGATGGTTACCGAAGCCACCTGATCCAGATTGGATCCCAAGAAACGCAGCATACCTCCGCGCATCACAGGCTGCGGACCATATACATTCAGATGGACACCCTGCTGATACTGATTGGTATCCAGATCGTCTTCACTGCACGCTGTCAGTGAAAGCCCTGCTACCAGGGCAATCACCAACATAGTGAATATGTTATAATACTTTTTCATTGTGATTCAACATTTAGAATTATTTGTTAGGAACGGCACGGATGTTGTCAATCTTGATGATAGGAGCACACTCAACACCATTAATGCCGCCTCCGAGCACGAAGATAGTCAAACTACCAAAATCAAGGGCTGACTTGAATGTGTTCTGCGTGAGAACGCCTGAACGGTCGGCTGTGAAGGTAGTAAGAGGAATGGTCACTGTCACCCACCTGTTGCCAGTGTCGTAAGAACCTGTTGCTGTCCAAGGACGATACATTGCGCGTCCCCAGTCGCCCATGCCATCCTCACCGTTGAAGATTTTGGCATTAGCGCCCTTAACTTCGGTGTATCCATCAATAGGATTACCGCTCAGTGTAACCTTGTCGACACCTTCGAATGCAATCTGCATAGCACCAGAAGTCCATGGGTTGGAAGAAGGAATATACATCTCGAACTTGAGCGACATCTTTTCCCAATTGGTGAAGTCAACCAGATTATACAGGGCAATACCGTCGCCTGACGTAATGTTCTGCGGTGTGTTCCAGTCGCCGCACCAATACTCGAATGAGAAAGCACCGTCGTTCCATCCGCCATCCTCGCTCATCTTGGCAATGCCGTCGCCTAACTGGACAAAGTTGCCTGTGATTGAAGTCTCATCAGAAAGAATGTCGCGTGGATGCCAGCCATGGTTGCCAAGACCTGTCAGACCATCAAAGTCGAAGAGCATGCCACGAGAGTCAAGATAGTGGAACGGCGACTCAACTTTTCCGTAGATCGTGGATACACTAATGGGACCCTCTACGTCGCACTGCGGCATATTGAAGGTGATTTCACCCTGGCTGAAGCTGGTGAATTCGGTAACGGTCTGTCCGTCGGGAAGTGTAACCGTGAGCGGCACATTGGGATCGTCAATGAAGTAGTTTCCGTAGAGTGTCACACTCTCTCCTGCCCTGACATATTCGCAAGACATGGCAGTGAGTGAAGGACCGGGAACAACCACATGGAAATCGTAAGTTACGGTGTCTTTTGCTGCTGTAATCATATAGATTTTATCGCTTACAACTGCTGGGATACCTTCAGGAACCCTCACAATCAAGGTATGATTTGTGATGTAGCTTGTATTCAGCATCGCCTTTTGGTCGTTGAAGTAGATTTGCTGAATACTTGTCAGGTTGTTTCCAACCAGACAAATGATCGACTCTGTACTTGCTTCCACGATGAGGGAGTCTGCCTGAGAAAGATACGGCATGCGCACATACTGCACTTCAGGTATTCCGTCAGTGAGTTCAAACTTATCCGGCTCGTCTTCGCACGAAGTGAAGACACCAGCACCCACCATCATCGCTCCTACGAACAGGGCTTTGAAATATTTGTTGATTTTCATATCTTTATCTTTTATTATATTAATAAGCATACTCTGCCCTCACGTCAACATGCTGTGCGGGTTCGTTCAAATGCGGGTTATACACAACATCCTCATCGGGGAATGGCAAAGTGAAGATTTCTTTAGTGATATGTGGAGCTGGCGTGTCGGTGTTATAACGCTGTGTGGCAGTTACCACCCATGTGTTGCTCTCATAATAAGCCTTGTAGAGATCACCAAGTCCAAAATACTCGTTGCGGCGCTGGTTATTGATGATATCCATTGCCTTGTTTACATCATAGTAGGACATGCGCACCAAGTCGAACCAATAGTCACCCTCAAGGGCAAACTCAAGGCGACGCTCCTTCAACACTTCATCGAGAGTGATGCTGCTTGGTCTTTCGTAGCTGCTCACTGCACGGTGGCGCACTTTATAGAAAGCATCAATTGCGCTGGCATCGGATGTGGATCCTGCGTTTCCAATCTTTGCCTCGGCATAGATCAGATACACATCTGAGAGTCGCAAGACGTGAGTAGCCAAAGAACTGCACTGCTTGGCTGCACTGATACCAAAGGTTTTCTGATGGTCACTGTTGTTGCCATACTGATGCTTTGCGATGTTAGCTCCTGTCACAGACTGAAGACCGTCGTTGGACCCTGGCGCGTATGCTTTGTCATAAAGGAAACGAAGATAATCGAATCCGCCCTTGTCCTGCCACCAATAGCTGTATGTGTCGCCAGCCATCATCATGGTAGCCTTGCGGCGCGTGTCAACATCGGCACGCTGAGAAGGGTTGTCGAGCGCAGACACTCCAAAGGCATCCTGAAGATCCACAGAAGGACAAGACCAGTCACCCCACGACTGGAATTCGTCGAAGCCAACCATGCCAAGCTCTGAGAACAAGCAATTGCCGCAAGTGTAATTCACTTGCTCAGCCGACCAACGCCAGCCAAACAGGCTCTCTTCACACTTATTGTTCTCACCCTTGAAGATATCCTCATAGTTTGCCATCAGTTCCTTTCCGGAATTGTCGATCACATCCTTTGCATACGATGCAGCCTTTGCCAAATCCTCGGCATCACGCTGCCCATTGCCATTGGCATTAATGCCAGACTTAGCAAGATATACCTTAGCCAGCAATCCCTTGGCACCCCATTTGTCAATACGTCCTGCCTCGTTCTTCTCTGGGAGCAGTTCAATGGCCTTCTCAAGAGTCATTACGATATATTCGTAAAGGTCGGGAGCCTGCACTTTAACTTTCTCATTATAGTTTCCGGCTGCAATCTCACCACTGTTGTCGTGAACGATAGGCACTTCGCCGAAAATGCGCACCAGATAGAAATAAGCCATAGCCTTCCATGCGAGGCACTCTCCCATGGCAGCATTCTTAACCGTTTCAGAGGCATTGGCAGTCTTCAGTCGGTTATAGATAGTGTTTGCCTGAGCATTTACAGCCCAAAGCGAAGCCGATGTAGACTTGATGTCGTCATCACTTCCGTTGACGGTGAATGTAAGATAGGGACTTCCGCCCATGTAGAGGTTGCCCGACATCACTTCAGGAATCTTGTAATAGCCGCGGCTGAGGAAATCATACCACGGAGAATTGTAGAGCGAGTTTACGCTTGCTCTTGTCTGAGCATCATTCTGGAAATAGTTTCCATCGTTATATCCATCTTCGTTGGGACGGTCGAGGAAATCACCGCACGAAGCCAGCGACATACCAAGAAGCATGCTCAAAGCAATGTATTTGATATTTGAAAGTTTCATATTCTTATTACTTTATTAATTAGAACGACAGATTGAGTCCAAACGAATAGGTTGTTGGCGACGGATATCGTCCAAAGTCCACTCCGTAGACATTGGGTGACATGGTGCTCACACCGATTTCAGGATCATAGCCAGAATAGCTTGTGAAAGTAAGCAGGTTCTGGATGTTGCAGTAGATTCTCAAGTTGTCGATGTTCCACTTGGAAATCAGCTTCTTGGGGAATGTATAACCAAGAGAGATATTCTTCACGCGCAGATAGCTGCCATCCTCAATGTAGCGGTCGCTGATGCGGTCGTTGTCATTCGGGTCGCCGATGATGGCGCGCGGCATGTTGGTTTCAGGATTGCTCACACGGATATTATCCACGTGCTGATACCACTGAGATCCGTCCTCGTAAACAATACCTGCATTGATTGGCTCCAAGCGTGCACGACCTGTTACGTCGTTATGCTGGTTGCTCCAAGCGCTGCTCATGGTGGTGAGTCCGCGCTTTGTGAGGTTCATCACCTTGTTTCCGTATGTACCGTTGATGAAGATGCTCAGGTCGAAATTCTTGTAACGGAATGTGTTGGTCCATCCGTAGGTGAACTTAGGCATTGGTGAGCCGATGTTTGTACGGTCGTTTTCATCAATTTTTCCATCGGGTTTTCCCTCGGGACCACTGATATCCTTAAACTTGATATCGCCAACCCACACTGTATTTGCGCTGTTGAACACACCATCGGCAGGCTTTGAGTTGGCAGGAAGCGGAGAATGCTGCAGATCGTCAAGATCCTTATAAACGCCGTCAGTAACATATCCATAGAAAGAATAGAGGCTTTCGCCGATATCAGACAGCGTTACCAATGTCTGTCCCCACTGTGCATAGCCCATGATGGCAGAGCTTGCTGTTCCGTTCAGGGCAACCAGCTTGTTCTTGTTGAATGAAATCTGAGCCTCACTATCCCACTGGAAGGCACCAACCAATGGATGAGTGTTCAGTGTAATCTCAAGACCGGTGTTGCGGATATGTCCGTAGTTACCCATAGGAGCTCTCAGCTTAGAGTTGTCGTTACCGCCGGTACCCATATAAGAAGGTGTCTGCAGCGACATCAACATATCTTTTGACTCTTTCTTATACCAGTCGATGGTAAGATTAATCCTGTCGTGCAGGAAACCGAGATCAAGACCCAAGTCTACCTGCTCTTGCTTCTCCCACATCACATCCAGGTTAGGAATGTTCTGAGGACGATAGCCTGTACCCAGGTCGGTGTAAACCTGCTGCATGGTTACACCCCATACAAACGAGTTAATGCTGGAGTTACCAGTCTGTCCCCATCCCACGCGCAGCTTACCATTGCTGATAATCTTGCTGAGTGCTGACTCTTCAAAGAATTTCTCATTGGTGAAACGCCATGAGGCAGCTGCTGAATGGAATCCAGCCCAACGCTTGTTTGGACCGAAATTGGAACTACCATCATAGCGATAGGTATAGGTAGCATTGTAACGATTGTCATAGCTGTATGTCCATCGTGTGAAGAACGAAGCCATTGAAGAGCTGCCGTAGCCCAGATTGATGCTTGGTGTGTTCTGACCGAGTTTCGGATTGTGAACGGCATCAGAAGGAAGGTTTGAGTTGGAAACACCTTCATAGTCCCATTTGCTCTCCCAGCACTCCTGTCCCACCATGGCAGTCACAGAATGCTTGTCGGCAAAGGTGTTGCTGTAGGTTACATAGTTCTTCAGCTGCCAGAATGTGTTGTTGTTCTTCTGCCATGAGCTCTCGTTGGTTTCTTTCCAGTTGTTCATGCTGATGGTGTTATAGAACATTTCAGCCTTGCTGTAGCCGATATCGTAGCCCAGCTCTGCATGCCAAACGATGTTCTTCAACGGAGTGATATCAGCATAGATGTTACCGCTCAGCTTCTTACGGTTCAGCTCATTGCTCTGCTCCATTGCCTTTGCAATAGGGTTGTGAATGCTGTAGTTTGCACGTGCAAACGATGCATAACCGCCCTCGATGTCGTAAATGGGGGCTTCCGGAATAGAAGTCAAAGCGAAATTCACGATACCCTCGGCACCGTCGGTGAGTTTCAGGTCATCATTTGAATCAGAGAAAGTGGCGTTCAAGCCAACCTTCAGCCATGATTTCAACTGCGAATCGAGGTTGACACGCACGGAAAGACGGTTGAAGTTTGATCCGATGATTGTTCCTTCCTGATCCATGTATCCCGCAGAGAGATAATACTGAATCTTGTCGGTACCACCTTGAGCAGAAATCTGATGCTGGTGCTGGAATGCTGTTTGGAAAATGGCATCCTGCCAGTTGGTTCCCTTGCCAAGAAGCGACACGTCGCTATAATATGGGTCATCCCTCAGACCACCGATTCCATATTTCACGAAATCGTTATAATAGTCGGCAAACTCGCGAAGATCCATCATATCCAAACGCTTGGTCTGACGGCTCCAGGCAGTCATGCCGTCGTATGAGAACTTTGCCTCGCCGGCCTTACCGTGCTTGGTGGTGATGAGCACCACACCGTTGGCACCCTGCGCACCATAAATAGCAGTTGCGGAAGCATCTTTCAGGATTTCCATGCTCACGATATCGGCGGGGTTGATTGTCGACAATGGTGAAATTGTTGACACGGGACCGTTGTCGAGTTTGGATCCGAATCCCAGTCCGTTGGCACTGCTGCTGCCTGTCTGGACTATCACACCGTCGATCACATACAGAGGTTCTGCATTAGAATTAATGGTTGCCTGTCCGCGCACGCGGATAGAAGAAGCCGTTCCTGGAGCACCAGAGGTTGACACGGCAGTAACACCGGCAGCACGACCCTGCAGTGACTGGTCGAGCGATGTAATGATAGATCCCTTCATGGCGTTCTCTCCCAACGAGACAGAAGAGCCCGAGATGTCACTCTTCTTCATCGTACCGTAACCAACGACCACCACTTCGTCGAGCATGGCGCGGTCTTCTTCCAATGTAATGGCGAAGGTTGACTGGTTGCCCACCTTAACCACTTTTGTCTTGTAGCCTACATACGAAATCTCAAGGTCAGACCCTGGCTTCACATTCAGCGTAAAGTTACCGTCGAAATCCGTAACTGTACCGTTACTGGTTCCCTTTTCCATGACAGTGGCACCGATAACCGGCCCCATGGCATCACTGACGACACCTGTAACTTTCTTGGCCTGCTGCACCGACTGAACGGACTTAACAGCAGAATCGGCATGTGCCTGCGGCGCATAACCGAATCCCAAGAGCGCACAGATACCGACTATGAGCGCTGTCTTTCTTGATTTTTGATTCATACTTTAAGTATTTACTTAGGTTATTAGAATTTGATTAAATAATGACTAATTAGTAACGATTTTGAATTCGTTTGCAAAGATAAGTCAATTTTCGCAAAAATTATAATACTTTTTTGCTTATTGTTTGTATTTTCTTGCTTGCAGCGTTTTTTCTCTCTTTTATAGGGTTTGTGAGATGCGCTGCGGCGGTAAAGCGCGGTCGTTTTTAGCGATTCAATACACGAAACTCTTCTCGCGGAGCCCCTCGTATGAGTTGACGGCTACGGTCACTGTGTCGCCACGCGCAATGGTGCACGGCAGCTTCTTCATCGGAATGCTCACATAGACCTTGGAAGAATAGTATTCCGGCATCTGATGCTGGTCGTGATAGAAGCGGAGACGTATGTGGCGATACCTGTCGGGATGCTCGTACACGGTATCGCACATCATGCCCACCACGTGACGGTTGTCGCTTTCGTCGGGATTCCCCGTCTTCAGGAGAAGTCCCATGTTGATATACTCGTTTTGCTTGCTTTGCCAGATACTCTCCAAAGTAACGGGATCGGTCTTCATGGCACTCTTCAGCGACGATGTCATGCGCACCGTTGGCACACTGACCGTTGACACGGTGAAGGGTGTCACCTCACCATCTTTCTTCTGATAATACAGCAGTGCGCGATAGGTGCTGTCGGAAGCGGTCTTCCACGACACCTTAAACGGCGATGCAAACATGAGTTGTTCACCCTCGTCGGTCACGGCACTCACGAAAGCGCCCTGACTGTCGGTTGCCGTTTCCACGAAATCGGCTCTCATGAATGAGTATTCACCATTGCCTGTTTCATAATCCTCGGTGGTACACGACAGCATCAAGCAAGAAACGATTCCTGCAAAGAGTAGTATTCTATTGATATTTACTGACAGTTTCTTCATTTGCATTTTTCAATACCGGCACAAACGAATGCGCCATTCAAGCGGCAAAGTTACAAAAAGTCGAGCATAAAACAAAGAAACATGATTCTTTTTTTGTCGAGACAGAGTAACTTCGCGCTCTTTGACCGCAAAGTTACATAAAAAGCGAGAGAAATGCAAAAGGAAAACAAGTTTTTTTCCTGAATCCGCTTTAACTACTACGTCCTAACAGCTATATATAGTTAAGTGAAGAATAAAATGCACCTGCGCATACCGCGCTGATATACAGCGAATTGCATGAAAAACAACCCGCACCCGATGCCACACCCGATGCCACACCCGATGCCGCATCCGGATCAATTTCGTTAGCACGTTGCACATAAACGCAGCAAGGTGCAGGGCTGGGTGTGGGATCGGGTGTGGGATCGGGTGTGGCATCGGGTGTGGCATCGGGTGTGGCATCGGGTGTGGCATCGGGTGCGGGTTGTTTTTCATGCAACTCCCTATCTGTCTGATACTTACGCACAGGTGCAGGAAAACTGCTTTTTTATCTCCGGGAGAGAAAAACATAGCAAACGACATGAACGACGGAAACCTATGGTTTCGATGTCTGAAAGCTATGATTTTGAAGGGCAAAAGCTATGGTTTTGAGCACCCAAACCATAGCTTTTGAAAAACGGGAGCCATTTTGCCTTCACCGGCGTTGATGGCTCGTCATTGTTTTTTCGCTCTTTTCTTGCGGAATTTCTTTCGTATATACTTGAAAGAAAGCAGGATGCCTGTGACGGAAACCAGCGTTCCCCCGAGAAGGAGCACCCACATGATGATTTGTCGCAGCAGAGGATGGTGGGCAAAGAAATGAGTGTTCAAGGCATGGAGCCCGGAATACATCCACTTGCCTGCACGCTTGTTGGTGTTGTAATAGCGGCAGGAGCCGTCTTTCGGGTTGATGTAGTATACGCTTTTGTCGGCATCGTCCACCGAAACGCGGCATACGGGCAGGGGAAGCTTGCGCTTTTGGCTCACGTAGTAGTCGTCGTAGTCGGTCATCATCGCTGCCATCGCATTCTGGGGATGATGAACCGCCTTCACGATGCGCAGGCACATCGACTCGCTAAGTTCCACCCGCCTCACCAATGTGTCGGCGGCATCCACCAGATAGTCATCATCTTGAGTCCATACGTGATAGAACGGCATATCGCCCATCTGCATGAACGCAAGGCGGCGCACATCATCTGAGGCGAGCACCCGGCGGCAGTCTAACCTGAAAAGATTCAGGTTGAGGGTCTTCGCATACACTTGCCGCGCATCGTGGTTGCCGTGAACAGGCCAGATGAGCTTCGGTGCGTCGGCGAGCGACATGAATCCGCTGAATATCCAAGTGAGAACAAACAGCCCGAAAAAGAGCCCTGCCACGTGGTGCCAGCGGAAGAGCGGCTTCTTGTATGGGCTGACGGCAGCCTTGCCGCCCCTCTTTTTCCGTGCCAAGAGCATGGAGCGTATGCCCACGATGATGCCGCTGATGACCATGGCAATGCCAAAACCGGAAATCCAGAGCACCGTATCGGTCCACGGCTGGCGCCCCGTGGCCCGCAGCTTCGTGATGTAGATCCAATGGGGAATGGCTCCCACCCATGCCCAGAAGCGGCTCTCGCGGTCGGTGAGTTGGAGGACTTGCCCCGTGCGCGAGGAGAGATACAACTCCGTTGCCCGCCCGTCGGCGAACCCGTAATGATAGATGGGATATTCCTTGAACGGCATTGCCCCGATGAGCCACACGTCGATCTGGCTGAGCGTGTCTATGAGCTGCGGCGGTGCAGCCGACCATCTTGATGCCGCCTCGCTCAGCTGTTCGGCACTCAGGCCGTGGATTTCGTTCCCGTCAGAGGCATCCACCACGCGCTCTCCATCACTTGATGCCACCCGCCAGAGGCACACGCTGCCTGCCCGCTCAAGCGAGATGGCAGAACAGGCGGCACTGTCGGAAACCAACGGAAGGGGATAATCCGCGCCGACGGATGAGGGCATGATGCGCCCGGAGTGCTGCGTGCGCTGCCCGTCGGTCACGCTGGGATAGCCGTGATACATCATCACCATGCCCGAAAGGAACCACATCAGGAACAGGATGCTGAGCAGCGAGCCCAGTATCCTGTGGATTCTCATGAAAAGAGAGCCTGTCTTCATCGTCATCAGAGGTCGAAGGTGGCAGTGAAGCGCACGTTGCGCCCCTCTTCAGGCACATATCCCGTGGTGCTCACGGCATACATGTAGTAGGTCTTGTCGAAGATGTTGTTGAAGTTCAGCTGCAGTTTCCAGTGGTTCTTCAGCTTATAGCTCACCATGGCATTGGCGATGGCGTAGGGGTCGAAGGTCATGGTGTTGGCAGCATTCACATATACCTTGCTCGAATAGTTGAATCCGGCACCGATCTTCAAACCCTTCAGGGCTTGTCCGAAGTCGTAGAACGCCCATCCGTATGCCATGTGCTTGGGCGCATGCTGCAGGTAGTTGCCGGCCTGAGTGTTGGCAGCATACTCGGTAACAGAGAATTCTTTCAGCTTGGCAATGGTCAGCGAGTAGCCGGCATCAAGTGTCAGTGCGTCGAAAGGAATGGCGGTAAAGCTCAGTTCGAGACCTTTTGAGTCAGCGCGTCCCACCTGTCCCGACACGTTGGTGCCGTCTTCGAGCTTTCCGAGGCTCTGCACCATGTTGTTCTTGATGATATAGAAAGCAGAGAAATCGGCCTGCAGACGGTCGCCCATGGATATGTGTGAACCCACTTCATACTGTCTTCCGGAGATGGGTTTATACACGGTGCCGTTGATATTGTCGGCATCCAGCTTCTTTCCATCGCTGTCGATATAGATGTAACCGTCGGCAACGGCAGTGCGCGTGGGCTTGAAGAAACTGCTGGTGGATGCATACACATTGAAGTTGTCACTGAATTCATAGAGCGCGCTCAGGCGGTAGGTCAGCGCATTGTTGTGCTCGCTGGTCTTGGGATCTTTCCTCGTGATGTCCTTGTCGTTGCTGTATGCCATCTGGTAGTTGCGGTGGAAATAGTCGTAGCGCAGGCTTGCCAGCACCGTGAACTGCGGGGTGAAATGGATATAGTCGCCCACATGCAGACCGTAATCCTGCTCCCACTCCAAGCTCCGCTTCTCCCACGGGGCGTTGATGTTGCCCTGGTTCAGCGTGGGATTCACCACTGAGAGCACAGCATTCTTGCCCGGTCCCGAGGCAGACGTGCCATAGGAGGCGCGCCAGCGTGGCAGATAGAGGTTGGAATAGTTGGCAGCGAAGAGCAGGTCGTGCTTGATTTCTCCCGTCTGTGCCTTTCCGTGCAGCTCAAGCTGGTTCTGCAGCAGGTTGGTTTCGTATGCGAAGAGGAATCCAGTGCGCTTCAGCGAATCGGTGTTGATATAGGTCTTGTTGCTGCCGTTCATGTAATAGTGCTTGTAGATGGGGTTCGACGAAGTGAGATAGCTCAGTCCCTCTGATGCATAATAGTCGAGGTCGTCGTAGTAATAGGACAGCAAGTCAACGAGCCTCCATCCCGAATTGCCGAAATTGTGGGTGTATTTCAGGGCGATGGTCAGGTCTTTGTCGGTCAGGTGATCCTTTGGATCGTTGAAGCGCGTGCGCCTGTCGATATACGAAGGGATGTCGCCAGCCTCCCAAACCTTATTGCCGCTCAGGTCGAAAACGTCGGCAGTGAAGTGCGGCTGACCCGTGTCGGTGCCGTAATAATCATCCTTTGCCGACACCGAGAAGTTCAGTTTGTCCCAGTCGCTCAGGCGGAAGTCCAGTGCGAGCCATGCGTTATATGCCTTGTTCTCGGTATGCCGCCAGCCGTCGCCGCCGCTCATCGAGAAGTCGGTGCGGAAGTCAATGCCTTTGGCAATATTACCGCTGGCACCGCCGTTCACTGAATAGCGCCCCCAGCTTCCGATGCCAAGCCCGGCATTCACATGCTTCTGCGAGGAGGGCTGCTTGTGGATCACGTTCACCACTCCGCCCAACGCCGAATGGCCGAACATCACCGATGCGGCACCTTTCAGCACCTCCACACTCTGGACAGATGCCAGACTGGTGCTCGGCGCCGACTGATACAGGTTGTGGCGCTCATCGCGGATACCGTCGTTGAGCAGCACGAAATCTGAGAAACCGCGGATGGTGAAGTAGAGGAAACCACCGTAGGAATTCACGGGACGTATGCCCGTCACGGTGCGGGTGGCATCATTCAGGTCGCGAAGGTCGAGCAGTTCTATCTTCTCCCTGCCCACACTCGACACCGAAAGGGGTGCCTTGTTCAGCGGCACGGGCAGCTTGCCCACAGCCGAAGGCTTCTGGTGATAGCTCGTTACGACCACTTCATTAAGATTCACGGTGGTGTCGTTGTCAAACGTACCTGCGACAGCACCAACAGAAAACAGACCCGTCAGGGTCAAAGCAAATAATTTTGCTTTCATGAAATAAAAGATTTAAATTGTTAATAATTGCCTCCTTGACCCCGAAGAGACGTTTACCACAGACTAAGGCAGGTCTCCTGACTTCCCCCGAAAAGCTCGCCTTCCCACCGTGTCGATATCAAAAACACTATACTGACGGACAGCGGCAGTGGCTCGGATGAGCTTTACATAACAGAGGTTACAGTAGCGGGCACTGCTCAGGATTCTCACCTGATTCCCTTTTAAAGGCATGGACTTTTTGCCATGTCTACCTAAATCCGGATGCAAAGATAGTTATTTTTTTCTGAAAAAGTGCAGAAATCGGGCATTTTTCACTCCATCTCGGATTTTTTGTCGTAACTTTGGCGCCAATATTAACCATTATACAAAAAAAGAATGATTTCATTTGAATGCGACTATAACAACGGTGCTCATCCTGCTGTGATGAGGCACTTGGTGGAGACAAACGGCAAACAGACACTCACCTACGGATTCGACTGCTATACAGAACGGGCAAAGGAGCGCATCAAGGCGGCATGCGAAGCGCCAGATGCCGATGTCTTCTTCCTCGTGGGAGGCACGCAGACCAACGCAACGGTCATCGACGGCATGCTCCGCAGCTATGAAGCGGTGATCACCATCGACACCGGACACATCAACATACATGAGTCGGGAGCCATCGAAGCAGGCGGTCACAAGGTGATTGCACTGAAAGAGCACGACGGAAAGCTGCGGGCTGACGACCTGCGCGACTACATGGAGTGGTTCGTGAACGATGAAAGCCGCGACCATCTGGCTCAGCCGGGCATGGTGTATATCTCGTTCCCCACGGAATTCGGAACGATCTATTCCGCCGACGAGCTATTATATATAAATAAGGTGTGTAAGGATTACAACCTGAAACTGTTCATCGACGGTGCCAGGATGGGCTACGGGCTGGCTGCCTCCAAGGATATCACCCTGCCCTGGCTGTGCCGCCACTGCGACGTGCTCTACATCGGAGGCACCAAGGTGGGCGCGCTCTGCGGCGAGGCTGTGGTGTTTCCGCGCGGCAATGCACCCAAATGTTTCTTCTCTATCATCAAGCGCCACGGCGCACTGCTCGCTAAGGGGAGGCTCACGGGGGTGCAGTTCGATGCCTTGTTTGCCGAAAGCAGCGGCAACGGCAACGGCGAACCGCTGTATATGGAAATATCGCGCCATGCCATTGATATGGCAATGCGCATGAAGGAGATGCTCACCGGCAAAGGATACCGCCTCTATATCGACTCGCCCACCAACCAGCAGTTCGTGGTAATCGACAACCACAAGGTGAAGCAGCTGGAACAGCAGGTGCAGTTCACCCACTGGGGACCTTTAGACAACGAGCACACCATCTGCCGTTTCGTCACCAGCTGGGCAACGACCGATGATGATCTCCGCACATTAGAGGGAATCCTGTAGCCTTGACTCAGTCAA
>JAFUVB010000024.1 GCA_017471245.1 Prevotella sp.
GTTCACGTCGGTCTTTGCCTTGAAAGCCTCCATCTTGTCGTTGCCCTGTGCCAGATAGTCGATGCTCACCACACGGTATTGGGCTTTCGGGTCGATTTCCTGGCCGTGGAGCAGGGCAGACTTCAGTTTCTTGTCCTTGCTGAACACCAGTTTCACGCCGCTGCTTACTGCCTCGCCGCCCGTGGTTGCCATTTCGCCGAACAACTGCAACACCTTCTCGCCCGTCATCGTGAAGAAGCAAATCTTGTTCTCAAACGGGGCCACTTCCAGCACGTCGCCATAGGTAACCTTCCCTTTGGCGAATGCCGCGCGGATGCCGCCCATGTTATACACACCGAACACAGGCTTCTCGCCGTAGGCCTTTCCGCCCCACACCAGGATGTCAGCCAGCAGGTTCGACAGTTCGCTCTCCGGGCGCTGCGCCGCCATGTAGCGCGCAATCTCGCCCACCACAGGCGACATCACGCTGTCTACTCTCTGCTTGAACGGAGCGAGAAACGCTTCTGCTTCAGCGTCGGCCTTGTATCGCTTGTCAACGAGAATCCTGCTTCGCTCTATGCCGTTCATCTCGTAGTGGGAGCGGCACGATGCAACCATCATGGCTGTTCCCATGAATGCTGCCAGAATCAAACTCTTGTTATTCATACCGCAAAAATACAAAAAAAATGGTTTACGGGCAAATAAAAACATCATTTTCATTTAAAAAAGCACAAGCCGCGCACCCGTAGATCATTATATGGTGCAAAGATACTCTTTATTCTTGTTACCACCAAATATTCTTTATAAAAATGAGTCAAAGAACCGTCCCTGTGATTCGATGTCCTTCTTATAACAGTTTGATCTCTTTAACGATATAATTTTTTAAGTGATTTGTCATTTTCTGGTCTGTATCGTATATATTATTAGTATACGAATCTGCTTCATTATAAGGAGGTTCAAAGAGAATACCAAGATCAAGAATCTTCTTAATATCATTATCAACGTGATACCACCCTTCTTCTTCCGTAAACCATGAAATACTTATTCCTTTTATATATTTAGTGGCATCTTTGGGATTTTCCCATGGAGTTGTCGTTGTCGTTACAGAACATTTTAATGGTAAATCTTGAAGATATATCTCCAAAACCTTCGAGAATGGCTTCCCGACGAAGTATGCCTTTTGGTCAATGAAGTTCTTCTGTAGATACTGAACGGTATCACCATTCACTTCATCCAATCTATAATGCTTGAAACTTTGTGCATTTATGCTGATAGTCAGTAAAATTGCTGCTAATGTAAATAATATTTTTTTCATAATAATAATATAGTTCTCCACATCTGAAATATTGAAGTTTTTTTCCTTTATCAGGCTTAAGAGTCTTTACAGAAGAGATACTATTTTGCTCACCATTGGGGATCACGGGGGCGGTTCTTTGATTCATTCTAGGGATCACGGGGACGGTTCTTTGGTTTATTCTATATCCGTTGAATGATACCATAAGAGACACCTGTAATTCTGGAGAGTTGCCGTACCCCACCACCAAATTCCTTCAATGCTTGCAAAAGATCATTCCGCTGCTCCTTTGGGAGTGCCTGAATGTCGAGAGGGTTGGTCATTCCATATCTTTCGAAAAGAAACTGGCAATTTGACCGTTTTGTCTGCTGCCGAAGAAAATCAAGCATGCGCAAGTAGTCTTCATCTTCTTCAAAGATGTCCTGCCGGTTGATACCACGGAGCATCACGTGATAGATGCCAGTGCCGCTTTTCTCTCTCTTTTGTCGGGGCATAGAATGCTTGTTTACGTTATATAGCGCAAAGATACTCTTTATTCTTGTTACCACCAAATATTCTTTATAAGAATGAGTCAAAGAAACGTCCCTGTGATTGACTGTGATTGACAAAATTAGAGTCCCCTGTTCACCTTGATTCTTCAATGCTTATCTTGATGGGGATTGCAAGAATCTTTTGAGGTATGTTTTTACCAGACGCCAAGTGGGTGGACAAATATAAATCTTTGTTCATATAAATACCTTTTGCTTCTACATCTAATGTTATTGACCTTACTCGCATATTATACTCTGCTAATATTGCCGTCAAGTCTGTTGCTAACGTTGTTGTATTTATGACTTTTTCTATCTGTGACATGTTATTACATTTAATTTCAGGTAAGTCTCGTGAAACAGCAACAGCGATGTCGCTGAAATCTGATAGATTGCAATGAAGGCAATTCAGACATTTGCCCTTATAGTTACTTAAAATAACTCTTATACATGTTTTCAGTTCTTGTAGGGTTTTCCTGTATTCTCTCTGCTTTTTGGCAATTGGAACATCTGCCAGGTTCTTAGCCTTTTTCTTGATGTCATCAACAAAATAATTAGTACTATACGGCATTGTTATATTAATGCAATCACTATCTACTGCCACGGCATAACACTTATATGAAAGTGAATCTGCATCCTGAATGAAGCAAATACTTTCAGATTCTGTCAGAGTAAGCATATAAACTTCGGATTGTCTATTGTCAATCTGGGCACAAGAAGAAAGTAATACCAGAGTAATAAAAAAAGTCGCATATGTCCTATAAAATCTCATCATGTAAATCATCTTCCCCTTTTCCATAATTCTGTTTTTATTCCTTGATTGTAATAATCACGAGCACCAGCCCCATTTAAACCCTTATAATGCCCGTCTAACCCTAAATAAAAATATTCCACATGTCCAGTGACTCCACCAGAGAAACCGCTTTGATAGACAACACCATTCTTTGGAGTGTATTTGTTTGGATTTGTATAAGTTCTTGGCTGTCCCCATACTTGACGAAACCAATTTCCCATATCTTCAGCAAACATGAAGTAGTTTCTTCCGTCGTTTCCTTTCCGTGTCTGGCCTGAGATAAACGGTATTTCTATACCAGCCAGATTTAACGCATAACTTAATCTCGCAGCACAAGCATAGTTATATTCAGGAAGTCCGATAGAACGGTAAAAATCTTGCGGGGTCTTGTATTTTTTGAGAGATTGGGTATATATATCATGTATCTTTTCTAGTTGTTTTTGGGTTGGTCCACCATGCATGGCTTCATTAAAAATATAATTAAATGCACCCGTTATTGCCCCATTTGCAAACTTTCCTCCCCCTATCTCATCAATAGTTCCACTTAGTACAGCATTACCGACAATCTTACCAACATACCCCATCTCAGTTTTTTTTAGGACAAATGCATTAATACTAGACATGCTCCCCATCATGAAACCGTGGAATACATTTCCACCTTGCACACCTTCAAGCCAACCTTGTGAGAACGTGTGTTTAAACAGTTGTTCCCATATAGTACCATCACCTGAGGCGAAATTTAAGAAGCCACTTGCGCCACCGACCAATGCTCCTGTAAAGGTACTCTTCGCAATTTGTCCAATATTCGCTCCGTTAAGTAAGGCACCTGTCAAAGCACCTGCAGCACCTCCTGCAGCCCCAGCAATTATAGCAATGCCAAGGCCACTACCAGAACCTGCAGTAACAACAGATACGGCGATACCTACAATAGAGGCTGTGATTGATTTCCAGTTCTTACTGAACCAACTATATCCTGTGGGGTCGATGAGCGACAGGGGATTGTTCAGACAATAGGCGTAGCGGTTGAGGCTTTGGGTGAAGTCGGGAGCCTGAATAATCGGGTCGGGCGAGAGGAATCGGCCGATAACGGGGTCGTACATCCGACCGTCCATGTTCACCAACTCGAACAGGTCGATATGCTCATGCCCCGTAAATCCGTAGGGATTGAGCGCATCGGCATCGGCAATCTCATCGTAATAGTTCCATGTGTCGGGATTCCGGCGACGGCCCCAGGCATCGTAACTCAGTTCCTGCACGATATTGCCAGATGCATCGGATATGGCGATGACCGAGCCGAGGTGGTCGTGATGCAGGTAACGGATTGTGCTGCTGCTGCCCGTCCTCTCCATGACGGCCACAGTCTGACCGCCTGCGAAGATATAGAAAATCTTCGTGGTGATGCCGCTTTTCTGTTTCTCCTCAAAGAGATTATCCACGTACAGCCGGGTCTCGGCCACACCGCCGACACTCTGAACGGCCTTAATGCGCTGGCCGTGCGCGCCGTAAGTGATGTCGAGCGCACGGCCTCCCTTTGCGATGTGGGTGATTTTGTTGTATGAGTTGTACGAAATGTCGTCCCATTCCACGGGCTGGTATGAAGAGGCGGAGAACGATTGCAGGCGGTTGCCACTGGATGCATAGGTGAAACTGCCACCTACATCTGATTTTGAGAGAATGTTGCCGGCTGCATCATAGGTCATCTCCTGCGTTGTCATCCCGTTTTTCTTCACCGTGGTGAGGCGGTCGAGTGTGTCGTAGGCAAAGGACTCCGTGAGATCGCGCAGGATGTCGGTTCGGCTTGTCAGGTTGCCCACGGCATTGAAGCCGTATGCCCAACTCAGTTTTCCCGGCGTGGTGATGCTCTCCACGTAGCCCTTCTGTGCGTTGTACACCTTATTTATATATAAACCGTTGCCGAGATGCTGCTGCTTCACCTGTCCGCGGGCGGTCAGCGAATCTATCTGCCACAGCATGGTTCCGGGTCCCAGCCATTTCACACCGGTCAGTATTCCGTTCTCGCTGTAGATGTTCTCCACGGCTAATCCGTTTGGGTATGCCACTGTGCTCACCTTGCCCATGGCATTGTAGGGGGTGGCTACGGTATAAGTGTTGCCGTCGATGGTTTCCTTCCGGACTACCTGCCTTCCGTAGTTGTCGTAGGTGTATTCTATCTTGTGGCCGTTTGTGGCCTCCACCTTGGTTACCTTTCCGGGCACCTTGGTATCGTAGGTGGTGGTGATAGTGATGTCGGGGCGAGTCTCCTTTGTTACGCGACCGCCGCAGTCGTATTCGTATTCCACCACCACATTGCCCGGCAGGGTGGACGACGTGAGTTGTCCGAAAGCATCGTATGTGTATGTCGTGGTGCCGGTGTCGGCATCGGTCTGAGATGTCTTGTTCCCGAAGACATCGTAAGCCATCGTGAGTGTTGTCTGGGGAGCACAGACCGTTGTACAGTTGCCATCTGCATCGTAAGTGTAGATGATGGTGTTGCCGTCGGCATCGGTACTGTTTATAAGATGACCACTCTGATTGGTTTTCTTTATGGTGGAATGACCTAATGGGTCAGTGGTTGTAGTAGTCAGACCATTGTAACTCATGGTGTAAGAATTCCCGTCAGGTGAGGTCTGGCAGATAATACGTCCCATGTCATCATATTCATTCACATTCCAGTAGACGGCATCGCCTGGGAAATAAGGCTCGGATGTGCGCCACACCTGTCCTTTTTCATTATATTCGGTGTCTATGTATATCTTCTGCCCGTACAATCCCCCGGTGACTTTTCGCAAAGAGCGTCCAAGACAATCGAAGAACTCAAATACGTATGGATTGCCCGTGCTCTTAGTGTACTGATAAAAAAGAGCGTGCTGTGGTGCGTCGGTCATGTTCCTGCTCCATCCCGTCGAATATAGCGTAGTGTCAATGGGAGTGGAAGACTGTAACAATTCGCCAAAACTGTTGTAGGAATTGGTTGTGGTGATACCGTCTGGTTCTGTTGATGTCAAAGGAACTCCTAAGATCTCGTCTACTGTATAGGATGTAGTAAATCCCAGCGTATTGGTCGTCGTGGTGATGAACCTGCCTTTTTCATCATATGTCGACTGCTGGATGCGCTCTTCTCCGCCAGAAAGAGATTGAAGGGTACTTTGGGTGATGTTGCCAAATTGATCATGCGTATAGGTCTTCTTGGTAGCACCATATGGTTTATAAGGTTCAATATATTCAGCAGAAAGTATGCCTGTGTCTTGATTGTATTCAAATTTCGAAGTGTGATAAACCTGTCCGTCTTCGTTTCCTTTCGAAACGGAAGATTCTGTTAGTCTTCCTAAATACCAGTGGTCTTCATCATTGGTATAGGTGCTGTTTGTAATAGTGGTAAGTCCATCGCCATTTACAGTACTTATATATGTGACATTGCCAAAGTCATCGAAGGATGTATGTGTTTTTGTATAGGAGGTTTCCGTTTCACTTTGATAATCAAACGTGTATTCTTCTGTTTGTAAAGTTTGGTAACTATAAGTGCAGTTTCCTGATGGATGTGAGAAGGTTTTCAGACTTTGATATGAGTCCTTTTCTGCTGTTTTCCGTAGACCGAGATAGGTCTCGGAGTGTTTCGTGGCAGTAAGATATTGATTGTCGTCTATATCTGTCTCAACAATCTCTTTTGTTCCTGTCGTGTTGTCACGTATGGTCAGTCTCTCGAATCCCAACACTCCTCTGCCTCGTCTGTGTATCAAGGCATTGTCATAAAAATATGTTTTGGTGTTTTGTCCTCCGATACCATTTGGCGTGGCAACACCATATACTACAGGCCATGGCGAAGAGAAAGACGTAAGAGGATATCTGCATACCGTTCCACGATAGTGAACGTTACGGTCAGAAAGATATTTGTAAGTAATTTCTGTCGTGTTGTCCCAGCCATCGGTAATGCTTTCCAGCAGATTCCCATACTCAGTGGGCATGCGATACATTTTGTATCCCATCCAGTTGGTGCTGCTCCAGTTGGCTGTGCATAGGAAATCTGCCTTGCCGTCGCCATTGAAGTCGCCAACATAATAATTGCATTTGTCCATGGGAGGCAGAACCTGACTGCCTGATTGAGCCTCGAAGTCGGCTGATGCTTTGTTTATATATGCGGTTGGGATGTAGGAGGCATTAGTTGTTTTCTTTATTGCAAACAAATCGTCAAGTCCGTCGCCATTTATATCCATCACAAAGATTTGCATCTCTAAGGGATCAAATTTACGGTAGACGTGTTTGATTTCAAAATATCCATCACCTTTTGACAATTCTATATTCCACTGTGTCCATGCTTGGGAACCTGGGGTGTCGGAAGTTCCAGTTACAAGCATGTCTGTCTTGCCGTCTCCATTGAAATCACCAAAGTTTATGAAGTTCATTTTGTTAAGATTCGTCTTCAAGATGCCCTCGGTGAAATGCCCTTGTCCATCTGATGTCAGTAACCTATATCCATTGCTCGTGAGATTCATGATTTCAGTCAGTCCATCTCCGTCAAAGTCAACATATTCAACTCTGTCCCACTTCTCGCTCACCGTTCCTGTAACGGTGGTATAGAGCCTTAAGGCATACAAAGATGTTGATGATGACAATACAAATGCATAATCTTTAGAGTTCTCGTATTTGACAAACAAGTCGGCGGCTCCGTCACCATTCACTTCTACAGTATGTATGGAATATCTTTTCCGACTAAGGAATGCCACTTCCTTGTTGCCGAAGGTCATATTGGTGGATGTAGGAGTGGACTTATATACGTAAGTGATGTATTGGCCATTGGATTTCCTTACAAGAACAGCAAGGTCGTCGACACCATTTCCATAGAAATTGCCGCTTACGGCTTGTATCACCACATCATTGTCATTTTCTGTAATAATCTCTGTTCTTACTAATGTTTGTCCGCTGGTAAGCACATTATACTGCCTCGTATTACTTCCACTCAGTAAGTCCATTACTTTTGCAGTGTCAGGTGTTACTATGTGAACTCTTTCCTGAGTTGACAAGTCCTGTATATTTGTGGGTATGCTGTCAAGATTCTCTGTTTGTGCAGAAAAAGATGCCGATGTCAAATTATACGAACTTGTATATGGCATGGTGATGACATCTGTTCGCCCGTCTCCATTGTAATCGCCCGTTATGAGTATTGATTTGTTGATGGCATTGTCTCCAGTTTCGTCTTGCATGTCATCTTCGGAGATGTCAAATTTGTACGGCCTGTTCCATGTGAATGTCGTGGGACGTTTAGCCGTTCCATCTGCTGTGGATTCACTTATTCCTGTTAGCAAGGATCTGCCCAAATAGGAGTAATAATTCATCGTATACCTACGTGCTAACGTATTGCCATAATAGTTGTCGATGGTTTTTATTAAATGGGCGTACTTGACAGGTTTACCGCATACATAGGTGGTAACAGCATTGGTGTCTTCGATATATGTGAACCTTACCGACGCGTATGGAACAAGATTAGCCGATGAATTGTATGTGTAGTCTATTCGCGTTGGGTAAAATTCATTGTTTGCAGAGTTGGATGAATATGAAACAGAAAAACTATTGCCCACAGAGTCTGTTACCCTGGATACAAGCCAAAACATAGAGGGGGCTGTTGAATTTGTGCCAACTGTTAGGCTACTGGAGGTATATTCAAATGTAAGTCCGTCTTTTGTCTGTACCTTGAATCGGGAAGGATTGCACTCGCTGCCATAAGCAGTTATCTTTGCGTAGGTTTCGTTCAGGGTACGGTACTCTCTTGTGGTTTCGTTCACTTTATTCGACAAGACGAGTCGGTTACCGTCAAGTAAAAAAATACTGTCATTTAATGATGCAGTTCCTGTTCGGCCATCGTCTTGTAGGTTCGGGGTTCCCCTGCTGATGATAGACAAGCCAGCCAGGTCGAAACCGTAACCTAACAGTCCGTATTTTGTAGAACTGTTGTAAGTGACTGACAATTTGGGCGTCATACCTCCAGTTCCTGTTATCACGGGCAATGGTATGCTGTATGACACCTGGCCGTTGGGTAAAACAGCAAATTCGTCATCAAGTCTACTTATGACGGCATTATTGGGCAGCATCTGACCATTAACTTGTATTATACAATATAGCAGTAGAATCACAGACGTTATATGTCTTTTCATCGCTTCATTATTTTTATGGTGGTTTGTTTTTCTTTTCCGTCGTGAAGTTGGATTAAGTAAATTCCTGAGTGCCAATCTGCGATGTCTATAGTAATTGGTCGCCCTGTGCTTTTTGATTCAAAAAGCCGCTGGCCTCCTTCATTGTAAATCTGACAGGAGAATTCTTGTTCAGATCCATCTTTTCTGTGGATGGTTAATGCCCCATTTGTCAAGTTTGATGACACAACAAATTCATTTGTCAGATATTTCTTAGAGATTGGTTCATTTCTCTTTATGAATTTCTGGGACCTGATTGTATTTCTTGTACGCTTCACGACATTCCCCCTGCTGTCATATTGGTAGGTGTATGTTTGTGCTGAAACATTTGATGCCAACGCGATAGTTGACAGAGTAGTTAGGATAATGAACCTTGTTCTTATTTTCATGGTTTCACAATCTGCTTTAATGGTTTTTAATAAATCCGAATAAATTGTCGTTATCTAATACATTTGCAAAATTACACATTATTCTTTTAATAAGGAAACTTATCCGTATTTTTTTTGAAAGACTTCTTTGACGATCTTTCATTGAAGATTTCATGGGGTGGCGTAGTGGAAAAGTGATTGGGGGAGTTGTTCCGATGTGGTTTTTCGGCTCCAAAAGAGGGCTGAATAATTGGATAAATTGTGACAAAACTATGTCGGCGATTTTGTTCAAAATAGAAATGGATTTTTGAAAAAATGGGCGTTGGAAACACAAAAATGTAAGGATTGATTACCACGGGGCACATTCAGCCGCGCAAAACCTATGGTTTCATGCTTCAAAAACATAGGTTTCACTGCCCAAGAACTATGGTTTCGCACCTCAAAACCTATGTTCTTGCAACCCAAAACCTATGCTTTTGTCAACAGGTATCTGGTTTCTGCGCTTAAGAAAAAGTGGCTTTTGTTGTAATTGTTTACTAATCAATAAATTACAAAACACTCTTCAAAACTCGCGTATTTCGCGCCCGATTGATTGTTTGTGAATAATCTCGCCCGTATTTGAGCCAAAGAATCGGATTTTCCATGACAATTTCATACACAAGTATTGCTCGGTTCCCGCAGACTTCATCGTGTATGACCTGCAGCCTGAAGGGCCCTCAATGAATAATGAGAACACTGACAAAAGTAAACTCATTGCATAATTCCAGAATCGAACTCACGCTAATTTTCTTTTGCGTAACAGTCGTATGAATCCTCCACAGCATTCGTTTCCGTCATCTGTTCCTATGCTCTGAAATCAGTTTCCGGCATTCGGCTTCTTTTCTTATTTTCATGGAAACGGATATGACGCATCCGTCAATGCAGACTACAGTTTAGCCGAATGGCTTCTTTTTTAGGTGATTTTGGTGTAAAAAACACAAATAAAAGGCGAAATCTTTTGTCGGTTGAGGAAAATGTTGTACCTTTGCATCCGCTTTTTCGACGTAACCGATGGAAGGAAGAAGAGTTGCCTGTCTATGTTGCGCGAAACTAAATCATTCATTAAACAATAAAACAATGGATTTAATTAAAGTTGCTGAAGAAGCATTTGCAACAGGCAAAAAGCATCCCAGTTTCAAGGCTGGCGACACTATCACTGTTGCTTACAAGATCATCGAGGGTTCAAAAGAGCGTATCCAGCTCTACCGTGGTGTGGTTATCAAGATTTGCGGACATGGTGAAAAGAAACGTTTCACGGTGCGCAAGATGTCAGGAACAGTAGGTGTGGAGCGTATTTTCCCGTTAGAAAGCCCGAACATTGAGAGCATTGAGGTGAACAAGATCGGTAAGGTGCGTCGCGCCAAGCTGTATTATCTGCGCAAGCTTACTGGTAAGAAGGCTCGCATTGCAGAGAAGAGAACACCCGTTGCCACAGCTAAGTAAGACAAACTCTCATGGCATGAGGAATAAAAAGAGGTTCCGCCGCAAGGCGAGAACCTCTTTTTTGTTTTCCTACACCAATATTTATCTGCGCTTCATCCTGATGTTTCCCTGATGGTCGATGGCGGCGCTGCTTGCGGGAACATCCGCTTCGCTCAGCATTTTCATCTGTCGTGCCGCGCCTTTGTTCTTATCCCAGCGCGGACCGAGCCCTCTGCGCTGCACGAAAGAGTGGATTCTGCCGCTCAAAAATTGCCCTTCGCCATTGATCTTGATCTCCACCACAGGTGCCTGACCTGATATTCCCTTCAGGCTGATGCCGTATGGCGTGCAGAAATTACCAAGGCTGTAGGCGATGAAACGTCCCTTGTAGACCTCCACGCAGCGCACCACGTGAGGACCATGACCATAGACCACGTCGGCTCCGAGGTCGATGCAATAGTGTGCCAGCTCCCTCAGCGAGCCGCGGTTTTCCTTGAAAAACTCCTCCTTACCGTAGGGCAGGTGGCTCCGTGTGCGCCCTTCTGCTCCTCCGTGGAACGAAACCACGATGATGTCAGCCCGGTTTTGCAGCGCCAGGATCACCCTTTTCACCGTCTGCAGGTCGGTATGCCGCAGCGTATAGGGGTTATGGCCGAAGGCGCAGATGCCTATTCGCTTTCCCTTTCGCTTGATCACGGCAGCCTCGAAGCGCCCTTTCACACCGGCATACTTGATTCCCTGTCCGTGGAGAGCCTGCTCTGTTGATAAAATACCTTCCTCCCCGAAGTCGTTGGCATGGTTGTTTGCCATGCTCAGAAAGTCGAAACCGGCATCGCGGAGCAGCGGTGCGAAGCTTGTGGGAGTGCGGAATGCGTAGTTGTTGAGCGTGTCTTTCTTCGTGCTTTTGCCACCGTCGCACAGCGGTCCTTCGAGGTTTCCGAGTGCGATATCGGCTCTCCTGAGCACCTGTTTTGTGTCGCGAAACAGGAACGCGCCGTCTTTATAGGGCAGCAGGGTGTCAGGATAGGTGGTTCCCATCATGATGTCGCCCACCATCGCAAGTGTGATGGTGTCGCCCGCGGCCTCTGTCGGCGGCATGCCGTATATATGAGAAAAGCAGGCCGAAAGCCAGCCTGCCACTATTGTTATTAAGAGATGGATGCGTTTCATGGGCTACATCACGCGCCGTGCACCAATATATCGGCGAGCGTAATAGCCGTCGGTGGAATTGCTTACCTTCACTCCCTCTTTCGAACTGGCATGAATGAAGGTGAATGTCTTTGTTTCCGGATCCACGTCGACCACGATTCCCACATGTCCCACGCCACGTCCGCTGCTCGGACTGGTAAAGAACACCAGGTCGCCGCGCTGCATTTCGCTGTTCTTGATAGGCACATTCTTGGCGTATTGGTCGCGCGATGAGCATCCAATCTGTTTGTTCATCTGCCCGTAGACATAGCTTGTGAAGCCCGAACAGTCGAAGGCATACGGTCCTTTACTGCCGCTGCGGTAGCGTGCTCCGATATGCGAGAAAGCCTCGTCCATCAGGTTGTTCACCGCCATAGCGTCGTAGGAATTATACTCTGCCTCACCTCCGTTGTAGAGAAAGTCGAAATTGTCGATTTCGATATATCGCTCTTCAGTCTTCTGAACCTTGCGCACCGGCTTCTTCTTCCGCTTCGCATCCGTTGTGGAAAGGGAAGATATAAATATCAACAATGCACAAAGTATTATTTTTTTACTCATTTTCTTCAAGTTAGTATCTTAAAAATTTGTTGGTTCGAGATACCCACTCAAACCGTTTGTAATACAAAGAGCGGACAAGAAAAACCACTCCTCTTCGTGATTACATTGCAAAGATACGAAAAAAAATGCAGCCGGAAAAGCGGGTTTACATCTTTTTGGATATGCAGAAAAGGCGGATTTCTTGTCCTTTACTTCCCCTTACGGGCTATGATACAATCGTTTACGGCAAATGTCGATAAGGAAAAGTTTAACCTTTTCTGTTCACTTTTTTTAATAAAAATCGTTCTTTTTCATGCGGGCGATAGCTTTGATTTTTCAAAACCTATGGTTTCAGCCTTCAAAAACATAGGTTTTGAGCTTCAAAAGCATAGGTTTTGACCCCCAAAAGCATAGGTTTTGCGCCCCGAAACCATAGTTTTTCGACCTCGAAAGCATAGGTTTTGTAAACCGATAGCAATAAAAAAGGTGAAGATTATTTCTTCACCATTTCCGTTTTTATTGTGTCCACGTTGCCCGTCACGGGGTTATATATCAGGCTGGTGAACAGCTTTTTGCCGAAGAGTTCGTTGTCGAGCGGCAGCGTTTTGCCGAATTGTGCGGCGTAAAACTCCTTTGAACCCAGTTCCTGATCGATCTTATAGAGCGTTATTTTGATCTTTCCAGGCAGGTTGGCATAGATGTTTGCATCGTCGCGACCTTTCTTGGCGCCCTCCACGGTGGCAGTGTTGCTCACCGTTTTGTGCAGGTCTTCCACCTTAATATAATAAGGTGCGCCCGCGAGATCGTCGGTATCGGTGAGTCCGAACTTAGAAGAGAACCTGAAGAGCAGCTGTTCCTCGGTGGCTTTTTCAGGCACGATGGTGATCACCGTCTCCACTGTGTCCTTCACCGTTGTGCCTTCGAAGAGTTGCAGCAGTGCCGTTTCCTGCGTGTTCAGGTTGTTAAGCATGATGCGCAATTGCTCTCCGTCTTTGGGCATAAAGTCGGCCTGACCTTTGTTCAGCTGACTTTTGCTCTCGCGGATGTCATAGATTTCCTGCGCCGTAAGTTCTGCCATCTTCGCCATGCTGCCCGCTGAGAGGATGTCTTGAGTGAGGTAGTCGCGCGCATTGAGTGGCATTGGCTTGGGCGCCGCCACAAATCCTGCTGCCGGTTCTGGCGGTGTAACCTCTGCGTTCACGCCCATGATGATGCCCTGTTCGTCAACTTTCACGCTGGTGATGGAGTGCTTCGTGTCAATGGCAGGTGTGAACACCTTTGCCGTGTCGGGCACTCCGCGGCTGCTCATCTTAATGCCCAGGATGCGATATGTGGTCTCCGGCTCGGTTGCCACGTCTTTTTTCTTGAGGAATCTCTCTGCATACATGCATAAGTCGCCCGGTTCCTTTGCCGTTTTTTCTATCAGGATGCTGAAGTCTACTGCCGTTTTCGGCAGGTAATAGGATGCTCCCTCGGTCACGTTCTGTGCCGTTGTGCCTACTGAAAACAAAGAGGATAGGGCGAAAACAAGAATACTCTTGTTGCGATAGCTTTTCATAAATGATATTGTTTGCATTTTCTTGAATACTGGATAAATCGTTTCTTAGTCGTTGATTCGGCGGAAAGCCTTCGGCAGGTATCTGATGATGTCGCCGGCAATCATGCTCTCCATGCCCAGTTCCTTGGCTGCCAGGTCGCCGGCAAGGCCGTGCAGGTACATGCCCACTATGCAGGCGTCGCCGTGTTCATAGCCTCTTGCCAGCAGAGCGGTGATGATTCCCGACAGCACATCGCCGCTTCCAGCCGTTGCCATGCCCGCATTGCCGGTGCTGTTGAACACCACATGGCCGTTGGGCATGCACAAAGCGGAGTAGTGACCCTTCAGTATGATGTAGGCATTCAGGTGTTCCGCCAGGTCTCTTGCGCGGGTAAGCCTTTCGAAACTGTCGGCACAGCTGGCGCCGTTCAGGCGGTCGAACTCCTTGGGATGTGGTGTCATGATGATGTTTTTGGGCAGTTGCTGCAGCCATGCCCTGTGGTTGGAGAGGATGTTCAGTGCGTCGGCATCCAGCACGATGGGGCATTGCGACCGCCTCACCTGTGATATCAGGGCGATGGCAGTGTTCTCCTGCTGTCGCAGTCCCGGCCCCATGCACACGGCATCAATATCTTCTGCGTCGATGGTTTCTGAGAAATACTTCTCGTCGTGGTCGATGCTCATCACGGCTTCCGGCACACTGATCTGCAGAATGTCGTTGTTTCGGCGGGGTGTATGCACAATTACCTTGCCCACACCCGAGCGCAGACAGGCCTTCGTGGCAAGCACCGCGGCTCCCGCCATGCCGTAACTGCCGGCTATGATCAGTGCTGTTCCCATGTTTCCCTTATGGGCAAACTCGTTGCGATGGCGCAATTTGCTGCGAATGTCGTTCTCGTCGGTAACGGTATACAGGGCATCTATCTTCTTGATACCTTCCTCGCTGAGCCTGATGTCGAGCACTTTCAGCTTGCCGATGAACTGCTGGTTCTCCGGGAAAAGGAACGAAAGCTTCTTCTGTTGCAGGGTGAGCGTCATGTCGGCCTTGATGATGTTGGCTCGCACATTGTAGGTATTGTCCTCGGTCATCAGCCCCGACGGGATGTCGATGCTCACGATATACGACGGCGACTGGTTGATATATTTCACCAAAGAGGCGAAACCGCCCGACAACGGCTTGTTAAGTCCGGAGCCGAAGAGCCCGTCAACGACCAGCATATTGGCTTCGAGCACGGGCGGATCGAACTCGTCGCGCACCTCGATGAAGTCTTTTATCTTGCGGCTGTCCAAGATTCGCTGCGCGTTTTTGGCGCAGTCTTCCGACAGTTTCCCGTTGATGTTGAACAGATAGACGCTCACTTTGTAGCCCTGATCTGCCAGCATGCGTGCCACTGCCAGTGCATCGCCACCGTTGTTTCCCGGTCCGGCGAACACCACAACTGGGGTGTTGTTGGTCCAGGAGTCAGTTATGGCGCGCGTCAACACCTTGGCTGCGCGCTCCATCAGGTCGATAGAGCGTATCGGTTCATGCTCCATCGTGTAGTGGTCGAGCTCATGTATCTGAGCACTTGTGAATATCTTCATCCGTGCAAAAATACAAAAATAATATAAAAAGAGGGCATTCTCAACGCATATTTTTATTAATTTTGTTGTAATTTCTCGTTTTCTGTGCTTATTTGGCAGATTTTGCCTAAATTTGCAGCGCAATTTTTGAAGTATGCAGAAGATGAAACGAAAAGCATTTTGGTTGTGTGCCGTGCTGGCATTGCTGATGTGTTCCACAGCGAAAGCACAGCAGACCGCTGCCCAAAGGCCGCGCGTGGGGCTGGTGTTGGGCGGAGGCGGAGCCAAGGGAGCTGCCGAGGTGGGCGCGCTGAAGGTGATTGAAGAGGCGGGAATCCCCATCGACTACATCGCAGGAACCAGCATCGGCTCGATTGTCGGCGGACTTTATGCCGTGGGATGGCGCGCTGCCGCGCTCGATTCCATGTTCCGTTCTCAGGAGTGGCTGTCGCTTTTGGGCGACCGCGACAAGGACGAAGGCGACAAAATGATATCACATAAAGACGGTGTCACTTATGTTTTCGGCTTCCCCGTGTCACGGCGCGGCAGCAAGAATGCTGACGTTTTGGTGGGCGCGCTCAATGGTGATCATGTGGTGGAGCTGCTTCAGCAGATGACCGGATGCCCCGATTCGGTGAGCTTCGATTCACTTCCCATCCCGTTTCGCTGTGTGGCAACCGATGTGAATCGGCCTGAAGAGGTGGTCATTGGCAGCGGTAACCTGCCGCATGCCATGCGTGCCAGCATGGCAATACCAGGTGCCTTCAAGCCCGTGAGGAGCGGAAAACGGCTGCTGATCGACGGTGGGGCGATGAACAACCTGCCCGTTGACGTGGTCAAACAGATGGGAGCCGACATCGTTATCGCCATCGACCTGTCGCAAGAAGAGAAGAAACCGCGCGACTTCTCGCTGAAAGACTCCTTCGGCATCGGCGGTTGGATGGACTGGCTCTTCTCGCGTCCCGACATCGAAAAGTATGAGCACAACCGCAAGAGTGCCGATATCTGCATCAATCCGCGCCTTGGCAGCTATGGCGTAACGAGCTTCAACAAAGATGCCGTATGCGCTATGATCTGCTTGGGAGAGCATGCTGCAAGGCAGCATTGGGACGAACTGATAGCGCTGAAAGAGCGGCTGAAACGGTAGGTTATAACGAAAAAAAGGCGACGCAGTCATTTTTCTGCTCCCCTGATAGCGGATTCCCAAATATTTTTACTATCTTTGTGGCAAATTATAAGAGTTATTCGAATCATGAGTATCATACAGATTAAAGACAAGAAGTTCAAGCCTTTCATCCCGGAGGCACAGATCAGGGAGAGCATCAAGGCGGTTGCCGACCGCATCAACCGCGATATGGAAGGGAAGAACCCGCTGTTCATTTCCGTATTAAACGGGGCGTTTGTGTTCACTGCCGACCTGATGAGAATGATAACCATACCTTGCGAAGTGTCGTTTGTGAAGCTTGCATCCTATCAAGGCACCACCTCCACCGGCACCATCAAGGAAGTGATGGGTATCAACGAAGATCTCACCGGTCGACATGTCATCATTGTGGAAGACATTGTTGACACGGGGCTCACCATGAAGCGCATGATTGAGAGCCTCGGCACGCGCAATCCCGCATCCGTTCATGTGTGTTCGCTGTTGGTGAAGCCCGACAAGCTGAAAGTGGATCTCAACATTGAGTATGCGGCCATGCAGATTCCCAACGACTTCATCGTGGGATATGGCCTTGATTATGACCAGCAGGGGCGCAATCTGCCCGACATCTATTCTGTTGTTGAGTAAGGAAAGCATGCTGCGCTTGTAAGATAATGCACGCGATTTTTGCAAAAAATGCACGCGATGCTTGCAAAAAGAGGCATGCCGGGCTTGCCAAAAAGCGTAGGATAACATATAATTATAAAGAGATGAAGAATATTGTAATTTTCGGTGCACCTGGCTCCGGCAAGGGCACACAGAGCGATCTGATGATCGAGAAGTATGGTCTGGAGCATATCTCCACAGGCGACGTGCTTCGCGCAGAGATCAAAAAGGGGACTGATTTGGGCATGACTGCCGCCTCGTTTATCGACAAAGGGCAGCTCATTCCCGATGAGTTGATGATCAACATCCTGGCAAGTGTATACGATGCCTTTGGAAAAGAGCATGCCGGAGTGATCTTCGACGGCTTCCCCCGTACCATTCCGCAGGCTGAAGCCTTAAAGAAGATGCTCGGCGAGCGCGGACATCAGGTGGCTGCAATGATAGAACTCGACGTTCCCGAGGCAGAACTGATGCAGCGACTGATCAAGCGCGGCAAGGAAAGTGGGCGCTCCGACGACAACGAAGAGACCATCAAGAAGCGTCTCGACGTGTATCATCACCAGACACAACCGCTGATTCTCTGGTATGAAAAGGAAGGTATTCGCCATCATATCAACGGGCTTGGTGCGCTCGACCGTATCTTTGGTGATATTTGTGAGGTTATTGACAAACTGTAATGGCAGAAAGTAATTTTGTAGACTATGTGAGAATCTATTGCCGCTCGGGTAAGGGCGGCAAGGGAAGCATGCACCTGCGGCATGTGAAATATAATCCAAACGGAGGTCCCGACGGTGGTGACGGCGGCGACGGAGGCAGCATCATCCTGCGCGGTAACCATAATTTCTGGACGCTGCTCCACCTGAAATACCAGCGGCATGTGTTTGCTGAGCATGGCGGAAACGGCGGAAAGGACAAATGCCACGGCACAAACGGCAAGCACCAGTATATCGACGTGCCTTGCGGAACGGTGGTTTACAACGCCGAAACGGGGAAATACATCTGCGACGTGACCGACGACGGACAGGAAATTGTGCTGCTCAAGGGCGGCAGAGGCGGGCTTGGCAACTTCCAGTTCCGCAGTGCCACCAACCAGGCACCGCGCTTTGCACAGCCCGGAGAGCCCATGCAGGAGATGACCATCATCCTGGAACTCAAGCTGTTGGCAGATGTGGGACTCGTGGGATTCCCCAATGCCGGCAAGTCAACGCTGCTCTCGGCGCTCTCTTCGGCGCGACCCAAGATTGCCAACTATCCTTTCACCACGCTCGAACCCAGCTTGGGCATCGTGAGCTATCACGACCGCCAGTCGTTTGTCATGGCCGACATACCGGGAATCATCGAGGGTGCAAGCGAGGGAAAGGGACTCGGACTGCGCTTCCTCCGACATATCGAGCGCAACTCACTGCTGCTTTTCATGGTGCCGGGCGACACCGACGACATCGTTCACGAATATGAGGTGCTGCTCAACGAACTGAGAAACTTCAATCCGGATATGCTCGACAAGCACCGCGTGCTGGCTGTCACCAAGTGCGACCTGCTCGACGATGAACTCATTGATATGCTTTCTGAGCAGGTGCACCGCGATTTGCAGGAACAAGGACTTGGTGATATCCCCGTGGTTTTCATCTCGGCCGTGGCCAACAAGAACCTCGGACTGTTGAAAGATGTGCTGTGGAAGGAACTCAACAGTGAGAGCAACAAGCTGCAGAGCATCACCGCCGAAGACCGCATCGTGCATCGCGACAAGGACATGGCAAGGTTCAGTGCCGAATTGGAGGCTGAGGGCGAAGACGATATCATCTTCATCGACGACGAGGAGATAGAGGATCTGGAAGATTACGAAATAGAAGAGCTGGATGAAGAGTAATCCCATCATACACGAATATCTGGTCGATCCCCGCGTTACGGCATTCAGCACCACGCGCCTTGGTGGCTGCAGCACGGGCAATTATGCAAGTTTCAACATCAATCATTATTGTGGTGATGATGAAACTTGCATCGCCCGCAACCGCGAACAGCTCTGCCGATGCCTCGAAATCAGCAACAACCGCCTCTTTCTGCCGCATCAGGTGCACCATACCGATGCAATCGCCATCACGAAAACCACTCTCGAACTTTCATCCGACATTGTTCTTCAGGCTTTGCTCGAAGACAAGGATGCCATCACAACCAATGTTCCCGGCTGTTGCATCGGTGTGTCGACAGCCGACTGCATACCCATCCTGCTCTATGATACCGACAACCATGCCGCCGCTGCCATACATGCCGGGTGGAGAGGCACGCTGAATCACATCGTCAGCGAGACCATTGCCCACATGAAGAGCTATTATCACACCAATCCCCGCTATCTGAAAGCCGTAATCGGTCCGGGCATCTCGCTCGAAAGCTTCGAAGTGGGCGACGAGGTATACGATGCCTTCGCCAAGGCAGGATTCCCCATGGAGCAGATGGCAAGGCGCTTTCCGCCCATGCGCCCCGATGACTCCGAAAAAGAGAAATGGCACATCGACTTGCCTTTGTGCAACCTTCAGCAGCTCATCTCAGCAGGAGTGCCGCCCTCGCAAATCCATTCTTCCGGCATCTGCACCTATCGCTATAGCGATGATTTCTTCTCTGCCCGCCGTCTCGGCATCCGTTCCGGTCGCATCTTCACGGGCATCGTGCTCAGGCAACCGCGCTGAAAGCATCCCCAATTATTCAGCCGCACTTCTATAGCTACTTCTCCTTGAAGGGTTAAAAAATATAAAAAACAGAAATTTTCACGCAAGATTTCTTGTTTCCTGTGTTATATTTGTAGAATGTAAATATGGATTTTTCATGTTGTAAAACTAAATGATGATGAAAAGAATCTATCAAATCATGGGCGTGCTGCTCGCTCTGTCGGCAGCAACCAGCCTATTTGCGGCATGCTCTGCCGATGAAGACGAAGAGAACACCGTATCGCGCACGGCACTTTATGCCATTCTCAAGCCTGATGAAGGGCAGAATGCGGATGCTGCTGCCGCAGATTATGTGCTGACGCTCGACAATATCATAGCCGTAAATCCCAAAACTCTCTTCTTCAAAATGCAAGACGTGCAGCGCATTGACGAAAAGGCATTCCCTACACCCACACAGCATTCTCTCTTGTTTTACAGCAAAGGCGAGTTCTTGTTTGAAGCAAAACTCAACAGCATGTTGTCGAGTATGATGACAAGCGGCCTCACTTTCTATTATTATTGGGGAGACAAAAAGGGCGGCATTTCTCACTATAAACTTGAAGCGATACGATTTATTGAATTGGACGGAACCATAGACGGAGAGTTAACCGACAAACAAAAGCAAGGTATTTCTCGAATGTTTGAAATACTGAAGAAGGCTGGTAAAACAACAGACAAAGAAATATTCGACCTCTAATCCAATAATAATTCATCCAATAAACAATGACAATTAAACGATTAATCCCCATTTTCTATCATCGATGCCCGCACCGGCCGCATACTTCTAACATGGTCTAATTACATCACATAACGCTATCTCCACAATCTAAAAAATGAAATTTACCCGCACCTGTGCACAAACCATTGACAATCAGTTGTTTAAGCAAAATTATCCGACACCCGCTGCGACACCTGCTGCGGGTGTCGCAGCGGGTGTCGCAGCGGGTGCCGGATAAATTCGCCCAAGTAATTGACAATGAGGCAGATATGCTCAGGTGCTTCATTTTTCCATTTTTTACACCAAGTAGTGTGTTGTTCGGTAGTTAAGTGGTAGGTTGACTTGAAGGCGAATATACCGGTGCAGAAACCTATGGTTTTGATAGCCAAAAACGTATTTCTTACCGCTTGAAACCTATGCTTTTGATGAATGAAACATACGCTTTTGATTGTCAATACCTATGCTTTTCCAATGCCCAATGTTCAACGGTCAATGCTCAATGTTCAATGCTCAATGCTCAATGTTCAATTTTCAACGGTCAATGGTCAACGGTCAATGGTAAAAGCTTTTTCCCTCTATTTGTCATTGAGGACCCCACAAGACTTGTAACGCACATTTTCTTCCATAATTATTTGGAAGATTGGATACTTTTTAGTAATTTTGCATCATACAACTAGTATATAAATAAAACATTACAACGATGAAAAAGAAAAGGATTCTATTAATTCCCATGCTGCTGTTTGCGGCAGTACTGACCACGGGGTGCAGCTGCAGTGATGATGAAAATGACAATTTCATAAGCTATATCGCTGCGAAAGATATTAAGTTGTATGGAGACATACGGCAGCTTTACAGAATGAACCTTGTTGAAAAGAAGGACTTACCGCAGTGGGTACAAAACCGTTTGGATGAGGTAGCCAACTTTCCTGAAGCCTACGTAATTAAGGCAAAGAGTGAAGGTAAAACAATATATATTATACCCAGCCTTTCGTCTTTAGATCCATGGAACTTCTTTACGGAGGACGGCAGCAGGTGGAATTACTCCGACCAAGACTACTTATCCGACATCACAATCATATATTTTGTTTGATATAGTATCGGTCAAAATACACATTTAAACAATAGGATGAAAAATCTAATTAACACCATTACAACTATGAAAATGAAAAGAATTCTATTAATTCCCATACTGCTGTTTGCGGCAGTGCTGAATGTTGGTTGCAGCAGCGACAAAGAACTTAGGGAAATTGGTTGCTTTGAAGGATGTATAAGTAGGATAAACGACGAATCAGTTCTATTAACTATCATTGAATCACCCGAAAACAGCAAAGACTTCTCTCCAACGTGGATAATCTGTAAGAGATCCGATCTATCCGGAAGAAAGATTCAGTTGAATGATGTCATTTCATTCTCTATTATCAAATATAAAGCTATCACCCGGCAGTCAACAATTACGACAGGATGGGAAGTCCCAGAATATGAATGTAGCGTAAAACCATGTGAATAGTGTAAGGTTGATAGCAGGGCTATGATTTGGAGTAGTTTCTGGAGAAGTTTATTACACCAAAACATCTTCTTGCATAATTATCTGGAAGATTGGATACCTTTTAGTAATTTTGCCATTGTAAAACTAACGTATAAATAAAACATTACAACGATGAAAAAGAAAAGGATTCTATTAATTCCCATGCTGCTGTTGTCGGCAATGATGAATGTTGGTTGCAGCAGCGATGAAGAACCCAACGGCTCATTACGAACAAGAAGTATCGAGAACTCAGGGTGCAAGCAAGGTAACAATGCAAAAGTGCAAAGCCGTGCATCTGACAGACCTGATTTATTTACTGAGACCATTACGCTTACTGCCCAAAAGGGCGGATGGCTACGGGTGGAGCATAAGGATGCCTTGTTCCCTTGTTGCATAGATAATATTGCTGTACAAGTGTCAATGGAAGACAATCTGATCACAGCTCAGGAGAATATGATTGGCTCGGATGCCTGCAACTGTATCTGCCCTTATGACGTAAACTTTGAAGTTGGAAAACTAACAGAAGGAAACTACACGCTGATTGTTGAGACAGAATCGTTTGTAAGGTTAAAAAAGGAAATACACTATAGCAATAACTATAATGAAACAATTGTAATCAGACACATAAAATGAAAAGAATATCTATAGTTTTATTGGTACTTATGATGTGGGGTATTGGCATGCATGCCCAACATTCAAATATCATATCAGTCGAGAATGCATGGAATATTGTAAAAAATGAAATACTGAAAGAGAAAGGTGACAGTATATGTGTCTATGTTTCAAATGTAACCAAGCCACCTCAAGCAGAGATTAAAACAATCAAGGGATCTGTAGCGACCCCATCTTTTGAGTCATGGTTCTTTTTTGTAGATGATATGCCTTATGCAAACTGGGAGCATTCATGCCGCTACATATATGTCAATGCTAAGACTGGAAGCTATGAGGTCCAATACATGAACAGACCGCCAAAAGACAATATGGACGTACTGGTTCAGTACAAACCGGCAAATAAAAGTAACGTAAAAAAAATCCAATACCCCTAAGAAGGCTCTACGGAATATTTCTCCCGAACTATCTGAACATAAATATGCTGTTATTATAAGTGGTGGCATAGATATGTTTTATAATAAAGAACGTTACTGGAATGATTGCTCTGAGATATACAAAACTCTTATAGATATTTACAATTATCCCAAGAATCATATTTATGTAATAATGTCTGATGGAACATCACCAAATATTGACAGATCATTACTTAATGGTAACCATGATTCATCTCCACTTGACTTAGATGGCGATGGGGAAAATGATATTCAATATGCTGCTACTAAGGCAATTATCATGAATGTATTTACATCACTTGGTTCAACACTGAACAGTGATGATGCTTTATTTGTATATGTAACTGATCATGGCGGTTTAGAAAACGGACATTCTTATCTATATTTGTGGGATGATGAAATCATGTATGATAATGAGTTCGCAACAGAGCTTAACAAGGTGAATGCTGGAATTGTAATAACATGTATGGCTCAATGCCATAGCGGGGGCTTTATTGACCACTTAGAGGCAAGCAAGCGGGTAATAGCTACTGCCTGTAAAAAGAATGAAGTGTCATTTCCTACAACAGATGAAGTCTATGACGAGTTTGCATATCATTGGACATCTGCAGTAAGGGGAATAACGCCTGATGGCGTTTCTGTTAACGCGGATACAAATAACGATGGCATTGTGTCAATGCACGAAGCCTTCAACTATGCAACATCTCACGACACGAAAAGTGAGCACCCACAATACTCGTCTACTCCAAGTGCTTGGGGCGACTTTGTATCACTGTCTGAAAATATAATCACGGGTGACTCGATAATTGCAGCATATGGAGTGTACCAAGTAAAGCCAAGTACGAGCCTGACAACAGTTTGGAGTATTGATAACAATTCCTTTTCTCTAACCCCTTCAGGGCATAAGTGCACAGTTAGCTATGATCAAGGTAACCAATATGATACTGCAACAATGACAGCTACGGTCATGAAGGACGGAGTAGTGCTCAAGACACTTACAAAGCAGATTGAAAATGTTGGGAAGATTATGGGTGATGGGGTTCTGTGCAGTCCCAATTTGTATAGCCGAGCTGCTCTTCCCAGTGAATTCTCCGCCACTTGGTCTATCGACAACTCCGCATTCAGTATTACCCCCAGCGGAAACCAGTGCACGGTATCATATAACAACTCTCCGCAATACGATGAGGCGACCCTTACGGCGACCATCAGCAAGAACGGAACAACAGTAGCCACACTGGACAAACGTATAGTGATGCACGGCACGAACATGTATGTGGAGGGTGAGCAGTCGGGCATCTATGATGCAAACGGCGACATACCCGCAGTGGGGATGACATTCACCATACCCGCCAGCTCAGGAAACCGCAAGATGCGCAGGATCTCCGCTGCGGTCAGGCGCGACAGTGTGGAGATGAGACAGATGCCCGTGGTGTTCGAAAGAATGCAGACACGCTCGCTCAACGACAATCCGCAGTACGGCATCACCGAGATATATGGCGGCGCCGACATTACGCTCTATGGCTCGCGCTTCGACGGGATGAACATCAGCTTCAGCGGAGAGGAACAGCCCGACTATCTGATGCTGGGCGGTGACACCATCGTGCGGTTCCGCATGCCCGAGGTGTCGAGCATCACCTATCACGACGGCTACTATTACGTGGTGCTCCATGCCACGAGCGAAGGCGGCTGCCACGACTTCGACCTATGGTTCAAGGTAATCCCGGTTGACGGCGAGGCGATTGGCGACCCGGAGATATCGCTCTATTTCAGCGGAAACACGATGCGCGTTGACTTCGATGCCGTGGAATGGGAAGAGCTTCCGAGCGGCATGATCCAGGTAGTACCATGGTATCTGAGCATCTACCGTATGGAAACGGGAACGCGCGTGCACTACAGCACCAACTATACCGGGAGCAAGGCGGTGGACACGAGCACCTGGTCGCCCGGCATCTATTCCATCCGCATTGATACCAACGGCAACCGATACACCAAGAAATTCATCCTGCAGTAAGAAATAGTATTTTCATACTTCCAAGGGCATAGGTTTTTTGAGCATGAACCTATGCCCTTGGCGTATAAGGAGATGAACGCCCTTACAGCGATCAGCAATAAATGCCTGCCAAAAAACGAGTGCAGGGATGAAGAGAGAGAGGGCTGGCAGGTTGATTTACAATAATTAATAATGTGCGTGCGAAAAAAATAAGGGAAAATGTGCAAGACATTCGCGGAAGTTTTGTAATTTTGCAGTCCAATAGTAAAATGTACATTTTTCAATATGGCTGAAACAAAGAAAATAAAGACTGCCCTTGTGTCGGTATTCCACAAGGACGGTTTGGATGAATTACTCGCAAAACTGAATGCCGAGGGTGTTAGATTCCTGTCTACCGGCGGTACGCAGAAGTTCATTGAGTCGCTTGGCTATGCCTGTCAGGCGGTGGAAGACGTGACCACCTATCCTTCGATTCTCGGCGGCAGGGTGAAGACATTGCATCCGAAGGTGTTCGGAGGCATCCTTGCGCGCCGCGACAACGAGGGCGACCAGGCTCAGATGGCGGAATATGCGATACCGGAGATTGATTTGGTGATTGTTGATCTGTATCCTTTCGAGCAGACTGTTGCCGATGTGTCGAGCAGCGAGCAGGATATCATCGAGAAGATTGATATCGGCGGCATTTCGCTGATTCGCGCCGGAGCCAAGAATTTCAACGATGTGGTGATCGTTCCGAGCAAGGCCGAGTATGGCGTGCTGTTGGATATCTTGAACCGGCAGGGAGCGGAGACCACGATTGAGCAGCGCCGCATGCTGGCAGCAAGAGCCTTCGGTGTGAGCAGCCACTACGACACCGCCATTCACGGATGGTTCGTGAAGTGAGTCGCGAGCACAGTTTCCATCATCAGATTTCAAACGAATTATCAGTAAAGTAACAAACAAACAATATGGGATTTTTTTCATTTATCCAAGAGATTGCAATGGATCTTGGAACCGCCAACACCATTATCATCAGCGATGATAAGATTGTGGTGGACGAGCCTTCAGTGGTAGCTCTCGACCGCCGCACCGACAAGATGATTGCAGTGGGCGGCAAAGCCAAGATGATGTATGAGAAGGAGCATCCGGGAATCCGCACCATCCGCCCGCTGCGCGACGGTGTGATTGCCGACTTCACTGCCTGCGAGCAGATGATGCGCGGACTTATCAAGATGGTGCACAGCAGCAGCCGTCTGTTCTCGCCGTCGCTCCGCATGGTGATTGGCGTGCCTTCGGGAAGCACCGAGGTGGAACTGCGCGCCGTGCGCGACAGTGCCGAGCATGCCGACGGTCGTGATGTCTATCTGATTTTCGAGCCGATGGCAGCCGCTATCGGTATCGGGCTCGATGTGGAGGCACCCGAAGGCAACATGATTGTAGACATCGGTGGCGGTACCACCGAGATTGCCGTGATCTCGTTGGGCGGTATCGTAGCCAATACCAGCATCAAGGTGGCAGGCGATGACCTTACATCAGATATTCAGGAATATATGAGTCGCCAGCATAACGTGAGGGTGAGCGAGCGCATGGCAGAGCGCATCAAGATAAACGTGGGTTCAGCACTCACCGATCTCGGCGAAGAGGGACCGGAAGACTATGTGGTGCGCGGTCCGAACCGTATCACCGCACTGCCCATGGAGGTGCCTGTGTGCTATCAGGAGATTGCACATTGTCTTGACAAGACCATCGCCCGTATCGAGACTGCCGTGCTCAACGCCTTGGAGAGCACGCCGCCAGAACTTTATGCCGACATCGTGACCCACGGTATCTACCTGACCGGCGGCGGTGCGCTGCTTCGCGGTCTCGACAAGCGTCTCACCGACAAGATCAATATTCCGTTCATTGTGGCTGAAGACCCACTGCACTGTGTTGCCAAAGGTGCCGGCATTGCCCTGAAGAATGTTGACCGTTTCTCGTTCCTGATGCGATAGGGTAGCGAAGGCGCATGCGTAACCTGCTGGCTTTCTTAGTGAAGTACAATCACTGGTTCCTCTTCGTTCTGTTGGAGGTGATCAGTATGGTGCTGTTGTTCCGATACAACAGCTATCAGAGCAGTGTGTATTTCTCATCTGCCAATGTGGTGACAGGAAAGCTGTATGAGTGGAATTCGGAGGTGGAAAACTTCTTCAGCCTCACGAAGATCAACGGGCAGCTTACGCAGCGCAATCTCTATCTGGAGCGCCAAGTGAATGAACTGGCGGCGAAGGTGACCGAACTGACTCACGACTCTTCGTATCTTTTCCACGACCAGTTGCGCCTGCTCGATGACTACAAGCTGGTGCCTGCAAAGGTGATTGCCAACTCCATCGACCGCAAGGATAACCTGATCACGATTGACAAGGGAAGCGAAGATGGCATCCGAACCGACATGGGCGTGGCTTGCGGCAACGGACTGGTGGGCGTAGTCTATATGGTGTCGCCTCACTACAGCGTGGTGATTCCCGTGCTGAACTCCCATTCCAATGTGAGCGTGAAGATACAGAAGCGAGGCTATTTCGGCTATCTTCACTGGACAGGTGGGCGCAGCGACCTTGCCTATGTGGATGATATACCGCGCCATGCGCATTTCCGCATCGGCGACAAGATAGTAACCAGCGGATTCTCTTCGATATTTCCAGAGGGAATCATGGTGGGAAAAGTCCTCCATGTGTTTAATTCCTCCGACGGTTTGTCATATCGCGTGCAGGTGCATCTGTCAACAGATTTCAGCAATTTGCGCGATGTGTGCGTCATCGACAACAGCAAGATGCAGGAAAAAGTGCAGATCATGCGTGCCGCCCAGGATTCCATCAAGCCGCATGGTCGCTAAAAGATGTGTAGAAAAAGAGTGATAACGAATAAGCGACAGGCATGAATGCAGGTTTTTTCAGACGGCTCGGGGCGTTTGCCCTGTTGTTTGTGGTGCAGATGCTGGTGTTGAACAACATCCATCTGTTCGGCTGCGCCACGCCGTTGCTCTATGTTATGTTCGTGCTGTCGTTCAACCGCAACTATCCCAAGTGGGCGATATTGCTGTGGTGCTTCGCACTCGGGCTGTGCGTGGACATATCGTCCAACACTCCGGGAGTGGCAGCCGCCTCAATGACTCTGATAGGTGTGCTGCAGCCATATATCCTTATTCCATTCATTCCTCGCGACAGCGCAGATGATTTCCAGCCCACCATACGCACGCTGGGCTTGCTGAAATTTATCTATTATACCATCATCTGCGTGCTGATTTATTGCCTGTGTTTCTTCTCGCTCGAGGTGTTCCACTTCTTCAACTGGCAGCAATGGCTGCTGAACGTTGCGGGCAGCTGGGTGCTGACCGTGCTGCTTATTGTTGTAATCGAGAATGTGATAAGAAATGAAAGGCGAGAACAACAATCTTGAAAACAGAAAGTATGTCATCGGAGGGGTCGCTATTGTCATTATAGTGATCTATCTGATCCGTCTGTTCACCCTGCAGATTCTCAGCGACGACTATAAAAAGAATGCCGACAGTAACGCCTTTCTCAAGAAAGTGGAGTTTCCTGCCCGCGGCGTCATACGCGACCGCAACAACGAACTGCTGGTATACAACCAGCATGCATACGATATCATGGTGGTGATGAACGAGGCAAGCGGGCGGCTCGACACCATGGAGTTCTGTAATGCCATCGGTATTACGAAGGATGAGTTCATCAAGCGCATGGACGACATCAAAGACCGATCGAAGAATCCAGGCTATTCGCGGTTCACGCAGCAGCTGTTCATCAGCCAGCTGTCGGAGTCTGACTTCAGCATCTTCCAGGAGAAGATGTACCGTTTCCCCGGTTTCTATGTGCAGCGTCGCAGCCTGCGACAGTATGTCTATCCCTATGCCGCCCACGTGTTGGGTGATGTGGCGGAGGTGTCGCCCTCTGACATTGAAGATGATGACTACTATCAGCCCGGCGATTATATCGGCAAGCTGGGCGTGGAGCGTTCCTATGAAAAGGAACTGCGTGGCGAGAAGGGCGTACAGATTATGTTGCGCGATGCTCACGGGCGGGTGCAGGGCAGCTATCAGAACGGAGCCCTCGACCGTAAGCCCGTTGCAGGCAAGGATCTCACGCTGAGCATCGACGTGAAACTACAGGCACTGGGCGAGCGGCTGCTGCAAGGGAAGATCGGGAGTATCGTTGCCATTGAGCCATCCACGGGTGAGGTGCTGTGCATGGTATCATCGCCTACGTATGATCCGCGCCTGATGATCGGCAGACAGCGCGGAAAGATGCACCGCATGCTGCAGAAAGACCAGTGGAAACCGCTGCTTAACCGTTCTATCATGGGTCAGTATCCGCCGGGTTCCACGTTCAAGACATCGCAGGGACTGACCTATATGACTGAAGGTATTATCAGTCCAACGCAAACAGCCTTCCCCTGTCACCGCGGATTCTATCATCGCGGACTGCATGTGGGATGCCACGGTCACGCTTCTCCGCTGTCGCTCGTTCCTGCCATCAGCACATCGTGCAACGGCTATTTCTGTTGGGGTCTCTATTATATGATGTCGAACAGGAAGAAATACAAGACCGTGCAGGATGCCATGAACACGTGGCGCGACTATATGGTGAGCATGGGGTTCGGATATAAGTTGGGCGTAGACCTTCCCGGCGAGAAGCGCGGACTGATTCCTAATGCCGAGTTCTATGACAATGCCTACAAGGGTTCGTGGAACGGACTTACCATTATCAGTATCTCCATCGGGCAGGGTGAGGTGAACCTCACGCCGTTGCAGATTGCCAATCTTGGAGCGACCATAGCCAACCGCGGCTATTACTATACACCTCACGTGGTGAGGAAGGTGCAGGGAGAACCCTTGCGGAAAGAGTTCACAGAGCGCCACTATACAAAAGCCAACCGCCGGGCTTACGACTATGTGGTGCAGGGAATGCGAGCCTCGGTGCTTGGCGGTACGTGTAAGCACCTGAACCGTGGCGACATTATTATCTGCGGAAAGACAGGTACGGCACAGAACCGCGGACAAGACCACTCCGTATTCATGGGTTTTGCGCCGATGGACAATCCGAAAATTGCCATTGCCGTGTATGTGGAGAACGGTGGTTTCGGTGCCGACTACGGTGTGCCTATCGGCGGGTTGATGATTGAACAGTATATTCACGGGAAGCTGTCGGCTGCTTCAGAGAAGCGGGCGTCCGACTTCCAGCACAGAAGAATCGCTTATGGTAAGGCAAACAGATAGGCAGTCAAATAATGTGTTGCGTTCACTCGACTGGTGGACCATCATCATCTATATTGCCCTCCTGGCTTTCGGGTGGGTGAGTGTCTGCGGTGCCAGCTATACCTATGGTGATACCGATATATTCAGCCTTGACACGCGTTCCGGCATGCAGATCGTGTGGATCGGCACGTCGATCGTCCTGGGTTTTGTCTTGCTGATGCTCGACGACCGCTTCTATGACTATTTCTCCTATTTCCTCTATGGGGCGCTGGTATTATTGTTGATAGCCACCATCTTCAATCCGCATGAAATCAAAGGCTCGCGTTCCTGGTTAGTGCTGGGACCGTTGAGGCTGCAACCGGCGGAGTTTGCGAAGTTCGCCACCGCCCTTGCCATCTCGAAACTGATGAGCACCTATGGCTTTTCCATACACAACTGGAAGCACTTTGCGGCAGCATGCGGCGTGATATTCCTGCCGATGCTGTGTATCGTGATGCAGAAAGAAACGGGTTCCGCGCTTGTCTATTTGTCGTTCTTCCTGATGTTCTACCGCGAAGGCATGCCTGGCAGCATCCTGTTCACGGCAGTTGCCATGGTGATTTATTTCGTCGTGGGTATTCGTTTTGAGGAGGTAATGCTGTGGGAAACGCCCACGTCGATCGGTAAGTTCGTTGTGTTGCTGCTCATTCAGGTGTTTTCTGCATCAATGGTGTATATCTATTGTCGCGAAAAAAAAGCCACTTTCCGCATCCTCCTTGTGTCGGTGGGTGTCACGATAGCGGCTTTGCTCTTGTCGAAATACGTCTATTCTTTCGATGTGGTTTGGGTGCAGATAGCCATCACAGCCATCTTGATAGGGTATCTTGTCTACCAAGGTCTCAGTTCGAGAATCCGCAATTATTATTTCATTGCCCTGTTTGCGCTCGGTTCGGTGGTGTTTTTCAATCTTGCCGACTATGTGTTGAACGACGTGATGCAGTCGCATCAGCGTGTGAGAATCAATGTGTTGCTGGGATTAGAGGAAGACTTGAAGGGTGCCGGATATAATGTTCACCAGAGTGAGATAGCAATAGGTTCGGGCGGACTGGAAGGAAAGGGGTTCCTGAATGGTACGCAGACAAAACTGAAGTATGTTCCCGAGCAGGATACCGACTTCATATTCTGCACGGTGGGAGAGGAAGAAGGCTTCTTAGGATGTGCCGTCGTGCTCTTTTTGTTCTTGGCATTGATTCTCAGGCTCATCAAGATGGCTGAGCGGCAACCGTTCAAGTTCGGCCGTGTATATGGCTATTGCGTGCTGAGCATATTCCTTTTTCACGTGTTCATCAATGTGGGCATGGTGCTTGGTCTCACGCCTGTCATTGGCATACCGTTGCCATTCTTTAGCTATGGCGGTTCTTCGTTGTGGGGATTCACCTTCCTGCTGTTCATATTCTTGCGCATTGATGCCGGCAGGAACCTGATCAGGAGTTGATAATCATTCAAAAAGCTTGAATCCTACGTCGGAAATGCCGGGCAGCATTTCCCTCTTCATGGCATGCTGGATGCTGATCTGTATGGAGTCGCCGCGCCTCAGATCGATGTCTTTCAATGGGAAATCATATTGATAGCAGCTCACTCCGTTGCTTGTCCGGTAGCCTCTCTCATCAGAGAACTGGCATTTGATGGTGTCAGTCTTTGACCTTTTCCCTGGGAAAATATCCTGCTTGATGACAAGAGTGATACTGGTGAAAGGATAGGCACTGTTGATTCTTAAGCCTACAGACTCCCGATAGCGACCGGGTTCTTTCAGTGGCGGAATGCTATACGACAGTGTGTCGTTCTTCTCCCATCCGGTGATTATTGTGTGATGATAGGAATGGAACACAGTTTTGTTATCACACGAAACCACAGCAGCTGCTCCGGCAGAAGCAGCTACTATTATAAATAAGGTGTAGATGTACTGTCTGATCATTCTCCTCTTTGCTGGTTGCGTTGAGGTCTGCCTTCCCTGCGTGGCTGATTGTCGCGGGGTCTTGCTTCCTGTTGCGGTTTGGGTGCCCTGTTCTTGGGCTTTCTCTTCTTCTTGTTCTTGTCGAAGCGTGTGATGCTTTCACCGGCAAGCAGGTCGATGGAGTGGTTCTGCTGTTTCTGTGAGTTGTCGTCGGTCAGCGATAAAGGCTTTTCGCCATTTTTGTTCATCTCTATGATCTGAATTGCGCGGCGTGCCGTGATGGTCTCAAGGTTGGCTGCTACATTCTTGTCGGTGGAATAGGTCACCATGCCGGCAAGGATGTCCGTCTTGAAAACGTAGTAGTCGGCATCTTGTGTCTGCAGTACAATCTCCTTGCTTGGCATTTTTCGGCTGGCTTCGATATAGTCGTCTACCTCATAGTTGAGGCAACATTTCAGCTTGGCGCACATGCCTGCCAGTTTCTGAGGATTCAGCGAGATGTCTTGGAAGCGTGCTGCGTTGGTGCTTACACTGACAAAATTCTTCATCCATGTGGCGCAGCAGAGCTCCCTTCCGCAAGGTCCGGTTCCTCCGATGCGCCCTGCCTCCTGGCGTGCGCCTATCTGTTTCATCTCGATTCTTACGTGGAAAGTGGCAGCAAGGTCTTTGATGAGCTGGCGGAAGTCAACGCGTTCATCAGCGATATAATAGAAAATGGCTTTGTTGCCGTCGCCCTGATACTCCACATCACCTATCTTCATGTCTAAGCCGAGATTCTTCGCTATCTGTCGGCTTTGGATCATCGTATCATGTTCCCTGCTTTTGGCTTCGTAATACTTGTCCATATCAGCTTGCTTGGCAATGCGATAGATGCGCTTGATATCGTCGGCACTCTTCAGGTTCGCTTTCTTCAGTTGCAGTTTTACAAGCCTTCCTGTGAGCGTCACAACACCGATGTCGTGGCCGGGGCTTGCTTCCACGGCTACCACGTCACCTTTTTTCAGGTCAAGGTTGTTCACATTGTGATAGTAACCTTTGCGAGTGTTCTTGAATTGTACTTCCACCAGGTCTGTACTCTCAGCATTTCCGGGTACGTCTGCCAGCCAGTCATAGGTGTTCAGCTGGCGGTCTTGCCTTCCGCATGCGCATTTGCAGAGACCTCTGTCACAACCAGTGTTTGCTTTATATTTCAGATTCTTATAGTCCATTTTTCAAATATGGTTTTCGCTTATCTTGTTGATGATTTTTCTTTCTTTCTTATTTCTGTATCAGAAGCACGATAACCTTGAGCACCATGTTGAAGAATACAATCTTCGGGTTGGCATTCTGTCCGATGTCGCGGATGGCTCTTGAATAGAGTTCCGATAGCTCAATGATATTAGCCTCATTGATGAACGGAGAGAAGTTCTTGGCGAAGTTCTCCTCATCTTGTGTCATGTACACCAGTTCCACATTGTGGAAATTATACATGAAGTTCTCGCGTGTCAGCCGGAGAAAGTAGGTGAGCATGCGCCTTTGCCTTTCCCTTCCGAATCCCGACACTTCATCGCTCCATTTCTTCAGTTCCTTGATGTTGCGCTTATATGCCAGTCGCATCATGGCGATGAACAGTTCGAGAAACATGTGGTTCTCATTACCGGTGTCCAGTTCTTCAAGTGCTTTCAGCCAAGAGCCGTTGGCAGCGCGTGCCAGTCGGTGGGCGTCAGGGCTGTCTATGCCTCGTTTGCTGATCAGAGCCTGCTCAATGTCTTCGGTTGCAATCATCTTGAAATCGATGCGCTGCGTGCGGCTTCTGATTGTTTCTAACAGTTTGTCAGGTTCTTCGCTCACCATAATGAACAGAGATTGCTGGGGCGGTTCCTCCAACAGCTTGAGCAGTTTGTTGGCACATTCGCCGTTCATCCTCTCTGGCAGCCAGATGATGCATATCTTATAGCCGCCCTGACTTGACTTGAGTGACATCTTGCGCAGCAGTTCATCGCTTTCGCTGGCATAGATGATTGCCTGTTGATTGGCAGCTCCCATTTCTGCTAACCACTGGTCGATGCTGAAATAGGCGCTTTGCATCAGCATGGTGTTCCACTCTTTTGCAAAGTCATCGCTCACCATTTTGTGATCGCTGCTTGTTCCCGGAGGCTTGATGACGGGATAGGTGAAGTGCAAATCGGGATGCTGCCACTTGCGGAGCATGACGCATTGCTGGCATGTGCCGCAGGCTTCATCGGCATCTTTGCGGTTCGTGCAAAGCAGATACGATGCGAATGCCATTGCCATTGCCATCTTACCGCAGCCCACAGGTCCGCAGAACAACATCGCATGTGGCAGACGGTTCTCTCTCACCATCTGCAACAGCCGTTCTTTGGCATCTTGCTGTCCTATTACGTCACTGAACTTCATAAATGGGTCGGCTGCACTATGCAGGCACTATATCGGTGCAAAATTACAAAAAAAAGTGGAAACGAGAGAATTTTAATGGTTCATTCTTATTTTTACCCCTTGTTTTCCACAATAAATAATAGGGAAACGTGTTATATAATCGTATTTTATTCAGAATATCAGTTAAAACAAATCAATATGCAACAAAATCAAACAGGCTCGAAAGCCTATCTTATTTCAATCGTGATGGTCGCCGTGCTCGGCGGCTTGCTCTTCGGCTACGACACAGCCGTTATCTCAGGTGCAGAAAAAGGTCTGCAGGCGTTTTTCATGGAGGCAAAGGACTTCTCCTATACGGATGGCTGGCATGGATTTACATCGGCTTCAGCCCTCATCGGCTGTATCATCGGTTCTGCTATTTCCGGACTTTTGGCCACGCGTCTGGGTCGTAAGAAGTCGCTGATCATTGCCGGTTTGCTTTTCTTCATTTCCGCGCTCGGCAGCATGGAACCCGAATTCTTGTTCTTCGATCATGGCAATCCCACCTATTCGTTGTTGATCATGTTCAACATCTATCGTATTATCGGCGGTATCGGCGTTGGATTAGCTTCAGCCATCTGTCCGATGTATATCGGCGAAGTTGCTCCTTCCAATATTCGCGGTATGCTCGTTTCGTGGAACCAGTTTGCCATTATCTTTGGTCAGTTAGTGGTTTATTTCGTGAATTTCTTCATCCTTGGAGAGCATATCCAGCCGTTGGTTGAGGAGATGGGCAAGGGTATCGCAGCCATTAACCCCGCCGCACAGTGGACTGTCACCACAGGTTGGCGCTATATGTTCGGTTCCGAGGCAATACCTGCAGGTCTGTTCGCCCTGCTCATCTGCTTCGTTCCCGAGACTCCTCGCTATCTCGTCAGCATTGGTCAGGATCAGAAAGCTTTGGGCATCTTGTCGAGAATCAACGGAGGTGAGAAGGCTTCGCAGATCCTTCAGGATATCAAGGACACCATGACCGTGAAGACCGAGAAGCTGATGACTTACGGATTCATGTGCATTTTCATCGGCATCATGCTCAGTGTGTTCCAGCAGGCAGTAGGCATCAATGCCGTGCTCTATTATGCGCCGCGCATCTTCGGTGACATGGGCATGGAGAACCCAATGGTGGTTACGGTATTCATGGGTGTAATCAATATTCTCTTCACCCTTGTTGCCATCTTCACCGTGGAGAAACTCGGGCGCAAGCCATTGCTGATTTGGGGATCATTGGGCATGGCATTAGGAGCTTTTGGCGTAGCCGTCACCTTCGGACATGCAGGCTTGGAGATGGTAACCGCCATCAGCATCATGGTTTATTCTGCCTCGTTCATGTTCTCATGGGGTCCCATCACGTGGGTGCTCATTGCAGAGATATTCCCCAACACCATCCGTGGCGCAGCCGTTGCCATTGCCGTGGCATTCCAGTGGATATTCAATTTCATCGTGAGCTCAACCTTCGTACCGATGTTCAACATGCATCTCACAGAAGGCGACGACTTCGGTCACTGGTTCACATACGGACTCTACGGAGTGATATGCGTAATTGCAGCCATCTTCGTTTGGAAACTCGTTCCAGAAACAAAGGGTAAGACTCTTGAAGATATGACCAAACTATGGAAGAAAGCATAGCATCATTGACATGCTTTCCAACAAGAACATCCCCAAAACTCTTACCGGATTTTGGGGATGTTCTTGTATACCTTAATAGATATTCTATTTGTATATATATTCAATAGTGTGATTATGCTTTCAGCACTTCCACGTCCATCCTCTCCAGCTTCTTCACTGCATCATCAGAGATGTTGTCGTTGGTGATCAGATGCTGAACCATCGAAATAGGACCGAGCGTTGCAAAGGCACTGTTGCCCATCTTCGATGTGTCAGCTACGAGGAACACCTGATCTGCCGACTCAATCATGGTTTTCTTAACCACCAAGTCGCTCAGGCTGGGGTAGGTGAGGTTCATGTCGGCAGAGATTCCGGCAGTTGCAAGGAATAGTTTGTTGGCATGCAGATTCGAAATCGACTGAGCTGCCATGTCGCCCGTCAACGAAAGAGTGGGAGCCTTGAATTCTCCGCCTGTCACAATCAGGTTGATGCCCGGATTCTCACCAAGCATCAGCGCAATATTCAGGGCATTGGTAATCACCGTCAGTCGGTTGTATTTTAGCAGCAGCTTTGCGATTTCTGTCGTTGTAGAGCCAGAGTCGAGGATAATCACGTCGTCTTCATTAATATACGTGACGGCTTTCTGTGCAATTGCTACCTTCTCGTCATGACTTTGTTCCTGATTAACCAGCTTGCCCGTCTTGGCGAAAGTGCCTACATCCTTGAGGAAAGCGCCGCCATGCTCTCTCTGAATGTAACCCAGTTTCTCCAAAAACTCCAAGTCTTGTCGGATGGTTACTTCTGTTACACTGAAAATTCTACTCAGTTCCTGTACCTTGGCATGACCGTCTTCACGAATCAGTTCAAGTATTTTGATGCGTCTTTGATTTAATGCCATAAATATAATTATTAATCAAAAAGGTGTTTCCTTATGTTTCGTGCAAAGATAAGCATTTATTATCAAATAAAAAAAAGAAAAACCAAAAAAAATCGGAAATAAAAGAAAATCTGTACAAGTTGCAGGTGCTGGCATTGCTGATAGTGTATACCTACGATGTCTTATTTTTTTTATTTATTTGTTGTTTTTGGTTAGGTGAAATGTAAGCAGGAAAAGGTCAAGAAGTTGTTCTCCAAGTTAGCCGTAGGTCCCAATGGCGATAAAGCCTAATGTAAAAACTCTATTTGCTACCATTCAGATAGTAATACAGATAGTAATAGTATATAGTTTTACTTAAAAATACAATCAATGATATGGCGAATCCATGAAGAATTAGTATATTTGCATTGCCAAATGTATTCTACGGTTGTTTTAACCGTGGGAGACCGCACCTTTGTTTTTACTAACTGGGTGCAAAGATAAGTATTATTTGACAAATATAATTTAATATTTTAACATTATTTTATATCAAACACCCTTATGATTATAGAAGAAAGAAAAAAAAGGATAGAAGATGCAATTAATCATCTAATGGCTATTGGATTAATTGATAGTCGAACACCTTCTATTAGCATAGCCCAAAAAATGAGACGTGGAAAAGAAAGCATTAGTGCCGCCATAAATGGTAATGAGCGTTACCTTACATGGAAATTTGTAAAAGCCTTCTGTGCGACATATTCAAACATTATTTCTGCCGACTATATTTGGAACGGAATCGGTGAAATGATAAATGAGAAAGAACCAGAAGACAAAGGCAATACATCCATATCTGATGAATCTCTGATGACACTTTCGAGAGAAGAACTTGTATTTCTTGTAAAGTAACTCATGGCTTTACACAGAGAACAAACAGAAATGTATCGACTTCTCATCAGGCAGAATGAAGAAATGATACGGAATGGTCAAGAGAGGTTCAACAACATCAATAATCTAATATACAAGAATGTAAGCAATGGATGAAATGTATGCAGAACTTGCTCGTCAGGAGGCAACACAACGCATAGAAGAATGGAAAAAAGACAGGGAACAGCGAAAGGAGGCTATCGAAGCAAGACGAAAACAACTTTATCGTCACTTCTACGGTAGCAACACGTCATACATGACATTCTGCATTCCGCATGATTCAAAACTCCGCAAAACAAGTAAATTACCAGATGATAATCTATGATTTCAAAAAAACATCCTTATTGTCAAGGGACGGTTCTCCTGATCTATGATTCCTCATTCAAACATTAGATGCAGTACATAGTTAACAATTGGAATAAAATTTGTAACTTTGCAAACAAAATAGGAATATGGCACTGGCAATAGACATAGAAGACCTGCTGAACAAGCAGAAAATAGAGTCCAATAGGATTGAGTTCAAGAAAGGTTGGAATCCTGCAAGCATATACCATAGCGTGTGTGCTTTCGCTAATGATTTCGACGATCTTGGAGGTGGGTATATATTGATTGGCGTGGATAGCGATGATGATACAGGTCTGGCTATCCGTCCTGTCGAAGGGGTACCGATAGAGAAGATTGACGGCATTCTTCAGGATATGGTGAGCTACAACAACAAGATGTCACCGTATTATATGCCCAGAACGAGTGTTGAAGAGGTGGATGGAAAGCAGGTGCTGGTGATATGGTGTCCTGCTGGCATCAACAGGCCATATTCTGTACCTGAGAATGTGACTGCAAAGAGCGGTAGCAAGGAATACTTCTATATCCGGAGCGGTACAAGTAGCATCATAGCCAAGGGCGAGGTACTGGACGAACTTCGTGAATTAGCCAGTCGTGTTCCGTTTGATGAACGAGGGAATCCAGATATTAAAGTAGAAGACATATCTACGCTATTGTTACGTGAGTATCTGGTTAAAGTGGGCAGCAAATTGGCTAACGAACTATACGAAAGGCCACTTAGCGAGATTCTTGAGCAGATGGATTTATTTGTTGGCCCATCAGAAAACCGTATGCTGAGGAATGTGGCAGCAATGATGTTCTGTGAGAATCCAAGTAAATTCTTCAAAAGGACACAGGTGGAAATCGTATTCTTCCCAGAAGGACGGTTGGTGAATCCTAACAATCTCTACGAGGCTCCTGTCATCACAGGTTCCGTTACACAGATTATTGAGCGGACGCTGGAGTATTTGAATCGCATGGTGGTGATGCAGACCATCATCAAGCCCAAGAATGACAACCACAGTATCAAGTTCTATACCTATCCCTACCAGGCATTAGAGGAAAGTATTACGAACTCGATATATCATCGCGACTATCGGGAATGGGAGCCTGTGGTAATAACGGTGGAGCCAAAGGGTATTACCATCCAGAACGTAGGTGGGCCGGATCGTAGCATCTCTGCTGCTGACATCAGTCGTGGCGAGTTGCTTATTTCCAAGCGTTACCGTAACCGTCGCTTGGGTGAATACTTGAAAGAATTGGAGATGACAGAAGGACGAAGCACTGGTATTCCTACCATCCAGAATGTGCTGAAGGCTAATGGTTCGCCTCGCGCTATCGTCGTTACAGATGAAGAGCGCACCTTCTTCCGCATCACCATCCCCTGCCATGAGGCTGCAGGCAATATTATAGCCGATATTGCGACAAGAGAAAAAGCACCAGATAGTTCTCAGGAAGAAGGCAAGATCGTCCCTGATGTCCTGAAGAATGTCCTAAAAAATGTCCAGAAAGATGTCCTAAAAGAACTATCTGAAAGACAGATAGTTATACTTGAACTGATATGCAAATCACCAGAGGCGACTCTGATAGAAATGTCCGAAAAACTCCATGTTTCAGGCAAAACTATTCAACGTGAATTTGCTTCCATCAGGAAACTGGGAATAGACATTGTACGTAAAGGCGGTCGAAAAAAAGGTCGATGGGAAATCAAAAATAGTAAGTGAATGATGTGCTGGCAGTGCCATCTACTAAAGCTACTTCTGAGAATACAACTGCAACTGTAAATGCACCTGCAAAACTTAATAAAACGCAAATTTGATGAGTAGCAGACCATATTGAATGGTGCAAATGTGGTGCATTTAGAGAATGTAAAAATCCGCAAGCGGCTGATATTCAGCTTCTTGCGGATTTTCTTGTGATCCGTTTGGGGCTCGAACCCAAGACCCCAACATTAAAAGTGTTGTGCTCTACCTGCTGAGCTAACGGATCAGTGATTATTCATCTGCCACTTTACGGTGGTGTTTGAAAATCGGCTGCAAAGTTACAATGTTTTTTTGAGATTGCAAAATTTTTGGAATGTTTTTGCCAATCTTTTTTTAATTCAAGCGCATTTTCTGTCGATTTCCCTCGCTTTTTTCTGCTCATTCCTGTGTTTTATGCAGTTCATTCCAGTTCTTAATGCAGCTATTCCAGTTCTTAATGTTGCAATACCTGCGCTTAATGCAGCTGTTCCTGTGCATTTTCCGCCATGTCTTCATGGGTAATGGCTTCCTGAGTCAGCGCTTCATCCTTGTTTTCTTCCTTCAAAGCACTTTGCGTGTCACCTTCAATGATGCTCATTCCCGTATTGTCGTTGCCTGAAAGGAATCCCTCATCTAACGGAATGTCTTCGTTCTCGCGCGTCACGTACCTTTGATAATAGGCAATGAGCAGCGTGGTGAGCGGCAGTGCAAGAATCAGTCCGATGAAACCCAGCAGGGCTCCCCATACCGACAGCGAGAGCAGCAGGATGGCAGGGTTCAGTCCCATTGCCTTTCCCATAATCTTCGGCGTGATCACCATGTCGATGATAATCTGCACGATGATGAAGATGGATACAGCCATTGCCAGTATCATCCAGAAGTTCTGTCCTGTATCCGCCGCTTTCAGCAGGGCGAGGAATGCGGTGGGAATCAGTGCGAAGGTGTGGAGATAGGGCACGAGATCCATGATGCCGATGAGTATACCCAAGCCGATTGCCATGGGGAAGTCGATGATGGTGAATCCGATGCAGAAGAGGATACCCATGCAGAGCGCCACCAGTCCTTGTCCGCGGATATAGGCATTGAGTGCTTTCTCCACGTCGCTCATCAGTTCCTGCCAGAAGGGGCGGGCTTTCTTCGGGAATATCTTGATCCAGTTGTTGGTGAGATACTCATAGTCGAGCAGGATGAAGAACATGTACATCAGGGTGATCAGCGATGCCACGATGCTGATAATAACGCTGGCGGTCTGTCCTAAGACATTGAACACCTGTGGCATGGCCGACCGTATGGTTTCCGCCACATCTTTCCGCTTGAAGAAGTCTTCGATGGTTTCGCGGTGATCGCGTATCCAGTCCTTGATCATTGCCGACAGGTCGTTAGTGTTCGTCTGCTGCTGAACATACTGCGTAACCAATTGTCCCAGCTTGCCGAATTGCTCAATCATGGGCGGTATGATGAGGTAGATCACTCCGGCTACGATGGCGATGACGAAGAGCAATGTCAGGATGATGCTCAGCGCACGTGATTTGACGTGCATCCTGTATTGAATGAACTTGACGATGGGGTAGACCAGATAAGCCAACAGCCATGCCACGAAGAACGGCAACAGTACGCTGCTGAGGTAGTTCACCGCATATAACACGATGATCACGATGAGGCCGATGCCTGCCCATCTGATGAATTTGTCGAAAGTGATTTCCTTCTGCATAGATTATGAAAACCTTCTTTTTACTTCTGTGGTTCCTGCTTGTCTTGCGCGTCGGCAGCCAGTGCCTTCTGGTAGCACTCCCTGCACAGCGGCTCGTATTCCTGTGTCTCGCCCAATAGCACGCGCTTGTCGTTTTTCACCAGTCGATGACTGACGTAAGCCAGCGAACCGCACTTCACGCAGATGGCATGCACCTTGGTCACTTCGTCGGCAATGGCGCACAAGCCGGGAATAGGTCCGAAGGGAACGCCTTGGAAATCCATGTCGAGACCCGCCACAATCACGCGAATGCCCCGGTATGCCAGTTCGTTGCACACCCTCACCAAGCCTTCGTCGAGAAACTGCGCTTCGTCGATGCCGATCACGTCGTTCTCTCCCGCCAGCAGTAGGATCGACGATGAGGAGTCGATGGGCGTGCTCGGTATGGTGTTCTGATCGTGGCTCACCACGTCGATGTCGCTGTATCGGGTATCAATCGACGGCTTGAAGATTTCCACCTTCTGGCGAGCAAACTTGGCACGTTTCAGTCTCCTGATCAGTTCCTCCGTTTTTCCGGAGAACATGGATCCGCACACCACTTCAATTCTTCCAGGGCGGTGTGATTCCCCAATCAAATTCTCTGTCATTTGGCTACAAAGTTACGAATCTGTTTTAAAAATTGCAAAGAAATAGGTGATTTTTTTACTTTCAGAGAACAATTATTCAATATTTGCGTTATCTTTGCATCCGACTATGGGAATATTATATGTAGTACCGACGCCTGTCGGCAACATGGAAGACATGACGCTGCGCGCCATACGTGTATTGAAAGAGGCCGATCTGATATTGGCAGAAGACACCCGCACGTCTGGAATCCTACTAAAGCATTTCGAGATCAAGAACCAGCTGATGTCGCACCATAAGTTCAATGAGCATGGAACGTCGGCAGGCATCGTGGAAAGGCTGAAGTCAGGTGCTACCATCGCCCTCATCAGCGATGCCGGAACGCCAGGTATCAGCGACCCCGGATTCTATCTGGTGCGCGAGGCAGTGGCTGCAGGCATTGAGGTGCAGTGCCTCCCGGGGGCAACGGCATTCGTGCCGGCATTGGTTTCCAGCGGACTGCCCGACGACCGTTTCTGCTTCGAGGGCTTCCTCCCGCAGAAGAAAGGGCGGCAGACCCGCTTGGAGAGCCTGAAGAATGAGACGCGCACCATGATCTTCTATGAGTCGCCATACCGCGTGCTCAAGACGCTACAGCAGTTTGCCGAGTGCTATGGCGAAGACCGTCAGGTGAGCTGTTGCCGCGAAATCAGCAAGGTGCACGAGGAGAGCGTGCGCGGCACGTTGGCTGAGGTGATCGCCCATTTCAAGGAAACAGAACCAAGAGGCGAGTTCGTTATCGTGCTTGCCGGTAAGAATACGAAAGAATACAAACAAAAAACAGATTGATATGAAGAAACTATTGTTTGTTGTGATCTGCGCCGCTGGCATGATCGCATGTACGAATGAGAAGCCCGCCCCCGTAATGCCGGACGGTGGACAGAACGACTCTCTGCAGAAGATTATCGAGCAGAAAGACAATGAGATTAACGACATCATGGGAACTCTCAACGAGATTCAGGAAGGTTTCCGTGAGATCAGTGAGGCTGAGGGGCGCGTCAGCGTTGCCAAGGGTGGCGAGCGTGCCGACAAGGCTCAGCAGATTCGTGAGAACATTCAGTTCATCTCTCAGCGCATGGCTCAGAACCGTGAGCTTATCAAGAAACTGCAGCAGCAGATGCGCGAAAGCACTGTGAAAGGCGAAGAGTTCCAGAAAACCATCGAGAGCATGCTGGCTCAGCTTGATGCCAAGGACAAGGAGTTGCAGCAGCTGCGCGCCGACCTCGATGCAAAGGACATCCATATCTCCGAACTGGATGAGACTATCGCCAACCTGAACACCGATGTGAAGTCTTTGCAGAACGAAGGCGAGCAGAAGACACAGACCATCAACACGCAGGACAAGCAGCTGAACACCGCATGGTTTGTCTTCGGAACGAAGAAGGAACTCAAGGAGCAGGGCATTCTCGACGACGGAAAGGTGCTCCGCGGCAACTTCAACAAGAACTACTTCACGAAGATTGATATCCGCGTTGACAAGGAAATCAAGCTCTATTCCAAGTCAGCAAGCCTGCTCACGCCGCATCCTTCGAGCAGCTACACGCTCACGCCGGATGCCAACAAACAGTATGTGCTGAAGATTACCAACCCGCAGATATTCTGGAGCACCAGCAAATATCTTGTGATGCTGGTCAAATAAAGCATTAAAAGTGGCACTTTTCATGAACGAGAGTGCCACTTTTTTTGATTCATATCATGGGTATGCTTCAGCAAATCAATTTAATTTACTCAGCAAATTAAATTGATTTACTTTTCAAATTAAATTGATTTGCAAGGTAAATTAAATTGATTTACTTTTCCGTTGTGCCTTTTCCTGAATTGACTTGACAGTTTTCACCGTGTTAAACTGAATAGCTTGTCAACATAATTTACATCGTACTGAAAACCTTGTCAGTTGTTCTTTCATCTTCCTAAAAGGCTTGACGTATATGAAAATATCGGACAA
>JAFUVB010000104.1 GCA_017471245.1 Prevotella sp.
TTGGTGAAGGGCGGTTCTGTAGAAACGGCTCAACTGGATTTGAAGGATTTGGATGTCATCATCCGTGAACCGAAACTGGCAAAGTTGGTTGACAAGGTGATGCGCAAGGCACGCGAAGAGAATCTTGGCGTCGTGGAATCCATCATTTCCTCTGACACACCGTTTGGTATACCCACAAATCCCAAGACCAGCAAGAAACATCCGTTTGACGTGAGCGACACAGAGACGGATGAATTCAACGTGAAGTTGTTCTATTGGGACCACAACGTCAGAAAGACGGGTTACGTCCGCAAAATGGATATTCGCAAGAACAGTCAGGATGTCGATGCCATCAAGGTCTTTATTCCCAAGGCTGGCGGTTCTGGCAACGACAAAATCGTCTTGGGCGACCCCATCCTTGCAGGGGCTTCATCGGTATGCTCTCAGACATATCTCTATGCCAAGTTTGACTCTGAGGACGAAGCCAAAAACTTCATCAGCTACTTGAAGACCCGTTTCTTCCGCTTGCTGGTTTCGTCGATGAAAATCACGCAGGACGCAATGGCCGGAGTGTATCATTTCGTGCCGATGCAGGGCTTCACTCACCCTTGGACAGATATGGACTTGTATGAGAAATACGATTTGTTACCAGATGAGGTGAAGTATGTAGAGTCGATGATAAAGCCGATGGCGGACGAGAAGGTACAACAGATGGAAATGCAATTTGATAAATGAATGATGAAGAGTGGCTATATGGAATTGAGTTTGCAAAGAACTACGAAATCAGAATATCTTATATTAGAGGAAGAAGACTATATTTGTAATTCGCCGCAGCATAATGCAGCCTTTCACGCAGTGAAGTGCCATTTTCCTTTTTTCAGTGTGGCATCTTGCCTCAGCAAATCAAATTGATTTACCGCGCAAATCAATATGAATTGTTTTTCAAATCAATATGATTTACTGAGCAAATCAAATTGATTTACTTTTCCATATCGCCGTTTTCTTGGCTCCGAAATGCCGCTTTCGTGCTTGAAAAGCGGCGCTTTTCTTCCTTTAAGACAACACCCTGCTTCAGCAAATTAATATAATTTGCCGCGCAAATTAATGTAATTTACTTTGCAATTTAACTTAATTTGTTCAGCAATTTAATTTAATTTACTTTGCCATAGCTCCGTTTTTAAAGCTCCAAAATGGTGCTATCGCATGCAAAAAACGCCGATTTCATCGAATTGTTTTTGTGCTTTATATGTGAGATCAACAGTTCTCGCAATCATTTTTTTCGAGTAAATGTTTGGGGATTCGAGTAAATGACAGTATCTTGCAGTTGGAAACAAATAGTTTAACCAGATATAGCATGAGATACGGATTTGTTATAACAAGTATTCTTCTGTCAGCGGCTTTGATCTTTGCCGCCATATTGTCGAGTTGCGTTGATTATAAAACCATAGATTATTATAATCAGCCAGTCTCTATTATAAGTGAGGATGCAGATGTGAAGTTTACTTCTATTTAGTCTGATGTGTTAAAACTCGATTATGGTCAAAGTATTCTCAATGGCGTTAGTCTCAAGTTTGAGTCTGACAGGGATTTGTCAATTACGAAGAGTGATATAAAGTTAGTAGACGAGAGTGGCTCCGAGATACCTGTGAAGGTTATGCGTTACAACATCACAGGGAGGGGCAAGCATGCGAAGTTTAATATCAGAAAAGGTGGAAATGAGATGATTCTTGGTTTTAAGTTTAAAAAGGATGATAAAAGATTAGGGAAGACGGTATATGTAAGGATTCCCGACAGCAATGGAGGCGGTGCGGCAACCCGTTAGTTGCTGTGCATACAGACGTTTCATTTGCAGCAAGTCAAAAACGCTCTGTAATCAGTTAAGATGCTATAAAAACGCGCACAGGAAATGTTTTTCGTTGAAAAAAACACAAAAAGGCTTGGAGGGATAAAAGATTATCCCTATATTTGCAGGGTAATATAATGTAATGATCTGGTTAAATGACAATTATTGAGAAAGTGTGGTTCGACGCGAATCGCATTTACATACAGACAGATAAGGGTGAAGAACTGAGTCGCCCATTAGAGGCATTCCCTGTGTTGAAAGATGCATCAACAGATGAGAGATTGGATTTTCGTATCGGCAGGTTTGGTGATGACATCCGATGGGAAAAGTTGGATGAAGATGTGCACATCTCAAGTTTTTTTGAGATAGCCGAGCCAGATCCAGAGAATGAGGTCGGTCAGATATTCAGCCGTTTCCCGCAGTTGAATGTTTCAGAGATGGCGCGTTATATTGGCATCAACAAAAGCCTTCTTGCGAAATATATATATGGAATCAAGCGCCCCAGTAGAGAGCGTATGCTCCAAATCAAGCATGCCATGCATAAAATGGGTAAAGAACTTGTTGCCGTGTAAGTGATTCCTTTTTAGCAACAATTGATGTGAACATAAAAATCGTTATTATGAAGATATTAATCCTCAATGGTCCCAACCTGAACCTGCTCGGCAAGCGCGAACCGGGCATTTACGGCAATAGTTCATTCGACGACTATCTGCCCAAGCTGCGCGCGAAGTATCCCAATGCTGAGATAGCGTATTTCCAGAGCAATGTTGAGGGAGAGATGATCAACAAGATGCAGGAGGTGGGATTCACTTACGACGGCATCGTGCTGAATGCAGGAGCATACACGCACACCAGCGTTGCGCTGCACGACTGTATCCGCTCATTGAAGTGCGCGGTGATTGAAGTGCATATCAGCAACGTGCACCAGCGCGAAGAGTTCCGCCACCGCTCCATGATCAGCAGTGCATGCAAGGGGGTGATCTGCGGTTTCGGGCTCGATAGCTACCGCTTGGCTGTGGACTATCTGGTGAACAATGTCGGTATTTAACAGGTGAAGAGTTAAGATTCACGGGAATGGACGCAGAACTCGAATCCTATCTACTCAGCCATATCGATCCGGAAGGCGACTATCTCTACCGCCTTTACCGTGCCACGAATGTGCATTTGCTGCGTGGACGGATGGCGAGCGGTCATTTGCAAGGCCGTTTGCTGAAGATGCTGGTGCACATGATCCGACCGATGAACATCCTCGAAGTGGGTACGTTCAGCGGCTATAGTGCCATCTGCATGGCTGAGGGTTTGGAGGAAGGAGGCAGGGTGTACACCTTTGAAATCAACGATGAAATGGAGGATTTTACTCGCCCGTGGATAGAAGGATCCCCGGTGGCAGACAAGATAGAGTTTATCATCGGCGATGCCATTACGGAAGCACCAAAACTCGGCATCATCTTCGACATGGCGTTCATCGACGGCGACAAGCGAACCTACATGGAGAGCTATGAGATGGCTCTGAGCGTGGTGCGCCCAGGAGGCTTCATCCTTGCCGACAACACTTTGTGGGATGGTCACGTATTGGAAACGCCACGTGCCGCCGACCGCCAGACACAGGGAATAGAAGACTTCAACGACTATGTGGCGCGCGATGAAAGGGTGGAAAGAGTTATCCTTCCGATGCGCGACGGGCTTACACTTATCCGCAAGCGCTGCTGACGTGATGCTGCGAGCAACGCGAAAAAGCAGGGCGATGATTCTTGCGCGAAGCGAAAAATGATGAATAATCCTTAATATTCATGTGCTTTTGCTGCAAAAACAAGAAAATATCCATACATTTGCACCCATGAAACAGCTGATGCTTATGATTTGGCTGATGGTGCCTTGCTGTGTGATGGCGCAAGGCAACAGGACCGGACATGTGAACCCCGAAGAACGAAGGGTTGACATGGACAATCCCACGTTTGTGCCAATGGTGAAGGTGAGCAAGGTGGCATACGAGGGTGACAGCATACAATATGTGGAGCTGAATAAGATATATGTATATCCGCAGGCGCAGTTTTCAAATGCCAAGCAGCGCGCTGCCTACAACCGTCTGGTGTATAATGTGAAGAAAGTGCTGCCCATTGCCAAGGAGGTGAATCAGATTATCATTGAGACGGGCGACTATTTGCAGACGCTGCCCAACAAGAAAGCGCGCGACGAACACATGAAGCTGGTGGAGGAAAGTATCAAGAAACAGTATACGCCGCGCATGAAGAAACTGACCTATTCTCAAGGAAAGCTGCTCATCAAGCTGGTTTATCGCGAGTGCAACAGTTCTGGCTATGAGCTGATTCAGGCATTCATGGGACCGATTCGCGCCGGAATGTGGCAGGCTTTCGCCTGGGCTTTCGGCGCAAGCCTCACCAAAAAGTACGATCCCAACGGCATCGACCGGCTCACAGAGCGCGTGGTTCTGCAAGTGGAGAGCGGGCAATTATAAATTCTTCCCAAGACATTTTATTTCTCAGAGAACAGCACTTGCAGGATGGTTTGACCCACGGCTTGCAATGTGTTTCTGTCGATATGCTCCATGTTGTCGTTGACAGTGTGCCATACCGGGCCGAAATTGCTCTGCTGGCAGTCGGGATAATACGGAATGATGTCGATGCAGGGAATGTGCGCATGCTCGTTCACGGGGGTGTGGTCGTCGGTGATGAACGCGCCGGGCTGGTCGGGGAAGTAACTCCCAAAGCCCACCACCTTGGCTGCTGCCCACACTTTGCTGACGATGCGCTGGGCATATTGCTTTGATGTGCCTTCCTGATAGAAATGCGCGCCTTGACCGCCCACCATGTCGAGCAGGATGCCATAGCGTGCCTGATAGTTTTCTTTGTGCTTGTTGTTCGACCAATGCTGCGCGCCCAATGCCCAGCTGTCGCCCCTGTCGTTGGAGGAGTCCCATTGCGGAACCCCCCAGTCTTCAGCATCAAAGCAGATGAAGTCTACACCCACCTTGAGCGTGTCTGCCTGTTGCAGCAGACGGGCTATTTCCAGCATCACCGCGATTCCGCTTGCCCCGTCGTCGGCTGCCATCACCGGCTTGTGCCAGTTGCTGCTGTCGGGGTCGTTGTCTGCCCATGGCCGGCTGTCCCAATGAGCGCAGAGCAATACACGCTCGGAAAGCTCCGGCTTGTGTGAAGCAATGATATTGGTGCTGTGGAGTATGGTTCCGTCATATCCGTTAAGATCAGCTTTCTGCGAGGTTACCTCACAACCGAACTGCTGGAACTTCTGTATGATCCACTCTCCGCAGTCGTCATGCGCCTTGCTGTTCATGGTGCGCGGTCCGAAAGCGCATTGCGCCTCGCAATAACTGTATGCACTGTCGGCGATGAAGGTGGGTCCAACAGGCACCTGACTCACCAAGTCGGCATCGCTCACTGCCTGTTTGTTGCTCTTGCATGAACCCATGAGCAAGGGTAGGGCAGCGATTGCCGCCATCAAATATTTCATTCTGATCATTTCTCTTGTCATCATTCTTCCTAATGTATGGATATGTGATTGCTTATGTTGCTGTTTAATTGTCAAAGCGTCTTCATCCGCTGCACCTGAGTCATTACGCGCAGCCAGTTGCCGCCCCATATCTTCTCGATGTCGCGCTCGCTGTATTTGCGGCGCAGCAGGTGCAGGGTGAAGTTGATCATCTCGCTGCTGTCTGCCATGCCAACGACACCTCCGTCGCCGTCGAAGTCGGTTCCTATTCCTACGTGTTCAATTCCCATGATGCTGATGGCATGCTCCAGATGGTCGATGGCGTCGAGGATGGTTGCCTCTCCGTCTTTTCTGAGGAATCCGGAATAAAGAGTGGTATGGGCGACACCGCCATGGGCAGCGAGTGCTCTCAGCTGGTCGTCGGTGAGATTGCGAGGCACGTCGCACAAAGCCTTGCAGTTGCTATGGCTGCAAACGATGGGTGTGCTGCTGATTTCCAGGGCATCATAGAAACTCTTCTCGCCCGCGTGGCTCAAGTCAACCATGATTCCGAGGCGGTTCATCTCCTGAATCACTTTCTCTCCAAACTGGCTCACTCCGTTGTGAGTGTTGCATCCACGGGCGGAATCGCAGATGTCGTTGTCGCCGTTGTGGCACAAAGTGATATATACAATGCCTCGCTGCGCGAAATGTTTTACGTTGGAAATGTCGTGATTCAGTGCAAGACCGTTCTCAATACCCAGCATAATGCTCTTGCGCCCTTTTCGCTTGTCGCCGTATAGATCCGTCGGCGTGCGGGCAATACTGATATATTGGCTGTTGTTCCTGACAATGTCTTCTATCTTGTCGAAGATGAGGTTGGCATAGCCGAAAGGTGTCAGGTCTCCGTTTCTTGCCATTCCGTCACTCCAAGATACGTCTACCATCTTTGAGAACTGCTCACCGATCTTGGGCTGTGGCAGGTAGGCAACCATGATAACGGCATCTTGCCTTCCTTCCTCCATCTTGTGCATGTCGACAAGGATGCGCGGGTCGCGTTGCTCAAAGTGAATTCCTTTGTGGAAGAACATCGGCGTGTCGCAATGGGTGTCGAGCGTTACGATGCGCTGATGCAGTTGTTTGGCTACATGGAAGTTGTGAGCCTGCTGAACAAGCCACTTGAATATGGGAAGTCCCGACTCCAGCCATTCCGGATGCCACTGCACACCCATGATGGATTTGTGCTCATTGCTTTCCATCGCTTCAATCACTCCGTCGGGTGAAGTCGCCGTCACACGGAAACGTCGCCCTGTGTCGCTCACTGCCTGATGGTGGAAACTGTTAACGAAGAGTTGCTGTGTTCCGTAGATGTCGAAGAGGGAGCTGTCTTTGTGAATGGTGATGCTATGAGTGAGTTCCTGCCTGTCGGCATCTTGCGAGTGCTTGATGGTTGGGGTGGGAATGTCCTGCACCACATGTCCGTCGAGTGCCACGGCGAGTGTCTGCATGCCTCGGCATATACCCAAAATGGGAATCTGGCGGTTGTAGGCAAGGTTCGTGATCATGAGTTCTGCCTTGTCGCGATGGGCGTTAATGCCTCGCAGGCGGGGCGACGGGTCTTCCCCGCACCACAGCGGATTGATGTCGGCACCGCCGCTGAGCAGCAGACCGTCAAGATGTTCCAGTGTGTTCACCAGCACGTTCTTGTCGGCAACGGGCGGAATCAGTAAAGGTGTTCCCCCTGCTTTTATCACCTGTTCATAGTATTTGTCACGCAAAGATGCGTCACCTTCGGTAAAATTGCAAGTGATTCCGATAATGGGCTGTTGCTCAGCTTCCGGATATGCGGCATATAGTTTACCGAGGTGCGACTTGAGATTGAAACTCTCCATGCTTTTAACCTTCAAAATCAATGGTAATCTCCCTGTGAATGCTTTGTTCTAATGAAATGAGCGTCTCGGTGGAAGTGACGCCAGGAATGCACTGCATCTGGTTGTTCAGCAAGTCCATCAGCTGTTCGTTGTCGCGGGCATATAGTTTCACGAGCATGGTATAAGGACCAGTTGTGAAATGGCATTCCACAACTTCTGGGATAAGTGACAGTCGTTCCACCACCTGTTTGTACATGTTGCCGCGTTCAAGCGTAATGCCGACGAATGTGCAGGTGCTGTATCCCAGTGATTTTGGGTTCACGTCGAAGCCGCTACCTGTAATCACTCCGTCTTCTATCAAATGCTGTACGCGCTGATGAATGGCAGCTCTCGACACGTTGCATTCTGCTGCCACGTCTTTAAACGGCACGCGTGCGTTTTGTGACAGAATGCTCAGTATTTTCTTGTCCAAGCGATCTATTTTCTCCATATTTAATGATTTTTTTTGTTAATTACCTGTTAAAGAGATAGCAAAAATAGATATTTAAAATGAATTATGCAACACTTTGACATGGATTTTTATAATTCTTTGATGTTTTTGTTAGATTTTGTCATTTTTCAACAAATGCAGTCCTGTTGTTCTTCTGGCAGGATTGTCTTTACGAAAATGCATTACCGGCGTTTGTTTCTTTGTGACAACTTCATCAATTAGAACTGTTATTGCAGCGATTCATTCAAAATCAACCATCAAAGATGGTTACTTTATAAGAAGAAATGCGTCAGTTATTAACGGGGGCATAGTCTATGTATGCTTCATGCGTTTTGACAAGCCAATGTCAATTGATAATAACAATTACGAAATAATGAAGAAATACATGATCACAATCGCCATTCTGGTATGTTGTACTTATGCAATGGCACAAGAGAAAAGCAGTCCGTATTCGGTGTTGAAACCTACGAAGGTGGATGCCGTGAAGTGGACAGGTGGCTTCTGGGGAGAGCGCTTTGGCATTTTCAGCGGCACTTCCGTACAAAGTATGTGGAAGACGTGGCAAAGCGAGGAAGGTAAAGGATTCAACAATTTCCTTGTAGCTTCAGGCGAAAAGAAAGGAAAGCACCATGGTCCTCCCTTCCACGATGGTGATATGTACAAGTGGGTGGAGTCGGTGGCAGCCGTTTATGCAATTACCAAAGACCCGGAGCTCGACCAGATTATGGATCGTTTCATCGGCTGCGTAGTGAAATCGCAGCGTGAAGACGGCTATATCCACACACCGGTCATCATCGCAGAGCTGAACAGGAGACTGGAGCAGCAGGTCGAAGACCAGGACAATACGGTGATAGGCACTGCAACGGGAACCAAAAACGACAATGCTTTTGCCAACCGTCTTAACTTTGAGACCTACAATCTCGGTCATCTCATCACGGCGGGTATCATGCACAAGCGTGCCACGGGCAAGACAACGCTCTTCAATGCAGCAGTCAAAGCCGGTGATTTTCTCTATAATTTCTGCAAGCGCGCCCCAGAAGAACTGGCAGGCAATGCCATTTGTCCGTCGCATTATATGGCCGTTGCAGAACTCTATCGCGAAACCGGCGATGCGAAATACCTTGAACTGCTGAAACAGTTTATCGACATCCGCGGCATGGTGGAGAACGGAACCGACGACAATCAAGACCGTATTCCCTTCCGGGAGCAATACAATGCCATGGGACATGCCGTCCGTGCCAACTATCTCTATGCCGGTGTGGCAGACCTTTATCTGGAAGATGGCGAGGCACAACTGATGAAGAATCTCAACAGTATCTGGAACGACATCGTGACCCGCAAGATGTATATCAACGGTGCCTGTGGTGCCTTGTACGACGGAACCTCACCCGACGGAACCGACTATAAGCCCGACAATATCCAGAAGGTGCATCAGAGCTATGGCAGACCCTATCAATTGCCGCAGTCAACCGCACACAACGAAACTTGTGCCAACATCGGTAACATGCTGTTCAACTGGCGAATGCTTGAGGCTACAGGCAACGGAAAGTATGCCGACATCATGGAAAACTGCTATTACAACAGTATTCTCAGTGGCATTTCGCTTGACGGTACAAAGTATTTCTACACCAATCCCCTGCGCATGAGCGACGAGTTGCCCTATACACTGCGCTGGCCCAAGGAGCGCAAGGAGTATATCAGTTGCTTCTGCTGCCCACCAAATACCCTGCGCACACTTTGCGAGACACAGAACTATGCATACGCCATCGGCGAGAATGTGATCTATGTGAACCTCTATGGCGAGAACACATTGACCGCAATGATTGACAAAAAGAACGAGCTGCTTGTTTCCCAGCATACTGATTATCCTTGGGACGGCACGGTGAGGCTTGAGATACAGAAGGTAAAGAAAAACACTCCGCTTACCATTAAGATGCGCATTCCCGCTTGGGCAGATAAGTATGGCATCACGGTGAACGGTCAACCGAGTCAAGCAAAGGCCGAGAATGGCTATGTCTCCATTGAGGGCAGGTGGAAGAAAGGCGATGTGATACAACTGTCCATGCCGATGACCACCAAGCTTATCGAGGCCAATCCGCTGGTGGAAGAAGCACGTGGGCAGGTGGCTGTTCAGCGCGGACCGATTGTCTATTGCGTGGAAAGCAACGACCTCAATGGTCTCGACATCGATAATATAGCTATTCCCGTTGATGCCAGATTCACGCCCGTTGAGGTGAATATTGCCGGAAGTAGGATGATGGCACTTGAAGGTGAGGTGGTGAATCGTGCTGAAAGCTCGTGGCAAGGACAGCTTTATCGCGAAGTAGGCAAGCAGAAAAACAGAGTGAAAATCCGCTTAATACCCTATTATGCATGGGGGAACAGAGGCAAAAGTGAGATGACAATATGGGTGCCCGCCGTTTATTGAGCATTGCAGGAGCATGGTTGTTAGGGGCAGTTCTTGTCCATGCCTCGGGAGAATTCCGCATGGAGGTGGAGCCGGGTGAGTTTACCATTGAGCAGGCTTTGCAGCAGTCGCGCGTAATGAAGGCGCAACACCATGGTGATTTTGCCGTCATTCATCTCAAGGCAGGAACCTATCGGCTCTCCCAGCCCATCATTTTGCGCCCCGAAGATACGTTTACCTCCATCGTGGCTGATGGCGATGTGGTCATCAGTGGCGGCGTGCAAATCAAAGGTTGGCGCAAGCAAGGAAGGCTGTGGGTGGCCGACATGCCCGTGTTCAACGGCCGTCCGTTGTCCTTCCGCCAGTTGTGGGTAAACGGCAAAAAAGCGATTCGCGCCCGCGATGTGGACGATTTCGAGCAGATGAACCGCATCATCAGCGTTGACAAGAAGCAGGAAATCATTTATGTACCCGCTTCTTCCGTGAAGAAGATACTCAAAGCCCGGAATGCAGAGATGGTGCTTCACGAGATGTGGTGCGTTGCCAATCTCCGCATCAAGAGCATTCAGATACAAGGCGATTCGGCCGCCGTTACCTTTCATAATCCCGAGAGTCACATCCATTTCATGCATCCATGGCCATCGCCGATGGTCACTACCAACGGGCGAAATTCCGCTTTCTATCTCACCAATGCCAAGGAATTGCTCGACCAGCCAGGCGAGTGGCATTTAGACGAGAAGGAGCAGAAGGTGTATTACATGCCGCGTTCTGGTGAGGATATGCGCAGCGCCGATGTCGAGGCTCCTGCCTTAGAAACCCTGCTGATGACCGAAGGAACGCCCGATCATCCCGTTTGTCATGTCAGCATTGAAGGCATCCGCTTTGAATATGCCACCTGGATGCGCCCGTCGCTGCAGGGACATGCCCCGCTGCAGGCAGGCATGTATATGATTGAAGCCTACAAACTGAATCCCAAATGGTATCGTCCCAACGGTGACCATAAGCTCGACAACCAGGGTTGGGTGGGGCGTCCTGCCTCCGCGGTGCTGCTGAACCATGCCGAAAGTGTTAACTTCGAGCGGTGCACATTCCAGCATCTCGCCTCTACAGGCGTTGACTATCATCGTTTTACCTATCGCGGAAGAATCGACCACTGCACGTTCCGCGACATTGGAGGCAGTGGTATCGTGGCAGGACTCTTCGGACCCGAAGGGCAGGAATCTCACATTTCCTATAATCCCACCGATGCTCGTGAGCTTTGTACGAATCTCCGCATCACCAACAATCTCATTACCGACGTTGCCAATGAAGACTGGGGATGCATTGGAATTGCCGCTGGTTATGTGCGCGGCATTCAGATTTGTCACAACGAAATCAGTGAGGTGTCATATACAGGCATCAGCTTGGGATGGGGATGGAATCAGCAAGTGAACCAGATGCGCGACAACCTGGTGAAGGGTAATCTCATCCACCACTATGCCCGTCACATGTATGACACGGCTGGCATCTACACTTTGAGCTGTCAGCCACATACCTTCATCGAGGAAAACGTGGTGCGCGACATCTATCATCCGGGCTATGCCCACGACCCAAACCACTGGTTTTATCTCTATACCGACGAGGGATCGTCGTATATCACCGTGCGCAACAACTGGACACCTGCCGAGAAATTCCTCAAAAACGCCAACGGACCAGGCAACACTTGGGAGAACAACGGGCCGATGGTGGCCGACAGCATACGCCTGAATGCAGGCATCAAACAATAAAAGATATAAAGGCATACTGACATGGAAAAGAAAAAAGCAACATGGATTTGGTATCCCGCCGACTTTGAGATATGGTTGGGCAATCGTTTCAACAACCGCCGGACAGAGCGGGGTGCGATGTTCCCTCCGTTTTGGAAACAAGATTCCCACTGGGTGACGGTGGAGTTCAGCAAAAAGGTAGTGCTGGAGCGCCCCGAAACGATAGAGATAGCGGCAGAGGGCAGCTACAACTTCATGCTCGACGGGAAACTGCACTACGGCATGCCGAAATCGTTCTGCATCCCGACCGGTGAACATCGCATCAACATCAAGGTGTGGAATCAGTCTTCGCCTCCCGCCCTCTACATCAAGGGAGAAACCATCTGCAGCGATTCGTCTTGGCTTGCCACCTATGAAGACAAGATATGGATTGATGAGAACGGTGTGGCTCACGGCTCGGGCATCTATGTGCCGGCTGCCACGTGGAACTTCAATGAGGCAGATACACCGCCTTCACGTTTCCAGTTAGAATGTGAGCCGATGCAGCCCATTACGGCAACCGCCCACGGTGCAGGAATGCTTTACGATTTCGGCAAGGAAACTTTCGGCTATCCCGTTGTTCAGGGACTAAAGGGCGAAGGGACGCTTTGTCTCTACTATGGCGAAAGTGCGGAAGAGGCGCTCGACAAGGATTATTGCGAGACGCTCGACCGTTTGCAGGTGTGCGAGGGCGAGGTTCCGCAACCGCTCAGCAGCAAGGCATTCCGCTACGTATACATAGAGAAAGAGGGTGGCGTTGATTATGAGTCGTTATCCATGCTCTATGAATATGCCCCGCACGATTTGTCAAGAAGCGGTTCTTTCAGATGCAGCGACGAGGAGCTGAATCGCATTTGGGAAGTCAGTGCCTATACGATGGACCTCACAACGCGCGAGTTCTTCATGGACGGCATCAAGCGCGACCGCTGGACGTGGAGCGGAGATGCCATCCAGTCGTATCTGATGAACTATTACTTGCGTTTCGACACCGAATGCGTGAAGCGCACCATCCGCCAATTGCGCGGCAAAGATCCCGTGACGGCGCATGTAAACACCATCATGGACTATACGTTCTATTGGTTCCGCTCCATTCTCGACTACTATCAATATACTGGCGACGTGGATTTCGTGCGCGAGGTTTATCCGCGCATGATAACGCTCATGAACTATTGCATGGAGCGCACCAACATCGACGGATTCATGGAAGGGCAGGAGGACGACTGGATCTTCGTTGACTGGGTGGATTTCCCCATGCACAAGCGCGGAACGCTGAGCTTTGAGCAAATACTTTTCGTGGGCGCACTGCAGGCAATGGCGGTCTGTGATCGCTTGGTCGGTGGTGATAATGACGACTATTACGCGATGGAAGCCGACAGAACAGCACAAAAAGTGAAAGAAACGTTCTGGAGCAACGAGCATCACGCCTATCTGCACGCCCTCGAAGACGGTGAGATGAACCCGCAAATCACGAAGTTTCCCAACATGTTTGCCATCCTCTACGGCATCGCTTCCGACGAGGAACGGCAGGAAATCATGGACCACGTGATGCTGAATGATGACATTCCCGCCATCACCACACCCTATATGCGCTTCTACGAGCTCGCCGCCCTTTGCGAAATGGGACTCCAAAGCACCGTGCTACCTGAGATGAAAGCCTATTGGGGAGGCATGTTGCGCGAGGGTGCCACCACATTCTGGGAGAAATACATACCCGAAGAAACGGGCGCACAGCACCTTTCCATGTACGGTCGCCCCTATGGCAAGAGCCTATGCCATGCCTGGGGTGCCAGTCCTATATATATAATAGGTAAGTATTTCCTTGGCGTGCAACCCACGAAGCCCGGCTACGAGGAATACATCGTGAAGCCCGCGTTAGGCGGTTTGCAGTGGATGGAGGGCGAGGTGCCCACTCCTTTCGGCAAGATTCGTGTGAAGATGACAAGCGAAAGCGTCACCGTTCAAAGCGACGGCGGGCGCGGAACACTTGTCTTCAACGGGCGAAAGTGGCCGATTCCTGCAGGGAAAGCGGTGGTTTTCAACCTTCGTTCTTCTCAAACGGAAAAGTAAATTAAATTAATTTGCTGAGTAAATCAATTTGATTTGAAAAGTAAATCAATTTGATTTGAAAAGTAAATCAACTTAATTTGCGCGGTAAATCAATTTGATTTGCAAATCCATCTGAGAGAAATAAGGCATGAAAAGCTGCGCTATGAATGATGAAAAGCGGCATTGCGGGAAATGAAAAGTAGCTCAACCGGCAAGTTCTCGCCACGAATGACGGCGCAATATGACAGAATCAAATATACAAAACAACCCATACAAGATATGAGAACAATACTAACAGCCTTGGCTTTTGCCATCTGCACTACGCTTTCCGCCAAGATTAAGGTGGAAGTGAAGAACCATACTCCGCAGACAGAGTATGCTGCCAGCCTGCTGACAGGCATTGATGGCAAGTATAAAATCCATATTGCCGTTGCCAATGAGGGCGAAGCCGAAGGTTTTACCATCGTGCGCAAGGGAAAGAATGTCACCATTACAGGCAACACCCCGTCGGGTACCATCTATGGTGTGAACAAGCTGCTTGAGATTTACGGCTTGAAAGGTTCTTTAGAGAGCATCACCACCATCACTGAGGTTCCCGAAATGAAGCTGCGCGGCGCATGCATCGGTTTGCAAAAGACGACCTATCTGCCCGGTCACAAGGTGTATGAGTATCCCTATACACCTGAGAATTTCCCGTGGTTCTATGACAAGGACTTATGGATAAAGTATCTCGACATGCTTGCTTCCGACAACATGAATGCGGTGTATCTGTGGAACGGCCATCCGTTTGCTTCGCTTGTCAAGCTGAAAGGCTATCCTTTTGCGCCCGAGGTTGACGATGCTACCATGCAGAAAAACCAGGAAATGTTCACTTTCCTCACCACAGAAGCATCGCGCCGAGGCATACAGATCATCCAGATGTTCTACAATATCATCGTTTCCAAGCCCTTCGCCGACCATTATGGCATCGCAACACAAGACCGCAACCGCCCCATCATCCCCGTGATTGCCGACTATACGCGCAAGTCGATTGCCGCATTCATTGAGCAATACCCCAACGTGGGCTTCATGCTGACGTTGGGCGAAGCCATGTCGGGCATTGAAAACGACATCAAATGGATGACGGAAACCATCATACCCGGCGTGAAAGACGGCCTGAAGGCATCCGGGCGCACCGACTTTCCGCCGATTATCCTGCGCGCCCATGACACCGACGGACCGTTGGTGCTGTCCAAGTCGTTGCCTCTTTATCCGAATATCTACACGATGGCGAAGTACACCGGTGAGTCGCTGACCACCTATCAGCCACGCGGACCGTGGGCAGAGAACCATCGAAAGCTGGCAGCCGCTGCCCCCATACACATCAGCAACGTGCATATCCTTGCCAATCTGGAGCCGTTCCGCTGGGCATCGCCTGCCTTTACGCAGAAGACTGTCCAGGCTATGCACAATGTGCACCATGCCAATGGGCTTCATCTCTATCCGCAGGCATCCTACTGGGACTGGCCTTTCACAGCCGACAAGCTGCCGAATGGTGCCAGGGAATTGCAGATCGACCGCGACTGGATGTGGTATAAGGCGTGGGGTCGCTATAGCTGGAACTGCCAGCAAGCTGATGGCGACCGCGATTTCTGGCTCAAACAGTTGCGCGACTTCTACGGTTGTGATGAGTCAACGGCAAGCCGCATTCTTACCGCATACGACGAATCAGGCGAGATCGCGCCCAAGCTGATACGCCGTTTTGGTATCACCGAGGGCAACCGACAGACGCTTCTGCTCGGCATGCGCATGGCTCAGTTGGTGAATCCCTATAAGTTCACCGTTTATCCAGGCTTCTATGAGAGTTGCGGTCCTGAGGGAGAGAAACTCATTGAGTATGTGGAGAAAGAGTGGAAACACCAGTCGCATGTCGGGGAATTGCCGCTGAACATCATTGAGGAATGCGTGTCGCACGGCACAAAAGCAGTTGATGCCATTTCACAGAGCTGCGTGGTAACGAAGAACCGCGATGAGTTTGAGCGGTTCTGCAATGACATGTATTGCTACAAGACCTACGCTGAGGCATTCCGCCTGAAGGTGCTTGCTGCCCAGCAGGTGCTCAACTACAAGTGGTCGAAGGATGCAAGATACCTCTATAGAGCCATTCCTCTGCTGGAACAGAGTGTCAAGGTGTGGAAGAAACTGGTGGGATTAACGCAAGATAGCTATCTCTATGCCAATTCCATGCAGACGGCTCAGCGCCGCATTCCCATCGGTGGCGGTAACGGAAACTACAAGACGTGGGCAGAGATGCTGCCTGTGTATGAGCAGGAACTTGCCAATCTCAAGGCGAATACTGCCAAACTGGTGAGTTCAGATTCATCTGTTGCCGACGCGGTTCAGATAGTTGCTGCCAAGGATGCCGACGTGAACCTCATTTCACCATCACAGACGGTGACGCTGGAAAAAGGTGCTATGATCTTCCCGCGTCGCGCTGAAGTGGTTGATTCCGTGGCTCCCGAGCTACAGGGAATGCATGCATTGGTGCTCAATCGCGATGACGCGCGCACCAAAGGAGTGACTGTTGAGTTCGAAAGCAAGAAGCCGGTGAAGATGCTTGTAGGGTTTTTCATTGATGAAGACAACAAGTATGCCGCACCGCCGAAGCTCGAAACCGATGCCACAGGCAACGATTACGGACAGGCAGAAGCCATTCTCTCGAATGCCATTGCACTGAAACTCTCGCCGAAAGTGAATGTCCACGCTTATCATTTCGCAGCCGGACATCATACCATAAACCTTCCAAGGGGCATCATCCTTGTGGCTGGCTTTACCGAAACCGACTTGCGTCCGCGCGATGTCGGGCTCAATGGAGCCGGCGATGAGGTGGATTGGCTCTTTGCTAATTAAATAGTTTGTTCGTCATGAATACAATTCAGAATCATTTTTCATCCAAGGCTCTCATGCCATTGACCACAAAGCGTGCATGGATACTTGTCGCCCTTTGCATGATGGTCTTATTTGTGCAGGCGCAGACAACCGTTCCGCAAGGCGTGATGCAGCAGATTTACGAAGAGTCATTGACACCTTTTAAATACGGAATGGTGATGGCACCGGCCGACAATAACCACAAATACGACTGCCCGACGGTGTTCCGTCATGGTGAAAAGTGGTTCATGACCTATGTCTGTTATGATGGAAAGGGCGGCACCGACGGACGTGGCTACGAGACATGGATAGCCCAAAGCGACGACTTGTTGCACTGGACGACGCTTGGAAGAGTGCTCCAACTGCCGCAAGATGTGGCAAATCCACTTTGGGATCAGAACCAACGGGGAGGCTTCCCCTCGCTGATCGACTATCGTTGGGGTGGTTCCTATACCCTGCAAGCTTATCAAGGTCGCCATTGGATGACATATATCGGAGGTCCCGGCACGGGCTACGAGGCTGTGAATGCGCCGTTGAGCATCGGTTTATCGAGCATCCGTCAGTCTGATTTCCTCACGAAAGATGCAGAAAACGGCGATTTCATCGTTGTTCCTTGGGAAACCATTGACCATCCAATCCTCAGTTATGACGAGAAAGAGGCGCAATGGTGGGAGCAGCTCACCCAGTATAAGAGCACGATCTACTGGATGAAGGACAAGAAAAAGCGCATCAAGGGCGAGGAGAAATATCCTTTCGTGATGTATTACAATGCCGGCGGCAAAGACGAAACCCATCCCAAGGGCGAGCGCATAGGCATTGCCTTGTCGAAAGACTTGAGGTCGTGGAAGCGATATGCAGGAAATCCGGTCTTTGCACATGACACAAGCGGAACTATAACGGGTGATGCGCAGTTGGTAGAGATGTATCTTCCTTCCGATACAGGTCATGATCACCCCGTGTATGTTATGTTTTATTTCTCCGCCTACAATCCTACGCGAGAGTATAATGCATTCAATACCTTTGCCGCCAGTTACGATTTGGTGAACTGGACCGACTGGACGGGCGACGACCTCATCATCCCCTCGAAGCCTTATGATGAGATGTTCGCGCATAAGAGCTGGGTGGTGAAGCACAACGGCATAGTTTATCATTTCTATTGTGCTGTCAACAATGCCGGACAACGTGGCATTGCGCTTGCCACAAGCACACATTTGGGACAGAGCGAAGTGCACTTCCCCGCGCCAGACCCAACGGGACACCGCTTCGAACAGTCGCTCAACGAGAACTGGGAGATAGTTCTCTCTCCCTCAACCCTTTCTCAGTTGTCGCAGATGCTGCCCGATGCATCAAACCTTTCGCAGCCAATACTGACGGATATCCCATATAATCTGGATGATTACTACGGAGCCATGCAGAAGGAGCATGGCAATCTGCACGGAGATGCCGTATTCAAGAAGACTTTCATGGCACCTGAGCTCGACGGGAAGCAGTATTTCATCCGTTTCGAGGGTGTAGGCACCTATGCTGAAATCAGTCTCAACGGGCATCGCCTTGGGCGCTATGACATTGGAAGAACCACCGAAACCATCGACGTAACACCCTATATTATAAAAGGTGGAGCAAATCTGTTGGTGGTAAACGTCAGTCATCCGTCAGGAATCACTGACATGCCATGGGTGTGCGGCGGCTGTAGCAGCGAGTGGGGATTTAGTGAAGGCTCGCAGCCTTTTGGCATTTTCCGCCCCGTTGTGTTGGAAGTGACCGACAAAGTGCGCGTAGAACCGTTTGGAGTGCATATCTGGAACAACCTTTCTGCCGACAGTGTGTTCGTTGAAACAGAGGTAAAAAACTACGGGGAGCAGCCTGCCCGGGTTCAGTTGATTAACAAACTCTGTGAGAAAAGTGGTAAACAAGTCATCCGATTGACCGATGAAATCGAGCTAAAAGCAGGCGAAACGAAGGTGATACGCCAGTCTTCTCCCATCCAGAACCCCAAGATGTGGAGCACCGAAAAGCCTTATCTCTACACCCTGAACACCATTATCAAGCGCGACGGCAAGGCAACTGAGAGCACAGATACACCCTACGGCATCAGCACAACCAGCTGGCCGTTGACGCGAAACGATGGAGATCAGCGTTTCTTTTTGAACGGAAAGCCGCTGTTTATCAATGGTACATGCGAGTATGAACATGAGTTCGGACAGAGTCATGCGTTCTCCAACGAGCAGATTGCAGCCCGTATCAAGATGGCAAAAGATGCCGGTTTCAACGCGTTTCGTGATGCCCATCAGCCTCATAACCTATATTACAAACAGCTGATTGATGAGCAAGGCATCCTCTGGTGGCCGCAATTCTCGGCGCATATCTGGTATGACACACCGCAGTTCCGCGATTCTTTCAAGCGTCATCTCATCCAATGGGTGAAGGAACGCCGCAATTCGCCCAGCATCATCTTATGGGGACTGCAGAACGAAAGCACCTTGCCAAAGGATTTTGCTGAGGAATGCTGCGCCATTATACGCCAGCTGGATCCGCGCTGCGGCACACAACGGCTCATCACAACGTGCAACGGCGGTGAGGGAACCGACTGGAATGTGGTGCAAAACTGGAGCGGAACGTATGGCGGAGATGTGAACAACTACGGCAATGAGCTAAAACGCACCGACCAATTGCTCAATGGCGAGTACGGCGCATGGCGCACCTTGGGCAACCATACGGGTGAAAACTACACCGAAGAGAAATATCTTCAGCTCTTGGAAAAGAAGGTAAACCTGGCTGAAAGCGTGAAAGACAGTGTGTGCGGACAGTTCCACTGGCTGCTGGTTTCTCACGACAACCCCGGCAGAAGGCAACCCGACGAGGCGCTGCGGCGCGTTGACAAGGTGGGACCATTTAATTATAAGGGTCTGTTCACTATCTGGGACCAGCCCGTTGATGCCTATTACATGTACCAACAGCACTATCATCCGCAGCCGATAGCACCCGCCACGGCCCTCATCAACGAGCAAATCCTGAAGCCCGAAGCAGGCTTTGACTACCTCTACAGGCTGAATTGCGGCGGCGATGACTATACCGATGAAATGGGGAATTTATGGATGCAGGACAACACAACGTGGTCTTCGTCGTGGGCGGACCGCTTTTCCGGTGTGAAAGACGGTGCCTGGGAGGTGTCGCCTTATCAGGCATCGCAGACCTTCAACGACTCTATTTCGTCGCCATTGTTCAAGACTTCGCGTTTCGGTCGGCACGAACTGAACTTCCATTTCCCCGCTGCCCCCGGGCGTTATCGCATAGAACTCTATTTCATAGAGCCGTGGTATCGCCAGCACGACGCAGAAGGACTGCGCCTTTTCGATGTGGCTGTCAACGGGAAAACGATGGTTCACCGTCTGGATATCTGGGCTCAGGCTCACTATGGCAAGCCCTATAAGCGCGTGTTGTATGTGGAAAACACGGGGAAAGAGATAGTCGTCAGCTTCCCGAAAGTGCAGGCTGGGCAGGCAATCATTGCCGCCATTGCCATTGCGAAGGCGAAAACCGGCGACGCTGTTTCCGTTCCTGATGCGCGCAACGTGGCTTCCCAATCCCCCTCTCTGCGCTCCGACAAAGCCCTTTGGTCGTTGTTCAACGACGATATCATGGTGAAAACGCCCGACAACATGCTTCCCCCGAAGTCGTCGCCTGCCGTGGAAGTGGAAGGAAAGATGGTGAACGACCGTATGGAGTGGGACTTCAACGTGGGCGTAGCCAAGGTTTATGCCCTGCGATGGAAATATTACAATGCCGAAAAGCCGCGTCTTCTGCACGTAAAGATTACCGACAAGAAGGGCGTAGTGTATAAAGACGACGACATAACCTTCTTGCAGACCGACGTGAAGAAGACCAAACGCAAGATGACAAGCATCACCACCGGCACGCAAATCAATGCCGGCACTTATCATGTGGTGGTATCTGGCGAGGGCATACCTCAGATGATTTTCGACAATATGACGGTAGAATAGAGTGAAAACTACATAAAAGAATAACGACTATGAGCATGAAAAGCCTCTATGCAGGACTGATTTTCCTGTCTGTTCCTATGCTATTGCAAGCCCAGCAGCACGACTGGGAGAACCAACAGATACTCCAAATCAACCGCGAACCGGCGCGCGCCGCGTTCTTTCCCTATCATCGGCAGGCGGGCGACTGCCAGTATTCGCTGAACGGAGCATGGAAATTCAACTGGACAAAGACACCCGACGAGCAGCCGGAAGGCTTCTTCATGCCCGATTTTGACGACTCTTCATGGACCACATTCCCCGTTCCCGGCGACTGGGAGATGCATGGCTACGGCACGCCGATATATAGCAGCAGCGGCTATACGTTCAAAATCAATCCGCCATACGTGATGGGCGAGCCGAAGAAAACGTATACCGCCTACGTGGAGAGGAACCCCACCGGCGTGTATCGCCGCACGTTCACCGTTCCCGAAGCATGGAAAGGCAAGGAGGTTTTCATCCGATTGGGGTCGGTGAGCAGTGCTTTCTATCTCTGGGTGAATGGAAAACGCGTGGGCTATTCACAGGGAAGCATGGAGCCGGCCGAATTTCGGCTGACCGATTTTCTGCACAATGGCGACAACCAGATTACGCTTCAGGTGTTCAAATACTCCGATGGCAGCTATTTGGAAGACCAGGACATGTGGCGCATAGCGGGCATTCACCGCGACATCACCTTGTTTTCAACGCCGCAGATACGCATTCGCGACTTCGGCGTGCGCACCATTTTCGATGCCGACTATCAGGATGCGCGCCTCATTATCCACCCAGAGCTGGCGCTTTCTCCGTCGTTGCAGACCGGCAGCGATGCCTCGCGGCAGGTGCAAGGCTACACACTCAGGGCGCAATTGCTCGATGAAATGGGCGAAAATGTGTTGGATTCCACCCTCGTTGCCGATGTTTCCACCATGCTAAACCTTGACCATAAGGCAGCAATTATGAACGACCGCAACCCCCAAAGGGGATACCCCAAATGGGGGTGGCTATCCTGCGTGGTCAGCAAACCGCACCACTGGACCGCCGAAACACCTTATTTATATGTGTTGAGGCTCTCGTTGGTCGACGCCAACGGCGAAGTGGTGGAGCAGGTGAGCACGAAAATAGGCTTCCGTCAGTTGGAAATACGCGACGGAATGTTCCTTGTCAACGGCCGGCAGGTGCGCTTCCGCGGCGTGAATCGGCACGAGATGGATCCGCTGACCGGTCATGTGATGACCGAAGAGCGCATGTTGCAGGACATCCTGCTGATGAAACGCGCCAACATCAACGCCGTGCGCACATGCCATTATCCCAACACTGAGCGATGGTATGAGCTGTGCGACTCGCTCGGTCTCTACGTGATGGACGAGGCAGACATAGAGGAACACGGGCTCAGAGGGCAGTTGGCGAGCGACCCTTCGTGGGCTCCTGCCTGGATAGACCGCACGCAACGGCTCGTGATTCGCGACAGAAACCACCCGTCGGTGGTGTTCTGGAGCCTCGGAAACGAAGCCGGGTGGGGCACAAACTTCGCTTTGACAGCCGCCTGGATACATGAATACGACCCAACGCGCTTTGTTCACTACGAAGGAGCGCAGCTGACGGGCGGCCGCGACTACCGCAACGATGCGGCAGATGCCATTGAGCGCGACCCGCAGAGCGTGGATGTGATATCGCGATTCTACCCCCGCACGCAGGACGAATACCTGAATCCCGGCGTGAAAGACAACAATATGGAGCGGCCGGAGAATGCCCGTTGGGAGCGATTGCTGTCGATTGCGCGCAGCAAAACCGACTCGCGCCCCGTGCTTACCAGCGAATATGCCCACGTAATGGGCAATGCGCTGGGCAATCTGCGTGAGTATTGGGACGAGATATATAGTCATCCGCGCATGCTGGGCGGCTTTATCTGGGAGTGGGCAGACGAAGGAATCTTCGCCAAACGTCTTGCCGACGGCAGCGGAACGATGGTTCCCGTGAACGCGCGCGGCAGGAAAACCACCGCGAAACAGTATGTAGCCTACGGCGGCGACTTCGGTGATGCGCCCAACCTGAAGGCATTTTGCGTGAAGGGAGTGGTGACTTCCGACCGCAAGACCACCCCTAAATACGACGAAGTGAAGGCTGTTTATGCGCCCCTTTGGTTCACTTATCGCGACGGAAAGGTGGAAACCACGGTGCGCGACAACCATATTTCGCTCAGCGACTATGACATCACGCAGACCACGCAGGGCGGTTTTCTCATGGTGACAGCCACGCTCAAGGCCGACAAACCATGGGCGCCGCGCGGTCATATCGTGGCTCAGCAGCAGTTCAAACTGACAGGCGGCGATGCCGAAGCAGCTGCCAAGACAGGCAGAAGCACAGCCAAGACCGACGGAAGCGCAGCCCAGACAGGCGGAAACGCAACTCAGACCATGGCGCAACTGAAGAAACAAACCGGTTTGAGCTATCAACTGCGCAAGGACAGAGCCATTGCCTCGCCCGTGGAACATGTGTTTCCGCATTTCTTCCGACCGCCAACCGACAACGATAAGGGCTTTGGCAGCTGGATTGCAAAGGACTGGAAGAACCAAGAATTAGACAAAATGCGCGATTCCATCGTGGTTTCTGCCACCGAGAAGACGCTTGCCGACGGTGCCATAGAGCGCTCGTCGGTGCACGAATACAAAGCTCTGTACGGCAGCATACGCACCACTTACAGCACCGTGACCCACAAATCGGGCGAGATCGACTTCACTGCCACCTATCAGCAGCAGGGACAATTGCCGCCGTTGCCATGCTTGGGAAACACCTTTATGCTGCCAAACAGTCTGCAAAACATTGAATACTACGGGCGCGGACCCATCGACAACTATCCCGACAGGCACGAGGCTGCCTTCGTGAACCGGTGGAAGAGCACCGTGGAAGCACAGTATGTGCACTATCCGCGGCCGCAATTCAGCGGCAACCACGACGATGCGGCATGGCTGAAGCTCACCGACAAGCGGGGCAGAGGGTGGCTTGTGGTTGCCATGAGCGACGGCGAGCAAGGGGCAAACCCGATGGGAGCGTTCAGTTTCTCGGTGCTTCCCTACAGCGCGCAGCATCTTTACGAAACGGCACACGACAGCGATTTGCAGGCCGATCCGGCGTTTGTCTATCTGAATATCGATGCTGCCGTGATGGGACTTGGCAACAGTTCGTGCGGTCCGGGTGTGCTTACGAAGTACACCATCGACAATCAGCCGCTCACGTTGCGCATCCGCTTCATCCCCGTGAAATAGTTTCCTCTTGACAGAAGTTGTGTAAAAACACCGATATTCCTATAGAAACAACGGATTTCACGGATTTTACGGATTAAAGTCATGCAGAAATCATGAACATAAAAGATCCGTTTAATCCGTGAAATCCGTTGTTGTTAATCCTTGAAATCCGTTGTGGTTTCTTTTTGGCACGCCCCCTTTACTTATAAAACGCCAATCTTAATGTAGCAGATAGTAAACTTTAGTTTTTCAAAAGCTATGGTTTCGGGCTTCAAAACCTATGTTTTTGACCCTCAAAACCTATGCTTTTGACCCCTGAAACCTATGGTTTTGCGCCCTGAAAACATAGGTTTTGAAGCCCGAAACCATAGGTTTTGAAAAAGCAAGGGTGATTTTCGCCTTTTCAACACCTCTTTTCAGCGGTTACAAAGCCGCCGATATCAAGTCTTTATAATAAACCATTAAAAAGAGAACAACGCATGAGACATTGGATGACAACAATGCTGCTGACCCTGATTTGCGCTGGCATCACGGCTCAGAGCGACTTGGAAACACGGCGAATTTACCTGAGTGGAACGGGCTGCGATGACATGGTGCAATGGGATTTCTATTGCACCGGCGGACACAATGCCGGCAAATGGACGAAGATTGGAGTGCCTTCGTGCTGGGAAACGCAGGGTTTCGGCACCTATCAGTATGGAATCAAGTTTTACGGAAAGGAGCATCCCGAAGGCATTGCCGACGAGCAGGGGCGCTATAAGTATGAATTCACGCTTCCGCAAGAGTGGAACGGCAGGCAGTTGTTGCTCACCTTTGAGGGCGTTATGACCGATGCCGCTGTCACAATCAATGGCAGAAAGGCGGGCGATGCTCACCAAGGGGCGTTCTATCGCTTCAGTTACGACGTGACCGACATGGTGAACCTCGGCAAGAAAAAGAATGTTTTGGAGGTGGAAGTGAGCAAGGAAAGCGCCAATGCACGGGTGAATCTCGCGGAGAGACGTGCCGATTACTGGAATTTCGGCGGCATTTTCCGTCCTGTTTTCTTCGTCAGCAAACCCTCGAACAACATCCGTCGCGTGGCGATAGATGCCGGTATGGACGGCCGTTTCAAGGCTGATGTTTTCCTCAACCGCGCTCTTGCCGGTGCAAACGTGGATGTTGACATTGTGGATGCCAAGGGAAAGAGCATCGGAAAGACGGTGGGGCGCGCGCAGACAGCATCAACCGACCACCTGACGGTGGACTTCTCGGTGAAGAATCCGAAGCTATGGACCGCCGAGACCCCCAATCTCTACACGGCAGTGTTCACATTGAAAGACGCCAAAGGTGAGGCGCGCCACGTGGAAAGACAGAAGTTCGGCTTCCGTACCATTGAGTATCGCGACTTCGACGGTGTGTATATCAACGGCAAGAAAGTGATTTTCAAGGGGGTTTGCCGCCACTCTTTCCGCCCCGAAAGTGGCAGGACGCTGTCGAAGCGCGCCAATATCGAGGACGTGAACGACATAAAAGGCATGAACATGAATGCCGTCAGGCTGAGCCATTACCCCGCCGATCCGGAGTTTTTAGAGGCATGCGACTCGTTGGGAGTGTATGTAATGAACGAGCTGAGCGGCTGGCACTTCGCCCATGAAACCCTGCTTGGGCAGAAATTAGTTGAGGAATTCGTGACGCGCGACGTAAATCATCCGTCGGTAATCTTCTGGAGCAGCGGCAACGAAGGTGGGTTCAACTTCGACCTGGAGCCCACTTTCAAGCGCTTCGACGTGCAGCAGCGCGTGGTGTTATATCCCTGGTTGAACCGCAATGGCTTCGATACTGGTCACTATCGCACATACGGCGGCACGCAAGACATCATGCGCCAGAAGGAGATTTATATGCCGACGGAGTTCCTGCACGGACTTTACGACGGCGGACACGGTGCCGGACTCTACGATTATTGGAAGATTATGATGGCGAATCCGCGCTGCGCCGGAGGCTTTTTGTGGGATTTCTCAGACCAGGGTGTGGTGAGAACCGACCTCGGCGGTGTGATCGACTGCAACGGAAACTACGGAGCCGACGGCATTCTCGGCCCTCATCACGAGCGCGAAGGGTCGTTTTATGCCATCCGCGAGATATGGAGTCCGGTGGAACTTGTGCTCAGGGCCGACGGCCGACATATCGTGCGCAACCACTATAACTTCCTGAACCTCAGCGAATGCACATTTTCTTACCAGCTGTTAGAGATGCCGCCGATGGGCAAGAGCGATGTCAGGGTGGTGCGCCGAGGCACTATCGCGTCGCCCGATGTGGTTCCTGGCGGCGAGGGTGTGCTGCCCGTTCCGGTGAAGGCAGGCGAGGATGCCGTCATCAAGATAACCGCCACCGACCCGCATGGCAACGAGATCTTCGCCTGGAGTTACCAGCCGCACGCCAAGGAACTGGCTGTGGGCAGCGGAGAGCAGTCGTTCTCAAAGAGCGAAACCGCCGACGAACTGACCATCAAGGCAGGCTCGCGCACTTACACATTCTCGAAGAAAGACGGTAGGCTGACGGGTGTTCAGGTGGCTGGGCGCACCATCTCGTTTGCCAACGGACCGCGCTTTGTGGCCGGCCGACGTGCCGACCGCTCGCTCGACCAGTATTATAACCACAGCGACCGCGATGCGCGCAAGAAGGAGAACAAGTATGTGCCGTTCAAGGACAACGGCATGTTCGACGGCTTGGAGGTGACCACTGTAGACGGAATGCCCACGCTCACGGCCAAGTACCGTTTCGGAGCCCTGCACGATGTGTGCTGGCAGTTCCTGCGGAACGGCAGTGTGAAGGTTACGTGGAACTATCAGTTTGATGCCGTTGTTGACTATATGGGCATTGCCTTCGACTATCCCGAGCACAAAGTGCGCAGCAAGCAGTGGGTGGGAATGGGTCCCTACCGCGTGTGGCGCAACCGCATGCAGGGTCCGCAGTTGGGCTATTGGCAGAACGATTACAACGACCCCATCCCCGGCGAGAGTTTCGAGTATCCTGAGTTCAAGGGCTATTTCGGAGATGTTCACTGGATGCAACTGACAACAGACGAAGGAAAGATTGGCATTCAGCCCGTCAAACAGGGCGCTTTCGTGGGTGTCTATACGCCGCGCGACGGTCGCGACCAGTTCCTCTACGACCTTCCCGACACAGGCATCTCGCTGCTCGACTGCATCCTGGGCGTTCCCAACAAGAACCATGTGGTTGACCTGAACGGTCCGAGCGCGCAGCCGCTGTGGTCAACGGGTGTCCTCTCCGGCGGTGCCATCCTCACCTTTGAGTAGCATAGCCCGCAGCAACGGCGGCAGGATGAAAAGTGCCTGTATAGAAGAGAAAAATGGTTACAAAATGCTCCCGTGCAAGTCTTTATCATAGATAAAGCAATGCAGGGCTTATGATAAAAAGATATTTCCTTGGCGTTCTGCTGGCTGCCATGGTGGCCGGCGGAACGGCTCAGAATAGCGTTCCGGCCGTTGTTGGAACGCATCCTTCATGGTATACTGCTCTCACTTCGCCCAACAAGATGGCGCGCCCCTGGACTTTCTGGTATTGGATGTACGGTGCCGTTTCGAAAGAAGGCATCAAAGCCGATTTGCAGGCCATGAAGGATGTGGGGCTGGGCGGCTGCTATCTCATGCCGATACGCGGTGCGCAGGAACGGCCGGAGTATCAGGGCGAAGCGCAGCAACTGTCGCCCCGCTTCTGGGAGATGATAGACTATGCCATGCAGCAGGCTGACTCGCTGGGGCTGGAGTTGGGCATTCATATCTGCGACGGCTTCGCCTTGGCCGGCGGTCCGTGGATTGCTCCCGAAGAGTCTATGCAAAAGGTGGTGTGGAGCGAGACTTTTGCCACCGGACAACTGAAAGGGCTCACGCTGCAGCGCCCCCAGGCGTATGAAGGTTACTATGAAGACATTGCCACCTATGCCATTCCTGTGGCTCGTCAGGACGAATTCAACCTGCAGGTGGCAGCCGACAGCGAGAACGGCAAAACTCGCCTGACGTGCTCGTCCACCATGACGCGCAATGCCAAAGGCGTGTTCAGTGCCGCCGAGCCCGCGTGGATACAATACGATTTTCTTTCGCCCCGCCTGTTCCGCAACATCGAAATCGCTGCCAACGGCACCAACATGCAGGCACAGCGCATGACCATTGAGGTGTCTGACGATGGCAAATTGTTCCGTGTCGTCAAACATCTTGTTCCACCAAGACAGGGATGGCAGAACTATGATTATAACACCACGTTTGCCTTTCCCGTAACAACTGCCCGCTATTGGCGCCTTTCGTGGACACCCGAAGGTACGGAACCGGGCAGCGAAGACTTGGATGCCGCGAAGTGGCGACCGCGGTTGGGACTGAAGAATGCCACGCTTTCTAATCTTCCGCGCATCGACAACTGGGAGGGAAAAGCCGGGTTCGCATGGCGCATAGCACCCGAAACGACGGCCGAGGAGCTGCCCGATGCTGATTGTGTTCGGCGGGAAGACGTGGTGAAACTGGAATTAGACGGTGATCAGGTGAGCACTTCCTTCATGGCAAACCGGCCGTACCGCATCATCCGGATGGGACATACTTCAACGGGATATACCAATGCCACGGGCGGCGGAGGCAAGGGACTGGAATGCGACAAGTTCTCTCAGGCGGCAGTGAACAGGCAAATCGACCATTGGTTTGCACGCTTTGCCGAGCGGCAGCCAAGCGGAAAGCCCGTGAAATATCTGCATGTCGATTCGTGGGAGTGCGGTTGCCAGAACTGGAGCAGCGGTTTTGCCGCAGCATTCAGGCAGCGCCGCGGCTACGATCTTATGTCTTTGCTTCCGGTGATGGCAGGAATCCCGATGGAATCGGCAGAAATGAGCGAGCAGGTGCTGCGCGATGTGCGCCTGACCATTAACGATTTGATCCACGAAGTGTTCTTCGCCACGGTGCAGAAGCGCGCTCACGACATGGGAATGCTGTTTTCTTCAGAGAGCATAGCGCCCACCATGGTGAGCGATGGATTGCTTCATTATCGCTATTCCGATATTCCCATGGGTGAGTATTGGCTGAATTCGCCCACCCACGACAAACCTAACGACATGCTCGATGCCATCAGCGGCGCACATATCTATGGCAAAAACATCGTTCAGGCAGAGGGTTTTACCGAGGTGAGAGGTGTGTGGAACGAGACTCCCGCGATGGTTAAACCGTTGCTCGACCGCAATTTCGCGCTGGGCATGAACCGCCTTTTCTTCCACGTTTTCACCCATAATCCTTGGACAGACCGCAAACCTGGCATGACGCTCGATGGTATTGGGCTCTTCTTTCAGCGTGATCAGACATGGTTTTCTGAGGCAAAGGCATTCGTAAACTATATCACCCGATGCCAGAAACTGCTGCAATGGGGACGACCTGTTGCCGATATCGCCGTGTATACGGGCGAAGAGATGCCGAGCAGGGCACTTACGCCCGACCGCTTAGTACCGATGTTGCCGGGATTATTCGGCAAGGGTCGCGTTGAAAGCGAACATCGCAGGCTCGCCAATGTGGGGCAGCCCATGGAGGAATCGCCTGTGGGCGTGCATCATAGTGCCGGTATTCTCGACATGAAAGACTGGATCAATCCCCTGCATGGCTATCTTTATGACTCCATGAACAAGGATGCTCTGCTCCATCAGCCGTTCTCTTACCGCGTGTTAGTGGTGCCCGAAGGCTGTCGAGTGGGTGAAGAAGCAAAGGCGAAGATAGCTGCTTTGAGGCAGCAAGGCATCATGGTCATTGACAAACCCTACCACGACGAGACGCTGAAGGGCGTTCCGCGCGATGTGGAACTGTCGCGTGGACTGGCTTTCACGCACCGGCGCAATGGCAATACCGACATTTATTTCATCGCAAACCAGACCGGCGAGCAGCGCATAGGTCGCATGGTGTTCAACGTTTCGGGCAAAAAAGCGGCTCTCTATAACCCGCAAAGCAACAGTATTATTGCAGTGAAGCCCGTCAATCACAACGGACAGCAGATCATCAACTACAGTTTCCCGAAGGGGGGATCGGTGTTTGTCATCTTTTCCGACAGTCTGACCGCGATGAAAGAAGTGCGCCCCGTGGCCGAAATTCAGACGAACAACATCAGCAGTCCATGGGCTATTGAATTCAAGGAGAACGGCAAAGTGCTGCGCAACTGTCAGCTTTCCGACTGGACTGCCAATGCTGACGATCAGGTGAAATACTATAGCGGACGCGCGAGATATGCCACGACGTTCAGCCATAAGCCCCGAAAACCGAAGGTTCCGCGCGGAGAACTCGCCAGCGTAGTGCTGCAATTGGGTGAGGTTTGCGATGTGGCGCATGTGTGGCTCAATGGTATTGACTGCGGCATAGCATGGACATCGCCCTACGAAGTGGACATTTCGAAAGCCATTCGGAAAGGGAAAAACAAACTGGAAATTGATGTTGTGAACACATGGCACAATGCCTTGAAGGGCGCCGACATCGGTAGACCGCCTTACGAAGGCATCTGGACCAATGCCAAATACCGCACTAAGGGCGACAGTCTGTTGCCTGCCGGATTGATAGGAATTACCGACGGCAATCTCGAAAACGGGCGTGCCGTGATCAGAATAGTGGAAAAATTCAGGCAGAAAACAAAGAAAAACAAATGAATATGAAGAAGTTATGTATGTTCTTGACCACCCTGTTCGTAGCAGCGGGAGTCAATGCGAAGGTCACATTACCTAAGATGTTCAGCAACGGAATGGTATTGCAGCGCGAGGCAAAAGTTAGTCTTTGGGGCGAGGCAAAGCAAAACGCCACGATGAAAATCATCACTTCGTGGGACAACCGCACCTATTTAGTGAAGGCAGACGGTGAAGGAAAGTGGAAGTCATCGGTGATGACGCCCAAGGCAGGCGGACCTTTCACCATCACTTTCAACGACGGAGAGAAGACAATACTTGAGGATGTGCTCATCGGAGAGGTATGGATATGCAGCGGACAGAGCAATATGGAGATGCAAATGAAGGGTTTCAAGGCGCAGCCAGTGACAGGAGCCATCGCCGATTGCCTGCACAGCACCGACAAACAGCTACGTATGTTCACCGTGAAGCGCAACAGTCAGTTTGCGCCTGTTGACGATGTGAGCGGCTCCTGGATGGAAGCCAATCCGGGAAACACGCGCGAATTCAGCGCAACAGCCTACTATTTCGGTCGCGAACTGCGCCAGGTGCTGGGCGTTCCCGTAGGTCTCATCGCCGTTTCATGGGGCGGAAGTGCCTGCGAAGCATGGATGACAGCCGACTGGCTCAAGGCTTTTCCCGATGCCAAGATACCGCAAACGCCCGAAGACATCAAGTCGAAGAACCGCACACCCACCGTATTATATAACGGAATGTTGCATCCGCTCATCGGATATGGCATGCGCGGAGTGATCTGGTATCAGGGCGAGGACAACGTTCCGCGCTATCAGACCTACGCAGACATGCTTTCCACGATGATTCGCGGATGGCGCAGCGACTGGAATCAGGGTGATTTCCCGTTCTATTATTGTCAGATTGCGCCTTACGACTACAGCCTGATCGACTGGGATACCAACAGTGCCTTGTTGCGCGAACAGCAGTCGAAGGTGGAGCGGATGGTGGAAAACACGGGCATGGCAGTGCTGATGGATGCCGGTCTGGAATATGGTATTCATCCTCGAAAGAAGCGTGAGGCAGGGGAGCGACTGGCGTTCCTGGCATTGCGAAACACCTATGGCATTCAGGGAATTCCCGAGCATGCCCGCTACGAAAGTGTGGAGTTCAAGAACGATACGGCAGTAGTTGCCTTCGACCGTTCAAAGGAATGGGTGTATTTCAATAACGGCACCACCAGCAATCTGTTCGAAATTGCCGGTGAAGACCGTGTCTTCCATCCCGCAAAGGTATGGATCGACCGTAATAGAGTATACGTGAGGAGTGACGATGTGCCGCATCCTGTGGCTGTGCGCTATGCTTTCCGCAACTGGGCAGACGGTGATCTCTTCTGCGATGGGCTTCCCGTCAGTTCGTTCCGCACAGATAACTGGTAGTAGTTCTTGCGGCAGCGGTGCTTCAGATGGCAAACTGAGTGGTAGTATTAAAGCGCTTTTATGGAAAAAGCCTCTATAAATGGTATCCTCTCATGATTTGCATGGTAGTCTATCCATGCCTTCTCTTCGTGGCTCAAATGAGAGATTTCACGAGATGACTTATTCCCGAAGTTTGAACATACTGCTTCAAGGACATTGATTTCATCATCTGTAAACATCGACATATCAGCCTCCTGCGAAGCTGTCAATATGCTTCCAACGAAATCACCTACCTGGCGGAGTTCCTGTTTCACTTCAGAGAATTCACTATATACCCTATCCCATCGGTCAGGAACAGGGCCAAAGTCTATGGCTCTATAGGACAATCCTGTCATTGCCAGGCCACGCTCGCGATATGAGAGGAAATCCACATAGAACAGCAACTTATTCATCTTTGTACACCACACATCATCACACCTATTTATTATATATAGCATGATGTTCTTCAACCTGACCAATGAAGTCTGAGCAAAACCATTGTTCATTCCACGAGACTCATTGAATATTCGTCGTGTCTCATACTGTTCCAGTTTGTAGGCGCTACTCTCGGTGATTGTTGCCTTCACTTTAGCTGTTATCTTTTCGTATTCCGATGCACTTAACTCATTTTTGGAACTTTCCACCATTTCCAACATCACCTTGGGATTCATTATTGAGCGTATCATCCTGCCATTAGATACGTTAGGCACTTCGCCCTGCTCATACAGCCGATACTGGTTGATGCCGATACCAAGTATCAGCGACATCTTGGCGGCACTGATTCCATACCGCTGGCGAACAGCAATAATCTCATCAGTATAGGGAATGCCATACTTCGCCCGATACTGATTGGTTACCTGTTCATAGCAAGCGGTATCACTCTCTGTGGTAGTAAACTGCTCATTATGTTCGTCATCACGAAACGCAATATGCACGTATGGGAACTTCTCTCCACGAAAATCCCATGTGTCTTTCTCATAGACAATTCTCATGGGCTTGCCTGAATATGGACTATTTACTATCATAACTCTGAAGATTTAAATGGATACTGCATAGGATGTTCTGCTAAATGAAACGAGATGCAGATTGTCTGGCCGTTTTGATAACCCAACGTTATCTTGATATACACCTCTCTACCCTTAACGTCTTTTCCGAACACCCACATTTCGCCCTGTTGATTCAATACATCAATGACGGGCCCTTCTACGTAGTCTTGTATTTGTAGGCTCTTAACTATTAATTCACGCTGCAAAGGTGTTATATCAAGCTGCTGTAAAGCTTCTTTATTCTTTTGTCTGTCATCACGGAAGATAATGCCAAAGACCTTTACTTTTGCATTAAACTGCTCCAAAAATTTCTGAACTTCTTCTTTCGTTATCATTACTCAAATGTTTGGGTGCAAAAATACAATAATTATTTGAATAAACCAAATTTCACAATCTTAAAGTTGTATTTCGACACAAAGTGTTTTAAGAGTGCATTTGTTTTACCTTCGTTAGAATCTGACAAGAGAGTCTGTCAGCATGCCTTTCTGAAAATGCGAAGTGCCTGCGAATCACTCGCAGGCACCTCGCTCGAAATATAATATTGGGTAATCATTATTTCTTCAGGATCTTGCGCCCGTTCATAATCACGATGCCGCGGTAGCTGTCATTTACACGCTGACCTGAGAGGTTGTACATCTTTGCGTCGGCGATGTTTGTGTTACCATTGTCCATGAACAGTCCTTCAATTGCCGTAACGGTATCGCTGACACCCATGATTGCGATTTGCAGGTTCTTGGCATCGGCAGCTTTGTCAGCATGCAGATAGCAGTATGTACCCCATATTGTATATCCTGTACCCGTGTGTTCTTCCAAACTACGTGTAGAACTGTTCCACGTCCAAGTAGATCCTGGGTTGGAACCGTCAAGATGATACATGTCACCTCTTGTTATCATCCAGATATGCTTGTTCTCCAGTTCTTCCTTCATGATGCTCTTGCGATAGAACGTACCTTCGAAAGTGATTTTCGGAGAACCAGCCGGAGCATTGTTGTCGGTTACTTTTCCTGGTTCAGGCAAAGACCCGGAATTAGCTTCCTTGGTCACACCGCCGATGAAGTATATAGGAGCATCCAACTGAACATAATGGTTATGTCCGCCATTACCCACCAACAGTTCATATTTCTTGGTAGTGTCCGTATAATCGGGATCTCTTGTCGGCTTGATGATATATGGTTTAGCCGCTTCCAGTCCCTCTGTGTCCAAGTCAACCCTCTTGAAGTCAATGCGTGTTGGATGTGCTGCTGTGATACCCACGAACTCGCTCAGCTGGCAGTCGCCACCGAAAGCAGCGCGCACCTGAGAACCCGTTAGGGCGATTGGCAAGCAAATGGTGTTCCACTTGTTCTTGGTCATCGTGCGGTTATAATATACTGTTGCCGGGAAATTGTAGCCTTCAAAGAACTGGGTGTGCTGATATGGATTTCCTTCTGACCACTGGTTTTGACCCGTAGTTTCATCATAATAAGGAACACTCGTTTCCATATCCCAGTCCTCATCCAAGAACAGAGCCTGCTTGCCATGAGCATAGAGGTGAACATTTCCTATCACAGTCCATCCTTTGGCTTCTTCTGTACGTATACCCAGCGTCACCTTGGTGTTATCTTTCAATTCAATATAGAACTCGAGAATATATGCCCTGGAGTCGTGGTCAAACACATAGCCAGCTGAAACACCGCTGTGAGGTGTGATGTTGTTGCCTTCAACCTTGTTCATGGGTATGATGGGCAATTCCTGAAGGTTGACAACAGTCTCGCCATCTATCTCAGTTTCTGTCTGCACAAAGAAATAGGCATTTGCTTTATCGGGATCTGTACTCTTCTGGTTAGTCAAGCCCGTATTATCGTCATAATACAGAGCTTGCGCAGTCATCTTATACAAACCGTCATTCAAGTTCTGCACTCCAGACATCGTTAGTTCCTGAGAAAGTTTGATCTTCTCGTTGTAGATTTCTGCTGCATAGTATTGTGCACATGCACTGCGATAGTTGTCATCACTGTATTGACCGCTATAATTTGTTGTTCCTATATTCCTTCCGTATGTTGTTGAAGGAATGCTTACATATGGCTGAACTAACACTTCGTTCACCATCTTATCCTGATTGCGCTGGTGCCAGTGCTTGTTCGTTCCTGTTATCACCCAGTTGTCTTTTGTATATTCTTGATTCTCGGAGTCAATATCGGTTTCAATGAAAGCCGGAGCCTCAGCATCGCTCCAAACCCAATAGCGTCCGTCCTTGTTGTCACGCCCGAACTCTGCATCTTTCAGGAAAGAACCCAAATCCACGGCACCCCATGTTACGTTGTCCATAGCTTTTTTATAGTCCTCTTCTGAGACAAAGCGCCAGATGTTGTTATTTCCATTTTGGTTGACAAAGTAAACGTCGTTAGAATTGACTCCGTTGGTGCCGACATAGTTTGTTGTCGTTATATTGTAATTGTATATTCTGTAATTTGTAAAGGTCTTAGTGGCACCGTTCACAGTACTTTGTCCGGTTGGCTGTGTGAAAGTTGTAAACAACCAGTTAGGTCGACTATATTTAGTTCCTTTCTGAGCGGTTCCATCGCGATCCATATAAATATCAGTATTGGTAGTTCCATTCGGACTCATATAGTCTCCTTGTGCGGGATTGTCAATACGTCCTTGTATTGTATAAACAGTAGTTCCGTTATACGTGGTTTGCGCAACCTTCAGTCGCATACCAACGGAAGACAACACGGCATGCACTCCATACTGACCGCCAGCCGTCAGGAATTTTCCCGTCTTCACATTGTAGAGGTAAACGTAGCCATTCGTACTCTTGCTGACAGCGTCAGCCAAAGTGGTTCCATACCATACAATCTCTCCTGCAGGAACAGTGTATCCATTGTCATTGAAATTGGTGCTGGTAATATCTTGTGCCCTTGTCTCAAGGCTTCCGAACAACCCAAGACAGAAAACTATTGCAAATAAAAACCTGTATTTCATGTTTCGCAAAATTTAAAGTTGTTAATTATTCTTCTTCATCTTCATCATACCAAAGGTTGAAGTTATTCAAATTATACACAGGAGTAGGCACAACGTCTTCTTCTTCGTCGTCCCAAAGCGTATTCTTTTTTGCGCCTTTACCGTTTCCGCCGGGGTCTCCTTCAATGATACGCCAGTTCGGGATAAGAAAGTTCTCTAAAAAGTTGGTAATCTGAGATATTTTTTGTACCTTTATAGATGATTTTCAGTTACTTATAAAGCGATACAAAAGAACATACTCATGATTACCGATGACAAAATTACAGAAA
>JAFUVB010000105.1 GCA_017471245.1 Prevotella sp.
CAGATGAGCGGCCCGGAGGCCATAGAGTGGCCCGACCTGGACGTGGACCTGGAGATAGACAGTCTGCGCCACCCCGAGCGCTATCCGCTTGTCATCAAGCGCAATGCACTGGACTTTGTGGTGGCGTGAAAGCGGGGTTGATAGGGATATCTAAAAATCACGGGGGTGAACATCAGAGTTGGCACCGAGACCTTCGGCATATCAAAATCCATAGGAGGTATGAACAATAATGATAAATGGTTCTCAGAATGGGAAAGTGATTTCTATCACTATCTCTCTTCACCGTTGGGTGGAATAAATTCTCATTCACGAACCAACTATATGTCGTGGTTGAAGTTCCTTTCGAAGACCTACCCTATCACATCATCACTTGATGAAACAGCCATCAACCAGATTATAGAAAGTGAGCGGACTTTGCTTGAGTCAAGAGACAGGTATAACACTCCACGTGACTTAACAAATTTTCGTTCTGCTTTACGCAAATTCAGACAATTTATTCAAGACGACTATACCCAGATACAAGAAAAAGAGATTGAGGATGAAATAAAGAAAGTCCAGTATAATAACTCTTTAAACAGGACAGAACGTGACGCTATCATGAAAGCAAGAGTGGGTCAGGGGTTATTCCGTCAGCGTTTGTTAGATCATTGGGGTGGCTGCTCCATCACCAGTTCCGGGATGTACGATTGTCTAATTGCTTCACATATTAAACCGTGGAAGGACAGCACGAATGAAGAAAGATTGTCTGTATATAATGGATTACTATTATTGCCTAACTATGACAAACTATTTGACAAGGGATATATTTCTTTTGACGGGGATGGGAAAATCATCTACTCACGTTTTTTCCCATCTTCTGAAAGGGAATTGCTAGGTATGGACAAAAATGTACACCTTATTCATGTAGTTCCACAACACAAGGTGTACCTTGATTATCACAACGAGCACTGTTTGATGCAATAGAAATTGTTGAACATGAAGAGTCCTACAGAAAAATACTACCTATTCACTTTGGTGAATATCAGTGAAGATCTTGAATTGGTTGGTGAATTTGAGAATAAACTTTTCAAGTCCCTTAACAAAGCACTTGATTATATGGAGAAAGCGATAGAGTACGAAATTTCCGCTTATTCAGAATTCCATGTCATTCAAGACGAGGACATTACCGTTGAGCGCATTGACGAAAGGGCGGTTAATTTATGGCTTAACAGTTGTCATACAGAGGCTGTAATGTACAGGGTTTCTGAAACATGTCCTATATAACGCATTTCATTGGGGCTATCCCCGACGACTATTCCGTATATTTCTCATTATGATTGGTTAATATGAATAAGAACTACGATATATTTATCAGTTACAGACGTGATGGAGGCGATAAATACGCCCGCATCATACAATCAGCATTGGAGAAACACCAGTACAAAGTGTTTCTCGACTTTGACGAACTGAACGACGGTGTGTTTGATAACCGAATCAAGGAGGCCATCAAGGAGGCACCTGTTTTTTTTGCTTATCTTGTCTAAAGGTTCATTGGACCGATGTGTCAATGAAAATGACTGGGTACGCAGAGAGATTCTTTATGCTATTGAATGTAATAGCCATATGGTACCAGTTGTTATTGTTGATGACAATTTTGAGGGTATACCAGAGTTTTTGCCTGAAAGGTTAAAGAAAGCCGTAGGAGCACACCAGTTTTCCGAACTCCAGATGAAGACACTCTTCAAGGGCTCAGTCGATATTTCATAGGGGTAACCTATTCAAATCCCAGATAATTTTCTTACCTTTGCCGCATGGAAGACAAAGGTTTGTTGATGCTGGCACGCTTGGTGCTGCCCAAGGAGGTTCTTGACAACTTCGTGATAACTGATATTGAGTACGTGGATACCAAGGCTTACGACGAGCCTGAGATGCACATCCACCTTGACGAGAAGATGAATGCCGACTTGCAGAGTGACGGTCACTTTGAGTCCAAGGGCTTCATTGCTCCCGTGGAGGTGACGGACTTCCCCATCCGCGACCACAAGGTGGTCCTGGTCCTTCGGCGTCGCCGGTGGGTTGACAGCCGTACAGGCAAGAGTTTCATCCTGCCGCTGAAGGTGACAGCTGACGGCACCCGCTACTCGAAGGAGTTTGCGGCTTTTTTAAAAGAGACGTATGGAGACATCCCCGGTGACCTGCCGTACGCTTGAGGACTTCTACTACATTGATGCCCATACGTTTGAGAAACAATACAAGGAGGTGCTGAGCGGCTACCGACGGTGGAGCGAGCTCTCCCATGCCGACGAGTGGCTGGTGTTCCCTGAGAACATCGGCGAGCATCTGGCCATTGACGAGACAAGCCTATCCAACGGTGAGCTGTACACCATCGTGACCAACCGCGACCGTCATGGCAGAGAGGGCTGTCTCGTGGCCATTGTGTCAGGGACGAAGTCGGAAGACGTGATACGAGCATTGGAGGAGATTCCCGAGAACAGGCGTGAGACGGTCAAAGAGGTGACGCTCGACCTGTCGGACTCCATGCGCAAGATAGTCCGCAGCAGCTTTCCCAAGGCACAGCGTGTCATCGACCGCTTCCACATCCAGAAGCTTGCCTGCGATGCCGTGCAGGAGATACGCATCCAGCACCGCTGGAATGCCATACAGGAGGCCAACGACGCTATGGAGAACGCAAAGCTCGAAGGACGGGAATACGTGCCTTTCCGCTATGAGAACGGCGACACCAAGAATGAACTGCTGGCACGGAGCCGCTACCTGCTCTTCAAGTCCGCCGACAAGTGGACCAAGTCACAGGCCAGGAGAGCAAAAATACTGTTCGCAGAGTACCCAGACCTCCAGCAGGCCTATTCGCTGTCACACTCGCTGCGGATGATCTTCGCGAAGAACACCGTCAAGGATGCAGCAAGGCTCTCCATGGCTCGCTGGTACAACAAGGTGGAAGAGGCTGGATTCCATTCCTTTAATGTCATTGCCGCCACGTTCTATGAGCACTACGACGACATCCTCAACTTCTACAATAATAGGTCATCAAATGCTGCGGCAGAGTCTTTCAATGCCAAGGTCAAGGCTTTCAGGGCTGCACTCAGAGGGATCAGGGATGAGAAATTCTTCCTATACAGACTCGCTATGATTTATGCCTACCCCCACTAATTATCGACTGAGCCTCTTCAAGGCTTCGATAGAAGAGCTCATACGCTGCCGTATAGCACCTTACATCAAGAAACAGGAAGATTCTACGGGTGCTGAGATTCATATAGAAACCGATGTGCCATGTAGCCTGTTTCGCTTCAAGTCCTTTGTAAAGGATTTGCATCCGGATGCAGACAATGTTGTGCGGCTAACCCCTGGCACATACAAGTTGTCGTTTGTGTCTACCCAATTCACCGACATCGAATACACACAGAAATACACTCTTGATAGTGGTGTCTTCTATGACTTCATAGAAGTATCCCTGAAGAATCAAGTTGTCATACGCGAACGTAAGGAACTGGAGAAGCGCAAGGAATTAGAACTGGAGAAGAGAATGGCCGCGCCGTATCACTGAAGAAAAATTTATCCGTTGCATAACAATTCATCATACTCCCTAAGGAGTATTTTTCAAACTTTCCCAGAAACCTGTACCAAGCGTTTCTGGGAAATTATGTATCTTTGTAGCGGCGAAGCCACGTTATATGAGCATTGCTTTTGATAGTCTTTTTCAACCTGGAATAGGCGCATATTGATGCCTATGGGTATCGGGAAAGGCGACAAAAGCAATGGCAAAAGCCAAGACAAACGGTGAGATGCTGGCCCAGGTGCTGGCGAGTGTGAACCGAATAGAAGCCTCCATCAACGAGCAGGGGCACGTAAAAAACCAACAGTCACAGCGGTTGACCTTCGATTTTGAGAAGGTAAGCAAGCACGACGTGATGATGCATTTTCTGACAATGTATGAGCGTGGATGGATTGCGGGCAGCAAGGATGCACTGCAGTCCTACCTTGCCACCCACACTAACCTCGGTACCAAGACATCCGTAGACCGGCTATACAACCGCTGCCTGCACGACTACGTCGGAAAGTGACATTGAAGTGACATCGTTTCTTTTGTGCTCTGGAATTATCTGTGTACCTTTGCAATAAGACGGAGGGCCCCCGTTGACACTGATTTGTAAAACCATTTTTAATTGCGAAGGTACGACTATGACAGAACAGAAGACAACAGAGCGCATGGTGCGCATGATGACGGAAACGAACAAAATGACCGAGGGATGCCGGACAACCAGCGAGGTGGGACGGCAGATGGGGCTGACACCCCGCGAGACGTTCCGGCGGCTGAAGCAGCGGGGCGTGATCTACTATGAC
>JAFUVB010000106.1 GCA_017471245.1 Prevotella sp.
CTTATAGTATTTCACACCGTTGATTTCGTTGGCAACATCGCCGGGGAACACATCGGTGATCTCCTCGTACATCTCGAAGAGGTTACCATAGCGCTGCATAATCTGATCGATGCCCAGACGGTTGATACTCTCGGAGAAGTCGAGGAACACGGCAAGACCTGTATTGTTCACGCCGAAGCCCTTGTCGCAGCGCTCCTTAGCAGCACGAGAGGCAACGTCGCGAGGCACAAGGTTACCGAATGCGGGATAGCGGCGCTCCAGATAGTAGTCGCGATCCTCCTCGGGAATCTCCCAGCCTTGCTTGGTTCCAGCCTGTAGAGCCTTGGCATCTTCAATCTTCTTAGGCACCCAGATACGACCGTCGTTACGCAGCGACTCAGACATCAGCGTAAGCTTAGACTGCTTGTCGCCATGAACGGGGATACAGGTGGGGTGAATCTGTACGTATGAAGGATTTGCAAAGTAGGCACCCTTGCGATAGCACTGAACGGCAGCGGTGCAGTTGCAACCCATAGCGTTGGTGCTGAGGAAGTATGCATTGCCATATCCACCGGTTGCGATGACCACAGCGTTGGCAGAGAAGCGCTCCAGCTTACCCGTTACGAGGTTCTTGGCAATGATGCCACGTGCGCGGCCGTTGACAATGACCACATCCTCCATCTCGTAGCGTGTGTAGAGCTTCACCTTACCAGCCTGAACCTGGCAGCTCAGTGAAGAGTAAGCACCGAGCAGCAGCTGCTGACCCGTCTGACCCTTGGCATAGAACGTACGGCTCACCTGTGCGCCACCGAAAGAACGGTTGGCAAGCATGCCGCCATATTCGCGTGCGAAAGGAACACCCTGTGCCACGCACTGGTCGATGATATTGTTAGAAACCTCGGCCAGACGATACACGTTAGCCTCGCGAGCACGATAGTCGCCACCCTTCACGGTGTCGTAGAACAAACGATAAACAGAGTCACCGTCGTTCTGATAGCACTTGGCGGCGTTGATACCTCCCTGGGCGGCAATTGAGTGAGCGCGACGGGGAGAGTCCTGAATACACAGGTTGATCACATTGAAGCCCATTTCGCCAAGAGAAGCGGCAGCACTGGCACCAGCCAGACCCGTTCCCACAACGATAACATCGAGCTTCAGCTTATTCTTTGGGTTTACCAGACGCTGATGTGCCTTGTAATTAGTCCATTTCTCTGCTACTGGTCCTTCCGGAATTCTTGAATCTATAACTTTTGTCATGGTTTTTTCGAATTAAGAGTTAATAATTAAGCACCGCAGCAAAGTGACGGAGCACAGTGGAATGCAAATGCCAATACCACGATGAGGAAGCCGAGCATGAGCAGCGTGGTGTAAATCCAGCCGATCATGCGCCAACGGTTGAACCAAATCTTACCGTTGATACCCAAGGTGTGCATGGCACTCCAGAAGCCGTGAGAGAGGTGGAACCAGATAGCAACGATCCAGATTACATAGAGCACAACCTTCACTGGATTTGAGAATGTAGCCACAATCTTGCCAAATCCGTCGGCGGGAGCCTCGTCGAAATGGATTGAGGGGAACAGCTCGGCGAACATCATGTTGTACCAGAAGTCATAAAGGTGAATCAGCAGACCCACCAGGATGATGATTCCCAGCACGAGCATGTTCTGAGATGCCCACTCCACTTTCTCGGGCTTTGCCGTTACTTCGTAGCGCTCGCTGCCGCGTGCACGGCGGTTTTGAGCAGTAAGAATGAAGGCATAGACAATGTGAATGGCTGCCAAGGCTGCCAAGCCAAGCGTTGCCACTACGGCATACCAGTTGGCACCGAGCAATTCACAAATCATGTTGTAGGCTTCTCCAGAGAAGAGAGCCACGACGTTCATACAGCAGTGGAACGTCAGAAACAGGATAAGCGCAATGCCAGTTACCGACATCACCACTTTCCTACCAATAGATGAATTGATTAACCACATAAATGATTGATTTTAAATTATTTAATTGTTAGACTTAATTCATGATCATACAGGATTCTTCACGGCATCTTTCTTCGTTTTCAATCTGCTTCACGGCATCACTTCGCATTCTGAACAGTTGACAAAACATGATTTCAAGAGGCTGCGAATACCATGATATAGGTAGTCTCATCCCTCTTTGAGTGTGCAAATATACCATAAAATAATGAGAACTCAAAGGTTTTTCTATAAAAAAACGCTTTTTATTGAAAGAATTACCGTTTTTTGAACTTGTTGGCTGATAGGATTCTTCTTTTTAAGGTCGTGGTGACCGCCACTCGTCCGAAAGTCATGAGGTCTGACGCATGCCCTGTTACTCGGTCTGCGATACTGCGCCTCATAGCTAAAAAATTAATTTAGTGTCGCTGCGCGTAAGGTTCTGACAATCAGTCTGATTCAGGATTCTATCCGTTACCTGCTGCGTTACCCGCTGCGTTACCTGCTGCGTAATTTCATTGACCATTGAGCATTGAACATTCACCATTGACCATTGAGCATTGACCATTGACCATTGACCATTGAGCATTGGCCATTGAGCATTGAACATTGAACATAGAGGACTGGATATTGGTTGGTGATTAATGTTCAATGGTCAATGCTCAATGTTCAATGAAATTACGCAGCAGGTAACGCAGCGGATAACGGAGATGGTAACGGAGAGAATTTTGAATCAGACTGATTGTCAGATACTTATGCGCATCTACAAAAAATTCTTTTTCTCTTTGAGAGTATGTTGTTTTGAAAGATTGTCTGCTTCTATGGAGCGCTTTATACAAAACCATAGCTTTCGGGCATCAGAACCATATTTTTCACTCTTCAAAACCATAACTTTCGGGCATCAGAACCACAGCTTTCGGGTGCCGAAACATGATGTTTTGCTGCTTGAAAGCATAGCTTTGAAAACGGCGGTGTATGGCTGCAAACTAAAAAAGTATTCAAATCTTTTATGTTTCAACACCCTATTTGCAAAAGTTTTTGTATTTTTGCATCGCAATAAAGCAAGACATGATATGATTCTGAAATATGATGTACTGGTCATCGGTGGTGGACATGCCGGCTGCGAGGCAGCTTCGGCAGCGGCGAACATGGGTGCCAATACCTGTCTGGTGACTATGGACATGAACAAAATAGCGCAGATGTCGTGCAATCCTGCCGTTGGGGGTATCGCCAAAGGTCAGATCGTGCGTGAGATTGATGCACTGGGCGGACAGATGGGTATCGTTACCGACCGCACCGCCATTCAGTTTCGCATGCTGAATCGCTCGAAAGGACCGGCCATGTGGAGCCCGCGCGCCCAATGCGACCGCGAGAAATTCATCTGGGAATGGAGGTCGCGGTTAGATGAAACCGAGCATTTGGATATCTGGCAGGATCAGGCTGACGAGCTGTTAGTGGAAAACGGTAAGGCGGTGGGTGTGAAAACAATCTGGGGAGCCGAGCTCCGCGCCAAGGCAATTGTCATCACCGCCGGAACATTCTTGAACGGTTTGCTGCACATCGGGCGCAAAATGATTCCCGGCGGACGCATCGCCGAGCCTGCCGTGATGCATTTCACGGAGAGTATCACGCGCCATGGCATCCGGTCGGAACGCATGAAAACGGGTACACCAGTGCGCATTGACAGGCGGTCAGTTCATTTCGAAGATACCGAAATACAGCCGGGAGAGAATTCATACACGGGTTTCTCTTACCTTCCGATTCCTCGGGATGCCAAACAACTGCCTTGCTGGACTTTCAACACCAACGCCGAAGTGCACAGCATTCTCATGTCGGGCATTGCCGATTCGCCTCTCTACAATGGTCAGATACAAAGCATCGGCCCGCGCTATTGCCCTTCCATCGAAACTAAATTGGTGACATTCCCTGAGCGCAATTCTCATCCATTGTTCCTGGAACCAGAAGGCGAGAACACGAATGAGATGTATCTGAACGGATTCTCATCAAGCATGCCGATGGAAATACAGATTGAGGCGCTGAGAAAAATCCCCGCACTGCGGGATGTGAAAATATACAGACCGGGCTATGCCATCGAATATGATTTCTTTGATCCTACACAACTGAAGCATTCTTTAGAGTCGAAGATCATCAATGGACTGTTCTTTGCAGGGCAAGTAAATGGCACAACAGGTTACGAGGAGGCTGCAGGACAAGGATTGGTGGCTGGTGTAAACGCCGCGATTCATGCGGGGGCAACCACCAATGACACCTCTTTCACCGATCCATTTGTGATGCACCGCGATGAGAGTTACATAGGAGTACTCATCGATGACTTGGTAACGAAAGGCGTGGACGAGCCATACCGCATGTTCACATCACGAGCTGAATACCGCATTTTGTTGCGTCAAGACGATGCTGATGCCCGGTTGACTGAAAAAGCATACGCACTTGGCATTGCGAAAAGCGACAGATTAGCGTGGTGGAAAGAGAAAAAAGAGAACATAGAAAGAATCATTGATTTCTGCAAAGAGGCATCCGTGAAACCGAAGGAGATAAACGGCGCACTGGAATCTCTTGGAACAACACCACTGCGAGCTGGGTGCAAAGCCATCGATCTGATAGGCAGACCGCAGATTTCACTTACGGTTCTCGCAGAACTCGTTCCCTCATTGACTGCCGTTTTCGATGCCATTCCAAACAGAAAGGAAGAAATCATCGAGGCTGCTGAGGTGAAAATGAAATACGCTGGTTATATAGAACGCGAGCGACTAATTGCAGAGAAGATGCACAGACTTGAGAATATCAAAATAAAGGGGCGCTTCGACTACGACTCACTTCAGTCTTTGTCAACAGAATGCAGACAGAAACTCAACCGCATTAATCCAGAAACGCTGGCGCAGGCGAGCAGAATACCAGGGGTTTCACCAAGCGACATCAACGTTTTATTGATACTTCTCGGGAGATAACACATAGCCTACGCAGGGTCGTTTCACGTGAAACATATGCAGAACATGAATGAAAGGAACATATATTTAGTAATTAATCAAATAACTCAAAAAACATATTAAAAAAGTATTATAACATGAACAATCAATTTCTATTAGAAAACCTTCGTTGCATTCCTGATTTTCCACAGAAGGGAATCAACTTCAGAGACGTGACTACACTGTTTAAAAACGCCGAATGTTTGAAAGTAATGGTGGATGAACTCTACGAAATCTACAAGGATAAGGGCATCACCAAAATCGTCGGAATTGAAAGTAGAGGATTCGTGATCGCATCCGCATTGGCTGTGAAGTTAGGAGCGGGTGTTATTCTGTGTAGAAAACCAGGTAAGCTGCCCGCGGAAACCGTACAGGAAAGCTACACAAAGGAATACGGAACCGACACGATTGAGATTCACAAAGATGCAATCTGCGAAGAAGATGTGGTACTGCTGCATGACGACCTGTTAGCAACCGGCGGCACCATGAAGGCTGCATACAATCTTGTGAAGAAGTTCAATCCAAAGAATATCTACGTAAATTTCATCATTGAAATCACAGACGAAGGTCTGCATGGGCGAGATATCTTCGACAAGGATACCGAAATAACCACATTGATAACCGTATAACTCCTGAAATGGTAACATCTAAAGGAACGTATTCGTAGCTGATGCTAGTTTGTTTCACGTGGAACAAACAGCATGTAAACCATTCACAATTAGCAACTTTGGCTATGACAAAAGAAGAAAACGAGAAGAGACTTCAGCACTTGAAAGGTATCGTTAGTAACCTTCCTGATAAACCAGGGAGCTACCAGTTTTACGATGCTGACAACATTATTATATATGTTGGCAAAGCAAAGAATCTCAAGAATCGTGTTTCTTCTTACTTCCACAAAGAGGTAGATCGCTACAAGACAAAGGTATTGGTCAGCAAAATATGGGATATCTCTTACACTGTGGTGAATAGCGAAGAAGATGCGTTGCTGTTAGAAAACAACCTCATCAAGAAATACAAGCCGAAATATAATATTCTTTTGAAAGACGGGAAGACTTATCCGAGCATTTGTGTTACGAAGGAATACTTCCCAAGAATCTTCAATACGCGCACCATCAACAAGAAATGGGGAATATACTACGGCCCGTATAGTCACATTGGAAGCATGTATGCGGTCCTCGATTTGATTAAAAAGCTATACAAACCGCGCACTTGCAAGATGATAATCACCAAAGAAGGTGTGGAAAGCGGCAAGTATAAACCATGCCTTGAATACCATCTCCATAACTGTGATGCGCCTTGTATCGGCAAACAATCATTTGAAGACTACCAGAGAAATATTCAGCAAGCGCAGGAGATACTGAAGGGAAAAGGGCGTGACCTTCAGAAAATGCTTTATCAAGATATGATGAAAGCTGCTGAGGAACTGCGGTTTGAGGATGCAGAAGTGTTGAAAAACCGCTTCTTAACCCTCGAAACGTACACCGCAAAAAGCGAGGTTGTCAGCCACAGCATCAATGATGTGGATGTTTTCTCTATCACTAACGATGATCATATTGCTTACATCAACTACATCCACGTCACCAATGGCAGCATCAACCAGGCATTTACATTCGAGTTTAAAAAGAAGTTAGACGAGCCGGAGCAGGAGATTTTGAGCCTCGGTATCATCCAGATCAGGGAACAACTGAAGAGCAAATCGAAGGAAATCATCGTTCCTTTTGAACTGGAAACAGGCATCAAGGATGTAACGCTCACTATTCCTCAGAGGGGAGACAAGAAGACCTTGCTCGACCTTTCGATCATGAACGGAAAGCAATATCGGTTCGACCGCCTGAAACAGGCAGAGAAACTGAACCCTGAACAGAAACAGACTCGACTGATGAAAGAGTTGCAGAAAGCGTTGAAATTGGAGAAAATGCCTTATCAGATTGAGTGCTTCGACAATTCTAACATCTCTGGAACAGATGCCGTTGCCGGTTGCGTTGTTTTCAAAGGCATGAAACCCAGCAAAAAAGACTATCGGAAATACAACATCAAAACGGTGGTGGGACCTAACGATTACGCATCGATGCAGGAGGTGGTAAGGCGCCGTTACAGCAGGATGATTGAAGAACAGTCTCCCCTACCCGACCTGATCATTACTGATGGCGGTAAAGGACAGATGGAAGTGGTGCGCGAAGTGGTAGAAGACGAGCTGAATCTCCACATTCCGATAGCAGGTCTTGCTAAAGACAGTCATCACAGAACCAACGAATTGCTGTTTGGTTTCCCGCCTGTTGTCATCGGTATGAAAACAGATTCTGAGTTGTTTCATATCCTGACGCATATACAAGATGAGGTGCATCGCTACGCCATTACGTTCCATCGCGACAAACGAAGCAAGCATGCACTGCACTCAGAACTCGACGATATCAAAGGCATAGGGCCTAAATCGAAAGATGCTCTGATCAAGGAACTGAAAACACTCAAAAGGATTAAAGAGTCTGATATCCAGACACTTACAAGCATTCTCGGCTCATCAAAGGCACAAATTGTCTTTAATTATTTCCATAAATCAGAATAATTTGTTATCTTTGTAGCATGAGAATCGTAATTCAACGTGTCAGCAGGGCAAGCGTAACCATAGAGAACAAGCTGAGATCGAGCATAAAGGCTGGCTTTCTCATTCTTCTCGGTATATGCGAAGAGGACAGTTCAGAAGATATTGACTGGCTTGTTCATAAGATAATCGGCCTGCGCGTATTCGATGATGATCAGCATGTGATGAACCGCTGCATAATGGATGTGGACGGAGAGATATTGGTTGTGTCACAATTCACGCTGTTTGCAAGCTACAAAAAGGGCAACCGCCCCTCATGGTTCAGGGCAGCAAGCCATGAAACATCGGTGCCATTATATGAGGAGTTCTGCTCCAAACTCTCGCAGGCACTCGGAAAACCCGTTGAAACGGGCGAATTTGGTGCAGATATGAAAGTGGAACTCTTGAACGATGGACCAGTCACCATCTGTATGGATACGAAAAATAAGGAATAAAATGGAAAGCAAAAACGACAACAAAGCAATAAAGGCTCTTTGCATCTACATCATTTCCATAGTTATTCTTTTTTTGCTTTTGGTATATATACCTATTATTTTTGGTTATAGATTACACGACTAAGATGACAATTAAAGAAGCACAAGAAGCTGTAGATCAGTGGATTAAGGAATACGGGGTGCGCTATTTCAGCGAACTTACCAACATGGCTTGCCTCACCGAAGAAGTAGGTGAAATGGCAAGAATCATCGCAAGGAAATACGGTGACCAGAGTTTCAAGCCTGAAGAAAGTGCCAATCTCGGAGAAGAAATGGCTGATGTTCTCTGGGTATTGATCTGCATTGCCAATCAAACGGGCGTCGATCTAACAGAAGAACTGCGCAAATCATTTGAGAAAAAGACTTTCCGCGACCGTACAAGGCACCTCGATAATCCGAAACTAAAGGCATAATTCAACAACAAAATAGCAAAATTAAAAACAGATAATCTTATGGAAGAACATCACAACCACAATCATGAGCATGTTCATGGAAAGAGTAAGTATGAACAGGCATTAGCCAAGTATAACTGCGACATCAAAGACGAGGATGTGGCAGCAGCTGTAAAGAAGATTATTGCTGAAAAAGTGCATGAGAATGATACACTTGATGTAAAGAAATTCCTGTTCGGAAGCATCGAGCTGACTACGCTGAAAACCACTGATTCTGAGGAGTCTGTGCTCACTTTTACTGAAAAGGTGAACCAGTTCGACGAAGCTTACGGCGACCTGCCCCACGTGGCTACCATCTGCGTATACCCTTGTTTTGCAAAAACTGTTGCCGAGACATTGGAAGTAGATGGCGTGGAAATCGCATGCGTATCGGGTAGTTTCCCCTCTTCACAGACTTTCCCGGAGATCAAGGTAGCCGAAACTGCGCTTGCATTGAAAGACGGCGCAACAGAAATCGACATCGTTTTACCCGTAGGAAAATTCCTCAGTGGCGACTACGAAGGAGTATGCGACGATATCAATGAGCTGAAACAAGTATGCGGTGATCATGCCATGAAGGTGATTTTAGAAACTGGATGCCTCAAAACCGCTTCAAACATCAAAAAAGCATCGATTTTATCGATGTATGCCGGTGCTGATTACATCAAGACTTCCACGGGTAAAGAGAAAATCTCAGCTACTCCGGAGGCTGCCTACGTGATGTGTCAGGCAATGAAAGAGTATTACGAGGAGACTGGTATACAGATTGGATTCAAGCCTGCGGGTGGCATCAACTCTGTGATGGATGCACTTATCTACTACACCATCGTGAAAGAAGTGTTGGGCGAAAAGTGGCTCACCAATAAGTGGTTCCGCTTAGGAACGAGTCGCCTTGCTAACTTATTGCTTTCTGAAATTGAGGGCAAGGAAGTTAAATTCTTCTGATCATTATCTTTAACACCATCGTGAACCTACAGAAGATTCACGCAAGAATACCAACGAAAGTGCCGATTTCATCAGCTGAAAACGGCACTTTTCTTTATTCGTTTCTGCGAAATACTTTGGTAAATCAATTTGATTTGTTCAGCAAATCTTATTGATTTGAAAAGTAAATCATATTGATTTGAATTGTAAATCAAATTGATTTGCAAAAGTAAATTATATTAATTTGCTGAGTAAATTAAGTTTATTTGAAAAGTAAATTAAATTAATTTGCACAGTAAATTATATTAATTTGCGGAGACGGGATGAAGACAAGACTGTAGCTTTAGGCATATTTGGCACGACAAAAGTAGAGGTTTCTATGGTCAATAAAGCCACTTTACAGCATGATCTACATGCTCCTCGAGGATACATAGTCCACATAGAGCAACAAAGCCTTGCTGAGTTCCGCATCTTTTACATGGTTTCTCACGAATTTGCGGCACTCTTCACTCAGCTCAACCATCTTCTGCTCAGCATATTCGATGCCGCCATTCTGCTTGGCAAAATTCACTAAAACAGCGATTTCATCGGTTGTAACTGAGCCGTATTTCACCTTCTTCGCAAGAGAGCGCATCAGTAAGTCGTCGTTCTTGCGCAGGGCGTAAATGATGGGCAGCGTCAGTTTTCCCTCCGCCATGTCATTACCTGTCGGCTTTCCTATTTCTTTGGAATCATAATAATCAAAGATGTCATCGCGTATCTGGAAGATAGTACCGATGTTTCTTCCGAATTCCGCAGCTTCACTCACCTCGTCTGCATCAGCAGCAACGGAAATGGCAGCTACTGCACAGCATGTCTCAAAAAGAGCTGCCGTCTTCTGGCGGATCACTTCATAGTAAACCTCTTCAGACAATCCGTCGTTCTCATCATTGGTCAACTGCAGGATTTCTCCGTTAGAAAGCGTTCTTCCGAGCTCAGCAACGAGCTGGAATATCCTCTCATTATGGGTTTTGCTCACATGAAGCATGGATGTGGAAAGCAGGTAGTCGCCAACAAGCACAGCCACTTTGTTGTCATACAGCGCATTCACCGATGCCTGTCCCCTGCGCTGTTTGCTCTCATCAACCACGTCATCGTGCAGAAGACTGGCTGTGTGCAGCAGTTCCAGACCAACAGCGCCGTTCAGGGTGGAATCGTTAATCAGTCCGTAGTTCTTCGCCATCAGCAATATCAGTAAGGGACGCATACGCTTTCCGCCACGGTTCTGTATGTGCGCTAACGCCTGGTTAAGCAGGCCATCGGTATGAGAGAGTGAACGGTTGAACAACTCGACAAAGTCGTTCAACTGCTCTTGAATGGGTACTTGTATTTGTAGCAAATTGTCCATGCTTTCTGAAATTTCGTACAAAATTACGTAATTTATTCGGATTAATGAAAAAGAATTTGTAATTTTGAGCGGAAAATTAGAATATTTATGGATAAATTATTTCTTTTAGACGCTTACGCGCTTATCTACCGCGCATATTACGCATTTATCAAGAATCCTCGCATCAATTCCAAAGGCATGAACACATCGGCCATTATGGGGTTCTGCAACACGCTGCACGAGATCATTGAAAAGGAGAAACCCGCATATCTGGGTGTAGCCTTCGACCCCCATGGTCCGACATTCAGGTCTGAGGCATTTCCTGCCTATAAGGCACAGCGCGAAGCCACGCCCGAAGATATCCGCGCATCCATACCTATTATTAAAGACATCCTGAAGGCGATGAACATTCCCGTGATTCAAGTTGACGGATTCGAGGCTGATGATGTGATAGGAACGCTGGCAACGCAAGCGGGTGAATTGTCAAAAAACGGCGATTCCATCGCGTTGCAAACGTATATGCTTACACCAGACAAAGACTATGGGCAACTGGTGAAACCGAATGTTTTCATCTATCGTCCTCGCCACGGTGGCGGATACGAAACACTCAACCCGGAAGGCGTTTGTGAGAAATATGGCATCAGCTCTCCCCTACTCGTCATCGACTTACTTGCACTGATGGGCGACTCTGCAGACAATTTCCCCGGCTGTCCGGGTGTAGGCGAAAAGACGGCCGTTAAGCTGATCAATGAATTTGGCAACGTTGACAACCTGCTTGCCAATACCAACCAGTTGAAGGGCAAGATGCGCGAAAAAGTGGAAAATGCCATGGAAGACATCAAGATGTCGAAGTTTCTTGCTACCATCAAGACCGATGTTCCCATCAAACTGAATCTCGAAGATTTGAAAGTAACACCACCTAACGAGGAGGAACTTCGCAGAATATTCTCGGAACTGGAGTTTAAAAGCCTTGCAGATAAGTTTCTTAACAAAACCGAAAAGGTTCAAAAAAATGTAAACACTCAACCCGATCTCTTTGGATTTTTTGCGACCGAGGGGGCAGAAACTTCAGAATTTTCGAGTTTTGAGAGCTTAAAAACAACGCCTCACACGTATAAACTCATTGAAAATGAGGAAGATGCGAAAAAACTTTTTGACTTTTTTAGGACAAAAGATTTTTTAAGTTTAGATACGGAAACAACATCTACCAACGCGATTGATGCCGAATTGGTGGGTTTGAGCTTCTCTGTGAAAGAAAGCGAAGCTTACTATGTGGCAGTTCCAGCAAACCGAGATGAAGCCCAAAAAATAGTAGACATCTTTAAACCGCTCTACGAAGACGAGCACATTCTCAAAATCGGACAGAACATTAAATACGACTTGGAGGTGCTTCGCAACTATGGTGTTGAACTGAAAGGTCAGATGTTCGACACGATGATTGCCCACTATCTCATCCAACCAGAACTGAGACACAACATGGACTACATGGCAGAAGTCTATCTCAACTATAAAACCATCCATATTGATGAACTCATCGGACCTAAGGGGAAGAACCAGAAATCAATGCGCGACCTGCCACCAGCCGAGGTATATGAGTATGCCGCCGAGGATGCCGACATCACTCTGAGGTTGAAAAACATTCTCGAACCGAAGCTCAGGGAGGCGGAAGTGGAGGAACTGTTCTATCAGATAGAGATGCCGTTGGTGCCTGTCCTGGCTGAAATGGAGATGAACGGAGTGTGTATCGACACCGATTCGCTGAAAGAAACGTCAAAAATTTTCACAGACAGGATGCTGCAATTAGAGCGTCGGATATACGAACTGGCTGGCGAGGAATTCAACATTGCTTCTCCCAAACAGGTGGGAGACATCCTCTTCGGCAAAATGAAAATCATTGACAAACCCAAGAAAACAAAAACGGGACAGTATGTCACCAGCGAAGAAGTGCTACAACAATTGAAAAACAAGAGTGAAATTGTTGAAGACATCCTGAATCACAGGGGATTAAAAAAACTGCTCGGCACCTATATCGACGCACTTCCCAAGCTGATAAATCCCCGAACTGGACATATCCATACGTCGTTTAACCAGACCATTACAGCCACTGGGCGGCTCTCCTCTTCCGACCCGAACCTGCAGAACATTCCCATCCGCGGTGAAGACGGAAAGGAAATCCGAAAGGCTTTCATACCAGAGCCCGGTTGTATGTTTTTTTCAGCAGACTACAGTCAGATAGAACTGCGCGTGATGGCGCATCTTTCGTCCGACGAAAACATGCTTGCCGTGTTCCGCAACGGCAAGGATCTGCATGCCGCCACGGCTGCCACCATATATAAAAAGGACATCAGCGACGTGAGCCGCGACGAGCGCACAAAGTCGAAACGTGCCAATTTCGGCATCATCTACGGCATCACCGTGTTCGGATTAGCTGAGCGCTTGGACATCTCGCGCGACGAAGCCAAGCAGCTTATCGACGGTTTCTTCCAGACATTTCCGCAGGTCCACGACTATATGGAACTGTCTAAGCAGAAGGCTCGCGAAAGAGGCTATGCCGAAACCGTGTTCCACCGCCGCCGCTATCTGCCCGATATCAACTCACACAATGCCACTGTGCGCAACTTTGCAGAGCGCAATGCCATCAACGCGCCCATCCAAGGCAGCGCTGCCGACATCATCAAGGTGGCCATGATTCGCATCTTCAAACGTTTTAAAGAGGAAAACATCCGCTCGAAGATGATACTCCAAGTGCACGATGAACTCAACTTCTCCGTTTATCCTGAGGAGAAAGACCGTGTGGAAAAGATCGTGCTCGAAGAGATGCAGAATGCCTATCAGCTGAAAGTGCCGCTCGTTGCCGACTGCGGCTGGGGTGAAAACTGGTTGGAGGCTCACTAAAATGCTTCCTCTATGATGCACCGTTCTCAAGCAAACAGCAGTCTGTCGCTGCCATCATAGCCACTCCTGCTAAACACTAAAAATAGTTATTTCATGGCGAAATGTGAGGTTATATTTCGTCATGAAATGTTTTTTTTGTATTTTTGCAAACACTTTACTAAAATCAATTGAATCATGATGAAGAAAATATTATTATGCGCTATCGTTTCGCTGATGGCCATCAGTGCGAGCGCTCAGTCGAAAGTCTACTTTACAAAGGAGATAACCCCTGAGTCGTTGGTGAAAATCTTCCATGCGCTGGGCGTAAAACCGGAAGGGCATGTCGCCGTAAAAATATCTACAGGCGAAGGCGGAAACCAGCATTACCTCAGGCCAACTTTCATTAAAAACCTCGTGGAAGAGGTGAACGGCACCATTGTGGAGTGCAACACTGCATACGGCGGCACGCGCCAGGATGTGAGCAAGCACTGGCAAACCATACATGAACATGGGTTCGACAGCCTCTTTGCCGTTGATATTATGGACGAATACGGACAGATGCGCATTCCTGTGAAAGACCGCAAGCACATCAAATACGACATCGTGGGCGACCATCTCGCCAATTACGACTTCATGATCAACCTGGCACACTTTAAAGGACATGCCATGGGAGGCTTCGGCGGTGTGCTGAAAAACGCATCCATCGGTGTGGCATCCACAGCTGGAAAGGCATATATTCACAGTGCCGGCAAGACCGATGATGCCAAACTGGCATGGACTCGCGAATACCTCGCAGCCGGTCCCACGCAAGACTCGTTCTTGGAATCTATGGCAGCAGCTGCACAAGCCGTTCACAACTACATGCAGGGCAAGGTTATCTACATCGACGTGATGAACAACATGAGTGTTGACTGCGACTGCGACGGTCACCCCGCAGACCCGAAACTGAAGGATATGGGCATCTTGATTAGCCTCGATCCCGTTGCTGTCGATCAGGCTTGCCTTGACAAAGTGTTCAACTATCAGGCAAAACCGGGCGACGACAACAAGCCGCTCATCGAGCGAATCAACCGCCAGCACGGCACATATATTACCGATTATGCCGAGAAAATTGGCCTCGGCTCCAAGAAATACACCCTGATAAATATAGATAAACAATAAAGAAATGGCATTAAAATGTGGTATTGTGGGACTGCCGAATGTAGGCAAGTCCACGTTGTTCAACTGCCTGAGCAGTGCCAAGGCACAGGCAGCCAACTTTCCTTTTTGTACGATTGAACCCAATGTGGGCGTGATTACGGTTCCCGATGAACGACTGACCAAGCTGGCAGAACTGGTACATCCGGGAAGAATCGTGCCGGCAACCTGTGAGATTGTCGACATTGCAGGACTGGTGAAAGGAGCATCTAAAGGCGAAGGACTTGGCAATAAATTCCTCGGAAACATCCGTGAGACCGATGCCATCATCCACGTACTCCGTTGCTTTGAGGATGACAACATCACCCACGTTGACGGAACCATCAACCCCATCCGCGACAAAGAGATTATCGACACCGAACTTCAGCTGAAAGACTTGGAGACCATTGAGAGCCATCTTGCCAAGACCGAGAAGGCAGCAGCTGCCGGCAACAAGGACGCAAAGGTGGAATTCACGGTGCTGAAAGCCTATAAGGACGTTCTTGAGCAAGGAAAGAATGCACGTATCGTGACGTTTGACACCAAAGACGAGCAAGATGCCGCCCGCAATCTGTTCCTGCTGACAGCCAAACCCGTGCTCTATGTTTGCAATGTAAGTGAGGCAGACGCCAAGACCGGCAACGACTTCACCCGCCAGATAGAGGAGATTGCCAAGACGGAAGGAGCAGAATCGATGGTTATTGCCGCCAAGACAGAGGAAGATATTGCCGAATTAGAGAGCTATGAAGACAAGCAGTTGTTCCTTGAGGAATTGGGACTGGAGGAGAGCGGCGTGAACCGCCTCATCAAGAAAGCCTATTCCCTGCTCAATCTGGAAACCTTCATCACCGCCGGAGAGATGGAAGTGAAGGCATGGACCTATCATAAGGGATGGAAGGCACCGCAATGTGCCGGTGTGATTCATACCGATTTTGAGAAAGGATTCATCCGTGCCGAGGTTATCAAATACGACGACTACATTCAGTATGGCTCTGAAGCCGCCGTGCGCGAAGCCGGTAAAATGGGTATCGAAGGAAAGGAGTATGTTGTGCAGGATGGCGACATCATGCACTTCCGATTTAATGTTTAATTATCAATCAAGAATTAGAGAATTAGAGAATTAAATTATTAGAGAATTAGATTATTGGAGAACTTGGTATGCCAAACTACATCTATCCTGAGGAATCAAAAAGAATATTAGGAATAGCGATGCAACTGCATCGCGAATTAGGTTGTGGTTTCAAAGAAAAAGTTTACCAAGATGCGTTTGAAGTTCTACTGCAAGAGAATGAAATTCCCTACGAGCGAGAAAAACATATTTCACTCACTTATCATGGAGTTGTTCTGAAGCACGATTTCTTCTACGACTTCCTTTGTTATGGAAAGATTGGCGTGGAGCTTAAGGCCTTTAGTGAGATTACTGGTGAATTCGAATCGCAGCTTATCAATTATCTGCATATAGGTCATCATCAACTCGGCTTACTCCTTAATTTTGGCACAACAAGCCTTGAATATAAGTTCATCCCCAACCTTCCCAATTACAATAAAAAAATCTCAAATTCTCAAATTCTTGATAAATAACAACATATAATTCTCAGATTCTCAAATTCTTGATAAATAACAGATAATTCTCAAATTCTTGATAAAATGATAAGCAGCCTATTATACATTTCCTGGAACCCGTCACTGACATTCGGTCCCTTCCGCTGGTACTCTTTGTGCTGGCTCATTGGATTGGCACTCGCCTATTTCATCGTGCGCAAACTGTTCATTGATCAGAAAATCGACAAGCGCACCATACGGAATGCCAAAGGACAGAAAGAAGAAGTGAACCTGTTTGACCCGCTCTTCATCTATTGTTTCCTCGGTATACTCATCGGAGCACGCTTGGGACACTGCCTGTTCTATCAGCCCGACTATTTCCTTTCATCAGGGAAACACATCGTGGAGATGCTGCTGCCCATCCATTTCATGGCAGATGGCGGATGGAAATTCACTGGTTACGAAGGACTTGCCAGCCACGGCGGAACACTCGGACTGATTATTGCACTGATTCTCTATGTGCGCTGGTCGAAAATAAACCTGTGGACGGTGCTTGACAACATTGCCATAGCCACCGGCACCACCGCCTGTTTCATCCGTTTGGGCAATCTGATGAACTCTGAAATCATCGGTAAGCCAACCGACGTGCCTTGGGCTTTCATCTTCGAAAGAGTGGATATGGTGCCACGCCACCCCGGTCAGCTCTACGAGGCGATTGCATACGCCATCCTGTTTTTCATCATGTGGTCGCTGTATAAAAAGAGCCGCAAGCAGGCAGAACAGAAGGAAAACACCCGTGGCGGCATCCCGCAAGTGGGAACAGGCTTCTTCTTCGGTCTTTGCCTCACCTATATCTTCACCTTCCGCTTCTTCATTGAATACACGAAAGACGTGCAAGAAGCATTCGAAGAAGGCATGCTGTTCAACATGGGACAACTGCTCAGCATCCCCTTCATCATCATCGGTGTGTGGTGCATGATTAGAAGTAGAAAAAAACGATATAACGATATAACGAAATGACGGTATAACGAAACGACGGTATGACGAAATGACGAAATAACGATATTTCCGATCAAAATGATTATTTTCCTCTCACAATCTTCTTGATATCATTCAGTTTGTTCAGCGCTTCCACGGGCGTGAGGTTGTTGATATCAAGGTTTAGAATCTCATCGCGCACCTGACAGAGCACCGGATCATCCAACTGGAAGAACGACAGCTGCATGCCATCGCGACTCTGATTGAGCGCTTCTGCCGTCGGTTTTCCAACCGTCCCCACCCCACTATTGTCGTGCTCCAACTGTTTTAGTATCGTATTCGCCCGCTTAACGATGCTCTTTGGCATGCCGGCAATCTGAGCCACATGGATACCGAAGGAATGCTCCGAGCCGCCACGCACCAGCTTACGGAGGAAAATCACCTTATTGTCAACCTCCTTCACGCTCACATTATAGTTCTTGATGCGTGGGAAATTCTTCTCCATTTCGTTCAGTTCGTGATAGTGGGTGGCAAAGAGCGTGCGCGCCTGAGCCTTCGGATGCTCGTGCAGATACTCCACAATCGCCCAGGCAATGGATATTCCGTCGTATGTAGACGTTCCCCTACCCAACTCATCAAACAGCACGAGCGACTTGGGCGTAACATTGTTCAGGATGTTTGCAGCCTCGGTCATTTCCACCATAAACGTGGATTCGCCCAAGGAAATGTTGTCTGACGCGCCCACGCGGGTGAATATTTTGTCCACCAGACCGATTTTCGCGCGTTCTGCCGGCACGAAACTGCCAATCTGAGCCAGCAGCACAATCAATGCCGTTTGGCGCAGCAGGGCCGATTTTCCTGCCATATTCGGACCGGTGATGATGATGATTTGCTGTTTGTCTGAATTCAGTTCAATGTCGTTAGGCACATATTTCTCTCCTAACGGCAGTTGTGTTTCTATCACGGGATGCCTGCCCTGCGCAATGTCAATCTCGTTCCCGCCGTCAATTATCGGCCTCACATAGCCGTTTTCCTCAGCAGCCTTGGCAAAACTCAGCAGACAGTCAAGATGGGCAATGAGGTTTGCATTCACCTGAATGGCAGGTATGAACTGCTGCATGTCGGCAACAAGCTCGTTGAAGAGGCGCGTTTCGAGCGACAGGATCCTGTCTTCCGCCCCGAGAATCTTCTCTTCATACTCCTTCAGTTCCTGCGTGATATAGCGCTCCGCCTGCGCCAATGTCTGCTTGCGCACCCATTCTGCCGGCACTTTATCCTTATACGTGTTCCTCACTTCCAAGTAATAGCCGAACACATTGTTATAGCCAATCTTCAGCGAAGCAATGCCCGTAAGTTCTGTTTCGCGCTCCTGGATCTTCAGCAGATAGTCTTTGCCGCTATAGGCTATCTGGCGCAGCTCATCCAGTTCGGCGTTGAATCCGTCGCGGATGAAATCTCCTTTGTTCACCAACTGGGGAGCCTCATCCTTCATTTCCCTGCCGATGCGGTCGATAAGTGCCGCGCACACATCCATCTTCTCCCCTATCCTGCGCAGCACTTCGTTCTCTGTGAGCAGGCAAGCCTCCTTCACGGGCTGCAGCGACAGCAGTGCAACTTTCAGTGCAACCACCTCGCGCGGCGACACCCTGCCCGCGGCCACCTTAGAGATGATGCGCTCCAAGTCGCCTATCTGTTGGAACTGCTCGTCGACTATTTGCCTGAAAGCCGGTTCGCGGAAGAAGTATTCCACCACATCCAAGCGCTCGTTGATAGGCTTCTCCTCCTTCAGGGGGAACACCACCCATCGTTTCAGCATGCGCGCGCCCATCGGCGACACCGTTCTGTCGATCACATCCAACAGCGACTTGCCATCTTCCTGCATGGGGTAGATCAGTTCCAGGGAACGCACGGTGAACTTATCAAGCCTAACATACTTGTCTTCCTCGATGCGCGAGAGCGTGGTGATATGCCCCAGCTGCGTGTGCTGCGTTGACTCCAAGTATTGCAATATCACTCCACTGGCAATCACACCGTTGCGCAAATGCTCCACGCCGAACCCCTTCAGACTCTTCACGTCGAAGTGTTTCAGCAATTTCTGGCGCGCCGCTTGGTCGGTGAACGCCCAGTCATCCATCTCGTAGGTGAAGTATCGATTGCCGAAATAGCGGTCGAAGTCCTGCTTGCGGTCGCGGTTGTAGAGTATTTCCTTCGGCTGGAAACTGCCGAGAAGCTTCTCCACATAGTCGAAAGTACCCTCTCCGGTGAGGAATTCGCCTGTGGAAATATCCAAGAAAGCCACACCGCAGGCTCCTTTTCCGAAGTGCACGGCTGCCAGGAAGTTGTTCTCCTTATAGTTTAGCACGTTGTCGCTCATGGCAACGCCCGGCGTCACCAATTCGGTGATACCGCGCTTCACCAGCTTTTTCGTGAGCTTGGGATCTTCCAACTGGTCACAGATAGCCACTCTCCTACCCGCCCTGATCAGCTTGGGCAGGTAGGTATCCAGTGCATGATGCGGGAAACCGGCCATTTCATCCTTTCCCTTGATCCCCGAACCATTGTTGCGGTGGGTAAGCGTAATGCCAAGAATGTGGCTCGCGTCAACAGCATCATCACAGTAAGTCTCATAGAAATCACCACATCTGAACAGCAGCAGCGCGTCGGGATATTTCTCCTTGAACGAGAAAAACTGCTTCATCATGGGTGTTAATTCCTTATCCTTTGTAGCCATCTGAATTTCATGTTATGAACTGCAAAGTTAAGATTTTTGAGCGAAAGGGCAAAATTAATTTGGAAGATTTAGTAAAATTAATGTGGATGGCTCTCTGTTTTTCGTTGATTCACTTCTTATCTACCGTCAGCATCACATAAAGGTTTGAGGTGCCTGTTATGCTCAGCTGCTTCTTGTTGAAGGGTGATTTCTGCATGATGAGGGTGTAATCAAAGTCTTTGTCGCTGCCCTTTGCCGTGATTCGATTCTTGGTTTCGGAATCTGTGCGCATGGTGATGCCCAGGGCATTCAGGTCGCTCACCATCATGTTGTAAACGTTCTGCACTTCTGTCAATACCGCTTTATGGCTTTCCTTTGAGGTGAAGGGTTGCCTCAGCGAATATCCGAATGAGTTCCAGCTGTGCTCATAGATATCTTCCGACTCGCCCCGGTGCCATACTGTCGCCTGGCTTATCTGCTTTCCGTGATAAGTCATATCGTAGCCTTTGGGTATCCAGAAAATCGTTTTCTCTTTTCTTTGCTCCCATTTTCGGTTGGAATAAGCTCCGCTCAGGATTTTGCTGAAGGGTATGTCGCGCACGTTTCCTGTGAGGCTTTTCACGATACCCATGGGCATGGTGATCATCTCTTTCATAGTGAGGTCGCGAGGCGTTGTGTTGAATGCCACTGTCTCTGCTTCCTTCTTCGGTTTCGGCATGGTTGTTTTCAAGTAGCTCACCTCTATCTCCAATCGTATTCTCAAATCCTTTTCCGTAAGGTCCACGGTCACTTCGCGGTCGCCATACATGCCTCTTCTGTAGTATTTTCTACCTTCCAACTGATAAGGAGCCTCCTTCGAAAAGTTTACTCCTTTGGCAGATTTCAGCGTGTTCACTATTTCTTCAGCAAGGAAAACCTTGTAGGAATCATTTAGGCTCTTGCCTTTATAATCATAATCCATGTAGAAGTGTTTGAGAACTTTATAAGTATCTGTAACACAGGTAGAAACGATTATGCCCTGAAGTTGAAAGGTACAAAAAAGTGCAATTTGCAATTTGCCGTTTCTGGTGCCAAAGCAAGCAGTTTTTCTATCATTAGAGCAATA
>JAFUVB010000025.1 GCA_017471245.1 Prevotella sp.
GAGATGGGCGGCTACGAGCCTGATGAAGAGATCGACTAAGAAGTTCTGACTCTGATACACATCATCGTGAGGTCGTCGTTGGGCTCTGCGCCGTTGCGGTGCTTGTCCAACTGGCACAGCGATGCCGGCCTCGTAGATATTTTTCATGTCAATGTCAAACACATCACAGCATGCCAGGCACGGTGAACACACTGGCTGCCTAGCGAACGTGAGACGAAAAAGACGTATAATTCAATAATCAATATTTCAATATTATTCGTTTTTGCCCAGAATACTAATCTCTCTCACATAGTTCATCCAACTTTGTAACTATATCCTCAGGTAGCAACGCCCCAGAGTGTCCCTCTGCCCAGTCAAACCAGGTTCTGATTGTCCTCACTGATATCCATAAGGACGTGCGTAATCTCGCCACTACGAACCTTGGCAATCACCTCACTATCCACCTCCAGCGTGATAGCAACCTCGTTAATGTCAATCTCCTTGTTCTTCTCTTCAGTGTTCATAGGCATCTGTTTTTTACTCGTTATTGCCCAAGAAGGCTATGCGTTTCAGGGGCAGCATGTTCTTATCATCGTCCGACATTTTATCGTAGTATTCTTGCCACATGTCGATGAAGTCATTTCCATCAATCAAACGTATGAACTCACGCGAGCTGGTACTTGTATTTCGGGCATCGGGCGAGAATGTGCCGCTGGTAACAAATAGGGCGATGTCGCCTGCGCACATGGCGCAGCGCTCTAATAGCTTTTGATACATGACTCGTTTATCTTCGAGGTGGTGATTCGGTGATGTAAGAGCCTATGTCTTGTACTCCATACGGAATAAAACATCCTCATGCCTTTGATGACATGAGGACGCTTCTTGTCCGCTTTCCTACTTTCCTACTTTCCGTATTTAGATTGTCGGAAGTTCGGAAACGAGTTTCTTATAGTGGCCACGCATGGTGCGCTTGATGGCTTTGTCTGCCTCCAGACGTTGTAAGGTTTTCTGCGCAGCACGATTATTGGCATAGCCGAAGGTCTGGGCAAACTGTTCTGTAGAGAACTGCTCTGACAGCAGTCTGAAACACTCCTGGAACTTATTGGTGCGCCGACGCTGCTGAGCGGCATCTTTTAACTGATTGTCGTAGTAGAGACGATGCAGTTCGTAATACCAGAAATGTTGTGTTCGGTACTGAATGTCACCTACTAAATCTGCCAGTGCAAGGTCGGTCGCATCGATGGTATATGTGCCAGTAGATTCACGTTCTTGCCAATGTCGCATGTCTATCCAAGGTGCGCTCACATTGATCATGTGGTACGGGATTCTCTTGAGTTGTAACCAGTCCGCACGATCTTCATCGTTGAACTCGGCAATGGCACGACGCTGGTCGAGCCACTCGTGAACGTGCTCCACTAATGGCCATAGAGGCAGTTCACCACGACGTTGGTCAAGCTTGTAGGCCCACTGCTTCAGCGTGTCGTTGTAAGCATCGATTCTGGAATCCTCCTTGCGGCGAAGCGGCATGATTTTGAAATCGTCACGACCCATTGGAATGGTACAGGTACGAGTGTCGAGGCCAGAATTTACGTTCCTTTCATTCACGAGCTTCGGAAGCGTTATGGGACAAAAGGTCTCAATTTGGTTCCAAAAAACGCGATAACGACATGATACAGACTGCTTGTTAGAGTAGTGTTGCGAATCCCATTCCCCATGAAATGAGAGCAATACTGCCGTGGAGCGGCTTATCCAGCTGCCTGCCTTGCCTATCTCCACGTCTTTTTCACTTGAACACGTCACCATGTGACGTCCCATGATTTCGCCATCCACTTCCTCCTTACAGTTGGCCATCGAACGGATAAACTCGCTATTTGAACTGCGATATCCGAACATGCGGTTGTAGATGGCTGGGCGAATGTCGTGGTCTTTGTTTTGACCCTTTGCGGCATCGGTTTCTTTCCAGCCGTTGGTACTCTCATCGGCCAAGGCACCCTCGGCGATGATTGGAGCCAGCAGCAGGTCGCAAATACGCTGTAGGCAATGTTTGCCCGATGCGGGGTCGCCTACGCCCCAGATGATGTAGTTCAGACGCTGACGTTCACCCTCGTTTGCGTAGAAATAATAGTAGCACAAATCCATGCAAGTGCCCAGCATCGCAGCAGACGCGAAGAGCAGGAAGGGCCACAGACGACGGGGATGAGGTTCGCAGACTTCACGCAGACAGGGGTACACGTCGAAGAACTCCTCTATCTGGTCACACCAGCGGTCGAAGGGTAGAACTGCCAAGGGGTCGGCATTCTTGGAAACCGCCACAGACTTCTCCAAGTTGATGCCAGCCTTGTCCATCAGCTCTTTCAGGGCCTTTGGATAGCGTGACAGCAGTTTCTTCTTGGCAGCAGACTGGCACAGATCCTCCACTTCGCCCGGTTGAGGATGCCAGTTCTTCACATAGTCGAGACGGTAGGCCATCTTGATGGCTTTCTGCGGGTCGTTGTCGTTGAAGTAGCAGAGCCAGTGGGATGTCTCAGTCTGAAACGTGTCGTGCTTCGTGTGTGGAGGCAGATTCGGCCCGTAGTGCTCGTTCATCACTTTGATGAAAGCCTCCTCTTCTGCTGAGAATTCTTCTGGCGTTTCAACTTGTGGAGTTACATCAGCAGGAGTGGTCTCAACGGTAGCGACGTTCTGCTGTGGGGCAGACTCGCTGGCGGCGGCAGCAGCCTTCTTTTCCTGTTGCTTGGCCTTACGGCGTTCTGCCTTACGTTGTTTTTCAAACTCCACCCATTTGGGCATGGTGGGCGATGAGTCGCCTTTGGGTTCCTGGCGGTAGCGGTCGCCACAGGCCAGGTCGTATTCAGTACGGATGATTTCTTCAGTCATAATCGTATTAATCATTTTGAGGTTCAACATTGAAAAGTTCCTTGGTGTCGCAGTAGAGTACGTCGTCAGGACCTGTTATCCACGACAGGCGATTAGAGTCTTTGCAAGCATCATCCACGTAGTCGAGAATTCCAAGCAGTGACGCCATTTCATACTGTTGGCAAATCAGGTTTCCCCACTGCTCAGCAGGACGCGCCTTGAACACGATTTTCATGCCCTCGCCACGTGCCGAGACGTAAACGAGCAGGATGCCCTCAGCTTTCAGGTCGTGTTCCTTCTGTATGCGCACAAACACTTCACGAGGATTGCCACAATGGTCAACATCGATGACAACAAGCCCAGAGAGGTATGCGTATAGCATTTCACGCCAACGCCCACGCTTTCCCTTGTTAAACTTCTTCGTGCCTATACTCACGGCATAGTCAGAGACCTGGAAGCAAGCTCCGGGGAGCGTTTTTTTCAGTTCGTCTGCCTTTTGCTTGTGGGTCTCGTCTCCAGTATCAAGGTAAGCCTTGTATTCGCGGCGAATTTCACAAACTATGGGAATGGCAGTTTTCATAGCCTGCTGCCACTCTTCCCACCCCATCTGAACACATTCCAGATAGGTACGTACTTGGTAGGTGATTCTAAACATGGTTTTGTCCTCCTGATTTCTTAATGTTGTTGATTACTCGGTTAAACTTGTCGCTTGCCGGCAGACGGCGAACCACCAGCTGCACCTGACGCAAAACCTCGGCTTGCCAGTCGCGATGATGCTTGCCTAAGTCGATACGGCCTGTGAAGGTCATCTCCTGCTTCTGTTCATCGAGCCAGCACTCCAGACCGTTCTCCTTTACCACGCGCAGATTGTCAGGAAGCGTTACTGGCTTTTGGGGTTTCAGGTCTTTTGTCAACTGGTTAAACTGAGTCACGAGGTCGCTGTATGGGTCGGCTGACGAAGCCTTGCACTTCAGGCTGACCATACGTGATGGGTCTGTGCCTGTCGTTATCCAGCTTTTGCCGCCACCAAGGCAGTTCTTTACGTCAGTTTGGGTAGAAGGGCCTTCGTTGAAAGGCTCAAATCCAAACTTGTTGGTTTCAAGGTCGTAACAACCCGTGCCGCGAACCTTGATTTTCGTCTTTTTCTTATCTGTCTTATCCATTGTTGTTTACATCTTTTATTATTAATGTAAAGGAGAAGCCTGCCTTGGCGCCTTATTGGCAGGACTTCCGTTTCTTCTACTTCTTGAATTCTATCTTGATACCTTTTGTGTGAGCACAGTCAAGAATACGCCAGTAGAAATCCCATAGCATCGAGTCAACGTGGCCGATACCTGTCAGATGGAAACCAAGTCCCGTCCAGACATCAATCAAGTCGTCAACGATTTCAAGAGCCACATCTTCGGTGAAGCCCTTCAGAGAGTTTACCATGTCTTTACGCAGACCTTTGTAGAGCCAGTCGGGCATGGTGTCGTTCAGCAAACCAAGTGCAAACCCATCAGGTTCAACACGATGGTTCAACTCGGAGTAGAAGATTTTCATCTTCTGGTCTTTGCGAGTCTTGCTACTCATGGCAGCGAGAAACGCGGGAAAATCTCTTTTCTTCATTTTGTTTCTTTGTTCCGTCGTCCTTTAGCGACATTAGAGGGTTAATGAAGATTTGAGACACGTGTCCTAATGCCTCTGTCCTTTTAGTGCACATAGAACAAAAAGCACCGCCTCAGTTTTACCTTTGGCAGTGCAAAATTACTAATAAAATATAGAGGTAAAATTGATAGAATAGTGCTTTTCTATGTGTCAGGGGGGCGCAGGGGGGAACAAGGATACCCCCTAGGGGGAATAACTATAATTTGATTTCTGACATGTTTAAATCCAAGTCACTACAGAGTCTGACCAGTGCTTGGAAGCCTGATATCGTCTGGTCTCGTTTGTATTCGTAGCTTAATGGCGGTTCTCCGTTACTATTCACCCATATTACGTATTTAAATTGGTTTGAATTGAAGAAAGGCTCACGATAAGTTCCGAGAGAATCAGCACTGCACTTGACTTTTGCCGTGGGATACCATGCCAACATCTGATCCTGCATGTCTGCATTAGATATATGTGGCTTTTGTAAAAACGATGAATGATGATGCTCCAAGAAAAGCAAAAGGGATAGATGTTGATATGGGAAACGGATATTTTCTATTGCGTATTCTTTTATCCAACGCCATAGGCTCTTTAGCTGCTCTTGATTGAATCCTGTTTTGAAAATCTTATTGATAAGGACTGGTGGCATACCCAAATCCCCATTAGGGCGTTCATCAGCTTTGGCCACAATGTTAGGAACATTCTTAGAAGCCAGTATCTGATTCATGGTCTTATCGATATCGGGATTGTATCCTAATTCCAGAAATGCCTTTTGGATAAAGAACCCCCATCTCAACGCTTCATTTTTGTCAAAAGAACATCTCATGTTTCTCAGACAATCAGCAACGTTGAATGGTTCGTTATCGATGAATATCTTTGACTCGAGTGTGGTCACTGATGAACGGCGTATTTCTGGTTGAGAAGATTGATGAGTTCTGCAAACTGTGGCTCTTTACATCGGAAATCTATAGTGATGTTGTCAATTTGCATAGCACTCTTGTAGTCATCCACCTGTTCTGAAATGGCTTTCAACATTTCGTCTAATGTACCTACCTTTACAGCAATCATCAACCCACCAAGGTTCATTATATGATTCGCTGTAAGACAGGCGGTGTTTGCATCCAAGTGACCATGCATCAGTTCAAGACTGCCATGAGGATTCTGAGGGTAAAACTCTGGAGCTATATTGAATCCCAATGCTTTTATGTCCATAACGAGTCGAGATAGTGAAAAACCTGATGACATACCTGTCATGTTGCGAAGGCGTTCTACACCATTAAAATGCTCTAAATGTATGGTTTCAGCATTATCATATCCCAGTATTTCCGTACCGCTTATGTCTGTTTGCCACACCTTGTTCTCTGCCCAATGCTCAGACATAGATAACTGTTGAGGAAGGTGCTTTGACTTGTTGACATAGTTTACAACTGGCATAGAAACCATACGAAGGGCACCAGGCATATTACCACCTCGAATTTGCGGTTGAACTACAATCAGGGTACCAGTCTGTATGCCCACTCTACCGCGATAATAAAGTATGGGATAAGGCGGGGCGAGCGGAACATAATGCGAATTGAATGGTATATTCTCCATATTTACTAATAATTTCTTATTCGTTATCTTTCTGTTTCTCTATAATACTTTTCTCCAAGTCTTCGAGCATCTTGATGTCCTCGGCATCGGCCATCTGGGCGTCGAGTTGTTTGCGCTTGGTGTTGAAGGAATCGTATCTGCTGCGAACGATGTTCTCTGCTTCTGTATTGGATATGGAACCCTTACCTTGCAGAATGTCCTTCTCCTGGAAAGTAAGCATGTTGTCTACGTTCTTGCGCCAATAGTCGAGTGTCAGGTCTCTGCGCCCCTTCACGCGTTCTTCGGCACTGGTAATGAAGATGTCTACGAGGCGGTTCAGAGAGTCAATCTCGTCTGTTTGGAGATAGTTCTTGGCTATGATCACGTCGCCTTTACGCACGATGCTGCCTTTCCATGTGGTCAGTCCCATGTTGGGCTTGTTAGCGTCCGCTCGTGCTACTATCAGTTCTGCTGCAGTCTGATGGGTGACGGCGTAGAGCAGTTTGTTCTGCGTCTCGGCAAAGAACATCTGTGTGGCCTTG
>JAFUVB010000026.1 GCA_017471245.1 Prevotella sp.
GCGTTGATTGAAAGACTGGGGGGAGGTCAAGGGCAAAAACCTCCCCCAAAACGAGATTATTAACGCCATGTAGTGAGGCTTAGGTGAAAATCGTAGTTTTTACAAATGGCTGAATATAAACGAATTGGAATTTTGTGAGGCTTAGAGCAAATGAGTGGTCTATTCCCTCCAGCTCCACAAGCCTACTCTGTTTAAAGGAGTTTTTAGAAGCAAGAGGCAAGAAGCAAGAAGCAAGAGAATAGTATTTAGAAGCAAGAGGCAAGAAGCAAGAGATATGTACTGAGATACAGAGTTATATATGTCAGTCATGGTTCTATTCTCTTGCTTCTTGCCTCTTGCCTCTTGCTTCTAAGAAAGCATCCATCAGTCGTCGAATCGCTTGAGAATGCTGCCGTATTGGTCGATGCGGCGGTCGCGCAGGAACGGCCACCATCGGCGCACCAGCTCGTTGTGCTCCATGTCGATGTTCACGATGATGCTCTCTTCTTCGTTGTCGGAGGCGCGATAGAACAGTTCTCCTTGCGGACCTGCAACGAAACTGCTGCCCCAGAACTGTATTCCTTCGGTTTGTCCTGACGGATCTTCCTCAAAGCCAACGCGGTTAACTGCCACCACGGGGAGCCCGTTGGCCACGGCATGACCACGCATCACCGTTGTCCAAGCCTCGCGCTGCCGCTGCTGTTCCTGCTCATCGTCGTTTGCGGCATAGCCAATGGCGGTGGGGTAGATGAGGATTTCGGCTCCGCGCAGGGCCATGAGGCGCGCTGCCTCGGGATACCACTGATCCCAACAAACGAGCACGCCCAGTCTTCCCACGCTGGTGTCGATGGGCTGGAACCCCATATCGCCGGGTGTGAAGTAGAATTTCTCATAGTAGGCAGGGTCGTCGGGGATGTGCATCTTGCGATATTTTCCGGCGATGGTTCCATCTTTCTCTATCACCACGGCGGTGTTGTGGTAGAGTCCTGGCGCACGCCGCTCGAAGAGCGAGGTTACGATCACCACGCCCAATTGCTTGGCAAGTTTGCCGTAGAATGCCGTCGACGGACCGGGAATGGGTTCAGCCTGATCGAAGTTGTCCACATCCTCCACCTGACAGAAGTAGAGTCCGTTGTGCAGCTCCTGCAATACGATGAGCTCTGCGCCGCGCTTGGCAAGGTCGGTTATGCCTTCTGCCAGCCGCTTGATGTTGGTTTTCCTGTCGGCAACGTTGTGCTGTTGCAGGAATCCTATTTTTAGTTCTCGCATGTCGTGTTATTTATTCTTTCCTGCAAATGTAAGGATAATCTGCGAGATATGCAAATAAAAGCGTCAATAAGTTGTTTTTATCATGCCATTTCCCGGCTGCCTGAAATCCTTTTCCCTATGCTAAAAATCAAGATAATCTGTCGCTGTGCGCATTTCGCTGATATTCAGCTGTTTATTAAAGATTCTGCGTTACCCGCTGCGTTACCTGCTGCGTTACCAAACGCGTATTTCATTGACCTTTGACCATTGAGCATTGACCATTATTCATTGAGCATTGAAATACGCATGTGGTAACGCAGCAGGTAACGCAGCGGGTAACGCAGAATTTCGTTTAAGTGGTTGAATATCAGTGAAATGCGCGTAGTGACACAACAACCCTTTTTTTCTTCGTAGGGAGGGTGTATGCATCTATCTGTAAAACCTCATGTTTTGCCCACCGAAACATAAGGTCTTGAGAGGAAAAACCTCATGTTTTGGATGGCAAAAGCATAGGTTTTAAGCGTAAGAGCTATGCTTTTCAACGTTTGTTGCCAGTGTTTATGGCTTCTCGTTGCTGAACTGGAAGATGGTGGTGGAATGGAATTTCTCGCCAGGACGCAGTGTGGTTGAGGGGAATTGCGGCTGGTTGGGGCTGTCGGCAAAGTGGCATGTCTCGAAGCAAATAGCCGACCGCTTGGGGTAACCGATGCCCCCTTTGCCCTGCACGTTGCCTTTCAGCCCGTTGGCAGTGTAGATGTGCACGGCGGGTTCGGTGGTGTAAACGGTCAGTTGAATGCCGCTCGTGGAGTCGAACAGCTTGGCGGCAGGCAGGGCGATGTTGCCTCGCGTGTTCAGTTTCCATGCATGGTCGTATCCGCCGGTTACGTTCAGCTGCTGGTTGTCCTCGTCGATGCGGTCGCCGATAGGGTGCATCGTCTTGAAGTGGAAGGGCGTTCCGGCTGTGGGAATCAGCCTGCCCGTCACTTGCTTTTTAGGCGAATACTCGGCAATGCTGTCGCTGTTCACCCACAATTGCTCATTCGTGACAGTCTTCCACGGCTCGCCGCTGATGTTGAAAAACGAGTGGTTGCTGGGATTAATCACCGTAGGCTTGTCGGTGGTTGCCTCATAGTCGAGTCGAAGAGCGTTGTCGTCGGTGAGCGTGAGGGTGAGTGTCAGGGTGAGATTTCCCGGAAATCCGTTTTCGCCGTCGGGCGAGAGATATTGCAATGTCAGGCTTTGCGGCTGCTGGCCGGTCACTTTCCACACGCGGTCGGCAAATCCCGGATAGCCGCCGTGGGATATATCCTTCACGCCAAAGCCCTGCAGCCGCACCTCTTCGCCATCGAGCACGTAGCGCGCACCGGTGATCCTGCCGATGTATCTGCCCACCGTTGCCCCGAAATTCTGCCGCAGGCTATGATAGGAATCCACGTTGTCGAAGCCGAGCACTACATCGGTCATGCCACCGTCTTTGTCGGGAACCAGCAGCGAGGCAATGCGCGCGCCGTAGTTGGTGATGCACACTTCGGCACCCTGACGGTTTTTCAGCACGTAGAGAGCCGTTGGCTGTCCGTCGATGGTGCTTTCAAAGTCGGCAAGTCTCAGCCCTGATGAAGTGATCTCTTGGTTGTTGCGCAGCTCGCGCATCAGTGTACACATGTTATGAATGTAGGTCTGTGTGGAGATGCCTTTGGTCTGGCGGTCGGAGTAGGGCGAAGTGTCATATTCATCGCCCACCATCGTGCTGGTGTATTCCCTCGATTCGCTCGTCGAGGGCATGCTTTCGGGGATGGGCTTGTAGGGGTTCGACATGGCACCGAGCGTACTCAGCCAGTAGCCTTGCGGCGTCAGGCTGTTGATGATGCTATATGCCGACATGCCGCGACCTCTCCTTCGGGGTGCGTACACGTTGTAGTGATAGGCAGCCATCTGCTGCGGGCTCTTCCATGAAACCACTTTCATGCGGCTCACGGTGTCGCAGAACTCCTTCAGCTGCTTGGTATTGATGAATGCGGCAGAGCTGTAGTGGGCGATGGTTCCGCGGATGTCCTGGTCGGTATAGTAGGTTCCGTTTTTCACATTGCCGCCTTTGCGGTGGACATATTGCGGCAGTTGCGTGTCGGGATCGATGAACCGGGGCACCAATATCTCGTCGCAGCTGCGCGGCGTGCCTCTCCACAGGCTCACAACGCTGTCGGGCAGCTGCTGGCTAACGATGAAACGGTAGGCCTTGTCGAAGCCTTGCAGGAACGATTTGTCGCCGGTCATGCTGTAGAAGCGTGCCAGACGGTGGATCATCTGCACGGTGGTGGCGGGGTTGATCGCCCTCGGCTCGTAGCTGCGGGCATGTGCGGGCTGCAGGTCGCGCTGTGTATACTGGTCACTCCATCCTGCCAGCGGTTCCTGATACTGCAAGTCGCGCAGCAGATACATGGCGTTCATGATGGGCTTTTCCAGGTCGGTGCGTCCAAGGTAGTGGTAGCAGTGGATCAGGAATTCAATGTTTCCCATCATCACGTCGTCGTTGAGCGTCACGAAAGGGGTGTAGTCGGGCTTGCCGTTGAAGGGATGGTCGGTCTTGATGGGGTATCTTTGCGGCCATCCGCCGTTCTTGTATTGGCTTTTCAGCATGAAACGTATCACCTTGTCAACACTTTTGCCGAACTCTCTATTGTTTTTCTCCTTGAAGATACGTAGCATGAACTCGGCGCTGCTGGCAGTAGCCTCGTCGTCGAAGGTGGCATTGCCGTAGTAATGCTGGAATTCCTCCAAGCGCCAAGCCTGCCGTCCGATGGTGTTATACCATTGTTTTGCCGACTTCTCACCGGCAAAGTCGTGCATGTAGTTCCATCCGCCGCAGCTCTTCTGCGCACCAATGAGCGCCCTTGCCACGCGGCATGCCTGTTCGTAATAGTATTCATCGCCGGTGGCATGATAGGCATCTAAGAGCAAATGCCCCACGTCGGGGGTTGAAGGCGACTGCATCCAGATCATGGTGGGGTAGGCTTCCATCTCGCCCCACTGCCGCGAATGGTCGGGCAGATAGTTCCATACGAATCCGCCGCGATAGCTCAGCGAGTCCATCATGTATTGAGTGGCGCGCTTCATCGTATTCAAGATGGCATCCTTGTCGGTCTGTGCGTGGAGCATCAGCGGCACCACGGTCATGGTTAATATTAGCTTTAATGTCTTCATGCTTGTTTTTCTTTTCGTTCAGGGCTTGCCTATTCCAACTCGCGATACCTGAAATTGCTGAACACCGCATGGCCTGAGCCGCAGGCAAACACACCAGGCAGCACGCTCTGGAATTCATAAAGCGTGTTGTGGTTGTAGCCGGAGCAGTCCATGCCCCATGTTTCGCGATTCCAATTGATGCCGTCGTAGCTGTACCAACCGGTCACGATGCAGTCGCGATTCACCAAACGGAGCCACAGCCGGGTGGTTTCGCCGTTGCCGTGGGTGCCTGCGCGCGATTTGCCACCCTTGCGATAGCGGTAGCGGTTCTGCTTGTCGAAGCCCGTTCCTTGATAGAACTGGCTGTTGTAGTACATCACCAGTCCTGCGGTAACGTCGCCTTGCAGTTCGATTTCTGCCTCAATCTCATAGCGATGTGCGCCAGAGATGAACATCAGCGGTGCCGACGAGCCGGGATCATTGCCTTTTGCCTGCAGGGTGAGCACTCCGTTGGCTGTCTTCACGCGCTCCGGGTTGAAGGCCTTATAGAATTTCCAGTCTAAACCCAGCCTGAATTCAGAGAGATTGCCGTGGCGGTCGGCATTGAATGCTTTGTTGAAGGGGAGCGCAATGGGCTGAGCCACGTCCACATAGTCATAGCGGTGGAACCATCCGTCGCTGCCAAGATACACGGGTTCTAACAAAGTCTGCCGTCCGAGGCAGGTGAAATCTTTCTCATAGCTGTGATACACCACATACCAACGGCCGTCGGGAGTGTCGATCAGCGAGCCGTGACCCTTGCTCCACCACCGTTCATCCTTGCTCCAGGTGTGCACGAGCGGGTTATTGGGGGCATTCACCCACGGACCGTTGATGCTTTCCGAGCGTGCCTGGGTGATCATGTGGCTCGTGGGAGGGCCGGCCGTGCCGCCTTCGGCATTCAGATAATAATAGTATTTGCCAATCTTTCGCAGCTTCGGACCTTCTAAGCACATGCCTTCCGTCTCCCATTCCTCGGGATATATCCATCCGTGATACACGGTCTCTTCTGTGCCGGGAACGACGGAAAGCCCGTCGGATGCGAGTTTCGCACGCCGTCCGCCACTCATGAAAAGCCATCGCGTGCCGTCGTCGCCCACCACATGACAGGGGTCGATGTTGCCAATGTGCAGGTCAATGGGGTCGCTCCACGGTCCGTAAGGGCTGTCTGCCCACACCACGAAATTGCTCCTGCTCTGCGTGGCAACGGTGAAATAGATGTAATACTTGTCTTTATACTTGCAGATGTCGGGCGCCCACACGCTGCCCAGATAGGTTTTCAGGGCATAGCTGATGGGTTCCCAGTGAACGAGATCCTTGCTGTGGAACACCACTAAGCCCGGTTGGTAGTCGAAAGCAGAGTGGGTCATGTAGTAGTCTTCGCCCTCGCGCATGATTGTCGGGTCGGGATAGTCGCCGCCTAAGATGGGGTTTGTAAACGTCTGGGCATGCACATTCACGGGGCAGATACCGAAAAGCAAAACGGCCAGCATGCTTTTCCATGCGGCAGCCATTCTCAACGAAAAACTCTTTTTCATACAATTCATGAATCAATAAATAATGGTTCGCAGATAAAAAAACTTCCTTTGCATCGACAGAATATGAATAGTTTTTCCTACCTTTGCATCAAAATGACGGAATATGAGAAGATTTGTAATCATAATGGCGGCAGCGTTGTGCCTGGTTTCGTGCCAGTCAAAGCATGAAAAGCTGCAAAGGGAAATCCAGCAGCGGCGTTCAGCCTTGGAGCATCATCAGGATTCAGCCTTGGAAGCATCGCAGAAAGAGGTGGAAAGGCTCGACAAGGAACTGCAGAAAGTGAATGCTGAATACAACAAGATGAAGACTGCCGCCGAGGCAGCGCATGCCGCAGGCACGGCAACTGCCGAACAGCTCACGCGAACCACGCAGATGCACATGCACCGCGACTCTCTGCAGGTGCAGTTTGATGTGATGTGCGCCAAGATTAAGTATATCAACAAGCGCAAGCAGCAGCATCAGGAAGGCCTCGTTCCCCGGAATATGCACAAGTAGACCGGCTGGCACAACCGCCGGATTGGCAGCAAATAGCATCTCAAAGGGCGTTATTCTTACGAAATCATTTGTTTATCTCGCAGAATCTTCGTAACTTTGCATCGATTTTGAGAAAGAACATGGCAAAAGACTTGCAACATACAGAGGAACAATTCAAGGGTGTGATGGCTGAATGCCGTGCGCTCTTCGAAAAGAAACTCCACGACTACGGGGCTTCATGGCGCATATTGCGCCCGTCGTCGCTTACCGACCAGCTGTTCATCAAGGCGAAACGCATCCGCTCGTTGGAAATTAAAAAGGTGTCGCGAGTGGGTGAAGGCATCCGTCCGGAGTTCATTGCGCTCATCAACTACGGCATTGTGGGGCTGATACAGCTTGCCCGCGACTATGTGGATGAGGTGGATATGGAGCCCGAAGAGGCGATGTCGCTCTACGATCACTATGCCGGCGATGCGCTTGAGCTGATGTTGCGGAAGAATCACGACTATGACGAGGCATGGCGAAGCATGCGCGTGAGTTCTTATACCGACTTTATTCTCACCAAGATTCAGCGAATCAAGGAGATTGAAGATATACAAGGTGCCACGCTGGTGAGCGAAGGCATCGATGCCAACTATATGGACATCATCAACTATGCGGTGTTCGGGGCAATCAAACTGAGTGAGCAATGAGCGTGATAGTGAACATCTGCCGTTTCGTTGTCGCGCTAACGTTCATCTTTTCGGGCTTCGTGAAGGCGATAGACCCGCTCGGCACCCAATACAAAATTGAGGATTACATCAAGGCAGCGGGCTTAGGCGATGTCATCTACAGCCAATGGCTCACGCTGGGAGCATCGGTATTCCTGTCGGCCGTGGAGTTTTGCACGGGTGTGCTGCTGCTTTTTGCCATCCATCGCCGCATTGTCAGCAAGGTGGCAGTGGTGTTCATGGCGGTGATGACGGCCGTAACGCTGTGGCTGTGGATAGCTAATCCCATTTCCGACTGCGGATGTTTCGGCGATGCCATACACCTGAGCAACGGGCAGACACTGCTTAAAAACATCGTGCTGCTGGCATGCGCCGCAGTGATTGCATGGAAACCGCTGCGCATGATGAGGTTCATCAGCAAGAGCAACCAGTGGATTGTGATGAACTACACGGTGCTCTTCATCCTGGCATCCAGCATTTGGAGCCTCTACGACCTGCCTCTTTTCGACTTCCGCCCCTATCACGTAGGAGCCAACATCCCACAAGGAATGGAGATTCCAGAGGGAGAAAAGCAACCGGAATTTGAGACAACGTTCATCATGGAGAAAGACGGAGAGCAAAAAGAATTCACTCTCGACGAGTATCCGGATTCCACTTGGACGTTTATAGACAGCAAAACCAGGCAGGTGAGCGAAGGATATGTGTCGCCGATTCATGACTTCTCAATCGTAAGAACCACCGACGGCGAAGACATTACCGAAGATGTGCTCTCGCGCGAGGGCTATACCTTCCTGCTCATATCTCCTCATTTAGAGCAGGCGAGCGACAGCAACTTCGGCGAAATCGACCAGATTGCCGAATATGCACAGGAACATGGCTATCCGTTTTATTGCCTCACGGCAAGCAATGAGGATGCTATCGAGCGGTGGAGAGAGATAACCGGGGCGGAATATGAGTTCTGCACCACCGACGAAACAACGCTGAAGACCATCATCAGAAGCAATCCCGGGCTGCTGCTGCTCAGAAGCGGTACGGTGATCAGGAAGTGGAGCCACAACCATTTGCCCGCCATGGATGCCGAAACAGCAGCAATGCCGATGGAAAAACTGCCGATAGGGAAGATGCCCGAAGACTCGGTGCCGCGGAAAATAGCACTTATCCTGATGTGGTTTGCACTTCCGCTCTTCCTGCTCACGCTCGCCGACCGCCTGTGGGCATGGACAAAATGGCTGAAAAAGAAATAATACAAGCAACAATATATACTACAAATTAAGGTAAAAGAATATGAGAAAGAAAATCGTAGCAGGCAACTGGAAAATGAACATGAACCTGCAAGAAGGTATCAACCTTGCAAAAGAACTGAACGAATCACTCACGGCAGAGAAGCCAAACTGCGGTGTGGTTATCTGTACTCCGTTCATTCATCTGGCTTCAATTGCCCAGTTCCTCAATCAGGATGTAGTTTGCCTTGGCGCAGAGAATTGCGCTGACAAGGAGAAAGGTGCCTTCACGGGCGAAGTGTCGGCAGAAATGGTGAAGAGCACTGGTGCACAATATGTGATCATCGGCCATTCGGAGCGCCGCGAATACTACAACGAGACTCCGGAAATACTCAAGGAGAAAGTGCTGCTTGCACTGAAAAACGACCTGAAAGTGATCTTCTGCATCGGCGAAACACTGGAAGAGCGTGAGGCAAACAAGCAGAACGAAGTGGTGAGGGCTGAGCTGGAAGGCAGCGTGTTCAACCTTTCTGAGGAAGATTTCCGCAAGATTGTCATCGCATACGAACCCATCTGGGCCATCGGTACAGGCAAAACCGCAACGAGCGACCAGGCTGAAGAAATACATGCATATATAAGAAGCATCATTGCAGAGAAATACGGAAACAGCGTTGCCGATGATACTACAATCCTTTATGGCGGTAGTTGTAAGCCAAGCAATGCCCCCGAGCTCTTCGCAAAACCAGATATCGACGGTGGTCTCATTGGCGGCGCTTCACTGAAAGCTGCCGACTTTATGGGCATTATCGACGCTTGGAAATAATAAAAGATGAAACAATTCATTATAACAACACTCATTTTTCTGTGCGCTGCCAATAGTGCCAGCGCACAGAAATTCCTTGATACTTTGAAACAAAAGACTCAAGGGCAAGGCACCGTGACGGTTACGCAAAGCAAAGAGATAGACGAACTGGTGAATGGCAGGCAAAACGCCGCACCGGTAACGCCAGCTGCGCAACCGACAACTGCCAACAAGGAGACTGCGGAGACGGCAGCTCCTAAAGAAAAACCGACAGAAAGCATCACAAAAAGAGAGGAAACAAGCACGGAAACCACGGTGATAGACACGCGCAAGAAGGTGATGCGCAACAGCTACAAAGTGAACGGCTACCGGGTGCAGGTGTTTGCAGGAGGAAATACGCGCAACGACCGCATCAAAGCGGAGCAGATTCGCGACAAAATGAAAGCAGCATTCCCCGATCAGCCCATTTACACTCATTTCTATTCGCCGCGATGGATCTGCAGAATGGGGAATTTCCGTTCATACGACGAAGCTAACAAAATACTAAAGAAGGTTAAGGCGCTCGGATATGGACAGGCTTGCATCGTGAAAGGCAAGATAAGCGTGCAGTATTAAGCAGGAAAAACATCGGGGGAACGTATTCCCACCTTATTATATATATAAAGCATTACGAAAAATAATATGAATCCAGAGACAGAATTCCGCGAGGGACTTGATGAACTTGCCAGCCATTATAAAGAGATATTGCAACTGTTGGGCGAGGATACACAGCGCGAGGGATTGTTGAAAACACCCATGCGGGTGGCAAAAGCCATGCAGATACTCACAAGGGGATATCAGCAGGATGCCCACAAGGTGCTCACCGATGCCCTCTTTGAGGAGAAATACGACCAGATGGTGATAGTGAAGGACATTGATTTCTTCTCAATGTGCGAGCATCACATGCTGCCTTTCTACGGAAAAGTGCATGTGGCGTATATCCCAAACGGCTATATCACCGGACTAAGCAAGATTGCGAGGGTGGTAGATATATTCAGTCACCGACTCCAAGTTCAGGAAAGACTCACACAGCAGATAAAAGACTGTATCCAAGAAACCCTTCATCCGTTAGGCACGATGGTGGTGATTGAGGCCAAACACATGTGCATGCAGATGCGCGGAGTGGAAAAGCAGAATGCCATAACCACAACCAGCGACTTCAGCGGAGCATTCAATCAGGCCAAGACACGCGAGGAATTCATGAACCTTCTGCGCGGTGAGAGCAAGCGCATCTGACCATTTGCGGATGTTTGTTTAGATGCCGTGGAGCAGTTATATATAGGTCGTAACGCAGATTTATATATAGGTAGTTTCGCAGTATTTTATTGGTAGTTTCGCAGATTTTTATTGGCCGTTTCGCAAAAGCTACGGTTTTGCACCTCAAAAGCATAGCTTTTAAGGCTCAAAACCATAGGTTTTGGAGGGTGAAACCATAGGTTTCAGGGCATGAAAGCATAGGTTTTGAAGGGTGAAAGCATAGGTTCTTGAAAATGGTTATTATTTTTTTGAGCATTTAATGATGAGAAATAATAATGTTAAAAAACCAAAATGAGCGTGCAAGATTGCAGCAAATGCTCGTTTATGAGATAAACAATATTTTTAGGAAAAGAATAAGAACATGAAACATTTGACAAGATTGGCAGCCGCAGTGCTGCTGGGAATGGTGGCCGTTACGATGGCATCGTGTCTCGGAGATGACAATGAGGAGTATGACAGCTATTTTGTGAAGGCCGAGGAATACGGTCAGCTGCTCTCGCAGATGGAAGGAAACTATCAGAGCAAGCTTTATTTCTACAACGAAGGCATCACTTCGGGCAACAAAGTAGACTCTGCCGTGGTTGCCACACGCTTTGTTGGCGAAGGCGATTCCACCGTTACGGTGAGCGGAATCCCTGCTTCATGCCTGGCGCGACTGATGAAAAACGAGGCTGCTAAAGCCGCTGTTGAGCAGGCAGGAGATCAGACGATCACGGGCAAATTCTATCTTTATCAGCATTATGAAGGGCGCATCGTTTATGTGGTAATACCGCAGCCGCTCAGCATCAACGTGAATTACGGAGGGGCAGACCACCAAGTGGTGTTTGCCATGGCGCAGGCAAATACCATCTACGGCGAGTTTGTCAGCAACAGAACCCTGTTTGATTTCCGCGTTTACAATATCTACGTGGATGAGCAGTTAGACACTTCGTTCTATTATCCCACCGATGTCATGAGCATACTCCGTATCCGCGCGTGGAAGTAAGGTGAAGTATGATTGCGCTTTTAATTTGTAACTTTTTGCCGTTTTCAATTGATTAATATCAATAAAACTGCCGTTTTTGTTAAAAAATCGGTGCAAAAAAGTATCGGATATGGAAATAAATCCATATCTTTGTAAAAAATATGTTCAAGCATTTATATCGAATATAGGTGTTAGAAGGTAAAAAGGTTGCTTTTTGTTATACCGAAAGCGTTAGTTTAAGAGAGAGTGAAGGTGTTGCGACGGAATAAAATTTCGTCGCAATTTTTTTGTTATGTCGGAGGAATGTTGTAACTTCGCAGTCGTTATGAGGAACATGATTCAACAGCTAATCTGCGCGTGCATGGTGCTGATGCTCCTTGCATGCAATGGAAATGGTCTCAAGCAAGACCGTGTGACTGAGTCTGGCGGGCAGCGGCAGGAGGGATTTTACAGGGTTGAAGCGGGCAAGGATGCCGGCGCAAAGGCACCTCGCAGCCAGTCTCCGAGCGCAAATCCGATGGAGCAGCCTGCCAAAATGAAGAATGTTCAGGAAATAATCCTGAAGCGGAAAGGGTATATCACAAGCTACAATCCCAAGACAAAGATTCCCAACTGGGTGGCTTGGCATCTCACGAAAGAGCATTGCGACGGAAAAATTCAGCGCCATACGAATGTCTTTCACGAAGATGAGGATGTGGCATATCCGCGTGTTACCGACGATGATTATTTCAATTCAGGTTTCGATCGCGGGCACATGTGTCCCGCAGGCGACAACAAATGGGATGTTAAAGCCATGAACGAAACGTTCTTGTTCACCAATGTGTGTCCCCAGGTTCATGGTTTCAACTCTGGTGCATGGAACGATTTGGAGATGGCATGCAGAAGTTGGGCAAGGAAATACGGTGATATATACATCGTTTGCGGGCCTTTGCTCAACAGTGGAGCACAGCATCGCACCATCGGCCGCAACAAGGTGGTGGTGCCGGAGCGGTTCTTCAAGGTGATATTATGCACAAGCGGCACTCCCAAGGCGATAGGTTTTCTCTACGACAACAGCAACCGCAACAGCCGCAGCCTGTTCAAAAACGCCACCAATGTGGATGAGATTGAGAAGCTGACAGGCATTGATTTCTTCCCGAATCTGAGGGATGACATCGAGCGGGATGTAGAGGCCGTGAGGGGATATTTCTGATTTCAGCAGCTTTTCTTTTTACTCCGGCTGGCGGTTTATATCGTTCCAGCCGGATATTTTTTGCCTTGTTGAGTCAAACTCATAATTCCGAATGCTCAATCTCATGGCTCTAACTGGGCGGTTTTCATCATTGGGCAGGGCGATTTCATGGCTCACGGCTGCGGTTCCAGGTCGATATAGTCGGGAATATCCTTCAAAAATGAATACCTCTGATTGGCATAATCCATGCGGCAGCAGATGTGCTGAATACCGTTTGATACGATGAGATAGTCCACTTTCAGCAGAAAATTGTATACGGTAATCTGATCGAACACCTTTTGGGATAATGCCACGGAAGGCGCTTTATACTCAATGATCATCCGTGGTTGCAACACCTTATTATATAATAGGGTGTCGCAGCGCAGATGCTTGTCACCTATCTGAAGCTGGATTTCATTCGCAAGCAGCCCCTGAGGGTAGCCTTTCTGCTCTATCAGGTAGTGGATGAAGTGCTGGCGCACCCATTCTTCGGGCGTGAGAGCCACGTATTTGCGCCGCAGCTGATCAAAAATCACGTTCTTTCCGTTCTTTTTTGAGATTCTGATCTCATATTCTGGAAGATTCAGAGGTGTCATACTGAATTTTTTTTGTATCTTTGTGGCAAAATTACAAAAAATAATCTGATTAGAGAAAACAATGGCTGAAAAGAAGCAAAACGGAGCACAGTTTGAGCAGATTATGCAGGATTTGGCTGCAGGAGTGTTCGCGCCAGTGTATATCCTGATGGGAGATGAGTCGTATTACATCGATGTCATTGTCGATTATATTGCTCAGAACGCCCTCCGTGAGGATGAACGCGACTTCAATCAGACCGTTGTTTTCGGGGCAGATGTTACTGCGGGGCAGGTGGCAGACATGGCAAAGCGCTTCCCGATGATGGCAGAAAGGCAGGTAATCATTGTGAAAGAAGCCCAGAATATCAAGAACTGGGAGCGCTTGGAGGCTTATTTTGACAACCCGCAGCCAAGCACCGTGCTGGTGTTGGCATACAAAAACGGCACCATCGACGGTCGGAAGAAGATCGTTTTAAAGGCTCAGAAGGTCGGAATTGTGTTTGAAAGCAAGAAGAAACGCGACTATGAGCTGCCCGGATTCATTGATTCGTATGTTAAAAGAAAAGGGTGTTCGATTGACAATAAATCAGCTCAGATGGTGGCAGACCATATCGGAGCCGACCTGAGCAGGCTCACTTCAGAGCTCGACAAGGTGATCTTGTCGTTGCCCGAAGCCGATATGCGGATCACTCCAGATGTGGTTGAACAGCAAATAGGGGTGAGCAAGGATTACAACGGATACGAACTGAGAAGTGCAATAGCAAATCATGACATTTTGAAAGCTAATCGGATTGTGAAATATTTTGACAATAATCCGAAGGCGGGAAGTGCCTTCATGCTCATCCCGATGCTCTTTTCTTACTTCCAAAATCTGATGCTTGCCTATTATGCACCTAACAGAACCAACGAGAATGACGTGGCAAAATGGCTCGATTTGAAAAACGGATGGGCTGCGCGCGAATATATCACAGGTATGAGAAACTACTCTGGCGTGAAGGTGATGCAGATTATTGAGAAGATCCGTGAGACTGATGCCAAGAGTAAAGGGCTTGATAATCCCAATACGGGCGTAGGGGAGTTGCTGAAAGAGCTCGTTTTTTTCATTCTTCATTAGATTTTTTCTCTTCTTTTTCTTCATTTTCGGGCTTGTTTTTTGCTAAAACAAGCATCTTTTCTGACATGTTTTTTTGCCCGAAAAGCCCGTTTTTAATGGGCTTTTGGCAGTTTGAACCCCTCTGAAACTCGCGTATTTTTCGATTAAAAACCCCTCGCTCGAAATCTTAAAAAAATCGCCTTTTTTTCTGAATTTGTAGCTTTCCGGATTTAGCTTTAAGGAATTTTTGGATTTAGAATTGTGTATTTTAAGAATCGAAAGTACTTGATTTGTAAATCGGAATTCGAATTTTTAAATTCATAAATCTAACTTATTGCGATTTGATAACCATGAAAATTCTGGTTTAAAAAGTAAAAATTTCAACTCAAAAACTACGAACTAATAAATATGCATACCTGTATTTGTGTTTATAATACACTGAAAACCAATAGATTATGGTGGAATTGTGAGGCGCGTTTCATATTTTTAACTCAGATTTATATTATAAAACTGCATATTCAGTCTGTATTATCTCGGATTCGCGCAAGTAACAAATTCTTAGTCAGATAATTAAGAAAAATAGCTAAAAAATAGCTTTGTAACGAATAAATCATGAGAATTTAGGTTTGTAATTGTAAATATCGGCAATGTGGAATTTAAATATTAAAACCTAAATATTTCGGTATTTTGTTTCAAATTTTAATATTTCAAAATTCTTTCTCTATTATTTGTTTTTCTGAATTTTTTGTTTTACCTTTGTAAAATCAAAGAATTTTGGGTAAATCACCCCATTTTTTAGTCAGTAACAGTATGAAGGACAGGATCAGACAGTTGATGGAAAGCATGCACATGACGCAACAGACCTTTGCAAATTTCACAGGTCTGTCGGCGGCATCGCTCAGTAGTGTTTTTAATGATCGTACAAAACCCACCCTCAATACCGTTGAGGCAATCAAGCGCAGCGTGCCAAATCTGAACACCGACTGGCTGATGTTCGGCAAGGGATCTATGTTTGTTGATGATGCAAGCGGCGATGCTGCTACTGATAATCTCAAACCTAAACCGCAACAAAAGTATCCGCGCGATCAAGAACTGGCTTTTTCCGGAACCGATACCCCCCTATCGGATGATGGTCACGCTGCAACCGGCAAGCAAAGTGTATCAAATACACCCAATAATTCGTCTCAATTTTTTATGAAAAATATTGACAAACCGAGACGAAATATAACCGAGATCCGGGTGTTTTATGATGACCAGACTTGGGAGTCGTTTGTTCCTAAAAAGTAATAAATTCTTGATGGTGTTTCCGTGAACCGTTTTTTTTCATTATCTTTGCAATCAAACAACATGAATATATGATAATGAAAAAGACGATACTTGACATGCGAGTGGTTTCCGCCGCACATATTCATGAGAAATATGTGCTTCTGAAGCTTACTCATGATGATGAACTGCCAGCCATTTTGCCCGGACAGTTTGTCGAAGTTCGGGTTGACGGTGCGCCGAACACGTTCCTCCGACGACCTATTTCCATCAATTGCATTGACAGGAGCCGCAATGAAATGTGGCTGTTGGTGGCTGCCGTAGGCGAAGGAACCAGGCAACTGTGCAAGCTGCAGGCAGGTGACACGCTGAATTGCCTGTTCCCGTTGGGCAATTCTTTCACTTTTTTGGGCAAGCCGATAGCCGATAGCACGCAGGTGATTCCTACCGGTTTGAAGATTCTGCTTGTAGGTGGCGGCGTGGGAGTTGCCCCATTGCTTTGCTTCGGACAATATCTTCGGTCAGTCGGCATAGCGCCCACTTTCCTGTTGGGTGCACGTTCTGCGCGCGATTTATTGCTGTTGGACGAGTTCGAGCAGTGTGGCAGCGTGTTCATAACCACCGAAGACGGCAGCGCCGGAGAACGTGGCTTTGTGACAGACCATAGCATTCTATGGCAAAAGCGTTTCAATCAGATCTCCACATGTGGTCCCAAGCCGATGATGAAAGCAGTGGCAAAGTATGCGCGAAGCCTGGAAATCTACTGTGAAGCATCCTTGGAGAACATGATGGCATGCGGTTTGGGGGCTTGCCTTTGCTGTGTTGAGAAAACCACATCGGGCAATCTGTGTGTTTGTAAGGACGGTCCGGTGTTCGATGTTCGCCGTTTGATGTGGTGAAAAGTGCTCTCCCTGCGGTGAAGAACATTTTTTCGTTTGGTATTATTATAAATAATGTGGAAATCAAAAAATAGACATAGCTATGGCAGATTTAAGCGTTAAGATACATGATATGCAGTTGAAGAACCCCGTGATGACAGCTTCCGGAACCTTCGGCTACGGTTTGGAGTTTGCCGACCTCGTTCCCTTGGACGGCTTGGGAGGTATCATCGTCAAGGGAACCACCCTTCATCCGCGCGAAGGCAATGACTATCCGCGCATGGCGGAGACTGCTTCGGGGATGCTGAATTGCGTGGGACTTCAGAATAAGGGCGTTTATCATTTCTGCAGGAGCATCTATCCTGAAATCAAGGATATTGATACGAATTTCATTGTCAATGTGAGCGGCTCTTCACCTGACGACTATGCCGAGTGTGCATCACGCCTCAGGGCACTGGAAAAGATACCAGCCATCGAGCTGAACATCTCTTGTCCCAACGTAAAGCAGGGGGGGATGGCCTTCGGTGTCACGTGCGAAGGGGCTGCCAGCGTGGTTCGGGCGGTGAGGAAACGCTGGCCTAAGACCATGATAGTGAAGCTCTCGCCGAATGTTACCAATATTGCCGACATCGCCCGCGCCGTTGAAAGCGAGGGTGCCGACAGCGTTTCGCTGATCAACACCTTGATGGGCATGGCGATTGATGCCGAGAAACGTAAGCCTGTGCTGAGCATCGGCACCGGCGGATTAAGCGGACCGGCCGTGAAACCTGTGGCATTGCGCATGGTTTGGCAGGTTGCCAAGGCCGTGAAGATACCCGTCGTTGGCCTTGGCGGTATCATGAATGCCCTCGATGCGATAGAGTTCATGTTGGCAGGTGCCACGGCAATAGAGGTGGGCACCGCCAATTTCATTGATCCTACTGCAACCATCAAGATTCGTGATGGTATCAACAAGTGGTTGGATGACCATGGATGTAAGAGCGTTCAGGAAATAATCGGTGCATTGGATGCATAAAAAACGAGAGCGGCCAAACAGCCGCTCTCAACCAACACAAAAACTAAACTAGACTTATTCATATGAAGGAATTTCACAATCCCTGCCATATTCAATTGCAAAAATACAATTTTTATTGCAAACTTCCGATAAGTTTTCGGCGATTTTTTTTCAAAATGGCCGTATTTCACACTATTTAACCAATATGGATTGTAAAAAGGCATCATATATCACCATAGCAGCCATGCTTTCCACGATGGGTACTGCCCTGGGCAGCACGCACGGATCATGCCTTCCCCGAGCCTTCAGCACGGCGGAATTCCCATCAATATCCACGGTGGGTTGTTCTTTCAGGATGGTTGCCACCGGCTTGAATGCCACCCTGAAATAGATGTCCTCGCCGTTGCTGATGCCTCCCTGTATGCCTCCGCTGTGGTTGGTGACCGTTGAAATGTGATTTCCGTCGCTCGTGAACCTGTCGTTCTGCTGGCTCCCTCGGGTGAGCATGCAGTCGAATCCGTCGCCATATTCAAAGCCTTTGGCGGCATTGATGCTCATCATGGCTGCTGCCAGCTGAGCCTGAAGCTTATCTGCCTCCGGCTCTCCGAGCCCCACCGGGCATCCTTTCACTACGCACGTGATGGCTCCTCCAATGGTATCGCCCTCGGCTTTCACCTCGGCAATCAGCTTCTCCATCAGTTCAGCCTTCTCCGAATCAGGGCATCTCACGATGTTGCATTCCGTTTGTGCAAGGTCATATTTCCTGTAGTCCTTGTCAAGGGCAATGTTTCCCACCTGCGAAGTGTAGGCCTGAACGGTGATGCCGTGTTTTTGCAGTGCCAGTTTGGCAAAAGCGCCCGCCACGCAGCGGCTTATTGTGATGCGTGCTGACGATCTGCCGCCTCCGCGATGGTCTCTGATGCCGTATTTATAATAATAGGTGTAGTCTGCATGCGAGGGTCGAAGCAGCGTGCGCATGTTCTCATAGTCTTGCGAATGCTGGTTTTCGTTGTGCACGATGAACCCGATGGGGCAGCCCGTAGACTTCCCTTCGAACACGCCACTTAGTATTTCCACCCTGTCGGTCTCTTTCCTGTCGGTTGTAATCTTGCTTTGTCCGGGGCGGCGACGGTTCAGTTCGTGCTGAATAAAGCCGGTATCGATATCAATACCCGCCGGGAAGCCGTCGATAACACCCCCAACTGCCTGTCCGTGACTCTCTCCGAATGTGGTCAGCCTGAATATTTTGCCAAAAGTATTGCCCACGTGATTGATCTTATAGTTTATTAAATAGGATGATGGGGCTTAGTGGTGGCAGTGTGCGCAGCCACATCCGCTGTCGTGCTGATGCCCGTCGTCGCATCCGCCGCCGCAGTCATCGCATCCGCATCCGCAACCTTCGCCGCTCATCTGATTGAGCATTTGCTGAATCTCTTCTTTGGTAGCCTCCCTGTTTTCAATCACTTCTCCGTTGAAGTTCAGCTCTTTTCCGGCAAGCGGATGGTTCAGGTCGATCTTCACATGCGTATCAGTGATTTCCAGCACCTTGCCAAAGAACCGGTGCCCATCCTCGTTTTGCAGGGGCAGGATGGCATCCACAAAGACGTTTTCATGGTCGAAGTGGCCGTTGATGCTAAACACTTCGCGCTCCAGTTCCACCACGCGCTCCTCGTCGTAGTCGCCGTATGCCTGGTCTTTAGTCAGTGTGAAGTTGAACTTTTCGCCATTCTCAAGGCTCACAACGTTCTTTTCGAACTCATCCAGCGTGATTCCGAACCCGCTGATAAAGAAGAACGGCTTCTCTGTGGTTGCCTCTTCGATGAACTCCAGGGTATGTTCGCCAGAAGCATAAAGCTTGTATGCCACGGCCATGTACTTGTTAATCGTTTTATTCTCCATTTCTTTTGAATTGTTTTCCGCTGCAAATATAGCGAAAAAATCGGAAATATCAGTAAGAGTAGGGTAGAATTATTGTTTTTTATTCATCTTTCGCCGGGTCATGGAGCGAAGGGGATGTTTAGCTTGTTATGTTAGTAGTAGTGGTTTAAGGACTTGAAGAAATGATGGAATTATGGCTATGTGCTTCAAAAACTGTGCTTTTACTATCAAAAACATAAGGTTTTGGTGCGCAAGAGCATAGGTTTTGAAGTTCGAAAGCGTATGTTTTGAGGGTTAAAAGCGTATGTTTTGAGGGATAAAAGCGTATGTCTTGAAGTTCGAAAGCGTATGTCTTGTTGGTGGAGCATCCGATTTTGGAACATGCCGCGGCGCATCTCCCTATATATAAATCAGAGTTTATGTGTATTTTTGTGCAATTATTTGATATTCAGGTGCTTGACTAAATCTCTGCGTTACCCGCTGCGTTACCTGCTGCGTTACCAACGGCGTATCCCATTGACCATTAAACATTGACCATTGAGCATTGAACATTGTGCACATTACATAGACGGTTGACTGCGAAGCTTAAATCATATTAAGTTGAAACCATTGTCTTGTTGACAAGAAAAACAATCAATGACCAATGAATAACGGTCAACGGTCAAGGCACAGTGGTCAATGTTCAATGCTCAATGGTCAATGTTTAATGGTCAATGGGATGCGCCGTTGGTAACGCAGCAGGTAACGCAGCGGGTAACGCAGCGATTTGCGCAAGCTGTTGAATGTCAGTGGATTATGCGAAGTAGCACATAAACACTCTTTTTTTCATAGGGAGCGGATTCCCTGACTCTGTTCTGACTGACTGCGGGAGCCGCGTTTCGCGCGCCTCCAAGTCATTTTTTCAGCGAAAACTGGCATCACCGAAACCTCTGATTCTTTATTTTTCAAAAAGTGCAGAATTCTTTGATTTACGTCAAAAAACATGACTGTTTGCGCAAACAGTGCGTTTTTTATGATGCTGCATCCGCAAAAACCATCTATCTTTGCACCGTCGGAAAGGAACAGGAGAACGCGTTTCTCCCACCTGAGACACAGGATAACAAATTTTTAGGATAACAAAAGAAGAAAGGAAAAGATTATGAAAAGAATGTTTGTAGCAGTTATTGCAGTATTGAGCATGACCATGGCATTTGCCGAGGATGAGCATCTTGAGAATGTGAACAATGTGAATGCATTTAAGATGGAAGTAAACTACAACAAGTTAGGTGAGGCACTGTCGCTCACACGCGACCAGATGGAGGCCGTGAAGGATATTCATCAGGCTTTCTGTGCCGACATGATGAGCGTGGCAGCTGCCAGCAAGGACTCGCAGAAGGCGATGATGAAGAATGCCATCAGCAAGGATCTGGGCTTCATGCGCATCGTGCTCAACGAGAAACAGTATAAACTGTATCTGCGCCTGTTGAACACGACCATCAACAACCGCGGTCTGAACGTTCAATACGCCAATTAAAGATTTGAGAGAATGTGTTTTTGCCATGACTGAGCGCGGATGTAGCGTTCCATGGTGATGTCTAAACAACAAAAAAGGAATGATCCGTGCCATGCAAGCGTGTAGAGCCTGCCGGCACGGATCATCGTTTTCGGTGCAGAGGGCTGAGTAACCGCCTGCTGCTTATTCCGTTTTTTCGCAGCACCACCGCGTCACCTTGATCATCACTGCCATGCCCGGAATCTCCTTGAGCAGGTAGTATTTGCCGCTGGCTCTCACCAAACGGCCTTCGAGACCTTTCAGCGGGCCGTGCGTAACCTTCACCCGGTCGCCCTTTTTCAGCTTTGCCTCTTTCTCGCTGAGGTATTTCTTCATCATCAAGTTGGGGTCGCACATGATCATGAACTCCTTCATTTGCCGAGCCGGAATCTTGTAGTACTCCCGCGAGCCGCGCACTTTCCTTATTATATAATAATGTCCTTTATAGTATTCGTCTATCGTGGCGGTGAGCACTTTGTCGTCTTCAAGTTTCTTAATGAATATCAGGTTTGAGATGACAGGGCGCAGTTCGTGCTTGCGCTTGCCTTTCGAGTCGATGGCCACCACCTCATGCATCGGCACAAACGACTCTATTGCCTTCTCGGTGAGATAGGCTGACAGCTCTTTGGATTTCAATCCGTAGAGCTGAACGCCATACCACGGCGTGTTGTCGTTGTCGTTGAGTGCCGATTCTTCGTATATCGGTTTTTCTTCTTGTTGCTCTTTCATGATTCAGTGCCTGTTGTTTCGCGATTCCAGATGCTGCTTTTCCTTGCATCGTGCCTGTCGTCTCCCGATGCTTTTTGGCAGGTCAGAACTCGCTTGTGAAGTGGAACTTGATGTGCTCGAAGTCTTGTTGAGCCATCTGAAGCACGTAGCTGCTGTCGGCGAGGAACACGTCGCGCCCTTCTTTGTCTTTTGCCATATACTGGTATTTGCGCTTTTTGAAGGCTTCCAGTTCCTTTTCGCTGTCGGCTTCTATCCAGCAAGCCTTGTAGAGGTGCACCGGCTCCCAGCGGCATTTCGCATTATACTCGTTTTCAAGGCGGTATTGAATCACCTCAAACTGGAGCTGCCCCACAGTACCTATGATTTTCCGGTTGTTGAACTGGTTGATGAACATCTGTGCCACGCCTTCATCCATCAGTTGGTCTACGCCTTTGTTCAGTTGTTTGGCTTTCATCGGATCGTCGTTCTCGATATACTTGAACATTTCGGGCGAGAACGAGGGCAATCCTCTGAAGTGCAGCTGCTCGCCTTCGGTGAGCGTGTCGCCGATTTTGAAGATTCCGTTGTCGGGCAAGCCCACGATGTCGCCCGGATATGCCTCTTCGATGGTGCTTTTGCGCTGTGCCATGAATTGGGTAGGCGAGGAAAAGCGGATGGTTTTGCCCTGTCTTACCAGCAGATAGGGCTGGTTGCGCACGAATTTTCCGCTGCACACCTTGCAGAAAGCGATGCACGAGCGGTGGTTCGGGTCGATATTGGCAGTGATTTTGAATATGAATCCGGTGAATTTCGGTTCTTCCGGGTCGATGGTTCGTTCCACTGCCATTGTCGGTCGCGGGCTTGGTGCTATCTCAACGAAGCAGTTCAGCAGTTCCTGAACGCCGAAATTGTTGAGCGCGGAGCCGAAAAACACCGGTGCAACCTCAGCTGAGCGGTAGGTGTTTACGTCGAATTCCGGGTATACACCGTCGATCAGCTCCAGGTCGTCGCGCAGTTTTGCGGCATCCTGGCTGCCCACGCGGCTGTCCAGTTCACTGCTGTCGATGTCAACTTCCACCTTTTCCGTCACCCGTTGCTTGTCGGGAGTGAACAGGTCGAGCTTGTTTTCGTAGATGTTATACACGCCTTTGAACTTTGCTCCCTGGTTAATCGGCCACGACAACGGGCGCACCTTGATTTCAAGTTCCTGCTCCAGTTCGTCGAGAAGGTCAAAAGGGTCGCGCCCTTCACGGTCCATCTTGTTGATGAAAATGATGACGGGCGTGCTGCGCATGCGGCATACGTTCATCAGTTTTCGCGTCTGTGCCTCCACGCCTTTTGCCCCGTCAACCACGATGATGGCAGAGTCTACGGCGGTCAGTGTGCGGTAAGTGTCTTCGGCAAAGTCCTGGTGACCGGGCGTATCCAGTATGTTCACCTTGTATTCTATGTCCGATCCTTCGGGCGTATAGTCGAATTCCATCACAGAAGTAGACACCGAGATGCCGCGTTGCTTCTCAATGTCCATCCAGTCGGATGTTGCAGTCTTCTTGATTTTGTTGTTTTTCACTGCGCCCGCCACCTGAATCTGTCCGCCAAACAGGAGGAATTTCTCCGTGAGCGTGGTCTTTCCGGCATCCGGGTGTGATATGATGGCAAACGTTCTTCGTCTTTCTATTTCTTGGCTCATACTCTTTTAGTCCTTTTTGTTCATCGTCTTAATGCACTCCTCCAACGATTCCTCCCAATAAGGAATCTCCATGCCGAAGGTTTCTTTTATCTTTGTCTTGTCGAGCACGGAGTAGTGGGGTCGGCATGCCGGTGTCGGGTATTCCTCGGTGTGCAGTGGTGACACGTGGCAAGTGGTGATTCCGGCAATGCGGTGGATGGCTTTGGCAAAGTCGAACCAGCTGGTTACGCCTTCATTAGAGAAGTGGAACACTCCGGGAACGATGCCTTTGTCGATGATGGTCATGATGGCTTGGGCGAGGTCGCGGGCGTAAGTGGGTGTTCCAATCTGGTCGAATACCACGCCAATCCGCTCTCTCTCCCTGCCTAATCGCATCATGGTCTTCACAAAATTGCTGCCGAAGCTGCTGTAGAGCCATGCCGTGCGGATGATGACTGCATGCTTGCAGAACTTCTGCACGCCCATTTCGCCTGCCAGTTTGGTGCTTCCGTAAACGCTTTCCGGGCATGGCGTGTCTGTTTCTTTGTAGGGAATGTGTTTTGTTCCGTTGAACACGTAGTCGGTGGAAATATGTATCATCCATCCGTTGCGCTTGTTCACGGCTGCTGCAAGGTATGCGGGGGCGATGGTATTCAGCGTGGTGCACTTCTCCTTCTCATCCTCTGCCTTGTCAACTGCTGTGAAGGCGGCACAGTTCACGATGCCGTCAATCTTGTTTTCAGCCACGTATTGCTCCACGGCCAGCTGGTTTGTGATGTCCAATTCTTCCACATCGGTGTTCAGCCAGCTGTGCTGTGGGTAGTTTTTTTCAAGCAACTGCAATTCGTTTCCGAGCTGTCCGTTGCAACCGGTTATCATTATGTTCATGCTTCCTATTTCTTTTTTACAGTTCCAGTTCGCCCGCCTTGTCCTTGAAATAATAGTCGTTCAGCATGCCGATGTATGTGGTGATTTCCTTGATGGCATGCTGCGTGTCGGGACTGATGTCTTTTTTCTGCAGCTTGAGCATCATCACACCGTAGAGGGCGTTGAAACAGGTTTCTATTTCAGGCTCTTCTTCGTTGCCGGCTCTTTTCTTCCGGAGTTCAACAATGTAGGGCAGCACCTTGTAATATTCGCTCGTGTAGAACGGAAACTTGGTGCTGTCGAGCAATCGCGCGTTCAGCTCCGTCAGCTGCTGCATCACGATGCGGTTGATCTGCAGGTGTCCCTGCTCGCGGCATCCTTCCTGGTTCATCATGCGCACCAGATCGCCATACCAGTCGGTCATCTCTTCCTTCTGTTCGTCGGTGTAGTCGAAACGGTCGATATATTCTTTGCGTATCCTTGTCAGCGAGCATCCGTATGCCCTGACTATGTCTTCCACCTGCCACATATATAGCAGGTATTCCGCAATGTTCTCTTTTCTTAGTTGCTGGGCGATATACATCTTTAGTAATGCGGTAGTTTATATAAGTTGAAAATAGTTCCGAACAATACGATTACGGAGAAAAGAATGACCACGGAACCGATGATCTTGTTGATAAGCAGAATGCCGTTGTTGTCGAAGATGCCTCTTATCTTGTCAACCAGCCACGTCAGCCCGTACCACCACACCAATGCCCCGAAGGGAATGCTGAGGAAACCCACGCACATTTCGAGCGGATGGTTGGGAACCACAAACGAGAACTGGGCAAAAAGCGCCATAAACAGGAAGATGATCAGCGGATTTGAGAACGTTACGAAGAAAGCCGTCACGCCGTTATGTACCAATGTGCCTTTCTGGTTGCCGCTGATGTGCATGTTCTTCGTAGGGTTGCTGCGGTAGGAATATATACCGAAGGCAAGCAGCAGTATGCTTCCCGTGATCTGAAGCAGGAACTGGTAGCGGCTGTCGTTAATCATGTCCATCACGAAACTCATTCCCATACCAGTGATCAGGGCATAGATAAAGTCGCTCACGGCAGCTCCGATGCCCGTAACAAACCCATACCAGCGGCCTTTGTTCAGGGTTCGCTGGATGCAAAGTATGCCCACCGGCCCCATCGGGGCACTGGCAATGATTCCAATCAGTATTCCTTTGAATACAAGATCTATGATGTCTATGTGAAAAGCAAATGGCATAGCGGATGCAAAATTACTAATTTTTCACGAATTATGTAAATTTAGAGCTTAAAACTTTGTGATATACGATTATTTTAATAACTTTGTGCCTTGAATCATCGATTTTCTAACAACTAAAAACATATTTATCATGAACGAGCAAAAAGCTATGAAGCCGTATGTCATCGGCTTGGATTTGGGTGGAACTAACTCTGTTTTCGGCATTGTCGACTCCCGGGGAGAGATCAAGGCAACCACTGCCATCAAGACTCAGGGTTACGACCGCGTGGAAGACTATGTGGATGCCTGCGTTGAAGCGCTTCAGGTGATCATCGAGCAGGTTGGAGGCATTGACCAGATTAAGGCAATGGGTATCGGAGCACCCAACGGAAACTTCTATAACGGCACTATCGAGTTCGCTCCCAATCTGGCTTGGGCTCACCATGGGGTGGTTCCACTTGCCAAATTGTTCAGCGAGCGTCTCAATAACATTCCTGTTGGACTTACTAACGATGCCAACGCCGCCGCCATTGGTGAGATGACATACGGCGTGGCACGCGGAATGAAGAACTTCATTGTCATTACTTTGGGTACGGGAGTGGGTTCAGGAATCGTGATCAACGGACAGTTGGTATACGGATGCGACGGTTTTGCCGGTGAGCTGGGTCATGTTATCATGCGCCGCGAGAACGGTCGCTCCTGCGGTTGCGGGCGCAACGGCTGTCTCGAAGCCTATTGCTCTGCCACCGGAGTGGCACGTACCGCGCGCGAACTGCTCTCCACCACCAATGAGCCTTCGCTGCTTCGCGAGCTTGATCCCGAGAAAATCACTTCGTTGGATGTGTCGATTGCTGCCGGCAAGGGCGATGAATTGGCAAAGCGCATTTATGAGTTCACGGGCCGCATGCTGGGTGAGGCATGTGCCGATTTTGCCGCTTTCTCTTCACCCGAGGCATTTATCTTCTTCGGCGGAATGACAAAGGCGGGCGACCTGATTATGGATCCCATCAAGCGCAGCTATGATGAGCATGTGCTGAAGATATTCAAGGGCAAGGCAAAGTTCCTTGTTAGCGGTCTTGATGGTTCTTCTGCCGCCGTGCTCGGAGCATCAGCCATCGGCTGGGAACTGTGATCATGGGCAGTATAGTCTTGGCAGTCGGGTGCCGTCGTGATGGTTTTCGGCGTGCGTCGGCTGCTGTTTTCTGGGCGGTTTCATCCATTCGGGTGAAGCCGCCCAGAAGTTTTGTATTGAAAAAATATCAGGTTTTATTTGGCATTCCCGCAAATTTCATTTATCTTTGCGCTCTATGAACCAGAAAGAAGATATTCAGAACGCCATAAAAGTGCTGAAAGAGGGTGGCGTAATCCTATATCCCACCGACACGGTGTGGGGTATCGGCTGCGATGCCACCAATGAACAGGCGGTGAAACGGGTCTACGACATCAAGCACCGCGACGATTCTAAAGCGATGATATGCCTTGTTGACAGCGATTCGCGCCTGCAGCGGTATGTGCGCAACGTGCCTAATGTGGCATGGGACATCATGGATCTTGCCACCAAACCCACGACGGTGATCTTAGACGGAGCCGTGAACCTTGCCAAGAATCTTGTTGCCGAAGACGGAAGCATTGCCATGCGCATCACCCACGAGGCATTTTCCAAGGAGTTGTGCTACAGGTTTCAGAAACCGTTGGTTTCCACCAGCGCAAACATTAGCGGCGAACCGCCGGCACAAAACTATGGCGACATTAGTCAGGAAATACTCGAAGCGGTGGACTATGTGTGCTTTTCGCGAAGGCAAGAGCATCGCCCTCATACCCCCTCAAGCATCATCAAGCTAAGCGAAGGCGGAGTTGTTGAGATTATCCGCAAGTGAAAAAAACAGTGAACAGTGGCGAATACGGTCAACGATATTGAAAATCCACAGACGTGGCTGCAGAGGTTTCTGCAGTGGCGAGGCAGGCATGTCACCGACAAACAGTTCACCCTGTTGCTGAGTTTCTTCGTTGGCTTCTTCGCAGCAGTGGCTGCCTACGTGCTTCATTGGATCATCAAGGAGATCGAAATACTGCTGACGGCAGGCTTCGACATCACTTCCTTCAACTGGCTATATCTGGTTTATCCCGTCATCGGCATCTATCTCACATCGCTGTTCGTGCATTATATCGTGAGAGACAATATCTCTCACGGCATCACACGTATCCTTTATGCCATATCATCTAAGCGCAGCAGGCTGCCGGGGCATCATTGCTGGAGCTCGGTGATAGCTTCTGCCATCACCATCGGCTTCGGAGGCTCCGTAGGAGCTGAGGCTCCCATCGTGCTTACAGGCTCTGCCATCGGCAGCAACCTGGGGCAAATGTTCAAGTTAGATAGCCATACGCTGATGCTGCTCATGGGTTGCGGTGCATCGGCAGCCATCGCCGGCATCTTCAAAGCGCCGATAGCGGGGTTGGTGTTCACCTTGGAAGTGCTGATGATCGACCTCACCATGGCATCGTTGCTGCCCATTCTGATAGCCAGTGTCACAGCTGTTTGTTTCAGTTATCTGTTCAACGGCAGTGCATCGCTATTCTCTTATACGCCCAGTGAGATATGGATGATGCAGCGTTTGCCAGCTTACATCCTGTTAGGAGTGTTCGGCGGCTTGCTCAGTCTATATTTCATCAGGATGATGAACGTATGCGAGGGCTGGTTTTCCAAGCTTGGCGACAACCGCTATGCCAAGCTTTTGTTGGGCGGAGTGATACTGAGCACGTTGATTTTCCTGTTCCCTTCGTTGTACGGCGAGGGCTACCGAAGCATCAATATCCTATTGAACGGGAAGACGGAGGCCGACTGGAACACCATCCTGAATACCTCATTGTTCTACGGTAACGGCAAACTGCTCGTGCTTTATCTTGGCATGGTGCTGCTGACAAAGGTGTTTGCAACGTCGGCAACCAACGGAGGCGGAGGCTGCGGCGGTACTTTCGCACCCTCGCTCTTTATCGGAGCCTTCGGCGGATTTCTCTTTGCCCGTTTGTGGAACATAGAACAGATAGGCGTGTATATACCCGAAAACAACTTCACCATGCTGGGAATGGCAGCCGTGATGGCTGGTGTGATGCACGCTCCGCTCACCGGAATCTTCCTCATAGCCGAGCTCACGGGCGGCTATGCCATGTTTATTCCGCTGATGATTGTAAGCATCTGCTCCTATCTCACTATCATTATCTTCGAACCCCACAGTATTTATGGCATGCGACTTGCACGCGAAGGCAAGCTGATAACCCATCATACCGACCGCGCCGCCCTCACTCTGATGAGCCTCGACAGTATCATCGACCGCCATTTCACTGCCGTTGATGCCGACATGCCGCTACATTCGCTGGTGCATTCACTCAGTCACAGCAAGACAGACATACTTCCCGTGCTCGATGCAGCCGGCAATTTGCTGGGCGAAATCAACATTACGAAGATCCGACACATAGTGTTTCGCACCGAATTATATCATCATTTCAAGGTTTCTCAGCTGATGGCGCAGCCGCCAGCCGTGCTTAGTGTGAACGATTCGATGGAAGAGGTGATGAAAAAGTTCGATGAAACAGATGCTGTGATGCTTCCCGTGCTCGATATAGAGAGCCATCTCCGCGGTTATATCTCACGTGCACATCTTTATAATGCCTATAGGCAGATGGTTTCTGATTTGTCGGCAGAGTAGTCTTTGGGTGTTGCCGACATTCGTTTTCTTCGGTTTTTGTAAACTATTGATTATCAATAATTTGTGAAAAGCGGTCGTTTCCCTTTTCAAAACCTATGTTTTTGGGCTTCAAAAACATAGGTTTTGGCGTTCAAAAACATAGATTTTGAGCCTCAAAAACATAGGTTTTGAAAAACGGGAGCTAAGCATGCCGAAAAAGGCACCTCGCTTTGGAGCCTGAACAGATGTGTTTTTGCACCTGAAGAGATGCGTTTTGGAGCCTGAGCAGATTTATTTTGGCACCTGAACAGATGTGTTGAGGGGCGGTGAAAGGGGCTATGCGAGCCTGCATTTATCGATGTTTCGGAATCCGTTGAGGAAATCTCGCGCGCTCATACGTTTCTTTCCGGTGAGCTGAATCTCGACCAGCTCCAGCAATTCGTCGGCTGCCGCAACATAGAGTCGGCCGTTCTCTGCGACGATAGTTCCGGCATCGGCCTGCGTTTTCTTCCCCGTCTTGGCGGTTTTATATACTTTCAAAACCGTTTTCTTTCCGTTTTCGTCTTCCAAGGTGGTCCATGAACCGGGGTAGGGACTCAGCCCGCGCACGAAGTCGTATACTCTTTTCGCCTCCTGGTTCCAGCAAATCTCGCAGGTTTCCTTGAATATTTTCGGTGCATTGTGCAGCTCGGTGCCAGCCTGGATCATCGCTTCTTGCGGCAGCGATTCCACATGTCCGTCGCCCTTCAGGATCATTTCGATGGTCTCGATGGCAGCTTCGGCTCCGGCTTCCATCAGTCCGTTGTATACATCTTCCACGTTATAGTCGTCGTGAATGTCGAAAGGCCGCTGCAAGATGATCCTTCCCGTGTCGATGTCGTGGTCGAGGAAGAACGTGGTGACGCCGGTTTTCGTCTCGCCGTTGATTACTGCCCAGTTGATGGGAGCTGCGCCGCGGTATTGCGGAAGCAGGGCTGCATGCACGTTGAAGGTGCCGAACCGGGGCATCGCCCATACCACTTCGGGCAGCATCCTGAATGCCACCACCACCTGAAGGTGTGCTTCATAGCTGCGGAGCCTCTGCACAAACGCCTCGTCTTTCATCTTTTCGGGCTGCAGTATGTCGGCTTCGCTGATGCCGCGTTCCAGTGCGAACCGCTTCACATCGGGCATTTGCAGCGTGTCGTGATGCCTTCCCACCGGCTTGTCGGGCTGAGTAACCACGGCAACAACGTTGTATCCGCCGTCCAAAAGTGCCTTCAGCGTGCCTACGGCAAACTCTGGCGTTCCCATGAAAACGATTCTCAAATCTTCTTTCTTCATATCTTGTGATTCCTTTTTTCCGGTGCAAAGTTACGAATAAACGAGTGAAATGGCAAAGAAAAATGTTGTTTTTCTCTTTACATTTCCGAGTGCGAGTAACTTCGGCGTAGCCAAAGTTACGAATAAACGAGTGAAATGGCAAAGAAAAATGTTGTTTTGGGCTTGATTTTTGTATTTTCTATGGGCAGGCAGCACGTTTTTCCGTTTTTTTTATCTAATTTTGCATGCTATAGAACAGTTGCCCAGATGAAGAAGATTGCTGTGGTTTTGCTGACATTATTGTCGGTTTATGTGCTTCCCACAGAAGCTCAGCGGGCCGACTATGCCAAGATGTCATCGCTTGTAAGGCAGATTGCGGTGAGGGAAAGCGCCGGAGCAAGGAATATGCGACCGACAAATCCGCAGCCGCAACCGATGCAACCGCAGCCGCAACCGTCGGTATGCGCCTTTGTGCGGATAGAAGGCGATGGCGGGCAGGTGCTCAGCGAGAACGGATGCCGGCAGCTGGCGCGCTTCGGCGACATCTATATTGCCGATATTCCTGTAAACAGGCTGCGCTCACTTTCGCTTTACGGCAACGTGAAACGTATTGAGGCAGGCAGGCAGATGAGCGTGATGGTAGACACAACGGCACAAATCACCAATGTGATCCCACTGCGCGAGGGAACCAGTCTGCCGCAGGCCTACACTGGAAAGGGCGTTATCATGGGCTTGGAAGACATCGGATTCGACCTTACCCATCCCAATTTCTTCGACAACAACATGCAGGAGTGCCGCATCAAGCGCTTCTGGGACCAGCTCTCACCTGACACCATTGGCAGCCAACTCTATGTGGGGCAGGAGTATACCACAGCTGCCGACATTCAAAACTACAGGCATTCGCGCGACGCATTGCTCTCCGGCCATGGCAATCATACGCTCGGAATCGCCGCAGGCACAGGTTGCGGCACTCCCTATCGCGGTATCGCCTATGAAAGCGACATCTGTTTAGTGAGCAATGCTGTGACATCCGACACCGTTTTGATTGATGAAACGCAGCGATGGAAGTACACCACGGCAACCGATGCACTGGGATTCAAGTATATTTTCGACTATGCCGAGCGCCAAGGCATGCCTTGCGTGATCTCATTCAGTGAGGGTTCATACGAGGATTTGCATGGCGACAACCAGCTGTTCAGCACTGTTCTCAGCAGTTTAACGGGTCCCGGGCGCATCTTCGTGGCATCTGCCGGCAACGAAGGACACCATAACACGTTCTTCAGAAAGCCGCGGGGAGTGGAGCATATCGGCGCTTTCTTCCGCCGTTGGGGCAATGACAATGCGTTTTTACTTAAATCCGACGGTGCGTTTTCGTTGCGGATGCTGGTGTATGAGTCGGAAACGCGCGCCGACACCTTGGTCATCCCCTCGTCGAAGATACTCTCCATGCCCGATTCTTTGCTCACCGACACCGTGAATCTCTTAGGTATCGCGTTCCCGATAGAGATTCAAGCCTATCCGTCGGGGTTCAATCCCATTGAGACAGCCTACGATTTCTATATCCAGTCGCCCGATCTCTTCGGCTATAACCCGCCTATTTCATTCGAAATCATGGGTGCCGATGCCGATGTTTGCCTATATCGCATCTATGGAGAAATAGAGCAAAACGCCATGAATCCGCTGCTCACGGCGGGCGAATGCACCCACAGCGTGTTCTCGCCGGGCAGTTCGCCGGCCGCCATCTGTGTGGGTGCCACTACCCATCGCCATGGTTTCTTCAATCACGAAGGCGATTGGGTGGAAAGCGAATGGGGTGACGACGGCACGAGAGCCACCTTCTCGAGCGTGGGACCTACCATCGACGAAAGAATCAAGCCCGATGTGATGGCTCCCGGCAATGCCATTGTCTCGTCGTTCAGCAGTTTCTATCGTGAGGCAAATCCCGAATCGGGGCTGGGAAACGATGTTTCTTACACCGTTCACGACGGTCGCCGCTATCCGTGGTATGTCGAAACGGGCACCTCCATGTCAACTCCCGTGGTGGCGGGAATCATCGCCCTCTGGCTCGAAGCCAATCCAAACCTCACTCCCGAGGATGTTAAGGAGATATTCCGAAAGACTTGTAGGCGCTGCGACGAGACGCTCTCATATCCCAACAACTACTATGGCTATGGCGAAATCGATGCCTATCGTGGGTTGTTAGAGGTGTTGCAGCTGAGCGGAATACCCGAAATCTCGCACCATAACCCCCAGCAACTCAAGGCTTTGAGCATGGGCGACGGCATGTGGCTGTTACATACGGGCGAAGTTTATCATAGCAGCTTGCGCATAACAGTTTACGACATGCAGGGCGTGAGCCAACGGGCGGAAGTGACAGACCGTGGCAATGGCGAGTTGATACTCAACATCCGGCACCTGCCCCGCGGTGTTTACGCAGTTCAGCTGAATGCCTCTTCCCGCCGATTGTCGGGCTCTTTCCTCGTCAGGCGATAGTCTGATGCCTCCGCATCATTATAATTAGGTATTCGTGAAATACCCTACTTTTAGGTATTGCAGCAACTGTTTTTTCATATTATCTTTGCAGCCGAATAATGAATAATTGTGATAAACGATCTTTAATCTTGTTCGCTAAATAAAATTCATAATGTTTTTGTATAAATGTACGGGGATGGCTGTGAAGTCATCCCTTTGCTTTTCATGTGCAGGAAGATGGTTTTATTTCTTCGAAAAGTTGTTAAAAAAGTGGTATTTATGGAATGAATTCATTATATTTGCACCATCATTATGATAAAACTATTTAACCTTATGAGGAAAATTCATTTATTTGTATTGTTGCTGATGACAAGTTTAGTGGCGTGCGGGCAGCAGAAAGAGGCCGAAGGAACGGATTCCTTCGTTACGCCTTCGGGCAAAAAGGTGGTGTTTACATGCATCAAGCATGCGAGTATCAGGATCAACTACGACGGAAAGGAGATACAGATAGACCCTGTGACCAACCTTCCGCCGATGACCGACTATACGAAGATGCCGAAGGCTGATTACATCTTCGTGACCCATGAGCACGGTGACCATTTCGACAAGCAGGCTATTGCCGCACTCACCAAGGCGGAAACCAAGCTCATCACCAATGCACGCTGCGCCGAAATGCTGGGCTACGGCACCGTGATGGCTAACGGCGACAACCTTTCTTTGGCAGATGACATAAGGGTGGAAGCCGTTCCTGCCTACAACAATACCCCTGGACGCGAGAAATTTCATCCCAAAGGGCGCGACAACGGCTTCGTCATCACGCTCGACGGCTTTAGGATCTACGTGGCGGGTGATACCGAGGACGTGCCTGAAATGGCCGACATCAAAGACATTGATGTGGCATTCCTGCCCTGCAACCAGCCCTATACCATGTTGCCCGAACAACTTGTCAGGGCGGCGCGCATGGTGAATCCCAAGGTGTTGTTCCCCTATCATTATTCTCAGACCGACATGAACACGGTGGTTGAGATGATGAAACAGTCGCCCATAGATGTGCGAATCCGCAACTATCAGTGATTGTTGCGTGCCAATAGCGGCTTGTTGCGTGCCAATAGCTGCCGTTTGCATGCCTTGAATGGCAAAAAGTTTGGTGCCCCGATGCATTTATCTCCGCCAGAACGCTTGCGGTTTCAGAATAATTGTGTACCTTTGCAATCAGAGTGTGCCATGCCTTCGCAGGGCTTTGCCGCCGCAGGAGCACGGCGGAAGCATATACAAACAGAACGTAACAGATATTAATTGCATAGCATTATGAGAAAGATTCAAGTGATTCTTTTGACACTGGTAACATCAATCCTGGTGTCGTGCGGTACGACAAGCACAGTTCCCGTGACTGGCAGAAAGCACCGCCTGAGTGTGAGTGATGAGTATGTGCTGAGTCTCAGCTCGCAGCAGTATGCTCAATACATGAAGTCGGCTAAGGCTTCCACCAATGCCACGAACACGGCAATGGTGAAAAGGGTGGGGCAGAAGCTCGCTACGGCCGTGGAAAGTTATCTGAAAAGCAACGGTTTTGCTGACGAAGTGAAGAACTTTGCATGGGAGTTCAACCTCGTGCAAGACAATCAGGTGAATGCATTCTGTATGCCTGGAGGAAAGATTGTGGTATACGAAGGCATCCTTCCGGTGACTCAAAACGAGGCATCGCTTGCCATCGTGCTCGGTCATGAGATAGCTCACGCCGTGGCAAAGCACTCGGCAGAGCAGATGACCAAGGCGAGCAATTCCAGCACGTTGGTACAAATAGGCGGTGCCATTGCATCGGCTGTGGGCGTGAGCGATGCCGCCACGCAGTTGGGAACGGCAGCTCTGTCGCAGGGACTCTCACTTCTGAACCTGAAATACTCACGCGATAATGAGAGCGAAGCCGACTATATGGGACTTATATTCGCAGCCATCGCAGGCTACGACCCCAATGTGGCAGTCACATTCTGGCAGCGCATGGCATCCCAGTCGTCGAGCAATGTAGCCACGTGGATGAGCTCTCACCCGTCGGATGCGCAGCGCATTGCCGATATCAAGAAACATCTGCCCGAGGCTCTCACCTATTACAAGGCAGCCACAGGCAAGAAATAACGAAACGGGAAATAGCATTTCAAGCAGGGGCCGTATATGAATTTCCTGATGTCCATATTCTTTTCACCCAGGCCAAGGGCTGTTATCGACATGCCCGCCACAGTGAACAGATGGCTTTGCAGGAAAAGATATACGGCCATTACTTTGTTCGGACATATCTATACCCGCGAGCAGAAGGCAGCCGACAAGATGAACGGCAAGTGGAACGCGCTGAAAAACCATGAGATGATCCATCTCAGGCAGGCGCAGAACACATGCAACTCCTGGCTGCTGTTCTATATCCTGTATGGCTGGTATTCATTGATGGCATTGCGATATTTCCGCAAAACCGCCAATGCAGCCTACTATCTCAACCCTTTCGAGATAGAGGCTTACGCCCACATGTTTGATCAGCACTATTTAGATTCACATGACAGGCACGGCGTTGACGGCTGGCGCGCCTTCGCAAAGATGTCGCTTGCGGCGCGGCTGCGCTACATCCGCCGCAACAACATCGGTTAGAAACCCGCTCCGATTGTATCATTTTCATTTCGAAATCAGCCTATTTGCAAACTTTTGCAAACTGGTTTTGCAAATGCGAACTATTGAGAACCGCTTTTCTTGGCAGCATCATTTATTTCTTTTATCTTTGCAACAGTAAAACAATTGGTATGATGATTCAGCAGTGTATGACGATATTGACCCAACGGGAGACCTTCCTACTGATTCTCTGCACAGTTACCTACGTGACACTCTTCGTTGTTGCCGTGCAGAACAGCAAGCGGAAGATACTGTTGTTGGAGGAAAGGCTCAGGAAAGTGCGCGCACTGCAAGAAGAGCAACAGGCAAACAGCCGCCAGAACATTGCGCTCAACGAGCAGAAAATCAAAGAAATGGAAACGCTCCTGCAGCAGATGGGCAACGAGAATTCCATGCTGCGATTGGAGTTAGAGGAGAAAAAGGCGCGCCTCGCCTATAATAATAAGGTGGCAATGATTGAGAACGAGAAGCGCGAACAGGCCGAAACCGTTATCTTCAGCTCCGACATCTATAAGCGGATGCAGCAGTATCTCGAAAAAGGAAAGAGCATGTCGAAGCAAGACTGGACCGATCTGGTGCAGTTGGTCGACGGAATCTTCACGGGGTTCACTGAGAAACTCTTCGGCCTTTACAAACTCTCGGCACAGGATTACCACGTGAGCCTGCTCATCAAAGTGCACATGCAGCCCAAGGATATTGCCACGCTCACGGCTCACAGCAAGGAAAGCGTGGCATCCACGCGCAGCCGGCTCTATCAGAAAGTGTTCGGAAAGAAGGGATCTTCGAAAGATTGGGACGACTTTGTGCTGACCATCTGATGCTTCAGCGCATATCTCTCGCCACCCATCACTCATCTCTCACCTTCCATCTCTGAAACTTCGAGGACGTGAAACATGCGAAACTTGGATTAATAACAATAAACAAAAAAGGATATGATTGACTATTTATCACAACATTTATGGCAGATGTGGGCAGTGGTAGCCGTGGTCTGCCTGATTCTGGAGCTCACAGCCGGTGACTTCTTCATCATGTGTTTCTCCATCGGAGCTGTGTTTGCCACCATCTGTGCAGCAGTGGGAGGCAACTTCTATTGGCAGCTCGCCGTGTTCGCTTTGTTCACTATCATCAGCCTGTTCCTGGTGCGACCGTTTGCCTTGCGCTATCTTCATAAGAACGAAGAGCACCGCGTGAGCAATGCCGACGCGCTGTTAGGGCGCCGGGGCAGGGTGGTGGAAACCATCGAGGCAGGCGGTTACGGGCGCGTAGCTATCGACGGCGACGTGTGGAAGGCAGTATCGGTGGGCAAAGACGAGATTCCCGCCGGTACTTACGTGCGAGTGACCAACCGCGAGAGCATCATCATCACGGTGAAAAGCGAAGAGTGAAATCGCGGGTTTTATGAAAGCATTTTCTAATTTAAATCATTTTTAAGTATGGACTTTATGACTTATGTACTGATCGCCATCGTTGTATGTGTGATTCTGTTTGCCAAAATGGCACTGGTTATTATCCCTCAGTCGGAAACTAAGATTATTGAGCGCTTGGGACGCTATTATGCCACCCTCAAGCCAGGTATCAATGTGATCATCCCCTTTATCGACCGTGCAAAGGAAATCGTGGTTCTCAACCGCGGACGCTATGCCTACAGCAACAGTATTGACCTGCGCGAGCAAGTGTATGATTTCCCAAAACAGAACGTGATTACAAAGGATAATGTGCAGACCGAGATCAATGCGCTGCTCTATTTCCAGATCGTGGATCCGTTCAAGGCTGTTTATGAGATTCAGAATCTGCCCAATGCCATTGAGAAACTCACGCAGACCACGCTGCGTAACATCATCGGTGAGCTGGAACTGGATGAAACGCTCACCTCGCGCGATACCATCAACACCAAACTGCGCTCTGTGCTTGACGATGCAACCGACAAGTGGGGCGTGAAAGTGAACCGCGTGGAGCTGCAAGACATCACGCCTCCTTCAAGTGTACTTAATGCCATGGAGAAGCAGATGCAGGCAGAGCGTAACAAGCGCGCACAAATCCTTACGTCGGAAGGTGAGAAGGCAGCCGAAATCCTTGCTTCTGAGGGTGAAAAGACGGCTATGATCAACCGTGCCGAGGCTGCTAAGCAGCAGGCAATCCTCACTGCCGAGGGTGAGGCACAGGCGCGCATCCGCAAGGCAGAGGCAGAAGCCATTGCCATTGAGAAGATTACGCAAGCCGTTGGGCAGTCAACCAACCCCGCCAACTATCTGCTTGCCCAGAAGTATATCCAGATGATGGAAGAACTGGCTACCGGTAATCAGACCAAGACCGTATACCTGCCTTACGAAGCCACAAATGTGATGGGGTCTATCGGAGGCATCAAGGAGCTGTTCAAGGGCGAATAGACCAACGGCATAGCTGGCAGGGGCAACGAAAATGACGGTCAGAATGATGTCAAAACGTCAAATCATTGCCCCGATGCATAGCTCTCTCCTATGCTAAAACAAGAAACAAACTGTTACTTGTGCGTAAAATGCTGAGTATCAGTTTGTTTCTTGTTTTTATCCGTTACCCGCTGCGTTACCTGCTGCGTAATTTCATTGACCATTGAGGATTGACCGTTGACCATTGAGCATTGACCATTGGGCATTGGGTATTGAGCATTGACCTTTAACCATTGACCTTTAACCATTGACCATTGACCAATGATTATAGACCGTTGACCTGTTTCTTAGATCTAATCTCTTGCTTCCTGCTTCTTGCTTCTTGCTTCTATAGACTTGCCTCTTGCTTCTATAGACTTGCCTCTTGCTTCTTTCTATTCACCCTGCGTAAGCCGAAAAAGAATCAAGCCGCCCCTTTGACGGGGCGAGCTTACCTTAATGAAAGAGCGACGGGTAGGAGCGGTTAAGTCTCCCCATATAGGGGGAGATTTAGAGAGGGTGGATGTTTCTTTTTCCTCTTTTCTTTGCGCCAAAGAAAAAGAGGTCTGCAACTGCGCAGTTGATTACGCAGCAGGTAACGCAGCGGGTAACGCAGTGCTTGTTGTAATTTATTGTAAATGAGAGATTTGTGTGCATCTACACAATAGTTGCTTTTTTGGTGTAAGAGTATAAGCAACGCTACAAAATCAAAACCTACGTTTTCATCTTTCGAAAGCTAAGGTTTTGTACCCCCAAACCATATCTTTTGCTCATCAGAACCATAGCTTTTGCTCATCAGAACCATAGCTTTTGCTCATCAGAAGCATCGCATTTGTTTTTGCTGCCAAGGTTTCTCATTGTTTTTTTGCGGAATTTTATGTGTCAGACGTAATCAATCTCGTTTTTTTTATGTAATTTTGCGTCGGAAAATCATGATAGAGACAAGTTTTCATATAAAGCACGACGGGGCAGAGAAGTCTTTCGAGGAACGGCAAAGCGAAGAAAGGCTCATAGAAAGGCTGAAAAAGCAGGTGAAAGTGATTGCTTTTGATGCCGACGACACCCTGTGGGACTGCCAGTCACACTTTGAGGCAGTGGAAAATGCCTATTGCCGCATGCTCTCGCCATGGGGCAGCGAGCAGTATATCTCAGGTGAACTGTTCAAGATAGAAACAGCCAACATGCCCGAACTGGGTTATGGCTGCAAGGCTTTTACGCTTTCGCTGGTGGAAAATGCGGTGAAGGTGAGCCGGGGTGAGATTTCTGCCGAGTTGCTCCTGAAGATTCAGGAGGCAGGGCGCAGTTTGCTGCGCATTCCTGCCACACCTTTGCCTGGCGTGGAGTCCACGTTGCGCATGCTCCGTGCGACGGGAAGATATAGGATGGTGGTGTTCACGAAGGGCGAAATCCAAGATCAGGAGAACAAGCTGCGCCGTTCCGGACTGTGGGATCTGTTCGACCGTGTGGATGTGGTTGCCGACAAGACCGCGCGCCATTATCGAGAGCTGTGTGAGGATCTGCACATCGGCATTGCAGAACTGCTGATGGTGGGCAATAGTTTCAAGTCTGACATAGAGCCGGTGCTTGCCATCGGCGGCTATGCTGTGCACGTGCCGTTTGAAGTGGTGTGGGCTCATGAGCACATGGAGGCATACGCTCACAACCGTCTTCTCACTTTCAGCCATTTCGACGAGCTGAAGTGCCTTGCCGGTTAGCCGGATGAAAAAGTGTGGATAGTGCCGTTTGGCAATTAGGTTTAAGTATAAAAGCATTGAAGATGATAAAGGTTTGTATTGTTGCGGGTGCACGCCCGAATTTTATCAAGGTGGCACCGCTGATTCGTGCCATCAGGAATGCTGAAGGCATAGCCTATCGGCTGGTGTACGCCGGCAGGGAAGATGATTCCACATTGGAAGGTTCCCTGTTCGATGACCTGCAGATACCGCGCCCCGATGCCTATCTGGGCGTTGACAGCCAGAGCCTGAATGAAATCACGGGGCGCGTGATGGGCGAGTTCGATCACTATTTGGAGGTTCACCCGGCTGATGTGGTGGTGGTGGTCGACGACCTTGCGTCCACGATGGCAGCAGCCATCGTCACCAAGAAACGTGGAATCCGGCTGGCGCATTTAGTGGCAGGCACGCGCAGTTTCGATATCAAGATGCCTAAAGAGGTGAACCGTCTGGTCATCGATGGCTTGTCTGATCTGCTCTTCACTGCAGGAGTGAGCAACAACAGCATCACCAATCGTGAAGGTGCAGAGCAGAGTCGTGTCTATATGGTGGGCAACATCCTGATTGACAACCTCCGTTTCAATCATTCACGCTGGCAGAAGCCCGACGTGATGAGTGAACTTGGGTTGCGCGAAGGCGAATATGTGGTGCTCACGGTGAACCGTAAGGCACTGATGGAAGATGAAGCGAAGCTGAAGGCCTTACTGGAATGCATGGTGAAAGCGCAGGAAGAGAATGGCGCAACGGTGGTTCCCATTGTTGCTCCACTGCGCGGACTTGCACGCGAGGTAATTTCCCGCATACTGCCTGAATCGCCTCATTTCCATATTGTTACATCACTGCCGTATCTACAGTTCGGTTATCTCACGGCTCATGCCAAGGGAGTGGTCACCGACAGTGGAAACGTGGCGGAGGAAGCCACATTCAACGGTGTGCCGTGCATCACGCTGAACAGTTACACCGAGCATATTGAGACCGTGAAGACAGGAAGCAATGTTCTGGTGGGCGAAGATGCAATGAAACTGGAGCAGGCCATGCGCGACATGATTGCCGGAAACTGGAAGAAATCGGCACTGCCCGACCGCTGGGATGGCCGTACTGCAGAGCGCATCGTCAGGATATTGATGGGCGAATAGAAGAACAATCCAAAACAAAAGATATGAAAAAGATAGCATTGATAACAGGAGCTACGAGCGGAATAGGCGAAGCCTGTGCACGTAGGTTTGCCCAAGGCGGGTATGATTTGATCTTAACGGGCAGGAACAGCGAGAAGTTGCAGCAGGTGAAGGCTGCCGTGGAGAAGGAGGGAGCCGAGGTGCTGCTTCTTCAGTATGATGTTCGCGACCGCAGTGCATGTGCCGATGCCGTGGCATCGCTGAGCGACCGTTGGCAGCAAGTGGATGTGCTGATCAATAATGCCGGGCTTGCGCTTGGCTTGGAGAAAGAATACGAGGGCGATGCCGATGACTGGGAAACCATGATAGATACCAATATCAAAGGTTTGCTCACCATGACTCGCCTGATTGTTCCCGGTATGGTTGAGCGGAATCATGGCCATGTGATCAACATCGGTAGTGTGGCAGGCGATGCTGCCTATGCCGGCGGCGGTGTCTATTGTGCAACAAAGGCTGCCGTGAAGACCATTACCGACGGTTTGCGGATAGATGTGGCTGAGACGGCGGTGCGTGTCACCAATGTAAAACCTGGTTTGGTGGAGACGAATTTCAGCGTCACGCGCTTCCATGGCGACACGAAACGGGCTGAAGGAGTGTATCAGGGCATTCAGCCACTGACAGGCGACGATATTGCCGATGTTGCCTTCTATGCCGCATCAGCACCTGAACATGTGCAGATAGCCGAAGTGTTGGTGCTGGCTACTCATCAGGCAAGCGGCTCGGTGATTCATCGCGATCCGAACCGGAAGGAGAATCTGTCTTAGGTTTCCATTCAAAACGGGCAACCAAAGGCAGGTGGTCGCTGTAGCCATGGTGGTATTGATAGCCTTGATAGTTGCGTCGAGGCTGCACACCACCATACTGGCGGTCTTCCTCCAAGAGGAACGGCGCATCATGGATATGGCACGAGCGCAGCATCGGAGCCATCCTTTGGCTGATCAGGATATGGTCGATGGATTCCCATCGGCCTTTATATTTATAGGTGCCTTGTGCGCCGTGGCTTCCCTTTGCAGCTGATGAGACGTTGAGCATCGCATGCGTGAGAAGGGAATCCATGACGGGAGAGTCGTCACCATCGTTGAAATCTCCAGCTATGATGACGGAAGGATTCGGGCAAATGCGACTGATGGAGTCGATCGACTGGCTGAGCCGTCTGATCACTTGCATGCGGTGGGGGCGCGTTGCCATGTTCCCGCCGAACTTGCTGGGCGCATGAACCACGAATACATGCAAGGTGTCGCCGCTGATGACCTGTCCGCAGGCATAGAGAATGTCGCGTGTGGGGCGCATCCCTTTCAGGGGAGTGACCCTCAAGGGGTAGCTGTCGATGAGGCGGAAGGAGTAGGGGCTGTAAAGAAGAGCCACGTCGATACCCCGCAGATCGGGGCTTTCGGTCAACACATACTCATATCCTGCCTGTCTTAACAGTGAACGCCGTGTCAGGTCATGCATCACGCTGTCGTTCTCAACCTCACACAGTGCCACCATGTCAGGCAGTTTCCATGATCGATTCTCTTCGCCGCACGAGATGATTTCTTGTGCCACGTTGTTCAGCTTGTCCCAATAGCGTGTGCGAGTCCATCTTCGAACACTCTCGGCAGTGTATTCCTGGTCTTCCTTTACGCTGTCCTTCTTCGTGTCGAAGAGGTTTTCACAATTCAGTTCCACGAAAGTGAAGGTGATTCCAAGTATCAGACTGGATATGCTCATGTCATTGTCATGCTTTTTCTATATCTCTTCTTACGTTTCCTCTGATTTTTGTCAGATAAGCTTTCATCCCATCCGCATCTTTGTTGTCGATAATTTCAAGCAGTTCTTTCAGTTCTGTGCGAATCTGAGCCACCCGATCGTGCGTATAAGGATTGAAAAGAATCTCCTGTAACAGATAGTCGTCTTCGCTGAGTACACCTTTGGCAATGCGCATGTGGCGCTTGAAGGTAGTGCCGGGGGCATCCTGATGCTTCATGACAGCAGCAAACACGAATGTGGAAACGAAAGGAATGCTCAGCGAATAGGCTACGGTCTTGTCGTGTTCCTCAAAAGTGTATTCATAGATGTTCAGCCCCAGCTTGCTGTAGAGGTCTTTGAAGAAGATGCGCCCGATGAAATCGCCTTCGCTGATGATGATGGCATTCTCTTCGGAAAGCTGGTTCAGGTTGGCGAAGGTGGGTCCGAACATGGGGTGGGAACTCACATAATGCATGCCTGTTTGCTCATAAAACGCTTTGAGTCCGGTCTTCACCGAAGCAATATCGCTGATGATACAGTCTTTGGGCAGATAGGGAATCACCTCGTTGAACGCCGCTATTGTATACTTCATGGTCACTGCATTGATGACCAGTTCGGGCTTGAATTCTTTGATTTCCTCTAAGGATGTGAAACGCAGTGTGTTGTATGTGAACCTCAATCTTTTCGGATCCTTCTCAAATACCGCAGTTTCATGTTCAAAACTGAGCAGGTCGAGGAAAAAACTCCCCATCTTACCTGCTCCCAGAACTAATATTCTCATAGTTGACTATTATTTGTTGATGATTTCAATCTGCTGTCGGACACTCTCTTCGTGTACTGCTTCGAAAACGCGTTTCACGAAATCGCTGTCCATGCCGCATAGTGTTCCCTGGGCGCCGCGCTTGTCGAGAATCTCATTATAGCGCTGTGCCTGCAGAACAGTCATGTTATGCTCTTTCTTATACTGGCCAATCTCCCTGCACACACGCATTCGTTTAGACAAGAGTTCCATCATGTCGTTGTCGATTTCATCGATCTGCTTTCTCAGTTGTGTGATACCTTCAGTGGAAACCTTTTCGTCACGAATGATCAACAGGCTGAGAATGTAGTCGAGAACGTCGGGTGTCACCTGCTGTTTTGCATCACTCCAAGCATTATCAGGGTCGCAGTGGCTCTCCACGATCAGACCGTCGAAACCCAGATCCATGGCCTGTTGGCATAGCGGAGCAATCAGTTCGCGGCGCCCGCCGATATGGCTCGGGTCGCAGATGATGGGCAGGTTGGGAATGCGTCGGCGCAGTTCAATAGGAATTTGCCACATGGGCATGTTGCGGTATATCTTTTTGTCTACGCTGGAGAATCCTCTGTGAATGGCACCTAACCGCTTGATTCCCGCCTGGTTGATACGTTCAAGAGCACCAATCCACAGCTCAAGGTCGGGATTGACTGGATTCTTTACGAAAACAGGTATGTCAACGCCTTTCAGCGAATCGGCTATGGCTTGCATGGCAAAGGGGTTTGCGCTGGTTCTGGCACCAATCCATAGAATGTCGATGCCATATTCTAAGCACAGTTCCACATGCTCAGGCGTTGCCACTTCTGTCGTGATCAGCATGCCTGTCTCGTCTTTCACTCTTTTCAACCATGGCAATGCCTTCTCTCCGTTTCCCTCGAATCCTCCTGGTTTGGTACGTGGCTTCCATGCTCCGGCACGGAAATTGTGGCAGCCTTTTGCCGCTAACTGTCTGGCAGTGGTCATTACTTGCTCCTCTGTCTCTGCAGAGCATGGTCCGGCAATCACAAACGGGCGCTCGTTATCGCTGGGCAGTTTCAGTTTTTCTAATTCAAGTTCCATAAGTATATCTATTTGTTTTGTTGTTTCTCTATGTTGTCACCGCTGCGCATCACCACGATAAAGCCTGGATACGCCTCAGGGCTTCTTTCATTTTGTCGTCTTTGGCGCACAGGCTGATGCGCACATAGCGTGCACCATTGCTGCCGAAGATGAAGCCGGGAGTGATAAACACGCGGGCATCGTGCAGCACGCGCTCTGTCAGCATTTCGGCATCGGAATACTTCTCCGGTATTTTTCCCCAAAGGAACATGCCTCTCTGTTTCTCGTCGAATGAACATCCGAGCGTGGTCATGATGCTTTCTGCCAGCACGCGCCTTTTCTGATAGGTCTCGATGTTGGCTTCCTGATGCCATGATGCCTCGTTGTGCATTGCCTCAGCTGCTGCGAGCTGGATGCCTCTGAAGGTTCCGCTGTCGATGTTGCTCTTTATTTTCAGGATCCATTGGATGAACTGGGCATTGGAGGCACACATTCCCACGCGCCATCCTGGCATGTTGTGGCTCTTGCTCATAGAATTGAATTCTATGCAGCAGTCTTTTGCTCCTTCAACTTGCAGTAGCGACAGCGGTTTGTCGTTTAAAATGAAAGAGTAGGGGTTGTCGTTTACCACCACTATGCCGTGTCTTTGGGCGAAATCCACCAGTTTCCTGTATGTTTCCATTTTGGCGTTGCCGCCGGTTGGCATGTTCGGATAGTTCGTCCACATCAGTTTCACGCCGTCCAAGTTCATCTTTTCCAAGGCATCGAAGTCGGGCTGCCACTCGTTGTCTTCGCGCAGGTCATAGTTGATGATCTCAGCACCGAGTATTTTGCTCAGCGATGTGTAGGTGGGATATCCGGGATTAGGCACCAATACCTTGTCGCCGCTATTGACAAACGCCAGTGTCACATGCAGAATACCTTCCTTGCTGCCGATGAGAGGCAGTATCTCCGTTTGCGGATTCAGGTCTACGCCATACCATCTGTTATAGAAGAACGCCATGGCATTGCGCAGTTCAGGTGTTCCCATTGTGGGTTGATAGCCGTGAGCGTCAGGATTCTTCGCCACTTCACACAGTTTGTCGATTGTCTGTTGCGATGGTGGCATGTCGGGACTGCCAATAGCCAGGCTGATAATGTCCTTTCCTTCTGCATTGAGTTGGGCTATTTCTTTCAGTTTCCTGCTGAAATAGTATTCGCTCACTTGTGATAGTCTGTCGGCGGGTTGTATCTGATTCATATTCTTTCATGATTTGGATGATTCAAAACTGATGTACTCTCCCAGGATTTTCATCTCCTTGGTGAGCGGGGCGATGGCATCGATGCTCTGCCTGTAGCGTGTGAGGTTGTCGTAAGCGACATCCACGTAGAACATATACTCCCATTCGTGTCCGATGATGGGCAGCGACTGAATCTTGGTCAGGTTGATACGATAGAACGAAAGGATGCTCAGCACTTGCGACAGCGACCCTTCTTCGTGGGGCAATGAGAACACGAGGCTTGCCTTATCCACCTTTTCCAATGGTCGCAAGAAGTCGGCTTTCATGGGGTTGCATACCACGAGAAACCTTGTGAAGTTATGTTTGTTGTCTTCAATACTGTCTTCCAAGATGCGCATGCCATACATTTCGGCTGCTTCCCTGCTGCAAATAGCCGCCCATCCTCTGCACTGGTGCTTTGAAATATAGATGGCAGAGCCTGCGGTGTCTTCTGCTTCCACTGCTTTCAGCTCAGGATGGTTGGAAAGGAAGCCCCTGCATTGCATCAGCGCTACGGGGTGGGAGTGCACTTCCACAATAGTCGTCCAGTCGTCTTCAGGCAGACAGCAGATGCAATGGCTGATGTGCAGCTTGTGTTCACCTACAACGGCATATCCGGAATCGCGCAACAGTTCGTAGTTGTGCAGCAGTGAGCCGGCAATAGTATTCTCAATCGCCATCATGCCGATGGCTGTAGGGTCGCGCTTGATATTCTCAAACACCTGCTCGAATGTGGAGCAGCAGATGAGCTGCACTTGTTCGTCTTTGAAAAACTGCCTGGCAGCCATGTCATGAAACGATCCGATCAATCCTTGTATAGCAATTCTTTTCACGTTCTTTGTTTTAAAAGCATTAAAAAAGCCCCGTCTTAATTATTAAGGCGGGACTCTGATGTATTCTGATTGATTAATTTCTTACGTTGAGATTTACATGCAACTTCCCGCTTCACAGTTACCTGCAAAGTAAAAATAAAAGTAATAGAAAGATGCATTCTGATGATTCATACTCTTCGTTTTTTTATTTTCGGATGCAAAATTAAACTATTTCTTTGAATTGAACAAACATTTTTCAACATTTTTGATGAGAAAACTGCAAATTGTTTGTTTTTGTCAGTTTACGCTGACTATCGAACTGGCGGTCTCATTTGTCATGTTTTCAGTATGCACTGACTATTGAGCCGGCGGCATCATTTGTCATATTTTGCTTTCCATTTGTCGTACTTAGCATACAGACTGGCAGGTGCGTCGCTGTACCATCCGTACCCGTTGCGCCGCTCATGACCGATTTCGCTCAAGTTCTTCCTGGGTATGCCGTCGCGGTCGCAGAAGAAAGGCTGTTCGTTTTTCAGGTCATAATAGCGCGCCCAGATGGGTGGGGCTTGCGGATCGCTGACCACTCGCCGGTCAAGTTGTCCGTTTTCATTCCTATATGTCTCCACTCTGATACCCGTCAGCTTATGTGCCTCAAACCACTGCATTGCACCGTTGACGGCAGCTTTTATGCGATTGTCGGGATTAGGTATCTCCATGAGGAGCCTTACCAGTGCTGCACTCTCAGAGGAACAGTAAGAAGCGAGTTCAAAAGCCCGTGCCGGTGCCGGTTTCAGAGTCTCTTTGTCGTGCTGCTGGCACCAAACGGTAGGCTTTCCATTCACCACAATCTGCGTGTTCAGGATGCATTCCACTCCCTTGTCGAAAGCAGTGGTCAGCCTTTTTTTCATTTTTTCATCAACCAAGTTGCCGAATGGCGCTTTTCCGTCGCGAAGATTGCGGATCACTTGCAGGGTCTGCACCATGGCATTGTCGTTATAGGTGATGTGAACCTGATATCCGCGGTTCTCAGGCCAGAACTGTGGCCAGCCGCCATTCTCGTATTGTCCGCTGAGCATGAACTCCAGACCTTTCAGGAACGCATCTTTATATCGTTTCAGGTCTTCTTCGTCGTTGGGGTTCTTCTGTTCCGACAATACATTGTATAGCCTTGCCAGATAGGTCATCTCGGTAATGGTGGCATCATTGTCGGTTGTAGAGTCGTTGCGTTTGCTCTTGTCGGCAAGCACGATGTCTCTTTCCAGTCCTAATTCGCGGTGAATGGGAAGGTTTTTCGGCCATCCTCCGGTGATGCGCTGATAGTCGAGCACGTTTTGAGCTATGCGCCGTGCCTCGGGAGTCATGAAGAATTCGTCGGGATAGGAGCGGGCAATCTGCTTCCATTCGTGCGAAGTGTAGCTGTAGTCACGGTGTCCTTGCAGGTGTTGAGCATGGACGGCGGTTGCGATAACAGCGATGATGATGCTTGATATGATTCTTTTCATTCTGCCAATATTAGTGAGTCTTCGTTAAAAAAACGGATTTGCGCATGCTTAGTAACCATGAAAAATCGTAATTTATGCGAAATAATCTTTACGGAGCATGAAGAATTGGCGGAAAATGCGTAATTTCGCACCGTAAAAAAACAATTTCATGAAAAGGCTTGTATTCATATTCGTGGCACTGTTGCCTGTCTTTTTTGCGAAAGGACAGGAGTTGCCCGATACGTTTGCCTACAAGTCGCCATCCGTTCCTGATGCTCAGGCACACTTTCTGGGCGATATTCTTTTCAGCGATTCGCTCCATTTGCCGCCATTCACCCAATATGGCAGACTATATAATATAGGTATGTACCCCTACGGATGGGGCGGATTGTATCAGTGGAACCTGCATCAGGGACTCAACGTGAGCCTGGGCGCGAGCGTCTTTGCGCAGTTCGGCAAGCATGCCCACCAAGGAGCGGGCTTCTCTCAGAACGTCTCCATGATGTATGCAGACACCATTACGAATAAGCTGTCTTTTGCAATAGGAGGCTATCTCAGCAATCTTTCGTGGGCTCACGACACCTACCGCGATGCAGGATTGAATGCCGTGCTCAGTTATAAGTTCAATGATCGTTGGGAGGCTTATCTCTATGGTCAGAAGTCTTTGGTGAAAACAAGGATGCCGCTGCCGCTCTACGACGTGAGCGACATAGGCGACCGCATCGGGGCTGCGGTGAAATACAACGTGTCGCCCAATTTCAGCATTCAGTTGAATGTAGAGAAGCGCGACTACGACGTGCCGGTTCCCGATTTCATACCCGACATGCCGAATGCTCCTGCAAGGCGTTTCGGGCGGTGATTCTCTTGCCTCTTCGCTACTTCTGCATAGCGAAAGCGGGGCTTCCCATGACTTTCTATTTCTCAAGTTTCAGTCGCAGGCTGTTCAATACTACGCTCACGCTGGAGAATGCCATCAGTGCGCTCGCCCACATCGGCGTTATCTGCCATGAGGCACCAAAGAGACAGGGCACTCCGGCGGCAACGGGAATGCAGATGACGTTGTAGATGAATGCCCAGAACAGGTTCTGATGAATCATGTTCACTGTCTTTTTCGACAAAGAGATGGCCTCGCCTATCTTGCGCAGGTCGGTGCTCATCAGCGTAACCTGTGCTACGTCCATGGCGATATCCGTTCCTTTTCCCATGGCAATGCTCACGTCAGCTGCCGCCAATGCCTGTGTGTCGTTGATACCGTCGCCAACCATCGCCACATGCTTGCCTTCTGCCTGCAGCTTCCTCACCATGTCTTCCTTGTCTTGAGGCATCACTTTGCTGCGGAAGTGACAAATACCAGCTTTCTCTGCCCAATAGGCTGCCGCTTCTTCGTTGTCGCCGCTCATCATATAGATGTCTATGCCTTGTTGTCTGAGTGCTTTCATCGCCTCGCGGGCATGTGGTTTCAGCTGTTCGCGTTGCTCCAGCTCAATCGTTTGTGCGCTCGTGCTTGTCAGGTCCATATTCGGAATGGTGAGTGTGCCGGTCTTGTCGATGACCAGTGCGTTGATATTGCGGATGTTCTCCAATGCCGTGGCATCCTTGATCAGGATGTTTCGCTGGGCAGCCTTGCCGATACCTACCATCAGGGCGGTGGGCGTGGCTAATCCCAAGGCACAAGGACAGGCTATCACCAATACGCTGACGGCAGACAAAACCGCGCGAGGCAGCGCCGATTCCCCTCCTGCTAACCACCATATCGCAAAGGTGGCGATGGCGATGCACAATACGGACGGCACGAAAACCATCGCAATCTTGTCGACAACCCGCTGAACGGGTGCCTTGCTTCCCTGTGCTTCCTGCACCATTCGGATGATATTGGCAAGCATGGTGTCCTTTCCCACCTGTTGAGCCTTGAAAACCAGTAACCCTTGCTTTACGATGGTTCCGGCATACACGCTGTCGCCATTGCCTTTCAGGGCAGGAATGGGTTCGCCTGTTATCATGCTTTCGTCAATGGCAGGTGAGTTTCCGCCTGTCACCATTCCGTCTACGGGAACCTTCTCGCCCGTTCTCACCTCAATGATGTCGCCTTTTTGCAGGGTGGAGATAGGAACTTCCTCGCCAGTAGCCAGTCTTGCAGTCTTCGGAGCAAGCCCCATCAGCGAGCGGATGGCAGATGCCGTGCTGGTCTTGGCACGTTCTTCCATCAGCTTTCCTGTCAATACGAAGGTGATGATCATCACCGAGGCATCGTAATAAGTGTTCCATTCTATGACGCGGCTGCCCCACGTCTGCTCTCCGAAGAATGTGTTGAATGCAGAAAAGAGGAACGAAATGCCAGTAGACATAGCTACCAGCGTGTCCATATTTGTCATGCCATGGCGCAATTGCTTCCAGGCATTGCTGAAAAACGGCTTTCCGCAATACACCAGATTGGCTAACGCAAGCAGGAACATCACCTGATTGGCATAGTCCACACGAATCCACTTCATGGATATCGCCATCACCAAAATGGCAAATACCCACGAGACAGTCACTCGCTTGCATAATTGCCGGTAGCTGCGTCGTTCTATCTCTGAAACATTCTGCTCCTCATCGACCACCAGGTCGAATCCAATTTTCTGGACATTGTCTTTCATTTGCTGGGGAGTAACCACTTCGAGACCGTTCTATTTTCACGAATATCAAGGTTGTTGGGAATGATGAGGTTATTACGGACGATATAGCGTAAATCGTTGATACTGCGTTGGTTTGCGGTTATTTGCGCTTTTGAGATTCTTTCGGATTGGAAAGAATGTTGAGCCTGTTCCGTTACCTAAATGTTACCTCGGTTACTGCGTTTGGTAACTGGTAACACTTGTGAAAACATGGAAGTCTGTACGAAATTTCCAACGACTCGGAAAAACATACATATTCTGGCATATTTTGCACGGCTGGGGACGTTCTGAGAATGTATAACTTTGCACTCAAAAACTCAGAAGCGTATGAAAGTAAGCAAATTCAAGGTGTTGCTCTACCTTAA
>JAFUVB010000107.1 GCA_017471245.1 Prevotella sp.
GAAGGTTCGACTATCCCAGTCACCTACGAAACGGCTGACCTTGAGCACGACATTCTCCCCAAGACGGAACTGCAATTCACCATCATTCATCCGCAGTCTCTGACTGAGAGAGTCTACCTGTTGCAGGAACTTCACTTCACGAGTGTTTGGGTTGAACCACTCGATGTCTGCCTCAGTGAATACTGCATTCTCCACAGGGTCGGTTGTGAACGGCTTTACTGTTTCGTTGTCGCTGCTGCAAGAGACGAGGGAGAGCATGGCAGCGGTCATCACGACGATGTTTCTCCAGAGTTTCATTGTTTTCATATTCATTTCGTTTTATTTTATCTTCTTAAATCGTGCAAATTCTTCATCCTTATTCTGAATATTGCTCTTTTACATCGGCCTGTTCCTTGTTGGTTAGTCGTTTGAGTACCACATAAAGGAATTCGGGCTTGTAGCCACCTTCCCTGTCGGTTGTTTCGCCTTCCCACTTGATTACTTTTACGGTTGTTTCGCTGACCGATATAAGGCGGAAATAGAAATGATTATTGTCATTAATGTAGATGTTGTTGCTATAATCGTACTTATAGTTCATCGTGTAATGGACATAGGCGGGGATACCTGTGTTTTCAACATAGTGGATAATCGTTTGGTCTCCAAATTCGTAATAAGAGGGACCACACCAACCAAACAAATCCCATCCATAATCTTTTTCTTCAATGGAGCCATCATCGTTAATCCTGTGCATTTCTGTTTCTTTCCAACAGTAACCAACGATGAATTTTTGAAAATCAGCCTGTGACACGTTATGATAAGTGGCAGGCATAGGAATACCGTCTGTTCCGATAGTAAAGAAAACTTCGTCGTCATCGCTGCTGCAAGAGGCGAGGGAGAAAGCAGCAAGCATCATAAATGCGATTCTCCAGAGTTTCAATGTTTTCATTTTGCTAAGAATTTTAATTTTTTGAACTATTTCGTGTGGCAAAGTTACAGAAAGTCCCATGGAAAAGCCCCGACAAGACCGAAAAAGTGTCTGCCGAGGTGAAAGTCTGAACAAATGTTCAGGGGTTTTGTAACATTTCGGGGGTTATCCGTTAATTTGTTCATGATTGAAAACGGCTCTTTTCTTTTTGTGCCCTTTGCGTGTGGCATCGAGCATGAAACTGTCGGTACGGCTGATGCCTGTGTGCTGATCCTTATACACTTGCCATTTGTCGATTTCTTTAAATAACCTGCCGAGATGGTCGTGGTAACGATCTGGGTAAACCATTGTATAGACAAACATGAGTTTACCACGATTGAGAAATCGCGAATAATAGCTGTAATTATCAATGCGTCTGTCTTTGGTTTCACCTTCATATTGCGGGCCGGAGAGGATGAAGTAGTCGTTACCGAGTTTGCTATATGTTGCATGAAGAACCTGTGATAGTGAGTCCATCCCACTTTTAAGTGACTGACCATTGTTGCGCAAGGCATAGCATTCAAGCACAACATTAGTCCTTTCGTTGTCATAACTAAAACGGACGTAGCCCTTGTGTTCATCCAGCGAGTCGGGCTGTATGGCGAAAAATGACGGGTATCTAACCGTGAAGCCCAAATCAGGGTCTTGGTATGTCTGCATCTCAGCAGTATTCAAGCCTTGTTCAAAAACGTCTCCATCTGTCCTTTCCGTGGTGAAAGGCCAGATGAAGTCGATACTTGCCATGATTACAAGGGCTACAACGAATAACAGAGCGGTATTCTTCATTAATATCCCATTCGCGAGGTGTCTACCTCCTTTTTCTTTTTCTCCTTAAAGTTACCGATGCGGTAGATGGCGGTGAGCATAACATTGGGCGTGTTAGTATTCCAAATGCACATAGTGTAATCTTGATTAGCAAGCGTGGAATGGACAGTGGAATGACCATTGAGAATATTGGTGCATTTGGCTATAAGGCTCCACTTGCCGTTGTCGGATGTCCAACGAAGCGTTGCATGAAGACGGAACATCGGATCGATGTCATAAACACCCTGGATGGCTTTTGACTGGAAGAAGGGATTCAGAATGAATTGGATATTGTGACGTTGAGAGAGTTTAACTACAACCGTACCGCTTAAAATTGATGAGAGTTGAGTTCGATTGAATGGAAGGTCGAAGAAATCACTACTCTTGTCATGTCGATAGATACCCGTGGCGTTGATAGTTCCGTTAAGCCATCTGCCGATATGGAACTGTGTGGATGCTTGCAGACCAAAGTTGTTGGAATAGTCAAAGTTTGTTTCTTTCAAAATAACAGCCATACGGTCAGAGGGTTGGTAAGCAAGCTGGACGAAATAGTCAGGCTCAAACTGTGCAAAGGCGGTGAAGGTATACTTGCGATTTAATTGCCACATCAAGTCGAGATTATAGTTCGAAGCAGGCTTCAAATCGGGATTGCCCCATATTTCACTGTATGCCGAGGAATAATAGATACTACTCATCGTACTCCAATAGGTGGGATAAATGGTCTCGCTACTGAATGAGAGATTGAGCATATTTTGAGGGTTGATATTCCACATCGCGTTAAGCTGCGGATAAAAACGCCATTCATTCCACTTGGTGGCATGATACTGTTCGGCGGTCAACGAGGCATCAAGACTAAAAGATTGACCTATTTGTTTGCTGAAACCTGCGTAAGCATTCAATATGCGCTCGTTGTAATCTACGTATGACGTGGCATCTTCTATCGGTTGGCGTTGTTCGTCAAGTGTTATCTGGAAACTGTTATTGTTAGTGAATTGTGCCTTTATACCGTAGATCAGTTCCCAGTCATGAGGAAGCGAATGTGTCTGGTCGGCAGTGAAGAGCCATTTTCCTACTTTTTGACGGCTATCGACAAAGAGATTACGTGTCTGGTCGTACATCGTGCCGTCAAGATTCTGAGTTCTTGGCTTCTGATAGTTCGTATAGGAAGCAGATAGCTGCAATCCAAATGGAGTTGTGTAGCTGGCATCTACATTATGCAGATACTCGTGCTCATTAGAATGCTGAATGGTGTTTGCCGTACCCGTGGTAGTATTAGTAGAGTTGCTCTTGTCCCACTCGCCTGTATAAGCGATGCTCAGTCGATGGTTCTCAGCAAAAGCATAGTCTATACCAATACGGTATTCATGCGTAGGGCCTTCACTCCGAAAACGTGTTTCGTCGTTATAAGGGATGCGTTTATCATTAAGAAGATGGTTAGCTTCGTGCTCTACTTTTCCATAGCTTGTACCATCGGTGAAGGTGTATGATACATCCATACCAAACTTATCATGATTGTAGATGAAACTGCCACCTATTTTCCCCATGCCGTACTTGTGTTGTCGCCAAGTACCTTGTAACTGCCCAGACAGTTGGTTCGTTCCTGCAAAATCTTTTGTTACAATATTGATGGCCATGCCTCGGACATGATATTTCGCAGGAGCCGATGGCATCACCTCTGCTTTAGCCAACATGGCAGAGGGCATGGTTTTTAATCGCTCTATCACTTTATCTGCATCAAGCGTTGTTGGCTTGCCGTTAATAATGAGCGTTACAGGTCTACCGCTGAAAGTAAGATTACCGTCCGACTCAACCACGCCAGGGATGCGGGTCAAAGCTTCATAGGCATCATCAGCTGGATATATTTGCAGTAACATGGGCAAATTATATATTAGGTGTCCATTCTCAGTACCTGATACAATACGCTCCCCTTTTACTGTTACGCCTTTCAACGTCAACGTCTCTGGCTGCATCCGTATAGTGCCGAGATCGGTGTTATGACATTGCTTGTAAATCGTCTTGTAGCCGATATAGGAGATGCGGGCAATGATATTTGGCTGATCAATGGGAATCACAAAAACGCCACTATTGTTGGAGACACCACCACAAAGGAGGGTGCTGTCAGCAGGATTAAGAACGGCAATATTTGCGTACGCTACGGGCTGACTTTGTTCGTCGATGATGGTGCCCGTCAGATGGCGGTCGGTCTTGTGGGTACATTCCACATAAATCTCATGTTTTCCACTCTTGACCACACGTACAGGATAAAAGCCAGCCAACTGCACTATGGCATCAGGAATAGGCTTGTTTTGCAGATGGGTTGTTACGCGGAAGTCTTCAAGTTCATCGTAAATAAAGGTGATATTGTAATTTGTGGTTTGTTCTTGAATATACTTCAGGGCATCGGAAAGGGGGACATTCTGAAAGGTTTGTGTGATCTTTTGTGCGCTTGCAACTGATACAATGGCACACAACAATAGTATGAATGATAATCTTTTCATCATGGCAAGCGTTTTAGCAATCCTTGGCGGGGATGGCGGTGGTTCTTATGAATAGGGTATCATTCTCGGTCTGGATCTGTATCCACTCGAAGTTGTTCAGCATCTCCACAACTTTCTCCAACGTATATTCTGGCTTCCATTGGTAGAACAGTCTGAGACGGGGTGCATCTTCGTTTTGATAGACAACCTTGACGTTATAGTAACCAGAGAGTTCTTCAAAGATCTCTCCTAAAGGCACGTTGTCGTAGAGCTTTGGCTGAAACATCGCTATCGAGTCAGGCTCAGCGAGTTGAGCACTGGAAGTTGAAGGTTGAGGGTTTGTGACGACCTTCGTGTCCTGCGCCTTTGGTGCGTTATAATGACTGACGATGCGGATGGCTGCATAAGCAATGCCTGAAAGCATGAGAATGCCCACAAACATAGCGGCGAACTTTAGGAGCGAATATTTTTCGTTTCTCACTTCTTGCTTTTCATCACTCAGTCGTTGCCATTCGGCATCAATCATGTCGTCAGTGACTTCCTGAACGGCACGGGTAGCGTAAATGGCACTCTGCGTTTTCGACATCAGTGCGTAGAGTTCACGGCACTCTTCGTCGGCAAGTATCTCCTGCCACTCTTCTTCAGTATAATGCTGGGGCTGTTCCATCATCTGGAGCAATAAATCGGTCTTATTCATACGCTCATTTGTTATTAAGATGTGTACGTAATTGATTAAGCGCACGGCGCAGATGCTTATAGACAGTGGTCTCACTAACACCTTGACGAATGGCAATCTCTTTAAAGGTTACTCCATCGCGGTAGTGCTGCATGATGATTTCTTTGTAGATGGGCGGATCGAGCAGGGCTATACCCTTTTGTAAGGCTTTAAGCTCTTCATCAAGGCGTTCCGTCGGCAAGATGGTAGTGTCGAGATCAAGAAGATAGAGGTGTTCTACGCGTTCTTGAATCTTTCGGCTACGTATCATGTTCAGGCATCGGTTTCGTACGCATGTAAGCAGATAGGACTCGGCTGTTTCTTCCTTTAGATCTTTTGGATCGTCGAGGAGACGAGCGAAGATGTCGTGCACCACATCCTTGCTCTCAGCATCGTCGTGAAGAAGTATGGTGGCCAGCCGATACATCTGACGGTAATGCTGTCGAAACAGCTTTTCGAGTTTACTTTGATCTGTCATACACTCTTAATACACACGAAAACCGAATTACTAAACCCTAAACGGCAAGTTTTTTTTAATGAGGTCATAAAAAGTACTTTTGCTGACCCCTTTATCAACAAAAGTACACAATTACACGTAATTGTTACAACTCGCCGTGATTTTTACGGATTATTCTACCTTTCTTTGCGAGACGATGCTAATAAGTTCATACCTGATGCTTCCAGTATCTTGCGGAGGATTGGCAAGGATCGTTTTCTTGTTCATATTCTCTTTTGAAATCTATTCTACCTCATATCCTTTCACGATAATCATTGGGCAACCAGGTAGTTTCTTCATTTTTCCCTTTACCTTGTTTCGGGCATAACTGCTTTTGAGATTGGCTGGGAAATAAAGC
>JAFUVB010000108.1 GCA_017471245.1 Prevotella sp.
ACTAAGTCACAACGGACTGACTAAGTCACGACAATCAACTAAATCACAGCAAAACAACTAAATCACAACAAGCAATGATGAACGACAAGAAGAAGATGAAGGCGACGTGCTGGCTGCTGACAGCCGTTGCAGCAATGATAATGCCGCTGCTGCTGGCTTCGTGCAGCAGCGTGGAGCAGATTGACGACGAGGCATTGGAGCCGAAGGCAGAATGGCACTTCGCCATCAATGCCGACCGCAACAACGACGTGGAATCGCGCGCACTGACGGAGAAGACCGATAGGCTGCAGTTTACGTGGGATCCCTCATACGACATCGTATACGTGTATAACAAGACGCAGGGCTACCTGCAGAGTACGAGCTACTTGGAGCCCGGCGGCACAGGCACGAGCACCACATTGGAGGGAACCTTCGACAGCGGCAAGTATGCCGTGGGCGACGAGCTGATGCTGCTGCTCAACTACAGCATCTCCTACGGTTCATTCAACTATGTCAACCAGACGGGCGAGCTCAACTACATCTCCAAGTTCGTGGACTGCGCCATAGCCGAAGTAACGGTGACCGAGATAGACGGCAGCGACGTGAAGACCACGCGTGCTCAGTTCAAGAACCAGCAGAGCATCTTCAAGCTCAACTTCACCTTCCAGGACAAGCCGCTGAAGGTGAAGAGCGTGAAGGTGAAGAAGGAGGACGGCAAGCTTTGGCAGCGCTACAACCCGTTTGACGACAGTAGGACCTACAACCGGCAGGGCGAGGTGACGGCAGAAGTTGACGAAGCGACAGAGGATATATGGGTGGCTCTGCGCAACGAGTCGCCGGATGCAGACACCTACACGTTCACCGTCACCGATGAGAACGGCGACGAATATGTGGGCGTGAAGGAGAAAGGCTTCGACATCGGCAAGTTCTACACGGCAACGATACCGGTGGAGTCAACGTTTGATCCGCTCACCACTCCGCTCACCGTTGAGGCTAAGGAGGATGCAACGATTACCATCGAGAATCCGTTCAAGCTCACCATCCAGTATTCCTTGAATGATGGGGAGAAAACATCGGGCAGTGACGAAAAGATAGAAATAAAGGCAGCTGCCGGTGACATGGTGCAGCTCTACGGCGACAACAGTGCGTATGCAAAAAGCTATGAAGAACGTACAAGCATTAACTTCTCAGCCCCCTGCTATGTCTACGGCAATGTGATGAGCTTGGTCAGCTCAACTGCTTTTGCTGAACAGACAACTGTTGAGGCAAATGCGTTCAGGTTGTTGTTCAACAAAAATACCAATCTGCTCAGTCATCCCACAAAGAGGCTTACGCTTCCTGCAACATCATTGGCAGATTATTGCTACGTAGGTATGTTCTACGGTTGCAAATCGTTAGAGCAGGCTCCTGCGCTCCCTGCCACTACATTGGCATATGGTTGCTACGACAGTATGTTCTCCGGTTGCACCTCGTTAACGCAGGCTCCCGAGCTCCCTGCCACGACATTGACAGAATATTGCTACAACGGTATGTTCGACGGTTGCACCTCGTTAGAGCAGGCACCCGCACTTCCTGCCACGACCTTGGCAAAAGCCTGCTACTATAGCATGTTCTACGGTTGCACCTCGTTAACGCAGGCACCCGTGCTCCCTGCAACGACGTTGACAGAATCTTGCTACCGATTTATGTTCTACAATTGCTCTAAACTCTCAAAGGTGACTTGCTATGCAATGGACATTTCTGCCGAAGGATGTACAACAGATTGGCTCTTAGGCGTATCCGCTACGGGTGAGTTTATACATGCCAAAGGGGTAACCAGCTGGACGGCTGGCGCCAGTGGCATCCCCGTGGAATGGAGCACCACAGCCGTAACGGTGGAATAGACAGTTTCCATAGAAAGCATTTCTATATAAAGCCCAAAGTGCCGCTTTTCCTCGTTGGAGAGCGGCACTTTTCATGCTCCGCAGTGCCGTTTTCGTTCCCCCGAACCGCCGCAATGGAAAAGTAAATCAAATTGATTTGCTGAGTAAATTAAATTGATTTGAAAAGTAAATCAAATTGATTTGCGCGGTAAATTAAATTGATTTGCTGAAGCAGAATGTCTCCGCCGAGCATGAAAACCGCCATAATGGAAGCTCAGAAACGGCGTTATGGTTCATAATTTTTTAGGAGTAAAGGAGTGAAGGAGTAAAGGAGTGAAGGAGTAAAGGAGTGAAGACGAATGTCTTTTTGGAAACGAATTGGAACGAATGAGAATAATTATGACCACAAATTATAATAAAAAAACGTACAATTATTATATATAAAAAACCATTATATTTAAACAACGGATTTCACGGATTAAACGGATGTTTTTCCTATGCAGGCTAAATCCGTATAATCCGTGGGATCCGTTGTTCTTAAAAGAATAATGTTTTTGGGCGGCCACATTCGTGGCCGTAATTATTCCAATTATTCTTATTTGTTTCTTAATTTAGGAGTGAAGGAGTAAAGGAGTGGAGGAGTTAAGACAAATGTCTTGCTACAGATTACTTGTACTCGAATGTATTTTCCCAATCTCCTAATCCTCCCAATTCCCCAATCTCCTAATAAAAAATCCTCAGATCGATTCGCCGATGCGCTGGTAATACTGGGTGATGATGTCGAGCATGTCGTCGGGCAGATAACTGAACGCCTTTTCGATGAGCGGTTCGGGAATCTCATAGAACGCCTCCGCCAAGGCACCGGTGATGTCGGCCTTGGTGTCGGTGTCGCCATCGGCGAGCACGGCAATGCGTATGGCATCCTCAAAGTTTTGGCTCTCCAAGAAGCAGCGTATCGCCATGGGGACCGTTTCCATGCACGTGCCGTCGAAGTGGTTCTCGCTGCCAATCTTGTAGATGTCGCGCAGCGAGGGAATCTCGTAGCCCCATAGCTTCTCTGCCTTGCGCTCCACCTCGTCTTTGGTGATGCGGCAGGTGCGCAGCCAGTAGCATAGCGTGGCGATGCACTCGGCACCCTTGATGCCCTCGGGGTGGTTGTGCGACGGTTCTGCCGTGCGTCGCGCCTCCTCTTTCACCTGCTGATAGTCGTTGAAGAGCCACGCCACGGGACTCACGCGCATGGCGGCACCGTTGCCGAATGATCCGTAAGGCTGCGGGTCGTCGGCGAGCACCCAGTCGTGGAACCTTCCGCCGTATCCTCCGGTGGGGTTGGGATAGCGGCGGCACCATTCGTGGAGTGCGTCCTTATAAGTCTTTCCGTTGAGCACTGCATCGGCAATGGCTATGGTGCAGATGGTGTCGTCGGTGAAGTCGCATTCGGGCGTGAACAACTTGAATCCTTGTTGTGGCGGTTCAGAAAACTCGAACCTTGAGCCTACGATGTCTCCGATAATTGCTCCGATCATGGCTGTGGCAGATTGGTTAGGTGGTTGAGAAGAAAGTGGAAATGACGCATGTAGTAGTCCCACCGAGAATCGAACTCGGATCTAATCTTTAGGAGAGACTTGTTCTATCCATTGAACTATGGGACCCCATTTCTGCTGCAAAATTACAATGTTTATGCGAGAATACCAAATTTTTCGGGCTTTTTAATCGGTTATGCGCACTCTTCCCTTGCAGAGTGTGAGCAAATCGGGCAGGTCGTAATATTGCAATGCACCGGGAACCACATTGCTCAGCATGTCGCGTTGCATGGGTGATTCCACATACGAGCGCCATGTTTTCAGTGTGGCGGTGAGGCTTGCGCCTTGGATTCGCTCGTCGAGCACGGCGGCATGCATCACCACGGGACCGAACAGTCCGTCGGCAACGATGCGCAGCGGGCGGCCGTTGAGCAGTTCATGGGCATTGCAGAAGTTGAGCAGGGTGCGCACATCGCACACGCGCTGGCCTATGAGCGGGCGGTCGATGTGGAGGGCGGCGGCGGCACAGCGGTATTCGCGGTTCCAGTATTTGGTGAGGTTATAGAGATAGGGATCCTCCATTTCGCCCACTCCGCGCACGTCGGCCGCCACGATGATGGTGCCGTCGGTGGAAAAGTCGCGCCGCATCAGGTCGTTCAGATACCATGCCTTCCCATTCTGGTGCAGGTGGATCTCCACTGCCGACTCGCTGGTGGCTGTCTCTGGCACCAGCACGACGCACGCCACGGGCATCTCTCCCTCGCAGTTCACCTGGAAACGGTATTCCTCATAGCCGCGTCCGGGGCTTTTGCCCGTGGGGATTATCTCAATGCGGTCGTTGAACTGCTGTATGCCTAACAGCTGCATCAGCTGCCGGCGGATGTCTTTAAGGTTGGCCTTGCAGAACTGTTCGCGCGCCGGCTTTTGCCGGTCCATCTTCTCTGCCGTTAGCTGCATGGTGGATTTGGCATCGGGATACTGTAGGTTCACCTGTCCGCGGGCAGTGCAGAGGAAGTCGTTGAACATGGGCGTGAGCACACTTGGAGACGGCGATGTGAGCATGGCTGCAGGTGGCGTTGAGCCGTTGGCGAGCCATTTGTGGAAAAACGAGAGCATTCGCTGCTGGATATCCTCGGGCATGGCATGCCCGTCTTCGGCATAGTATTGGTCGAGGCGGTCGCCAATGCCTTGCAGCTCGTAGCACTGTTTCAGCTCATCAAAGCCGCGCAAGGCTCCCCAGTGGTCTACGAAATCATATTTCCCGTCTAAGATCAGGAAGGGTCGCAGCAGGAAATCCTTGCCCTCGCGGTCGGCATTCATCAGCGCCATGTCGGCTATTTCTATGCGGGCGCGCCCTTCGCCGCTCGCTTGCTGACAGCCATCAGACGCCCCGTCTTTTTCGATGGTTCGCTCCCGCGAAGAGAAGAACAGTCCCACGCACGAGGCTTTCACGCGGCGGTCGAGCGCAGTGAGATAGGCACATTGGGTTCCGCCGCCGGAGAATCCGTAGCAGCCAATATGGCCGGCATCGATGTCGGGGCGCGATACCAGGTAGTCGATGGCGCGGCTGTTGTCGAAAAACTCCTGAGCGGCAAGGCTGCTGCCTAACAGTTCGAAGGCGGGATTCAGCAGCGTGTGCTCTGTGGTGACGCCTCGGGTGAGGTCGTTGCCTTGCCGGTCAATGAGCTGTAGGCGTTCACCCTGTGCAATCGGGTCAACCACCATCACGGCAATGCCGTTCAAAGCCATGCGAGCGGGGAGCAGTGAGCCGCGCCCCTTGCCCGTGGTGCCATGTCCGCACATGTCGATGCATGCCGGAACGGGAGCCTTGATGCCGTCGGACAGGTAAAGATGTGCGGTGACGTAGCGGCCAGGAGTGCTCTGGAAAACGATTTTCTCCACACGGAAGCCCTCCATCTGTATCGTTCCCGTTACCTGTGCTTGCAAAGGCGTGCGCTCAGGCAACTCGCCAATCACTTGCTGCATGCGTTGCCGGGCATCGGCGATATAGCGCTGCAAGGCTGTTTTCGACTTCACGGCCTGCTGCAGTTCCTGTTGCCGCTGCCAGTAGCAGCGGTGCATGTCTTCCATCAGGTAGGAATAGAAGGCATTGCTCTGGTTGAACCGTAAGGCTCTCCAGTTCGTTGCCTGTGCGAGGCTGTATGCCGTTGCGGCAGCGAGCACAGCCAAGGTGAGGATTCTTTTCATATTCGGGCTATTTGATTTCAAGGATTATTTCGTCAAGATTGGTCAGGTGGGAGTTGATGAACAGTTTCTTCATGTCATCATCATACCACCAACCTTGCGACGTGCTGCCTGCGGCGATCTCACTGATTGGCAGTCCGTTTTGAACCACCGCAGAAGGTTTCTCATCGAAGAAGGCTGCCACGGCATACGAGCGTTCGTTGATGCGGTATAGTCCGGTGGTTTTATGAATCTGGAGTGTCCATGAGCCGTGGTCGCAGTTGCTGTCGATAATGGTAGTGGCATACACGCCATGCTGATAGTCCATGCTCTTGCCGTCGTCGTCGTAGAGCAGATAGCTGGATTTGCCCTGCGGATAGACGAGCAGGGTGATTACCTCCACCGGGTGTTCGCTCATATACTGCATGGCAGGCTGCTGCGGGATGATGGCACCTTCGCGGATGAAGGTGGGCATGAGGTCGGGTGGGGTGAGGAACGATTTGTGCTGTCGTCCTTCAATGCGCTCGCCCGTCCAGAAGTCAACCCATTTGCCGCCGGGGAAATAGACAGGCCGGCTCAGGGCATTCTTCACCGTGACGGGGCAAACCATCATTCCCTCGCCGAACATATACTGGTCGGAGATGCGATAGGTGAGCTCGTCGTCCTGCCAGTCGTAGAGCAGTGGAGTCATCAAAGGCCGGCTGGTCTTATACATTCTGTATGCGTTGCTATATATATAAGGTATAAGGGTATAGCGCAGCGAGTCGTACTTGATGAATATTCTCATCGCCTCTTCGCCGTAGGTCCACGGCTCGTGATAGCGCGGATGGTCCATGCCAAAGAGAATAGACACCGGACTGAGCATGCCAAACTGGCACCAGCGCAGGTAGAGGTCGGTGTCGTAGTCGGAGTATTGCTCGAAACCGCCCATGCAGTGCGACCAGTAGCCCACACCAGACAGGCCGATGTTCAGGCCGCCGCGGATGACAGGCTCAAACCATTGCCACTCCGTCCCCCAGTCGCCAGCCCATATAAACGGGTAGCGCTGAATGCCGGCATATCCCTCGCGAGTATGGGTGAAGCCTCGCTGGTTGTTTGTCTGCATGAACTTGTTGAAAGGAGCCTGCGCGTAGGCTATGGGGAACAGGTTGTGCAGCTGTGCTGCCCCGTATTCGCTGTTGTGCTCATCGTCAAGGCGGAAGGCGCTGCCCACGTCGGTTTTCACGAACTTCACACCTAATGAAGTAATCTTGCCCATGGCATTCTCCCACCACCAGTCCACGGCTTTGGGGTCGAAGAAATTCACCAGTCCTTCTGCCTGAGCGTGAGGATAGAGCACGCCTGCCTGCTTGGCATCGGTGAACACGGTGCTTGTCATGCCATCGTCGAGAATAGAACGGACGTGGAGTCCGAACATGTCAACATGCTGGGCGTAGATGGAATCAATCATTGCCTTGGGATTGTCGAACTGCGGCTGGAACTCAAAGCAGCACCCTCCGTTGCCAAAGCGCTGGTTGAAGATGCGCCATGTGGAGTCGAGCCACAGCAGGTCGAAAGGAATTCCTTCCTTGCGCATGCGCTTCACGAGGTTCACATTATACTGGCCGCTGGCTTCTTTCTCATGCTTCCACGTGCCGCCGCTATAGGATCCGAGATGCAGTCCAAAGGCAGAACGGGGCATCATCGGGCACACTCCGGTGAGTGTCTGATACTGATGGAGCATGTCTTCCATCTTGGGTCCAAGTATGAAATAATAGTCGAGCGGACCTTCTGTGGCAGAGAAGCTGTATTGCCTGTTGTCGCTCCAACCCATGTCCCAGTCGGTGGGTGCCGCATTGTGGAAGAAGATGGCATAGCCTTTGCTGCTCATGAAATAGGGAACGGGGCAGTAGTTGGCACGCAGGATGTCTTTTCCGCCGACAGCTGGTTTGGTGCCTCGACCCAGTTCAACGTTCAGATGAATCTTCTGACCGCGCTGGTCGAGATTGTCCATTCGCTCACCGAAACCGAAGAAATGCTCATCGGGTGAGAGACGGCAAACGGTCTTTGGTCCCTTCTGTTCGCCGATGATTGCTTCTGTCTCTTGGTAGAGTGTGTTGCCCTGCTTGTCTTTCACGGTGATGAGCCATGGATTGGGCGTTGCCGAAACCAGCAAGTCGGCAGTGGTAATGTCGGTTTGTGTGCTGGAGGATGATACGTGAAAGTCTACCGGATCGAAATCGTATTTCACCACCATCCATGGTTCATTCTCGGGGAATGACTTGTCGTTGATTTTCAGGATGCGCATCATCTTACTGCTACAGAAATCAATGCGCATGTCACCCTGTGGGGACATGAGCGTGAGTGAATTGCCGTTAACCTTTGTGTTTGTCTGTGCATTCGCGCATAATGACAGCAAAAGGAACAGAATGCAGGTGGTTGCCTTGTTGGTTCTCGTCATGTTTTAGTAGTATTGAAAGTAGTTTGGAATGAATGCTTCATCCTTGTGGATGGTGGAAAAAACCGCTGTCCTATGGAGCAGAGGCGCAACCTATTGGCATAGGACAGCGGTTGTATGGCTGTGGCAGACAGGCTTATCCCACCTGACTGCCGGGTTTCACGTCCTTGGTGGTTGTCACCACGCTGAGCGACTCGTCGAAATCGACGGCGGAGAGTATCATGCCCTGGCTCTCCAAGCCCATCATCTTGCGCGGGGCGAAGTTGGCAACGAAGAGTATGCGCTTGCCAATCAGTTCCTCGGGATTCTCATAGAAGGCGGCGATACCACTGAGAATGGTGCGGGGAGTGCCGCTGCCGTCGTCGATGGTGAACTGCAGGAGCTTCTTCGATTTCTTCACTTTCTGGCAGTCGGTCACTATTCCTACGCGGATATCAAGTTTCTCGAAGGTCTCAAAGTCAACGTTTTCCTTGATGGGAGCAGCCTTGTAGGCAGCCGCCTCGTTGGCTTTCTTCGTGGCTTCCAGCTTGTCGAGCTGCTTCTGAATGACCTCGTCTTCAATCTTTTCGAACAGCAGTTGCGGCTCACCAAGCTGATGTCCTGGCTTCATGATCTCTGTATCGCCGAGCTGATTCCAGTCAAACTCGGGCAGGTTGAGCATCTCACGCAGCTTCTTCGAAGAGAACGGCAGGAACGGTTCAAAGGCGATGGCGAGGTTGGCAGTGAGCTGCAGGCAGATGTTCAAAATGGTCTCACAACGTTTCTGATCGGTCTTCCACACCTTCCATGGCTCGCATTCGGTGATGTAGCGGTTGCCGATGCGTGCAAGGTTCATGGCTTCTTTCTGAGCATCGCGGAACTTAAACTGGTCGAGCAGTTCTTCCACCTTCTTCTTCACATCCTTGAATTCCTCGATGGCCTGGCGGTCGGTGTCGGTCAGTTCGCCGCATGAGGGCACCACGCCGCCCCAATATTTCTTGGTGAGTTGCAAGGCACGGTTCACGAAGTTGCCATAGATGGCCACCAGCTCGGAGTTGTTGCGCTCCTGGAAATCCTTCCATGTGAAGTTGTTGTCCTTTGTTTCTGGGGCATTGGCGGTGAGCACGTAGCGCAGCACATCCTGCTTGCCGGGCATGTCAACCAAATATTCGTGGAGCCAAACCGCCCAGTTGCGCGATGTGCTGATCTTGTCGTTCTCTAAGTTCAGGAACTCATTGGCAGGCACGTTGTCGGGCATGATATACTTGCCATGTGCCTTCATCATCACTGGGAAGATGATGCAATGGAATACGATATTGTCCTTGCCGATGAAATGCACCAGACGGGTGTCCTCGTCCTGCCACCATTTCTCCCAGCTGCCCCATTTCTCAGGGTCTTTCTCGCACAGTTCCTTGGTGTTGGAGATGTAGCCGATGGGGGCATCGAACCATACGTAGAGCACTTTTCCCTCAGCACCTTCCACTGGAACGGGTATGCCCCAGTCGAGGTCGCGTGTCATGGCGCGGGGCTGCAGATCCATATCGAGCCAGCTCTTGCACTGTCCGTATACATTTGGGCGCCACTCCTTGTGCTCTTGCAGTATCCACTGCTTCAGCCATTCCTGATACTGGTTCAGGGGAAGATACCAGTTCTTGGTTTCCTTCATCACGGGAACAGAACCGCTGATGGTGCTCTTGGGGTTGATGAGCTCAGTGGGGGAGAGGTCGCGTCCGCACTTCTCGCACTGGTCGCCGTATGCACCCTCGTTGTGGCAGTGAGGGCATTCGCCCGTCACATAGCGGTCGGCAAGAAACTGGTGAGCCTCCTCGTCGTAGAGCTGTGTGGTTGTCTCCTCAGTCAGTTTTCCCTCGTCGTAGAGCTTGCGGAAGAAGTCGGCGGCAAACTGATGATGAGTATCGCTGGTGGTGCGGCTGTAGATGTCGAAGCTGATGCCGAATTGTTCAAAAGAGTCCTTGATCATCTTGTGATAGCGGTCTACCACATCCTGTGGCGTGATGCCTTCCTTGCGGGCGCGGATGGTGATGGGTACACCGTGTTCATCGCTTCCCCCGATGAAGACCACTTCCTGTTTCTTCAGGCGGAGATATCTCACGTAGATGTCTGCCGGCACATACACTCCGGCTAAATGACCGATATGCACACCACCATTGGCATAGGGCAGTGCTGCCGTCACCGTGGTGCGCTTGAAATTCTTGTTCTGTTCCATTTCGTTTTCGTCGTTTTCTTACTGGCTGCAAAGTTACGAAAAAACGAGTGCAGAACAAAAGAAATTCATTTATTTTTTATGCCGAGATGGAGTAAGTTATCAAAAGTTACGAAAAAACGAGTGAAATGCAAAAGGAAAACTTGTTTTTCTTTTCATTTCCGAGTGCCACTAACTTCGGCGAAGCCAAAGTGGCGAAAAAACGAGAGAAGAACAAAATGAATACATTTGTTTTTTCTTCCGAGACGCAGTAACTTATGCAAAGTAGTGAAAATAGGTTGTAACACATTTAAATCGTCGGCTTTTGTAACTTTTAAGTGGCTTTTGTCTTTATTTTATGAGGAATTTTGTAATTTTGTGGCATTAATCAAAGGTACTTCTGCAACTATGACAGCAGAAGAAATTGCAGGCACATTTGTAGAACTAATAAAAGAATACAATAATGATAAAGCAGATAATTGAGAACAACACAGAAGTAAAGCCCAATTCTAAGAAATTGGCGGCATTGAGGGAATACTTTGCTGGGTGTTTCACGGCAGATGGAGCGTTTGACATCGAACGGTTCAAGGATATGATGAAGGACGAAGTGGATATCAGTAATGAGGGTTATTCGCTCGACTTTCTGGGTAAGGACTATGCAAATCTGATTGCGTCGATAGACACCACGACAGTTATTGAACCAGACTTGGAGCATAACGAAAAACCAGAGAACAAGGACAGCGAGAACATTTATATTAGTGGTGACAACCTTGATGCACTGAAACATCTGTTGAAATCGTATGCTGGTAAGGTGAAGTGCATCTATATCGACCCGCCATACAACACTGGTAGTGATGGTTTCGTTTACAACGATAAGTTCAGTTTCACTCCAGAGGAACTGGAAAAGAAACTAAGCATCGATGAGGATGAGGCAAAACGGATTCTTGATTTGACATCTCGTGGCAGTAGTACCCATTCTGCTTGGCTGATGTTTATGTCGCCCCGCCTGCAATTGGCTCGTGAACTGTTGTCAAAAGATGGTGTCATCTTTATTTCCATTGATGATAATGAGCAGGCAAACTTAAAACTGCTTTGCGACTATGTGTTTGGTGAAGAAAACTTCTTGGCGCAAATCATTTGGCAAAAACGCACATCTCCCGATGCAAGATATAATTTAGGAGCAGCCCATGACTACATATTAGTATATGGTAAATATATTGATGATTTGAAAGAAGTACTCAATAAGATTCCGTTGACTAATGAACGTGCAGCTGAGTACAAGAATCCAGATAATGACCCAAGAGGAGATTGGGCATCAGTGGATATTACAGGACAAACAGGACACGCAACAAATTCCCAGTATTTCTCGATAACGACACCAGCTGGAGTTGAATACAAACCTCCAGTGGGTAGATGCTGGGCATTAGCGGAAAGTACATTTAAAGACTTGGTAAAAGATCATCGAATATGGTTTGGTCCTGATGGAACTTCGCGTCCACGGAAAAAGGTTTTTCTATCTGAGACAGAAGGATGTAATGCTTGGACATGGTGGCCAAATACAGAAGTAGGCCATAACCAGGAAGCAACAAAGGAAATAAAAGAATTACTTGGTTCTGCTGATATTTTCACGAACCCAAAACCTACAAGATTAATCAGGCAGATTCTTACTTTGGCTACACAAAAGCAAGACATGGTGATTGATTTCTTTTCAGGAAGTGGTACGACAGCAAATGCCATCATGCAAAAGAACTTGGAAGATGGAGGTTCTCGAAAATTCATCATGGTACAATGGCAGGAAGAATGCAAGGAAGATACCCCTGCTCGGAAGGCTGGCTACCGCACCATCGACGAAATCGGTCAGGAGCGTATTAAGCGTGCTGCGGCAAAGATAAAAGCCGAGAATCCGCTGTTTGCAGGTGACTTGGGCTTCAAACACTATACGCTAAGGGATGTACCAGAGAATGTGCTTGACAAGATGGTTGAGTTTGACCCCAATGCAGCGGGCTTTGCTAACAATATGTTGGAGGAGTTCGGACGAGAAACGGTTCTCGATACGTGGAAGGTGCGTGACGGCTATGGGATGAACGCCAAGATGGAACCTGTGGCGCTGGCTGACTATACAGCATACCAATGTGGCGACCACCTCTATCTGACTGACGAGGGCATGAGCGACGAGGCCATTACGGCATTGGTAGATAAATACGGCGAACAGACGGATTGGGGACCTCACTATGTGGTGCTCTTCGGCTATAGCTTCAACTTTGGTGCTACGGATGCCCTGAAGAAGAACCTGCCACTACTGAATGAAGGCGAGAAGCAAATCAAGATTAATATTGACATCAGATACTAAACGAACGATATGGATATCATTCTCGAAGCCGGATTACCCCATCAGCAGATTCCTGTTGACCGCTTGGCAGAGGTCTTTAAACAGGCACATTTAGAAGCGCCCGTCAAGCCCTACGAGAACCCACTGATAGACCACAAGGATGTCGCAACGGAGCATAACCTCCGCAGGATTCTCTATACGCAGGAGATGAAACCCTATAACAGAAAGGTGGTGCTGCCCGAAAAGGGTACGCTGAACCTGGACATCAAGATGGAAACGGGAACAGGAAAGACTTACGTATATACCCATTCCATCTATGAGCTGCACAAGCGTTATGGCTTCAACAAGTTTGTGGTTGTGGTACACTCACTGCCAGTGAAGTCTGGAGCCGTTCAGTTTATCGGCGACCCTTACGTACAAAGGTATTTCCGCGACACATTGGGCTATGGTACAGAGATAGAACTATGCGAAGTGTCGGCTCTGAAGAAAAAGAAGAAGGGGCATAACTATTTCCCCTCATCAGTGCGTGACTTTGTGAACGGCTCTTGTCAGAACAAAAACAGAATCTATGTCATTGTCGTTAATCAGCAGTTGCTTCAGAAAGGCAAGTTGCTGGATAAGAAGGACTATGATATTGCCGTGCAAGGCTTTGTTCGCCCGTTAGATGCCATCAAGGCGACTCGCCCCATCGTCATCATCGATGAACCTCACCGCTTTGAGCGTAGCAATACTACCTATAAGCGTATACTGAGCGAAATGGCTCCACAGTGCATCATCCGCTTTGGTGCCACATTCCCAGAGATTACAGAAACTATTAATAAGAAGAAGGAAACGCACAAAGACTATCTGAATTTGCTATATAACCTGACAGCAAGTGATGCGTTCAATCAGAACTTGATAAAAGGTGTGGCTAAAGAACATTTTAATCCCACCACGTCGGAGAACGAGAAAGTAAAAATTATCTCTATCAATGGACGGGAAAGTGTGACCATGCACTTCACCAAGAAAGTTCATACGCAGCGCTTTGAACTGCATAAGGGCGAGTCACTTGGCATCATGAGCGAACATCTTTCTGGTGTCACGATAACTGGCATCAGCAGTTCGGAGGTGGAATTGTCGAACGGACAGACGAAGCATGTGGGTGATGAGTTCACAGCAGACATCTACAGCACATCCTATCAGGAGAATATGGTAAGGATGGCTATTCAGCGGCATTTCGAGACTGAGCGTATTCTGTTTCACCGTGAGAGCAAAATCAAGACGCTGGCACTATTCTTTATCGACAACATTGTTTCCTTCCGAGGTGATGATGAGGGGCAGAATGCATGGCTACGCGATATCTTTGACAAGTGGCTTGAATATCAAATAAAGGAAGAATTAAAAAACGACGAGAACTCACCCGAATATGCTGACTATCTGAAAGCCAGCCTTAACGATATAGCAGGATGCCGGGCAGGTTACTTTGCCAAAGACAATAGCGACCGCGATGAGGCTATTGCAGAAGAGGTGGATGATATTTTGCGCAACAAGAAGAGATTGCTGTCATTTAAGGACGAAAAAGGACGATGGAATGTGCGCCGTTTCCTATTCTCTAAATGGACACTAAAAGAGGGCTGGGATAATCCAAATGTGTTCACCATTGCCAAATTGCGTAGTAGTGGTAGCGAAACCAGCAAATTGCAGGAGGTGGGCCGTGGCTTGCGTTTGCCTGTGGATGAATACGGCAACAGAACCACCAGTCAGGATTTCATGCTCAACTACATTGTTGACTTTACCGAAAAGGATTTTGCGGACAAATTGGTGCGTGAAATTAATGGCGATATTGCCAAGAAGACTATTGAGCACATCATCTTGAACAGCGATGAACTTGGCCGTGTTGCTAATCAGCGTGGCTTAGGTAATGGCATGGTATTGTTGATGGAACTGACTCAAAAAGGATTTGTAACAATGGAAGGTTCCAACATTATTGTCATTGATGACAAAGTGATGGAATTCAAAAATCAGTATCCAGAATTTGAACTTGATGCACTGAACCTGAATCGTGTTGTTGACAGGAATGCAAAGAACAACCGTTTGATGGTCAAGATTCGTAAGACCAATTATCAGAAGATAGAATCTTTATGGAAGGAGATTAATAAAAAGTACCTGATGTTCTATCAGAAAGACATTGATAAGGAAATAGAAGATGCTTTACCTTCCATTTTGGAAGAAGGTGTTTTCTCCAGAATGTCTGTCTCATCGGAACGCTCTGAAATTCAGGTTGACCAAGATGGTGCCACTGTTGTAAGTGAAGCAAATGTCACCTATTTGGTTTATGGCAGGGATTTACCTTATAATGATTTTCTGAAACGGGCTAATAAGGGAACAGCCATTCCTATTGAAACCATCCATAAAGCTATTTGTGACTATGCAAAGAAGCATGAAGGATTCAGCAAAAATCTGATTAACGATTTGACACTTTCGCAATTTATAGGAAGATTCCGTGACTGGAAAATCAGAAACTTAGGTGGTTGCATTACCTATAAGCAGGCCAACTATCGAACAAGAACTACTGCGCTAACCAAAGAGGATGGCAGTGTAAGGGATGAGGTCGTTATGGGCAGAATCGGTAAGAAAACGGATGATTCCAAAACACCAGCAGAATACCTCTATGAGCCCATTGCATATGATTCTCCTTTAGAGAGAACCAACATCTTGGACAAAATTGATGTGGCGGAATTAATTGTGTATGGTAAGATTCCAAGTAGCAGTATTAGGATTCCTACTATTGCTGATGAGACTTATTCTCCAGACTTTATGTATATCGTTAAGAAGAAAGATGGAACCCTGTCTATGAATGTTGTCATTGAGACCAAAGATGTCAATCAGGAAACAGATTTACGTCCAAAGGAAAGTGCAAAGATTGATTGTGCCAGAGTGTTTTTTGAACAGATATCAAAAGACAATCCCGCTCTTCCTGTTAGATTTGAAAGACAGATTAATAGGCAAAGGATGAATGATATTATTGATAGGTTGATAATACCGAAATGAGAAGGTTTTAATTGAAGAAGATATGAGCAAGATATCAATCAGGTTTTATAAGGACCATAAAGTCAGGGCTGTATGGGACGAGGAACACAATCACTGGTGGTTCTCGGCTCTTGACATCGTGGGGGCTATCAATCAGCAAGATGATCATGATAAAAACCGCAATTACTGGAAGTATCTGAAGGCTAAATTGCAGAAGGAACAAAACGAAGTGGTTAGTGACACTACCCAGTTGAAATTAACCGCACCTGACGGTAAGAAGCGTATGACCGATGCCATCAGCCAGACTGGTGTGGACAAACTGGCAAGGGCAATTCGGAACCAACAGGCAATGGACTTTCTCGATTGGTTTACTTATAGTGACAACACTATCGATGGACAGAGCCGCAAAAAGGCTTATACACTTTGGGAAAGCAACCTCGTAGCCGACAAAGACGTGGGTAAGGTGAAGGCCCTACAGCAGATTCATGCTTACTTGTTTGGTGGACTCTACGATTTCGCAGGTAAGATACGTACGAAAACAATCGCAAAAGGAAATACGCTATTTTGCTTGGCAGAACATCTACACAATTACCTAAAGACTGTAGAGGCGATGCCTGAAACCACGTTTGATGAGATTGTGGAGAAGTATGTGGAGATGAATGCTGCTCATCCGTTTATGGAGGGTAATGGACGCTCGACACGTATTTGGCTCGATATGATATTCAAGAAACGCATGAAAATGTGCGTGGACTGGAGTAAGATAGACAAGAAGGACTATCTTGATGCCATGATTGCAAGCCATACAGATAGTAGTAGCATTCATGAGTTGCTGAAAGGTGCCTTAACCGACAAGATTGATGACCGTGAAATCTTTATGAAGGGAATTGACTACTCTTATTACTATGAGCAAGAAGAGTAACCGCATCATAGGAAAACCTGCTTGCGGGGCAGAGTTGGGTTCATCTGTCAATTCCAATGACCCTGTAAACGCATTAGCTAATAAATCATAAATTTTACGTGAGATTACGTGCGATTTACGTGACTTTTAAACGAGCAATTACGTGAGAATCCGGTTGGCGGCTCAGGGAATGTTATCGAGCAGCACTTGGTGGATGATACCATTTGAGGCAACAACGCTGTTGCCTTGAGATAAACTGCTGTTGCCTTGAGATAAGCTGCTGTTGCCTTGGGTGAAACTGCTGTTGCCTTGATAGTCGGTAACTCGTCCGCCAGCCTCAGACACTATTATTGCACCCGCCATGAAATCCCATTGACCAATATATTTCTCGGCATAGGCGTCAAGACGACCGGCTGCAACATAGCAGAGAGCCATGGCGGCAGAGCCAATCATCCGTATGCTGGCAGCGCGCCCATAGAACTGGCTGATGAGATGCAGGATTACCGGTTTATAGGCATTGCTGTTGTAGGGCAGTTGCAGACAGAGCAGTGCGTCTTCCATCTCTCCGTTGCTCACGTGCAGTTGCTTTCCGTTGCAGAAAGCCCCGCCACCCTTCCAGGCGAAGAAACATTCGTCGGCAACAATTTCGTATACCACGCCCAGCAGGATGTCGCTTCCGCAGCACAAGGCAATGCTTACGCAATAGGGAGCAAAGCCATGAATGAAGTTTGTTGTGCCGTCCAACGGGTCAACCACCCAGCAATATTGTTCGTCGCCGTGGGTCGCCGAGCCTTCTTCGGTGATGAATCCGGCTTCGGGCAGCAGTTTCCGCAGGGCATCCACGATGAGGCGTTCCGATGATTTGTCCACATACGACACATAGTCGTGAGCATGTTTTCGCTCCACAGCTTCCATGCGGAATCCCTTGCGCTCCTCTCCGATATACTTTCCTGCCCGTTTTGCCACCTCGCAAACACTGAGCGTCAACGTTTTCAAGTCATTCATTTGTCATTCCTTTCTAATCAGGTTCGTTTCTCTTTCCCCGTGAGGGTACGTAAAAGCGATAGTGCATCACGGAGAATCATGTCATGGTCGAATGCCAATGGCGGAAGTGCATTGAGGGGGAACCATTCAGCCTTGGCTGCATCATCACCACCCGCAACGCGAAGTGGCATTTCAACCACAGAGAGAAATGCCACGGTGACGGTGCGCCCGCGCGGATCGCGATCCACTTCGGAGTAGGCACCGATCTGCTTCACCTCGTTCACGCACACTCCCGTTTCCTCCATCAGTTCCCGCTTGGCACATTGTTCGGCCGTCTCGTCCATGTTCATGAATCCGCCGGGTAATGCCCATTTGCCTTTAAACGGTTCGTTGCCGCGCTGTATCAGCAGCACTTGCGGCTCCATTCCTGCTGTGAACACCACGCAGTCGGCGGTTACTGCCGGTCTTGGATATTTGTAAGTATACGCCATGATACCAATAGTCTTCTTTTACGTTGCCGCAAAGTTACGAATAAACGGCCGAAAAGAGAAAGGAAAACGAATATTTCTTTCCATATTACCGTTGTTTGCTTTGCGAACAGAGGCCTTCAGCCCCGAGCAGATGGTGGCTTTTCCTGTCAGTCTTATGATACAATCGCCTTGATGGCATTGTCAAAATCCTTGGCGCCACCTGCCTGGTTAAAGAGTTTTTTCAAGAGACGGACGCGGGTATTTGTGATGGTCTGCGGCGTGGAAAGGGTCAGCGTGGCGATTTCCGTAGGCTGGAAGTTTTGTCGGGTAAGCAGACAGATGGTCTGTTCTCTGCTGTTGAGCACAGACAGCAGTTGTTGCAGCTTCGGGCTCTGTGCAAAGGATATCTGGGCAAGTGCGTTGACATCGTCATCATTTGCGGGCTTTCCTTTGCTCGCTGCGGTGTGGAGCCGTGACACCGTATCCTTTAGCTGGCGCGAGTTCTCCCGTTGTTCGCGTTCCTTCTGCCTTCTCATCATTGTGAGTTCTGAACGGGTCAGGTTGTATTGCTGTTGGCTTTCGGCAAAGCGGGCGTTCAGCAAGTCGATGCGGCGGCGGCTGTACCCAAGAATGATGATTGCAGCGACGATCAGGAAGATAATGGCTGCGAGCAGGATGATGGTGGTGGTGTATTGCCGCCGTTCACGCTGCTGTTCATCATATTGCGTCTGCAGGTCGATGATGCTGGCTGCATCGCTGTTCTCGTAGAGGCTGTTGTAAACACTATTCAGCCGCTGGCTGTATTCTGCCACGCCATTGATGTCGCCTCGGCTTTCCAGGTAGCTGATCAGCTGTCTGTATGACTGGATGCTTACTTCTGGCGAGAAGGAATTGATCAGGTGATACCATTGTTCGCAGGCGGCAGCGGTGTCGCCCTCTTGAAGATAGATGTCGGCCAATAGTTTCATTCCCCTGTCAGTGGGGAAGAACGCCTGCGATTGCAGCAGCCATTCTTTGGCATCCTTCCTCTTTCCTGTCGACAGCGAGTAGCTCGCCTGGTTCACAAGATAGGTGGCGCGGATCTCTCCCTCAGTTTTCGGGGCGTATATAGCAGCTTTCCTTGTATAATAGAGCAGACTGTCGCTCTCGCCCAGCATGTCGAATGTCATGGCGATGTTGTTGAGCGTTCTTACAATCCATTCCTCATTGTTGCATTGGTGTGCTTCCGCGAGCGCCTGTTTATAGTAGCGGAGGGTGAGCGAGTAGTTGCTCACGTTGTCGTTGACATCGCCGAGCACACTATAGAGATACCATTTAAAGGCGGGAAAGTCAAGTCTCTCGGCAATCTTTTCCGATTGTTTCATCGTGAGCACAGCCTCATGAGTCTGCTGTTGCCGATATAGGATGATGGCATGATGGAGCAATGCCCTTGCCAAGCGTTGCTTGTCGCCGATGCGGTCGTAATAGTGGCGGCTGAAAAGGATCAGCGAGTCGGTGCCTGTAGAAAGTCCGCTGCGATGGAGCGCTTCTGTATACAGCAGACCGAAGAGCGCCTTGTCGGATTCTGTCATCGTCGTGTCCGACCAGCATGCTATCAGCATCCCGACCACAGAGTCGGGATGCTCAAACACCGTTTGCTCTGCCTTGGCGAGCAGGTTGTTGTGGGTCTGCTCATGCGAACAGCCCACAATGATGAGAGAGAATACTATGTAAAAGAGCGGTCTCATTTCATCTTGAAACTAACTGGCACAGCATATTTCACTCTCACCGGTTTGCCATTCTGTTTGCCGGGAACCCATTTGGGCATGCTCTTCAGCATCCGGATTGCCTCAGCATCGAGCGAGGGGAATACCTGTTTCACCACTTTAACGTCAGATATACTGCCGTCTGTCTCCACCACGAAGGTGGCAATCACCCTTCCTTCCACCTTCTGCTTCTGTGCATCCTCGGGATACTTCATGTTCTCTGTGAGAAATTCCAAGAATGCACCCATGCCGCCGGGGTATTGCGGCATTTGTTCCACCACGTCGTATACCTTCTGGTTCTTCTTTGACACCACAGTTTTCTGTGCACTTATTGTCGAGAGGCAGAATACTGCCATCAGCGACATCAAAATCACTTTCTTCATTCTTTCTTTTTTTTAAAAGGTTCAACACTTGTTTGTCTGTCCGGACGGTGCAAAAGTAGTTATTTTCCCCTTGTGCTGCAAGATTTTCATTACACTTTATTACACGAAAAACAAAAAACTGCTGCAAAATGCATACCATATTCCGCTCAATCGCGCAATATATCCCGCTTATTTGTGGGAAAGAAAAAAATGTTGTATCTTTGCAGCAGCAGCATTTCAAATGAACAGAAACATTTAAAACTTAACGAAAATGATACTATCAACAACCCCACAGATTGAAGGTCACCCCATCCGCGAGTATAAAGGACTGGTGACAGGTGAGACAATTATCGGAGCAAACATGTTGAAAGACCTGTTTGCAAGCATCCGCGACATCATAGGCGGTCGCGCCGGCAGCTATGAGAAAGTGCTTTATGAGGCCAAGGAAACATCGATCAAGGAGATGATGGAGCGTGCAGAGGCATTGGGAGCCAACGCCGTCGTAGGCATCGACATCGACTATGAGACGATAGGAGCCAACAGCTCCATGCTCATGGTTGCCACCAGCGGCACGGCCGTCGTGATCTGAGCCAGTCAGCGGTGTCCTCTTCCTGCCAGATCATTTCATCCATCAGTATCTGCCCTGACAGATCAGCATCTGCCCTGACAGATCAGCATCTGCCCTGGCAGCGAGCGCATCGAGATTCTGAATCAAGAAAAAACCGTTCAATGTCACTTTTCCGCGCAACCCGTTATCAATCAGCGTGTTCGCACAGGTGACATTGAACAGTTCAATGTCACTTTTCTGCTGTCTTCAGCCCGTTTCCCGTCAAAACACAGATCATTTATGAGCAACGGAACCTCCAATCTCGGTTTATCAAGCGGTCAGGGATACGGTCTGTGAAGTAAAACAAGTTGTTTTACCATCCCCGAAAACACCTTTATCCACCGAAGAAGTGCCTTTCAAGACAGTAAAACAACTTGTTTTGCCGTGGATGAAATCAAGTGACATTAAACGATTCAATGTCACTCGTCCTAACATACATATAATCAGATGGTTATGCCAAATAGTGACATTGAATCAAAAATCGCAATTCTTGCATGGCTTCACTCCAATGATTGCAGGTGATATGCAACAGGCGGTAAAGAAATGGGGGCACTTCTTTTTGAAGTGCCCTCTTTGGCTACATACTCCAATCCCTGCATTATTCAGGATTAATTTGCAGGGTTTTTTTTCTTTTCGTTATCTTTGCAACAATAATCCCAGCTTGTGAAAGATACTACTGCCAACAGGCTGAAGGCTATCTATTACAAACCAGCCGTAAAAAGCGTGAGAAACAGAATTTTGAACGGGAAACTAAAATGAGTAATCCTGCAAATGAGGGTACGGTTAGAGAGAATGTAATTGTGGACGATTCAGCAATTCATACAGATATGCTGGACTTTGTACATACAATTCCCCCTCATCGTCCTGAAGGGCATTCATCAATGGCGAATTATATACACGCTCCATCGCCTCCTCTATGGAGCAACCAGTATCTTCGATAACATACTTCACCAGTTCGCTCAGAGCGTAGTTAGTGAGGTATGTTGCTATTTGGTGATGAGTGGGCTGATTCATACCTGATAGAGTGTCATGCCAATGTTCCTCCATTCTTTTGACAGATAATGAGCAGATCTTCTATTGTTTCATCCATTGACTGCAAATGTTCCACATCGTAGAACTCTATCAGGAAAGCCAGTCCCTTATGCTCATGCAAATAGCGGAAAGCCGCTTGCCGTGTCATGGCAAAACGCCGTCCAAAAGCCTGGATGCACGCCGTCAGAAATGGAATCTCGTACTTACTCATATATAATCTGTACCTGATTACGTGTGCAAAGATACATAATTATTTCGAAACAATTATATTTTGCAAAAGGAAATACTCCTTTTGTGTTAAATTAAAGTAAAATATCAGAAAACGTTTGGCTCATCCCTATGGTCACGCATTATATTTGCAGATCATTTACACTCAAATGAAAAGAAATGAAACTACAAAAGGCAACAATTGATGACTTCGAAGCCATCATCGCATTAAGTTCGTTTGTCGAGAAATCTGTTTATCCCTCTGCAACATAAGAGCAATTCATTCATGAAAGAAATAACTGTAAAGAGAACCAAATGAGCAAGACAAAGATTACTGCCGCCAGGCTGAAGGCTATCCATGGCGAAAAGCAGGAAGAGCGCCTGTGTGTTGACACTGGCTTTTCGGCAATCGATGAGGTCATGGCAATACTCCGTGAGATAAGGCAAGAGGGTGATTTCACCGCCTTTGCCGGCAGTTTCGTGCACAGCGAGGATCTGTTGGTGGCGCGAAATGCCCTCTGGGTGCTCACCAAGGCAAGCGACAAGGAGCTGGCAGCACTGCAAGTGATGCTCCATGAATTGATAGACCTTGCAATGTCAACGGATAGTTCCTCCGTGTGCCGGCTGTCGCTGACCGTCGTTGACCGGTTGAAGATGGAGGAAGGCGACCTGCGAACCGACTTTCTGGATTTTTGTATGGACCACATGGCAAGGGTGGATGAGTATCCGGGCATTCAGTCGGTCTGCATGAAGCTCGCTTTCAAGATGTGCCGGTTCTATCCCGAATTGATGGATGAACTGAAGCGAATACTCGAAGCGATGGAGACAGATTATTACAAACCAGCCGTAAAAAGCGTGAGAAACAGAATTCTGAGCGGCAGGATGAAATGAAGTGGAGCGTCGAATGGCTCTTATTCTAAGTCGTTGATAATGAGCCGTCTGCACTGTTTCTTGCAATCATTCTTTCGCTTTGCAGAAATGATGATTTTGAGTTTGCAATAGTTTTTATCTCAAAAACTGCGAGTTTCTATTTCAAAAACTGCCAGTTTTCAATTCAAAAAGTAGCAGTTTTTAAAAGAAACACTCGCAGTAACACGCAAAAAACGATTTTGAATACTGTGATTACGCCTTCTCGATTGCCTGTTTTTGGCATTGTCGGCGATAAGGTTTGCCCCGGCTAATAGTCAGTTTTAAAGCGTACAGATAGCGGCCGTATGACGTTTGATGAAAAAACTTTTGCTTCAAAACGGATGGTTTTAGAAAAAAAGATGTAAATTTGCAGAAAACAAAAAGATATGGTTAAGTATTCTCAGAAACGAATGGCCGGCCTCTGTATGCTGGCATGGGTGTGCGTGGTGGTGCTGCTGTCGGGCTGCAATGCTGCAACCGACATTGAGCAGCGGGTGGACGAACTCTATGGCAAAATGTCGCAAGAAGAGCGCATTGCCCAGTTGAGGAGCATGTTTATGGACGATCTCTTCAACGAAGAGGGAGAGCTTGATACCGCAAAGTGCCGCGAACTGATACCCAATGGCATTGGCCACTTCTCGCAGTTTGCCATGCAGCAGCCCCGCGATCCCAACGTGCTCCGCGATCGTGCCGCTGCCGTGCAAGACTGGCTCATGCATCATACGCCCAACGGCATCCCGGCACTGCTCCACGAGGAGGTGCTCTCGGGTGTCAACACGCTGGGTGCCACCATTTATCCGCAGCAGATAGGGCAGGCCGGTTCGTTCAATCCTGAGCTGGCAGAACTGAAAACCCGTCAGACGAGCACGCTGATGCGCAAGATGGGAGGTGTGCTGGCGCTCTCGCCGATGGTCGATGTGTGTCGCACGCCCAGTTTCAACCGTTTGGAAGAATCGTATGGCGAAGACGGCTATCTGTCGGCAGTGATGGGAGTGGCATTCGTCAAGGGACTCCAGCAAGGCAGTCTGAAGCGGGGCGTGGGTGCCTGTTCGAAGCATTACCTCGGCTATGGCGGCGGTGGCGATGCCGATGAGAAGGAACTCATGGAAGAGATATTGCTGCCCCACGAAACGATGATCCGTGTGGCAGGGAGCAAGGTGGTGATGCCGGGCTATCATGCCGTTCACGGCACAAAGTGTGTTGCCAATGGCGAGATCTTGCAGGATATCCTGCGCGACTACCTCGGTTTCGACGGCATGGTGGTGAGCGACTATACCGCCATTGATCAGCTGCCCGACCTGGAGGATGCCGTGCAGAAAGCCTCTGCCGCCATCAATGGAGGAAACGATGTGGACTTCCCGCGCGGCGACAACTATCGGTATCTGCAGGAGGCGATCAACCGCGGGCTGGTGAAGCCGGAGGTGCTCGAGCGTGCCGTGAAGGATGTGCTTCGCCATAAGTTCCGTGCAGGCCTTTTCGACAAGGATCCCTATTTGTATTCAAAAGAAACTATTGCCCTTGACACCCGCGATGAGCGGCAGACGGCTTACGACATTGCCGTGCAGTCGGTGGTGCTGCTCGAAAACAACGGAGTGCTTCCCCTTTCCGCCCCGACATCTCAATCGTCGCCTCTGAAAGTCTTGCTGACAGGTCCCAATGCCAACACCATCTGGGCGATGTGCGGCGACTATTCTTATCCCGCCATGTCTTATTTTTGGAAAAAGGAGGAGGATGTTGCCGACCGCGATAAGCCCCATGTGGTGAAACTGTTTGAAGGCATGATGAGCCGCAAGCCCGAAAATGTGTATTTGATGTATAGCCGAGGCTGCGACTGGACGGAAGAGATTGAGACAAAATACGGGGAGATGGGCGACGAGCGCGCCTGGGAATATGAGCTCCTCCACCGAAAGGTGGATGCCGGCGAGAAGGCCGACAGGCAGGAGGCGCTCGACATGGCCCGTAAGAGTGATGTGATTGTAGCCGCCGTTGGCGAGAATGTGATGCTCTGCGGCGAGAACCGCGACCGCCAGAGCCTCCGCTTGCCAGGCAGGCAGGAGCAGTTTGTGGACGAATTGATCAGTACCGGCAAGCCGGTTGTGCTGGTGATGTTTGGCGGTAGGGCGCAGGTGGTGTCGGGACTTGCCGAGCGTTGCGCGGCAGTCATTCAGGCTTGGTATCCCGGAGAGGAAGGCGGCAATGCCGTGGCCGATATCCTTTATGGCAAGGTGTCGCCGTCGGCAAAGCTCTCCGTCAGCTATCCGAACACCGAAGTGAGCGAACCCCTCTGCTACAACTATTCCGCAACGCGCGACCCGCGCATACAGTGGCCGTTTGGCTATGGGCTGAGCTATACCACTTTCGAATACACCAACCTGCAGGTGGATAATGCGGTGTCCACGAGAGACCAGTCTGTCAACCTCTCATTCGACGTGCGGAATACGGGCGAGGTGGCTGCCGACGAAATCGTGCAGGTGTATCTCTCGCCCACAACTGCCGACGAACCTATCCGCCCCATCCAACTACAGGGGTTCGCCCGTGTGTCGTTGCAGCCAGGCGAGTGCCGCACGGTAAGCATGAAACTCCATGTTGAGCAGTTCGGCTATTATAGCAACGAGGGGCAGCGGCAGTGGAACGTCCGTCCGGGCAAATATCTTGTGAAGGTGGGAGGTTCCTCAGAGGACATCAGGTTGCAGGCAACGGTGGCATTAAACGGAGACCTTGTCAGCAAGCCCATCAGGGAATTCTATTTCTCAGAGAGTTCCGTGAAATAAGAATTGCGCCCTGTTTGCGCATCAATTATGCATAAAACGGTATAAAAAGATAGAAAATGATGGATTTGCAGCGAAAATTTTCATTTTTTGAAATAAAATGATTATTTTTGCAATCGTAATGTTACGTATAAAGAGATATTCACCCCGAATCATGCAACCGCTAACACTCACATATCGCCGCTCGTCGCTGCGCTGCCCGAACTTCGGTGGCAGGCGCGTCGGCATACGCTCGGGCAAAAGCGGTAGCAGATTTACCCCCCCCCCTATAACTTCTTTATAAACAGCCACTTGCGCGCTTCTGCGCGGTGCAAACCATACGTCACGCCGTGTCTCCATGTATACACATGGGGGCGCGGCGCGATGCTGTGTTCGTGTTTGTCATAACATCATCACATTAACATAAAAACAATAAGAACATGAAAAGAAAAGATTACAGAAAACCTACATTGCGCATCATCGAGTCTCAACAACAGGAACCGCTCCTTGAGGAGAGCTACGGCAGCGAAGCCAGTTTGCAGAACTACGAATGGCATGAAACAGCAGAAGAGTCTAAATCCAGTATATGGACGAAAGATGAGTTATTTAATCACTAAACGAAGGAGGACCAAGCAATGAAGACAATGAGATTTCTCAGTATCGCCGCCATCGCATTGGCTGGCCTTATGATGACCGGCTGCTCAAGCGAAGACGACTTCGTCAGCGAGGTGATGGAGCAGGCTGCAAGCAAAGACAACATAGTGACGCTGACCACAACCGTCAACCGCAACGGTAGCACTGCCGACGCAGCACGGGTGGCAACACGCGCCTTGGCTGCCGATGGCACGAAGACCTTCGCCGTGGGCGAAAAGATTGCCGTGATATACGATAGCGAGGACAATACCAAGCCAGTGAAAGCGGTGAGCAAACCCCTGACCGCTGCCAACATCACCAACGGTGGCAAGAGTGCCAGTTTCACCGTCACCCTGACCAACCCCAAGGCTGGCGGCAATGTGAAATACATCTATCCTGCGTCGATGACCAAGGAAAAGCTCGAATCCAGTTCCAGTGAGTGGTTTAATTCAAGTGCACTTAACGAGCAGGACGGTACGCTATCCACGATTTCCGAAAAATTTGACGCTGCCACGTATGAAGGCACACTGACCGAAAGTGCAGGTCTGCCCGCGTCCGTAACGTTGGAAAACAAATTCGCCATTCTTGCCCTTACGCTGAAAAACAGCGCTGGCACACAAGATATTACCAACAACATCACGGGCTTGAATATCACCGAAACATATACTTTATATGGTACTTCTCAATTAGTGCAGCAATCGCGCACCGTCAGCCGGACGGCTGCAGCGGGCCCCATCTACATAGTCATCCAGCCTGTTGCAAATCACAGAATTAAAATAACCGCCACCGACGGTACAAAGAACTACGTTAAAGAGCTGACGGGCAAAACCTATGAGGCTAATAACGGCTATAGCGTTTCGTGGAAGATGTCCGATGCCGGCAAGGTCGGTCAGTTCACCAGTAGCAGTAGTGGTGACCAGATATTCTTTGCAAAGGGCAATCTGCAATACAATGCTTCAGAGCCTACTTATAAATGGCGTTTTGCAGAGCATCAATACGATAAAATAGGTACTTCGGGGGAAACCTGGGACACTTCCACATGGGTTGACCTCTTCGGTTGGGGCACCTGGACCGGTGCCAATCCGAATCCCACCAATACATCCAATAATTATTACGACTATAGCTGGGACGAAAGTGACTTCATAAAAGAGTCCCAGCTGGTCAGTCAGCACGCCTACGACTGGCGCACGCCATCCACTGATGAGTGGGCATACATAATCAATAACCGAAAGACTTCAACTGTCAGCGGCACTAACAACGCCAGATGGACCGTAGCGATGATAAATGGAAAAAACGGTTATATTCTCTTTCCCGACATTTATTTCCATCCTGCTGGTGTAACTGCTCTAGATCCATCTGCAATCAACAAGGAACATATTACTTGGGGGGTTAATAGATACTCTACCGAGGATTGGAAGAAGATGGAGGCCGCTGGTGCAGTGTTCCTGCCGTCTGCGAATGGTCGCTCTGGTAATAAATACAGCACGCCACTTTCAGATGTTGGAGACGTCGCTTATTACTGGTCTAAATCGCCAGTTTCAGGTAATGACACGCAAGCTTATCGCACGTATTTATCTGTAACATATATTTCACCAAGCAACAAAGCCGATCGATCTACTGGATATGCCGTGCGCCTTGTGCGCTCAGCGGAGTAGGAATCCACTCAGCCCTGCATAGCTCGCCCCGTCGTCAGCCGACCGCGCCTCTGCCATGAGACGCATCGGCGGGCGACGGGGCGACCGCATCATGAAGCAAATGCATATTCCTTTCCCAACAGTTGTCTTCTAAATCCTTTCCTAACAGTTGTCTTCTAAATTTATTCCTGCATCTTGCCTGTGGCAAGCTCCCTGTCAAGAAAGCAGTAGATGTAAACAGGACTCTGGAAATAGAGTCCCGTTGTGGGATCTGTCAATTTAGCGTATGTCTCGGAGTTATAGACCGTATCCAGCGCTTCGTGAAGCGACAGGCCACGCTCTTCCATCAGCATGAGTACAAGGTCGCGTACCGTGCATTCGTTCATATAGTCTATCGTACTCATAGGCGTCTCAGCATTTGAATGGCTTTCTTGCTTCCGAAGAAATATTGAAAGGTGATTCCTTTCATGTATTTCAAACGCTCCAGAAAGGTGTCCATATTGATGTTCTGCTCCATGACATTACGGATTTGCGCTCCTACCTTATCGTTTGCGATTGGACCATAGACGATATCATAGTCATGGATGTTGTCTGCATTCCTATTTTGACGGTTAGCAAGGATGAACTCAGCCCAATCTCTGGAATAGCTGTCGAAACGCTGGAATCGCAAAGTCCCGTCGCTTAGATGAGCCTCGTTGAATTCGTAGCTTTGAACGATATATTGTCCGCCGAACAGTTTTACCTTGAACTTAGCCATCTCCTCTGCTTGCGACTCCAATTCTGACAGATAGAAGCCACAACCAAAGTCCTTACCTCGCTGGGATTTATTTAAGTCAATCGCCGTGAAGTCAGTGTTCGTTCCATGATAGAGTATCATACGATCGCCCCTCCATGACGTTGGCAGTAACCTGCCATATTCTGCACCATGTCCTCAAAACTTTGTGTATGAGCAACGTTATACTGCTCATCCAGGAAGTCAATAGCTTTGTATCGGTTCAGGTAACGATAAGCCTGCGCCGCAGACAGCCCGTAACAGCGGGCGAACTCGCTGATAAAAATGACAATGTATTCAACTTTATTTAGAATCTCTTGTGCCATAGGTTTATCGAATTATTCTTGAATCCGATTGCAAAAGTAATAAAAAGTTTGGAGAGTAAAGAAGTAGCCGCCGTAAAAAATGCAAATAGAGGTCTAAAACATGTAATTTTACCATAAATCCTATGGCTGAATACACCTTTCAGAAATTTGCAAATATTGAGCCACTATAACAAAAGAAAAGAGAACGATATGCTGAAAGTGACAGGTGTTGGTCATGTGAAAGAAGCGATAGCACGACTATTTGGGCATAACGCTGCTTTCGGTCACATCAATGTTCAATGGTCAATGTTCAATGGTCAATGTTCAATGGTCAATGTTCAATGTTCAATGACTTATGTAAGCAACATCACGAGGACGCTGATAATTGTTACAACGGTTGTGAAAATGCGGAATTCACGTTCTGGCAGGAACTTTACCAGACGGATTCCTAAGAAAGCACCAACGAGGACAAACGGAATGGCACAGGCATCAATGGCGAGCGTCGTGAGGTTGATGTTGTGCCAAGCGAATATCTGCAAGGGCAATTTCAGGTAGTTCACACAAAGGAAGAACCAGGCATTGGTTCCCACAAAGGCGAGCTTTGGCATCCGGGTGGAAAGCAGATAAATCGCCATCACAGGCCCTGCTGCATTGCCGATCATCGTCGTAAAGCCACCCAATAGACCGAACAGAGGGCTGTACCACCATTTGTCTATCAGCAAGTTCTCTTTCCCCCGCCATTGACTCCAAAGCATCACTACCAGTACCAAGGCAAGACAGGCTCCCATCAGATGTTTGAACTCTGTGGCAGGAATCAGATGGTCAACCCAGATGGCCAGGAAGAATCCTGCAACGGCCATGGGAAGCAAGCGCAGGATATACTTCCATTCTGCCTGACGGCGATAATAGCTGACGCCTATCAAGTCGGCGAAACAGAGCACAGGCAGCATCAGGCCTGTGGAGGGTTTGGCTCCGAATGCCATCGCCAGAAGCGGCACCGTCAGGATGGTAAGCCCCTGTACTCCCGTCTTTGACATACCGACAAAGAGCGACATCATGAATAACACTACCCATGACCACTCGCTCTGTATGTATGCCGAGAAATCCATCACAACTTACTAAACTATCATAAATCTAAGGTGCAAATTTACGAAATCTGCCGCAAAATTCGTATATTTGCAAAAGATTTTTGCGAAAACAGGCTGCACCTCAGCATAAAGCGAGCTTTCTGCACTCGGTTTGCGCTGTTTTTGCCTTGTTATTACAACATTGTTTAAGATTATCAGGTCTTGGCAGAGACCAGAGCCGCGACTCGAAACACTCCATCGACATGATGAAGAAAGTTTTTATTTTAATGGCAGTCGCAGCCATGTGCTTCACTGCCTGCGCCCCAAAACAGAAGGGCGAACAGAGAGGTCCACGACATGGTGGTGGTATGGAGGTTAACAAGGACAGCGACAGCGCGTTTGTTGCCCTGAAAAACGAGACGCTTGCCAAGTTTAAGCAGTTCACTTTCGAGGATGCTGAGACGGGTAAGATGATGGCGTATAATCTGATGGTTCCTGCAGGTTATGATGGAACAAAGAGTTTCCCTTTGTTCT